>NZ_JBAKBA010000048.1:0-29783 GCF_038155225.1 Psychromonas arctica | reverse complement strand
ATATAATTAGTTAATAATTGAATATATTAGATCACATAATTAGGCGGAATGGTATTACACAAAAAATGGCTAAACAGACATCGTCACCGAGTTTGATGGGTGCTTTCACTTTCGACCGTTTTTTTGCCATTGTCGTCAGTTTTATTGACGGGAAAGACATAAGCGTTTAACTGCAGATCCAATGATCAAATTCAATCGTCAATTGGTAGCCTTTGACTTTGGGGCGCTGACTTTAGTCTGCATTCTTTTCATGTGTGTGTTTTCCTTCTTTTTATGCCCTACATTTGAATACAAAGCTTTTAACTTTGAATGTACTTTTCAACTTTCTTTAAAGTAAAAATCGATAATATTACGGTGAATAAAGTTATGAGTAAATTTACTCTGCGCGACCAAGATAAAGCTAATTCTTAATCAATCATCAATGGGGAATATACTGTTTTGTTCATTTCTTTCCTGAGCAGCGAGAAGTTAAGGAATAATTTACATTAAGCCAAGGGTAAAGCCCTTAACTCAATAAATTCCTCATTTTTATTTAAAATAAACAGGCTGAAAATAAGTTATTCTACAGCTATCGTTAGAGCTACTTTGACATTTACCTTCCGCGTACATACAATGTACATATGATAAAGTTCGAATGGAATACAGCGAAAGCTGTAACAAATGTCAAAAAGCACGGTGTTTCTTTTGAGGAAGCTAAATCCGTATTTTTTGATGATTTCGCATTACAGTTCTTTGATCAAGAGAACTCCGATTCCGAAGATCGTTTTTTAATGCTTGGAATGAGCAATGAAACGAATCTATTACTTATTTGCCATTGTGAACGCGACGGTGGAAATATTATTAGATTAATTTCGGCTCGAAAAGCAACTAAAAATGAAAGTAAAAACTATCAGCGAGGGCATTAATTATGAAAGCAGAATATGATTTATCTACAATGAAATCGCGTAAAAATCCATACGCTAGTAAATTGAAAAAACCGGTGACAATGCGTCTTGGAGAAGATGTTATCTCTTATTTTAAAGGAATGGCAGAGGAATCTGGCGTTCCTTATCAAAGCCTTATAAACCTTTATTTACGGGACTGTGTTGCAACCCATAAAAAAATTGATATAAATTGGCATGCGTAACATAGCTCTAATCTGGTAGCCGAAGGTAGCTAACCTCCAGCTCCGTACAGGGCAGTTCATCTTATGATGAATAGTGAATGTTAATCCACAAATCCTTTAATGACATCAAACCTTGTCTAGCTAAAAACTCATTACTGCTCGCACTATTGATCCCTTTGGCTTTCGAACTACGACAAAGTCCTTTACTTATACTTTTTATAAATCTACTTGCACAAGAAATGGCTAAACCGTCACGGCAGATCCAATGATCAAATTCAATCGATAGCCTTTGACTTTTGTGCACTGACTTTAGTCTGCATTCTTTGCATGTGTGTGTTTATCTTCTTTTTATGCCCTACATTTGAATACAAAGCTTTTAACTTTGAATGTACTTTTCAACTTTCTTTAAAGTAAAAATCGATAATATTACGGTTACTAAAGTCATGAATAAATTCACTCTACGCGGCCAAGATAAAGCCAATTCTTAATAAATCATCAATGGCTAAGCCCTTAACTCAAGAAATCCCGTATATTTAGCCCTCTAATTCCATTTATGACTCAATTTAATCAATTAGTTAATAAAAACAAAATAATCTATTTAATCTCAAGTAAATGTAAGCTACTGTCATTTTTATTTAAAATAAACAGGCTGAAAATGAGAAATTCTACAGCCTCGTTATATGTCATTCGTGTCAGGAGTATATTTATGCAATTCTTAATTGGTTTAGGCTGTTTTGTTGCAGTTTTCGCATTTTATTACTATGCATTATATTCGCCTAAACAGCATGACGATTGGGATAAGTTACCGACTTTGTCAGAGTATTTGGACAAATATCCAGAGTGTAAAATAAGTGATGATGAAAATGCTAAATGTTATTCATGTAGTTCTGAAAAAGTTATTTTTCAGCCATTAACATCTCACTCAGATCCTCGATATAAACACATCTGCTTGTCATGCAGTAAAACTCTATTTAAAAGTAAGTCAATAATATCTTAATAATTAAACATATAATCGGGTAGTCGGAGATATCTATCCTCCAGCCCCACACCTCCGTGCATGTGGCACCGGGCAGTTCATCTTATGATGAATAGTGAAGATTAATCCACAAATCCTTTAATGATATCAAACCTTGTCTGGTTAAAAACTCATTACTGCTCGGACTATTGATCCCTTTGGCTTTGGAACTGTGACAAGGTCCTTTACTTATACTTTTTATAAATCCACAGGCACAAGAAGTGACTAAACTGTCACCGTCACCGAGTTTGATCGATGCTCTCTCTTTCGACCGTTTTTTTGCCGTTGCCGCCAGTTTTATTGACGGGAAAGATATATGCATTCAACGGCAGATCAAATTTAATCGTCAATTTGTAGCCTTTGAATTTGGGGCGCTGACTTTAGTCTGCATTCTTTGCATGTGTGTGTTTTCCTTTCTTCGAATGCACCTCATGGGAATACAGAGCTTTTAACTTTGAACGTACTTTTCAACTTTCTTTAAAGTAAAAATCGATAATATTACGGTGACTAAAGTCATGAATAAATTCACTCTACGCGGCCAAGATAAAGCCAATTCTTAATAAATCATCAATGGCTAAGCCCTTAACTCAATAAATCCCGTATATTTAGCCCTCTAATCCCATTTATGACTCAATTTAATCAATTAGTTAATAAAACAAAATAATCTATTTAATCTCAAGTAAATATAAGCTATTGTCATTTTTATTTAAAATAAACAGGCTGAAAATGAGAAGTTCTACATTCTCGTCAGGTGTGCTTATTATTTTAACTGATTGCATTAAGGAGTAATTGATATTGCTTTGTTCAGAGTGTTTTAATGATGAAGGGTTAAAACTCAGCGCTTTTCAGATGGGTACTAAAAGTGAAGAGCCTTGTGAAAATTGTGGAAATACTTCAGGTAGAAAACTAAATGCTGCAGTTATTGCGCAGCTAGCACATAGGTTTTTTGTTTGGGGAACATTGCATCGTTGTAAATTTGGCGCAGCTCCAATAATTCAATTTAACGAACATCAGAAAACTAATATTACTCCATCGAGCTGGCTTGAAGAAGATATAGGGCTTTTTGAAAAAGCTATAGGTATTGGTTTCTTTCATTATGGGCCAAGGCTATGGATGATTGGAGAAGTAGAACCGTTAAAGGATCTTGAAAATAAAGATACAAGAGAATTAACGATTGATAGAATTCTTAATGAATACCCTTCAACTTACTTGAAAAAAGACGACTCGTTCTATCGTATAAGGGTTAATCCAGAAAAACCAAGCCTTGAATCTGAATATGATACTGCTCCGATTAATTATTCTGGAAGTGGTAGGTTGGACTCTTCTGAGTTGCCTATTTTGTATGGTTCACAGGACTTAGAAGTCTGTATTCATGAGTGTAGAGTTAGTTCTGAAGATGATATTTATGTAGCAACATTTGAAGCAGCTCAAGACTTAAAACTTCTCGACTTATCTGTAGTTCTTCAAGAAGAGTTTACCGAATTCGAGAGCCTAGATATGGCTGTTCATATGCTTTTCTTAGCAGGAAAACATTCATACGAAATATCTAGAGAGATCAGTAGATTGGCTAAGAACAATGGTTATGACGGTATAATTTTTCCATCTTATTTTAGCCTTTTACGTTCAGGTGGAATGCCATTTGAGACAACATATGGGTTATCTCATAGGCGGATACCTCAATTGCAAGAATATGAAGGTATGAAGATAATTAAGAACCTTGCTTTATTTGATCGGCCTCTTTTAGATTCAAAGATTAGAATAAAATGTATAAATAAACTCGTATTACATACTGTTGAATATGGAGTCCATTTTGGACCTGTTGAATATTAAAAAATCGCCTAACAAGAGACTATAGCGTCAATAGTTAATTTTACACTTTTGGCGCTTCCCACAATACTCCATTCCTTAACATTGAATTTAAGATAACAATCATCTTTCTAGTTCTGTTTGTTTATTCGTGTGGATTAGTCAGTGAATAAGTAATAGACCGTCATAAACTTTCACGATAAATAGTGGGGTAAGTGGTAACCATATATGTCCCACAATATTGAAAAATCAATAATTTATTTGAATTTAAAGTAAATATAAAATACTGTGTTTTTATAATTAAAATTCGGGCTGAGAATGAGAAATTCTTCAGCCTCGTGAGATCTATAGGTAAATAATGAATAACGTAGTTGTATTAATAACTGGCGCTAATAGAGGCATCGGTTTCGAATTAACAAAACAATACTTGATAAATGGATGGACGGTCATTGCTACCTGTAGAAATCTAGAATCGGCGGTTGATTTAGTTTCATTGAAAGGTCAGTTTCCTGATAAATTATTTCTTGAATTAATGGATATCACTTGTCCTGAAAATATTAAGACGTTGGCAGGTAAACTTAGCGAGGAAAATATTAAGTTAGATTTAATAGTAAATAATGCGGGATATTTGGATCGAGAAAATACAAGTATTCATAGTATTGATTATGCTAATGCTGAAATGTGTTTTAAAGTGAATTCACTTGGGCCACTATATTTAACTCATTGCTTTTTACCTCTAATGAATAAAAAAAGCTTATGTAAGATAGCGGTTATTTCTTCTGCTATGGGATCTTTGTCGCTAGAACAAAGTGTCGATTGGTATGGTTATCGAATGTCTAAAGCAGCAGCCAATATGCTAGTAGTGAATTTATCAAAAGAACTTGTTAATGATAATGTCGCTGTGGTGGCTGTTCATCCCGGTTGGGTTCAAACAGATATGGGCGGATCTACAGCAAGTGAAAATGTTGTTGATTCGGCACTCGGAATTATGAAAGTTATTCGGAATTTATCTATTGAGAATACGGGAAACCTTTATAGTTTTAATGGTGAGCAGTTACCGTTCTAATAAAGCTAATTGGCTAGCTGGAGGTGTCTAACTTCCAGCTTCCACAACAACTTACATGGGACTCCACACAGGGTAGTTTCTCTTGTGATGAATAGTAATACCAAAAGAATTAATAAGGTGATCATTCTTGCTGGTTAAAATCACCCCTAACTGCGTTCTGAAGTGAGAACAACTATCTTCTACAACTCACGCCTTATTAGTGTTAATTTTTCCTGCGCAATTTCTGACTCCATTATTGATCTTTTTTTGTGAACGATGATATTAGCAACCTAATAAAACAAGCTTTAACTTCGGGGCGCTGACTTTAGTCTGCATTCTTTGTATGTGTGTGTCCTTTCCTTTCCTTCAATACCCCAAGCTTGAATACAGAGCTTTTAACTTTTAATGTAATTTTTTAAAGTTAAATCTACCAGACAAAAAAGGCGGTAAAAGACTGATACCGATCGTTTTCCAATCCAGTTCAAGCTTCTTCATTTTTTCTTGTTTGCTTTTACTCATCCTTTTGCAGTGCTTTGCGTTAAGTTAATGCTAGCGAAATTTTATATAAAGATTCAAAAAAACAGGACATCAACTCACGTTTTGGTTTGATTGGTATTGGTTATGTCTTATTTTTGAATAATGTGAATGTGAAAACTTGATCCATTTAAAGGTTAGAAGGGGATGCTTGTGTTTGTTTTATCTTCAATTTCACTAATATCTTTATGCTATTTTCCCCGTTTAATAACACATCAAAATTTGACCCTTTAGGATTCTAATTGAATATTTATCGAGTGTTTCAGGAATGATGATTCTGGTATGAGTTTAAGGCGTATTGATATTAGCTAAAGGGATATTGATACAAATTAGGGAAAAAACCGATTAATAATACGATTTTTATGACTTTTTTAAAAAATAATTTCTAATCATTAAATTTCTTAATTTAACGAAAAATGACTGTTTTTCGTTAAATTCACCGTAAATTCTCGGCAAAAACGCCTCATAATATTGCAAAAAATAATTTTATCGCACCTATCTAGTGCACTTTTTGGTTCATAGTTTTTTCCTTGTTAGTTGTAATAAATAACATGCTATACACTTGGAAGCGTAGCTCTTAGACTATTTTTAGCAATTGTTTAGTCGTTAACAATTCTTATTATAAAACCGACTAAGGAATGTCTTTATAACACTACAGGAGTACTACTATGAAAAAGCTTGTTAATAACACTTTTGCTTTAACGATTTCTGCAATATGTTTACTTTCCACCTCTCTTTCCGTTACTGCCGCGCCTAACAAAGTTGATATTTTAATTTCTCCTTCAGGCTCTGGTCCTTATCTCGCTTGGGCAACCATGCAAAATTATGCTAGTGATTACACCGATAAGATAGCCCCTACTGCAGTAGAGACACCGGGGTTTACCTACAATGTTAGGTATTTGGCATCATCTCCGCAACTTTGGAAAAACACTATTATTGGTTCAGGGCAAGTGGTTGAATGGGCCGCAAAAAAAGGTATATCTCCTTTTTTCCCTAAGCCAATGGAAGCTGTAAACGACTTTCGTGCATTAGGGGTAATGAGCCGAACCAGTAATATGTTTGTTACTTTAGATCCCTCTATTAAAAGTAAAGATGATTTTATTGGTAAGCGTGTTGCTGTTGGTTTGTTGAGTCAAAATGAATGGGGTATGCATCAACGCATGATGCTTGATGGTTGGGGGATAACTAAAAAATTGAAATCGTTTGATGCACTCGGTCCTGCTCAAAATATCAATGCTATCTTAGATGGTAAAGCCGATATCGGGACACTTGTGACTCATAGTAATCGTGATTTCAGTGTTACTTTGCAAGCGGGTCCATTTAAAACATTAGAAAGTTCGGGTAGAGATTATACGTTTATCGATATTGATAAAGAAGACATCCAGTCTTATATCGATAAAACAGGGGCTCCTTTTAGTATTCAAGTTTTACCTGCTAATACTGTTGCTAATCAACCTAAACCCGTCACTAGCTTTGGTAACTATACCTTGTTATCGGTACATAAATCTTTCCCAGAGGAAGATGCTTATGAGATGACTAAGTTATGGTTACAGTCAGGGATTGAATTAGGTAAATATAGCGCAGTTGCAAAAATATGGGATAAGCAAACTCTTGCAACAATTGCCAAAATTGGACTTGAAAATATTCACCCAGGTGCATTACGAGCTTATAAAGAATTAGGCCTTATAGATTAAATTTTTCTTGAATAGTTTTAATCGTTTTTCGTTTGTCGTTTAATTACGAACTAAAGGTCTAGGTATGTTAGCAAATAAATCAAAAATGATGACATTAAGTCATTGGGCTTTATGGTTGGTAGGGGGAAGTCTTCTCACTTACCACATGATTACACTTTGGGTCAGCGTGCATGGTGCAATGAAGCATTACACGATGCATTTAACGGCGGTACTCATTCTTGGTGCGCTGTTGATTTTGGGGAATCGCGCTGCAGATAAGTCGTCATTGTCTAGAGTGATCGATATTGTTACTTCTCTTGTTAGTCTGGTTCTTGCAACAGGTGCGGGTGTCTTTCTTTATGCAAATGCAGAAACATTAGAAATTACGCAGCCTTTTGTTGAGAATGATGCATTGATTGCGGGGGCATGCCTTATTGCTTCTGTTATTTTAATCACATGGCGGATGTGGGGGGCAACGATCGCCCTTGTTTGTCTTATAGGTGCTGCTTATATGACATTTGGGCATTTGTTACCCGAGCCTTTAACGTCACGTCAACAACCATTAAATGTAGCCATTAGTTTTCTTGGTGGTATCGGTGGTCCTCGAGGTGTACTTAATTATATGCCGCTGTCTGCTGATATGATTTTCTTGTTACTTGTTTACGGTGGTTTACTTCATGGTACTCGTGTTATTGATACCTTTGGTGAGCTAGGGCAAGCGATTGGTTTACTTGTTAAGGGCGGCGTGGCTTATTCAGCTGTTGTTGCAAGTACATTGATAGGCATGGTGACAGGCCAAGCAATTAGTAATATTGCCCTGTCTGGTGTGATGACGATTCCTACGATGAAGAAAAATGGGTTCACTGCTGATGAAGCGGGAGCCATTGAAGTTATGTCTTCAACGGGTAGCCAGTTATTGCCGCCTATTATGGGGCTAGGGGCCTTTTTAATGGCCGTAATATTGGGTGTTTCTTACATTGAAGTCGTGATTGCAGGGATTATCCCAGGTTTGCTTTATATGTTTGCAATCAGTATTGCCCTATATAGTTTAGTGGGTCATAAACCGCGTAATGTTTCACAAAAATATAAAATTAATTGGCGAAAGATTAAATGGACAT
Source organism: Psychromonas arctica (assembly GCF_038155225.1). Lineage (GTDB taxonomy): Bacteria > Pseudomonadota > Gammaproteobacteria > Enterobacterales > Psychromonadaceae > Psychromonas > Psychromonas arctica_B. Next base: position 21,487 of record NZ_JBAKBA010000048.1, on the reverse strand, counting down.
TACCGTCATTTATTTTATCTTTTACCGTTTTAATTGTATTGCTAGTGTTGCGCTACTCGCCTGCGATGGCTGGTTTTTGGGGTGGGTTACTGGTTGTTCTATTATCGTTTGCTCGTCCTGCTGAGTTCCGCCCAAATATTAAAGAGTTAATGAAAGGCTGTTTAACAGGCTTAGAGACAGCGGTGCAATTAACGGTTGTGCTTGCTGCTATTGGACTGGTTGTGCAAACCTTAACAACAACAGGTCTTGGTGTTTCAGCGGGGCACCTCATCTCAGCTTACACTGACGGTAATATTGTTATTGCTCTTCTGATTGGTATGGGCGTTTCCCTGATCGTCGGTATGGGGTTACCTACTCCTGCCGCTTATGCGTTGATTGCCATCATTGTTGTCCCAGGATTAATTGATGCAGGGTTATCACCTATTGCTGCAAACATGTATGGCTTTTATTTTGCGATCTTCTCTGCTCTTACACCCCCTGTTGCTGTCGGTATTTTAGTTGCCGTTAGAATCTCTGGAGGTAGCTTTATACGCAGTGCCATTGAAGCTGCGAAGCTTGGGAGCTGTGCTTTACTTGTGCCTTTTGTCTTTGTTTCTATTCCTAGTATTTTGGATCCTACCAATATTACTGTACAAGCAGTGCTTGGACTTGTGGTGTTCTTATGTGCGTCTATTTTAACGGCTGGGGTTGTTTACGGTGCCATTGGACGAAAACTAAGCTCACGTGAACGTTTAGTTTATGCGTTTGCAGGGCCATTGTCTTTAATCGCTTATTTGTTAACTCATAGTGTGTGGATAGGCTTAGTACCGATCCTGACAATGATTATCCGAATGGGGTTAACGTATCGTGACAAGGTTAAACATCAAACGTTACCTGAGTCAGATATTACTAATGATAACCAAGTTGTTCTTCAAAATTGAATCATCAATGTAATAACTGCATTGAATAGAACACATATTGAATTCAAATTATTTAATTTAAAATATTTAAGAATAAGAAAGGAAAAGTCCTATGACTTCAAGTACTAAACAAAATAATCCCGTTCGAGTGGCTGCCGCTCATGTTTCTTCAGAGTTTTTTGATCCTGCCGGAGGCGTAAAGAAAGCCATTAAGTATTTAACTGAAGCTGCTGAAGCCGGTGTTGAACTTATTGTATTTCCAGAGAGTTTTATTCCTGGTTTTCCCATTTGGAATGCGTTATCAAGCCCTATAAAAGGACATGAAAACTTTGTTAAATTTGCCGCTTCATCGTTACGTGTTGATGGACCGGAAATTAAAGCCATTGCAAGTGCGGCTGCACAACAGAAAATAGCCGTATCTCTAGGCTTTTCAGAAGTTGCTTCATACTCAGCAGGGTGTTTGTGGAACTCAATGATATTGATTAATGCACAAGGTATCATCGTCAATCATCATCGTAAACTAGTGCCTACTTTTTATGAAAAATTAACGTGGAATCGCGGTGATGGCGCAGGGCTGTCTGTCGTAGATATGCCGTTTGGACGAGTCGGTGGTTTGATTTGTGGTGAAAATGGTAACCCTTTGTCGCGCTATGCACTGATGGCACAAGGTGAGGAAATTCATTGTGCTAATTATCCACCTATTTGGCCATTTAAAGATCCTCGTGATTCAGAACCTTATGATTTGGCAGATGCAATTCGAGTGCGTGCAGCAGCACATTGTTTTGAAGCTAAAGTGTTTTCAGTTGTCTCTGCAGGTTTTATAACAGATGAAAATATAGCTTTATTATGTGATGACGATGAAGCTAGAGCCATTTTAGAAGCTTCTCCAAGATCTGCTTCTATGATTGTCACGCCTAATGGCACCACGTTGGGTGACACTTTATCCGACCGAGAGGGACTTGTTATAGCGGATTTAGATATTAGTAGTCTTGTGGAGTTAAAACAGCACCATGATATGGCCGGCTATTATAATAGACATGATGTGTTTCATGTCTCGATTAATCGCTGTCGACAAAAGCCATTACATGATTTAGTTAGCCACGGTGCTAATAGTTCAGTACCGATTGCTAATACAACCTTAGAAGAGAGTTTAGATCTGATTAATTATACTTAATATGTCGACTATATTTAGATTTTTTGAAGCAGCTTATGACGCTGCTTCAAAAAATGATTCGATATGAGCGGAAAATATATCTGCAATGCGTCGTGGCTCTAGTCGACTGTAATGTATAAGTACAATATTAAGTGGGTCGACTTTATCTTTGATTGGTTTAATCACCACCTTGTTACCATTATAGGTGACCGTAGATTTGGGTTTCAAGTTTAATACGGAAACACCTAAACCACTGGCAACAAATGTTCTTACAGTTTCAAATGATGTGGTGCGGTAACGAATATTGGGGGATAATTTCTTTTTTGCAAACAGCGAGATGAAATAGTCATTTGTATAAGGCAGGTCCATTAAAATAAAAGGGCGTTGCACAAGTTCTTTGAGCTGTACTTCATCTTGTTGTGCGAGAGGATCATCGATTGGTAATAGGGCATAGGGTTCTCTTGATGCAATATATTTTGTTTTCATTGATTTAGGGATGTTTAAATCAAAAGTTAATGCTAGCTCTACTTTACCGCTACTGAGTGCATCAAAAATGGCCGCTTGATCTAAGTCGTGAATGTGGACATTGATATCAGGGTATTTTTCTTTAAATGTTCTAATAATTTCTGATAAATAATTGGAGCCTAAATTCATAAAGAAAGCGATAGAAATGTTGCCGACAAGTTGTGATTTAACCGCGCTTGTTGCAGCGCGAAATGACTCAGCATGCCTTATCAGTATTCTCGCTTCTTCTAACACTTTAATGCCTTGTGTTGTTAATCGGATACCTTTGGAGGGATAGCGTACAAATAATTGTAGATCGAGCGTTTTCTCTATTTCTATAATAGCAGCTGAAATACTGGGTTGTGAGATATGAAGTTTGTTGGCGGCCTCAGATAGGCTGCCACACTCCGCAGCTGCAATAAAATAACGAATAGGTCGTAGCTTTATATCCATGCTTTTTGTCCTAATTATTTGAGCTTAATATGGTTAAATCCTATATGAAATGCTATTGGGTTTAAACAATAATTAATGGACATTCACTCACGTTAAGATATTTTGTGATTTTTAGTCATAAAGGTGAAGTGATAAAGTTTGATGTGATGGCCTAACACTTTATTAAATACTTTACTTAAATAAGGTTTAGTATAACGAGTGAGTGTGATTTTCGCATGTTTACGCTCTGTTTTTTGAGTGTTCCTCAAAGGTTTCATGGACAATAATAAACCATTTTATTCATCATTTTTTAGTTGAGATTTCTATGCATGATATTTCTATATGGCTTCTTTTCGTATTTGTTGTTGGAAGCTACGTTCAAAGTATAACTGGGTTTGCGTTTGGTTTGATTGTGATGAGTGTTGCTGCGTTATTTTCTCTCGTACCATTAGAGGTCGCCGCCTTTTCTGTAAGTGTGTTGAGTATGGTGAATGCAGCAACAAGTTTATATGGTGGGGTATGGAAGCAAGTTAATGCAAAGAACTTCATTGTTTACTTCGTTGCTTCAACCCCAATGATTGCAGTTGGAGTTTATTTATTGAATTTTTTCGGAAGCAACGCTTTGCACTGGCTGCAACTATTATTGGGCATAAGCATCATTCTGGCTTGTTTAATGAGCCTAGTGAAGCCTAAGAAAGACATCAAACCCTCACGACCTTGGGTGTATTTTGTGTTTGGTGGTATTTCAGGGATATTTGGAGGCTTGTTTTCAACGTCTGGACCACCTATTTCTTATTTAATGTATCGTCAACCTATTGCTTTGAGTGTCATTCGCGCAACATTACTCAGCGTTTTCTTCCTTTCTTGCCTACTACGAATTGTTATTATGGGAGTCGGCGGTCAAATTACTGAGTCAATGCTTTGGGTTAGTTTAGCGGGTTTACCATGTGTATTTATTGTCGCAGTATTGAGCAAGCGCTATCCTCCTAAAATATCACCTCAAGTGATTAAACGTATCGCGGTTGTTTTATTATTATTATCTGGCGTTAGTTTGTCTTTAAAAGCTTTACTTTAATTGCATCTTTTAAAAGCAAAAAGTGTATTAGATTTGTAAAGGTCAGCGTCAAAGTTAATGGCCTATTTATAGAAGCTCGATATAAATAAACTCGATATAAATAAACAGGTCGAGCTACTTGTTAGGTATTAGCGAGGTAAGCAATAAAATTGGCTACTTCTATACGATTAATATTTTATTATTATTTTCAACTTTCTTTAAAACGAGTTTAGCTAATGCATAATCAATAAGTACGTTATAATTTCATTCATTATTTTTATTAAGATTCAATTATGTCTAGATCATTAAAGCAACCAACATCACTTAAGTACCTTTCTGCATATTCTCCCCAGGTACAGTCACAAATACAAACAATGCTCGATCAAGATAAGTTGGGCGCATTCTTACTTAAAAAGTACCCAGAGCAGCATACTATTAATAATGATAAGTTATTACGGGATTATGTAATGGAGTTGAAAAATCGTTATTTACGTAAGTCATCACCGCTTAGTAAAATTACTTATGATAAGAAGATTCATGTTGTTAATAATGCGTTAGGTCTACATACTTTTGTTTCTAGAGTGCAGGGCAGCAAGTTAAAAAGTAAAAATGAAATTCGGATTAGTGAGCTATTCAAGACTGCACCTGAAGCCTTTTTAGAGATGATAGTCGTACATGAGTTGAGCCATATCCGTGAGAAAAATCACGATAAAGCGTTTTATAAATTGTGTGAGCATATGTTACCCGATTACCATCAAATGGAGTTTGAAATGCGTTTGTATTTAACTCAGTTAGAACTTAAAGGCGGCATTTATTAAGCAGAACTTTTGAAGAAGATGTGTTACGCAGTATCGTTTGATTAATTTCTGATGTGGTTACTATCAAGAAAACCGACCGATGGGTTCGCTAGATGACTATTTCATGTCTCAATAACGGTTGATATTACAGTCTCGTCAATTATTATACCGCTATAAATTCCTTACCACTATAAATCTTATTCTTTCAAGCGAGTGACATCGCTACGTGAAAATCCAATGGTGTTAATATTGGCTACACGTAGGAAGTGCCCTAATACCAAAAGAGTTAATAAGGTGATCATTCTTACTGGTTAAAATTACCTCTAACTGCGTTGTGAGTTTTGAAGTGAGGACAACTATCTCCTACAACTCACGCCTTATTAGTGTTAATTTTTCCTGCACAATCCCTGATCACTTATTTAATTCCATTGGTATAAGTCTATTCATAAAAGGCGTAATTCATATTATGTTATCAGCATATTTTTGTTTTATTGTTAAAATCTCTTTTTGTATTGAAAAGAATGCATCAACAACAGTTGGGTCAAAATGACTGCCGCTTCCTTCTTTAATGATGGAGAATGTTTTTTCTTCAGAAAATGGTTTTTTATAGGGCCTTTCAGAGGAAAGAGCATCAAATACATCCGCAATGGCAACAATACGTGCTGCAATTGGAATATCGTTGCCTTTTAAACCATCGGGATAACCACTACCGTCCCATCGCTCATGATGAGAACGAGCAATTATTTCACCTAATTGAATTACTTCGGAATCCGACCCCGTTAGAATTTTTGCACCTACCACAGTATGTTGTTTCATGACTTCCCATTCGGCTGCATCTAACTTTCCAGGTTTCAACAATATGTTGTCGGGTGTCGATATTTTACCAAGATCATGCATACAGGCTGAAAATAATATATTTTCAATGGTCGTTTCATCAAGCCCATAACTTCGAGCAACTGCTTCAGAATATAAGCTCATGCGTTGTATGTGTGCACCGGTTTCTTCGTCTTTGTATTCTGCTGCTCTGGTTAATCTATTAATGGTTTCTAATGAAGCAGCTTTTAGGCTGAGCATTGCTTTTTCTAGAGACTCAGTTCTTGCTGCTACTTCAAGCTCTAATTTTTGTTGATAATTATCTTTTAGATCGTTGTAATCTTTTATTTTAAGTAAAGACTTTACCCTAGAGCACAGTTCATTTTTATCTACTGGTTTAGTAATAAAGTCATCACATCCTGCATCAATGCCTTCGACTCGCTCTTTTGTTTCACTTAACGCAGTGATTAGAATAATAGGAATATATTTTGAAGATTTGTCGTTTCTTATTTTTCGCGTGACTTCAAAACCACTAATGCCTGGCATCATTACATCCAGTAAAATTAAGTCAATTGATTGATTGTCTAATATATCTAGTGCTTCTTGGCCTCTGGTCGCTGTTATTATTTTATATCCTTTAGGTTCTAGATAAGCTTCCATTAACTCAATATTCATTGGGTTATCATCAACAACTAAAATAACGGAACTGTTATTCATTTATTTCTCCATGTGTGTATTAAATAAACGTGTTTAGTGTTATTTAATGCATTGGCTCACTTCTTTAGAAAATGTTCGCGTATTTATTGGTTTAGAAATATATGCGCTATCGGATATGCAAAGTAAATGGTCTATGTCAGATTGCAATACAGATGCGGTTACAAAAACAATCGGAGTAGAAACCGTATCTTCACTTGATCTTAATATACGAGCCAATTCAGAGCCTGAAATATCAGGCAGTTGAACGTCTAATACAATAACTTGAGGTTTTACCTCTTTAATTAATTGCATTGCATCGTTTGCATTGACTGCGGTATAGACTTCAAATCCAGCTACGATTAGAAGATCTTTTTCGAGTAGCAAGTTATTTGCGTTATCATCAACTATGACTATTTTTGTTTTCATCACGAATTACCGTTGTTGTATGTTTAATAGGTAGTGTTATTTGAACAGATGTGCCTTTTTCATTGCCTTCCGATTCAACTTTTAATTTACCCCCATGAAGCTCAACTAATTTTTTTGCTATGGGTAGCCCTAATCCTGTTCCCTCTGTTACACGAGAATAGGGGGTTTCTATTCTAAAAAAACCTTCAAATATTTTTTCGATATTTTCTAAAGCAATACCAATTCCTGTATCCCATAATACAATCTGAATTTCAGTGTCTGTTTGCGTTGCTTTAATGCCAATTTCGCCACCATCGGGTGTAAATTTGATAGCATTAGAAAGTAGGTTGTAGAGAACTTGTTTAATTTTTAATGAGTCAGCTTGAATATTCTTTAAATCTTTTGAGATATCTATGATCATTTTAAGATTTTTTTTATTCGCTGTATCTTTTATCAACCCCGTTATCTCGTACAAAATTTCTTGAATTGGTAATTCAGAAATAGAAAGGGTCATTTTTCCGGCTTCAACTTTAGCCATGTCTAATATTTCGTTTATTAACAATAAAAGGTGGTTGCCGCTTACTAATACATTTTTAACATATTGTTTTTGTTTGTCATTTAATGGGCCAAAGGTTTCATCATAAAGCACTTCTGAAAAACCATTAATAGAATTGAGAGGAGTTCTTAATTCATGTGACATATTTGCTAAAAATTCTGATTTAACTTGCGCTGCTCTTCCTAAATCTTTCGTTAGTATTTCTAGTTCTTTGTTGGCTTTAACTAGTCCCTCTTGAATTGCATTTCTTTCAGTAATATCTTCAATAGACAGTAAAATTATGTGATCTTTTGATTGCGAATGTTCAATTTGTCTCGCATTTAGTAACATAGTACGCCAACCGATAGTGGTAAAATCATGTTCTACCTTGTATCCGTCAAAACTGGTTTTTTGTGGCAGAATTGTTTCTAGTAAATCCCTTAACTTTGGTATATCCCATTGATTATTACCTAAGTTATAAATTAATTTTCCAATCGTATCTTTCGGTTCAGCTCTAAAAAAATCATAGAATGATCGACTAGCTGTTATTACTCTTAAATGTTGATCCATCACGATTAATGGTTCTCTAACCGTGTTAACAATACTTTCTGAATATTCTGGCAATTCTGTTTTGGTACTTATTTTTTCCACTTTGAAATCCTTTGTACCATAAGGTTTGTTGCTGTTTATGAAGTAATGTCACTTTAAATAAAGAAGCTAGAATGATTAACTATTGTACGATTTTATTTTGTGTAACTTTTTATAAAAAACAATAGAGCTCCACTTTTAATAAGTATTTTAATGAAGAATTTTTGATGTTTATGCTGTATGACAGTAGATAGTAACTATACACTAATAGCAAGGAATTGATTTTTTAAAAGCCTTAAGATTGATAAAGTGTCCAGTTCAATTAGACCAGAATATGCTTACATTTTTAAAGCGTAAATCTAATACCAATCACACTAATTAACTGATCTATTTTACTTGTTAAAACAACTTCTACCAATGGAATTAAATAAGTGATCAGAGATTGCGCAGGAAAAATTAACACTGATAAGGCGTGAGTTGTAGGAGATAGTTGTTCTCACTTCAAAACTCACAACGCAGTTAGGGGAGATTTTAACCAGTAAGAATGATCACTTTATTAATTCTTTTGGTATTATTTATTCGTTGTAAATTTCGTAAAGAAAACAGCCATTAAAGAATTAACATCTTTTGGTTAATTCTCCGACAGACGATTAACGAAGTTAATCTTCGAAAGGCCTCAATTTACGTCTTAAACTAAGTCATTTTCCTGCGCAAAATTTAAAACACTTATTTAATGTAATCAGTAAAACGAATTGGCTCATTTATATCTTAAAGCGCACGACAAACCATTTAGTCATTGTTTGAACACATATTGTTAGGTTATCAGCAGCTTCAATTTGAAATGCTTATCCCTTACGGAGTTAGACTCAAAAGGGGGGAATTTATTGAGTGATTAAGTATTGTTTTAATTGTTTCATCCCTTCATCAATAGTCACTAATGCTTGGTAATCAAAGTCTTGTTTTGCGGCACTTATATTGAAGTAGTGGCTGGTTGATAGCTGCCTTGCTACAAAACGTGTCATGATAGGTTCATTCTGATTGCTTGTTCTTAAATACCACCATTCTAATAGCGTGCCAACAAAATAAGCAATGCCGCTAGGAACTCTTGCTGTGACATTAGGTAAGTTAGCAACCGTTAATATATTGTTTAACATGTCAGCCATGAGAATAGGTTGGTCATTACTGATAAAATAGGCTTTGCCTGCACAACGAGGTGTGGGTTTATTTAACTCAAGTGCTGCTAATAAATGTGCGTAGACAGCATTATCAATATAAGTAGTATCAACTAATTTATCTACTTTCCCGACTAATTTTAACTTTCCTGCTTTAGCTCGTTCGATCACTCTTGGGACTAAATGAGGATCGCCAGGACCCCAGATTAAATGTGGCCTTAAGGAAACCGTGTTAAGTTGGGCTGAATTACTCTCTATTACAGTTTGTTCTGCGATTGCTTTAGAGAGGCCATAAAAATTTAGGAATTGCTTTGCGTAGGGCTGTGATTCATCAATGTTATTTTCGTCTTCACCACTGAATGTCACGCTGGGTGTACTGGTATAAACAAGATGTTTTATGTTGTGTTTGTGACAGCCCGCTATAATGTTTTCTGTGCCAGTGACATTCGGTCCAAAGTAACTGGCTTTATCACCCCAAACTCCCGCTTTTGAAGCCACATGGAAAACAAGTTCACAACCTTGCATTGCCTTGATAACGGATTGTTTATTTTGTAAATTACCTTGAATTAATGTCACTCCCATTGCGTTTAAATGAGGGTATTCACCACGCGCAAAACCAACTACTTTTATGTCTGCGGCTCGGAGAAATCGACATAGCGCAGTACCTAAAAACCCACCTGCACCGGTAATAAATACACTGCTGACTTGTGCCTTTAATGTATTCAAAATATGTTGGTGTTGAGGTAGCAGCTCAGATAGTAGAGGGCGGTTGTCTGTCATTGTGTTTCTCTTTGTTGATTATCTTTTTATGTGAGACTGACTAATACCAAAAGAATTAATAAGGTGATCATTCTTGCTGGTTAAAATCCCCCCTAACTGCGTTGTGAGTTTTGAAGTGAGAACAACTATCTCCTACAACTCACGCCTTATTAGTGTTAATTTTTCCTGCACAATCTCTGATCACTTATTTAATTCCATTGGTATAAGTATGTTGAGTCTAACACTTTAATTTGAGTGTTTTTTCACTTGTTTTTATTGAATTTTTTATTTCATTCTCAATATTTAGACTTGTGCCTGAGCCCATACTGCTAATTTTTCTCTAAATATTTTGGCGTTGTGGCGAATATCCATTGGGAATTCCTGATGGATATAAAAAAGCGCTATACCTTGCGTTTGTTGATGTTGGTTTGCTATGTCGAGTAATTCATCAAATAATTTTTGTTGGTCCACCTTTTTACTTTTTTCTATTTCAATACAAAGTGCAGGTGTTGTTTTACCATTAATATTGACACTCACTAATGCACTTCGTTTAAGCATTTTATGAGTGTTAAATATTCGTTCACAGGGAATCGAATAATAGGGTTTATCAACGTTAAGATGATTAGATTGAACTTGATGTGCTTTGCGGCCACACATCCACAGCTTGCCTTTGTCATCTAAATAGCCAAGATCGCCCATGCGATGACGGACACTGTTACCCTCTTTTATCTTAGCTTGTGCCGTTGCTTGATCTCGATGATAGTAACTCGCACTGACTTGAGGGCCTTTGACTACAATTTCACCAATTTCAAAAGTGGGTAATAATAAATCATCATGCCAATGCTTGATGTCTTTCTCTGTAATCTTAATGATTGCTATGTCTACATTTTCAATTGCGGAGCCTACACAGATACCGCCGCCTTGATCGGTAATATTCGTTGTATTAAGCAACTGTTGGCTGCCTATTTTACTAATAGGTAATGACTCGGTCGCACCGTATGAGTTAATAACTTCAGCGGTACCCGTCAACATCTTACTAAAGCGATTTATAGAACTAAGAGTCGCCGGGGCGCCTGCAGAAATAACGCGTTTTAAGCTGGGCAAAGTGTGTTTCTCTTTTTGGCCTGCTTGTCCTAGTACTTCAAGTAACGCTGGATTTGCAAATAGATTAGTACATTGATATTTGTTAATGGCAGCAAAAATATAATGCGGATTTGCCTTTATAGGCTGACTTGCATCCATGTCAGGTACGATTGAAGCCATCCCAAGTGCTGGACCAAATAAGGAGAATAAAGGAAAAGTCGCTAAATCAGCTTCTCCCATTTGTATACCATAATCATTTTTTAATACAGTAATTTGCGCTTCAAACATGCTGTGGCTATAAACAACACCTTTAGGCGTGCCTGTGCTGCCACTGGTAAATAAGATGGCGGCTAATTGATGCTGGCTTAGTTGTTGTATTAGATATGGCTTAGTGCGTGGATATTTTTTTAATAAGCGAGATAACTGTTGGCCACCAAATAGAGCAGGACCATTCACATTGATAATATGCTTGATGGTTTTTTTACCCCAAGCAAATAACAATCTAGCTAAATGTGCTTTTGGAATACCAATAAAAACATCTGGTTGTGATTCTTCAAAACATTGTTTGAGGTTTTTAACGCCCATTCCAGGGTCGACTAAAATAGGCACAATACCCGCTTTAAATAATGCAAAAGTGAGATTAAAAAAAGCGATACTTGGTGTGACCATTAGTACCGCTTTATCGCCAGCTTTAATACCAAATTGATTTAAAGCATAAGCAATGTCATCACTTTGTTGGTGTAGTTCTACAAAGGTTAACTCTTCATAAGTTAACCCTTTTAGATCTTTTTTCTGCACACTAACAGCAAGGTTGTTGGGAAAGTTGTTTGCAGCCGCCACTAAGTGATGGCACAAATTTCCTTTGTTGCTTTTTGTCTTGGTCTTTGTATTGATTCTGTTGTGCTTTTTTGTTTTACTCGGGTTGGACATTTATGGGTTTTTATCCATAAATTTTTGCACAATATTGATCACTTCATTACTTGCATCTTCAAGAATATAGTGACCACAATCAGAAAATTCATGCACTTCAGCATGTGGCATTTTTTGCTTCCACATTTCTAAAAAGTGTTTATCAAAAACAAAGTCCTGTAATCCCCAACAAATAACTGTGGGTATAGTTTGAAAATGTTTCAAGCTACTATCTATATTCTCAACTAACTGGTAATTACGATCTTCTGGCGATAATGGAATATCTTGAACAAATCGTAGCGTAGAAATACGGTTCTTCCAAGAGTTGAAAGGGGCGACATAAGCTTTACGAATGGTTGCTGGCATTGCTTTACGCTTAACGCCGACATAAGACGCTATTGATGAAAACGCATTGAAACCACGTACTAGCGCAGTGCCTAAATAGGTATTTCTACAAATCCACAAGGGAATAGGAAATTTCTTTGTTTTTGGTAAGTTGAATGCAGCTGTGTTTAAAATGACTAAACGTTTTATGCGGTCTGGGTAGCGAGCGGCGTAGCCCATACCAATCATTCCACCCCAGTCATGCACAACCAAAGTGATATTTTGTTTTATATCTAAATGATCTAATAGCTTTTCAAGGTCGTTAATACGTTGGTTTAATGTGTAATCATAATCGGCATCTGAAGGTTTGTCAGACAGGCCACAACCAATATGATCTGGTACGATACATTGATATTGATGACTTAACTCGGTTACTAAATTACGGTAGTAAAAAGACCAACTTGGATTACCGTGCACCATCACAACAGGTTCACCTGAACCTTCATTCAAGTAATGATATTTCTGACCATTTAAGTCTAAGAAATTTCGTCTGAAAGGAAATAAACTATCAAAATTCATACTACCACTCCAATCCAAGCATCATGCAATTCAAACCGCTGCCTATTCCTAAAAAGCTGACATTATTGCCTTTCTGTAGGAAACCTTGTTCATCCGCCAATGCCGCTGTTACAGGCAACGATACTGTGCCCATATTGCCTAAATATTGAAACGTTGGGTATTCTTTTTCAGTGGGAATACCTAATGCTGCTAACACTTGTTTTTGGTTAGCAGAGCCCACTTGATGACATATTACTTTATCAACACTGCCAATCGTCCATTGTTGTTGTGTTAAAAAATCTTTCCATGTATCTAAAGCTAATGCAACACCTTCTTTAAGTAAAGGTACCGCATTAGTACGCATGAATTCACGATGTAATTTGAGTCCCACTTCTTGTAAGCCCCATTTACATAAGTCATGATGTTCTGGTGCTGAAAGGTGGCTTGCACCTAAAAGTTTATGCTGACGATCATTTTTAAGTGGTAATGAACCATCAGTCAATAACACTGCAACAGCACCAGAGCCACCAGTTAAAGTCGCAAGTGATTGAGAGAAATTTTGAATGCTTGGATTTGACAACATATTGTCAATGGTAATATCGACAATATGACGAGCAGATTCACATGAAACTACTAAACCAGCTTTAATTTGGCCTAATTCAATGCGATTTGCGATGTCTAATATACCTGACAACACACCTAAACATGCGTTGCTAATATCATAAATGGCAGTGCTTCTATTAACACCTAATTCTGCAGCAATTCGACAAGCGGTAGCTGGTTCGTGTTGATCACGACAAACGCCAGTGTAGACAACTGCACCAATATCATCGACATTGATGCCTGTTTCATCTAATGATTTTTTAGCCGCTTCTATTGCACCGTCGGATAAACGGTGATCACTTGACCACCATCTTCTTTCTTCAATTCCAGTTAATGCGGCTAGCTGGCCAGCAGGAATTCGTAGTTTTTGATACAATGGTGCCAGGCGAGATTCTAAATCTTTACTTGTAACCACTTCTGGGGCTAGTTGATAAGCCATGCTATTAATATAAACGCGGGAATATTTCATTAAGCTGCAATTTTTCTCTTTAATTTTTTAAAAAGGACTATTTTATTCAACCCTTAAACCGGAGCAGTAGATTACCGTAAATTGTGCTTTTAACAAAGTCCAATCCTGATCTCACTTCTAATTACTACTAATTTATGTATAAACAGCCTATTTTTTAATCTTTTAAGGGTTTGTTTTTACGTATATAGTTTATCCATTGTCGTGGAATTTGCATCTTTTTATATATGTTTTTATCTATAGGTAAACTTTCATTATTAATTTCGCTGGCTAATAATTCCGCTAATAAAGGGGCACTACATAAACCTCTTGAGCCTAATCCTGTTAATAAATAAACCCCAGGTAATGCTTTTATGTTTTCATCGCTTGACGAGGTAAGTTCATAATCTTGCTTTAATTGATTGTAATCTGTTAAAGATCCAACATAAGGGAAATGATCCCTCGTTGTACAGCGTACTCCTATATGCGCTTGGTCGTTAACTGTAATTGAGTCAACCCAGGGTTTGTTTGCAATACACTTCTTGAGTTTTTGATGATTATCCGTTTGTTCCGACTCTCGATATTCAATATCTTGATCATGGCGTTTAAAGGTTGCTCCCATACAATGCTCTCCTTTAATATCAGGCGTTAAATAACCTTCATGACAAAGCGTTCGTTTTAATGGGGATAATGCAGAGTTAGTTTTAATATGACTTACTTGACCTCTAGCAGCAGATAGAGGAACTGCACGACACTGAGAAAATGTTAAAGTATCAAATCCAGCAGCAATCACTAAGGCGTTATGTGTGTATTCTTTTAATTCAGTATTTGAATTTAATGTATTAGTGACTTCTGCTTGTAACATCCATTTAATTAATCTAGATCGTTGTCCATCTAAACTTGGTTGTTCAGAAAAGGTCTTAATTTGATGCTGATAGTGAATCGTTATATTGCTAAATTCATTTAATTTTTTATGCAAAGAAGTAATAACTTCTCTTGGACTTAACCAACCACCTGTTGGATAAAATAATGCAGAGTGGTCAATACTCACACCCGCCAACTCATTAGTTACTTTAGGTGTTATCCAATGAAGTAGCTGCTCTGGTAATTTAGCATCGTGTATCTTTTGCAGTTTCTTTGTTGAACTCTGATCATAAGCGAGTTGGATAACGCCATTAAATTCGTGAGCAAAAGGGTATTGGTGATCAATCTCTTTATAAAAATTTAGGGCATATAAATAAGCGTTTGCAAATAACTGACCTAACTCATCATGCTGTTGGTTTAATAAAGGATAGAGAGCACCTTGTAAGTTACCTGATGCGCCTGTGCCTAAGTGGTTATCTTTAGTATAGATAGTGACTTTATTACCACGTTTTGCCAAAGACAATGCGGTACATAAAGCTGAAATACCACCGCCTATGATGGCAACATCTTTAATATGAGTATGAGACTGATGAAGTGACGTTGAAGATTCTTGATTAGCAGGAATTCTGTTCATTTCCCCCAATAAAATTTCACCTTCTTGCTGGTATCCTTTATCAATTTTTATATTAAAACCTGATTGTATTAAAGACTTTCTAACCAAGCTTGTTGCTGTTAAAGCACTTAATGTGGCTTGTCTTTTAGAGTGTTTAGAGAGGTTATCAAAGAATGTTTGATGTGCCTTTGTTGAGTCTTTACTGAGATACAATTTATTAATGAACCAAGCATCAGCTATTCCACCATGACATTTATTTATATTATTGAGTTGTTGGTTCGTATCGCCAAACCACAAATCTAATAATATTTGTCCGTTATTAAAAGACAAACGATGGCAACCAATAAGCTTCATTGGATATTGTTCAATCAATGGTTTTATTACATTAGCAAACTGC
Source organism: Psychromonas arctica (assembly GCF_038155225.1). Taxonomy (GTDB): domain Bacteria; phylum Pseudomonadota; class Gammaproteobacteria; order Enterobacterales; family Psychromonadaceae; genus Psychromonas; species Psychromonas arctica_B. The sequence continues at coordinate 5,884 of NZ_JBAKBA010000048.1, read as the reverse complement.
GGAAATTGCTGAAGGACATTGGTAAGCGCTTCAATACTAAGAGGGTATTGTTCAAAACTAATATAATGTAATCGTTGAAGCGTTACATCGGGATAATGCTTATTAAAGTTTATGAATTGTTGTGCTGTATTGATAAAGTTAATTGCACGTTCAAACCCTATCTCAACAATGCAAAATAGGGGGCTTGAAAACGATTCCCACCTTTTAGGTAATAAATTCCCGTCACAAAATACATATTGAGATATGTTAATTGCTTCATCTTTGTTAAAATAAGCGCTATCAAATTGGTTTGAATGTGCTTCTAACTGATCTGACCAGTAAAGTTGTGATTGCTTAATTATATTGTTTTTAGCTTGAGACAAGTTATATTCCTCTATATATGCGATCATATTTTATAAAAGTCAGGTTGATTTAAGAAAATTGGTTCACACTTGATGATCATATAATTAGTCCCTCAAGCAATAAAGGCTTAATAATGAAAAGAGCAGTAATTACAGGTATCGGTATTGTTTCTAGTATTGGTAACAATAAAGAAGAAGTTTTAGCATCACTTAAAAGTGGCCAGTCAGGCATTACATTTTCTGAGCAATTTAAAGAAGTGGGAATGCGTAGCCAAGTTTGGGGTGATTTAAAAATCAATCCTTCTGAGCATATTGACCGTAAAGTAATGCGTTTCATGGGTGATGCAGCTGCATACACTTATTTGTCAATGCAACAAGCAGTTGCTGATGCTAATTTACCAGAAGACATGGTTTCAAATGTGCGTACTGGTTTAGTAGCCGGCTCTGGTGGTGGTTCTTCAAAAAACCAAGTTGATGCATGCCAAATCATGAAAGATAAAGGCGTACGTCGTGTTGGTCCTTATATGGTTCCACGTACGATGGCGAGCACTACTTCGGCTTGTGTCGCGACACCATTTAAAATTAAAGGTATCAACTACTCAATGAGTTCTGCTTGTGCAACAAGCTCACATTGTATTGGTCACGCTCTTGAACAAATCCAACTTGGCAAACAAGATATTGTTTTTGCCGGTGGTGGTGAAGAGTTAGATTGGACAATGGCTTGTGAGTTTGATGCGATGGGCGCACTTTCAAGTAAATATAATGAAACACCTGATAAAGCATCTCGTACTTATGATACAAAACGCGATGGTTTTGTAATCTCAGGCGGCGGTGGCATGGTTGTTGTTGAAGAACTTGAGCATGCACTTGCTCGTGGCGCTAAAATTTACGCAGAAATCGTAGGTTACGGCGCAACGTCAGATGGTTACGACATGGTTGCTCCATCTGGTGAAGGTGCGGTACGTTGTATGCAACAAGCACTTTCAACAGTTGAAGGTAAAGTTGATTACTTAAACACTCACGGCACATCAACACCGGTTGGTGATGTTAAAGAGTTAGAGGCAATTAACATTGTATTCGCTGATGGCGCTCCAAAGATTAGCTCTACTAAATCTCAAACTGGCCATTCATTAGGTGCAGCTGGTGTTCATGAAGCTATTTACAGTTTATTAATGATGGAAAATGATTTTATTTCTGCTTCATGTAATATCGATGAAGTTGATGAAAAAGCAGTTAATCTTCCAATTGTTAAAAACAAACCTGAAGCAGCTAAATTAGACATTGTTATGTCTAATAGTTTTGGTTTTGGTGGAACAAATGCAACATTAGTATTTAAACGTTTCAAATAAGATGTCGTTTAATGCATAAAAAAGGAGCCTTGGCTCCTTTTTTTCGTTTGGTTATAAGTCAGGATAAATAATGAAAATTTACATTGATGAAAATGTTCCTTATGGTAAAGATTTCTTTGAATCTTTTGGAGAAATCATTACTTTTTCTGGACGTAATGTAACGCCTGAACAAGTAAAAGATGCAGATATATTATTAGTTCGGTCAATTACAAAAGTTGATCAAACGCTATTAAGCCTAAATGAAAACATTAAGTTTGTTGGCACCGCTACGATTGGTACTGACCATATTGATTTAGATTACTTAACTAAACGTAACATCGCATTTAGCAGTGCACCTGGCTGTAATAAAATATCAGTCGGTGAATATGTATTAAGTGCTTTATTAGTATTAGCTGAAAGTAAACAATTTGAATTAATCAATAAAACCGTTGCTATTGTTGGTGCGGGTAATACAGGTAGTGCAGTTTATCAATGCTTAACTGGATTAGGCGTTCGTTGTAAATTATATGATCCACCTTTACAAGCATCAGGAGACAGCAGAGAATTTTGTAACTTTTCTGAGGTTTTACAATCAGATATTATCTCTTTGCATGTGCCTAAAACAATGAAAGGGCCATTTAAAACGTTTCATCTATTTGATGAAACAGTATTGCAGCAACTTAGCCCACAGCAAATATTGGTTAATGCTTGTCGTGGTGAGGTGATAGATAACCAAGCGTTATTGAAGTTAGCAAGAGAACACAAAACCCCTACATTAGTGTTAGATGTTTGGGAAAATGAACCCAATATTGAGAAAGCATTGTTGCCTTTTGTCGCATTAGCGACGCCACATATTGCTGGTTATAGTTTAGATGGGCGCGTGCGTGGAACAGAAATGCTCTATCAAGCGCTTTCTAAACATTTAAAAAATGAAGCAATTTTAAATAGTACCGACTTTATGGTCAAAGCTAAGATTAGCCAAACTGATATTCAATCACCTTTAACCTCAGAATTATTAAAATCTTTAGTACATTTGATATATGATGTGCGCAGAGATGATGCCTTATTCAGAAGTAAAGTTAATCAAATAAATGGTTTTGATCAAATGCGTAAAAATTATCCTGAACGAAGAGAGCTTTCTACACTTTCGCTTAATTTTACTGATCCTACCCATCAGAATTCTCAAACAATCAATTTGAACAAAATTGGTTTTACCGTTAAAAATAAATAAAAGGTCAACATGAACAAAGAATATAATATTGCACTTATTGGTGAAATTGATGGTTGTATTGAAACGACTTTAGAAGTGTTATTAAAACGTGATTTTGCCATTAATAACATTTTTCCTTTAAGTATCGGAGAGTCAGAAACTACTTCTCTTATGTATTCAGGTAAACCAGTTGATGTATTAGAAATTGATTCATTTGATTGGCAACAAGTTGATATCGCATTATTTCTTGCTGATCGAGATGTTGCACAGCAATGGATTCCTATTGCAAAAGAGCATTGTGTTGTTATCGATATTAGTGGTTATTATTTAGAAGATGCTACGGTACCTTTAGTACAAATGGGTATTAACGATGATAATATTGCGCGTTACACTGAATCAAATATTATTGCTATTCCAAGCCCTGAAACAGCACAATTAACATTAGCGATTAAACAAATACATCAAGAAGTTGGTATTAAACGTGTGACGGTTGCAGGTTATCAATCAGTATCATGTATTGGTAAAGTCGGTGTGAGTGCCTTAGCGAGTGAAACTGCACTTTTATTGAATGCTAAAGGCATTGAACAAAAAAGATTTAAACAACAAATTGCTTTCAATATTGTTCCGCAGATTGATGAATTTAACGAAGATGGCATTACTTTTTCTGAATTACGTTTAGCAGCTGAAACAAGGCGTTTATTAAACGATCCTGAAATGGTGATTTCTACTACGCAAGTGGTTGTTCCAATGTTTTATGGTTGTTCACAAGCCGTCCATATTGTTACACATTATCCAGTAGAGCTTGAAGAAGTGGCTAATGCATTACATCATAGTGACAATATTGTATTGGCTGAATCTGTTGGCGATTATGCAAATATGATCGATGACGTTGTTGGGAATGTTGAGGTGCATGTTGGACGTTTACGTAAAGATACCTGTGATGCAGCAGGTATTAACATGTGGGTATGTGCAGACAATATTCATTATGGTATTGCAACAAATGCAGTGTTAGTAATGGAAAAGTTAGCCTATACTTATTTATAAGTAGTATTTTGATGGGCTAGATCTCAAATCTAGCCTTTTCTCTTGTTTTAAAAGATCTTCTATTGATTGTCCTAGTTTATTATATAAATAATATTGTTTTGCTTTTCCCTCACAAGGATCGTTTATGAATCGCATTTTACTTGGTCTTGTTTGTTGTTCACCGTTATTTTTTAGTGTACCCGTACAAAGTGTTGAGTTAATTGGACCTAATGATGAAATTCAATCACCGCAGCAACAAACAGTTGAAGCAACTCCTGCCTCTACGGCTGCCTCAGTTACACAAATAAATACGCCAACTAAATATGGGCCAATCAAAAGTTCTGAAACATTATGGTCAATTGCAACTAAGCTCCGTCCTAATAATAATGTATCTGTTTATCAAACCTTAGCGGCTATTTATAAATCAAATCCTTCTGCTTTTCGTCAGGGTGATATCAATAAAATAATTGAAGCATCAGTAATCAATATACCCAGCCCAGCACTTATTGCACAACAATCAAATACTGAAGCTTATGCACTATTAAAACCGACACCTAAAGTAAGTCAAATAACTAATCCCGCACCTAAACCTCGTGTAATTACGGCAGTTCAGCCAGTACCGGTTGATGTTCCTAAAAAAGTAGAGACTTCGTTTGTTCCTATTGATGAGCCAAATAATGATCTACTGAAAAAAGATTTAGAAGATAAACAGCTGACTTTAATTCGAAATGAGTTACAAGTGGCTGATCAAGAAAAAGAACTTGAATTGCTTAATGAACAGTTAATTGTTGCAACTGAAGCGAACCAACGTTTAAAACTAAAATTACAACCTTTAAGTGATGAAATTACATCACTTTCAGAACAAGTAGCAGAAGATGTCAAGGTACAGAAAGAACTACAAGCACTAATTGATCAATATAAAGCACAAATTGATGCTATTGAAGAGCCTCCATTCAGTGGTCCTGGTATTTTAAATACAATTTTACGTGTCATTAGCTCATCAACTTCCATGTTAATTTTTGCCATTTTATTTCCATTGTTATTATTAACAGGCATATTCCTACTCATTTTACGTCTAAAATCTAAACGTGAACTAGCGTTACGTCAACAAGAGCTGGCTGAATCTACAGCAATTTTAAGCGAAGAAAAAAGCGAGTTTGATACGTTATTAGATGATGATTTAGATATACAACCTTTATCTGAAGAGCAAGAAGATAGTGACTTTATAGTAGATGTTTCAAGGGATGAACCTGAAACTACATTAATGGATGATAGCAACGCTGAAGATAATGGTGATGAAAAAAGTAACGTTGAAGAAAATACAGCCGAACAAATAAATGAAGTTGAAGAGGTAATAGATTCTGAATTAATCGATCAAGGTACGTCCGACAATCAGCCAGAAGAGGTTAATTCAAATGATCTAGACTTTGACCTTGATGCCATGATCGATGGTTCAGACGATGTCATTGATTTATCAGAAGCTGATTTAAATTTAGAAGGTACTGACCAAAAAGACTTAGATTTAGCAGCACAATGGGAATCTGAACTTGCACAAGCAGAGCTTGAAGAAAATAATGGTGTTGAACAAGAAACAACAACAGAACCTTCTATCGATGAAGTAGAAGAGTTAGATCCTACTTTCTCTGAGAGTGAACAGGAACCTATTGAACTTGATATACCAGAAGACAATGACGAAGTTGCAACAGATTTAGAAAACGATGTTGAAGAAGTAATTGAAACAGTAGATGAAGTTACAACAGATTTAGAAATCGATGTTGATGCAGTAATTGAAACAGTTGCACCAGATATAGACGCTGACGTTGAAGAGATCACTGAAACGGTTGAAGAAGTTCAGCCAGATATAGAAACTGATGTTGAAGAGATCACTGAAACGGTTGAAGAAGTTACATCAGATATAGAGCCTGATGTTGAAGAGATCACTGAAACGGTTGAAGAAGTTCAGCCAGATATAGAAACTGATG
>NZ_JBAKBA010000047.1:0-31374 GCF_038155225.1 Psychromonas arctica | reverse complement strand
CAAAAGTAACAAAAGTAACAAAAGTAACAAAAGTAACAAAAGTAACAAAAGTAACAAAAGTAACCACCCTACCTAGAAAAGCAACAGTAAGTACAAATTGATTTATTAAAGCGGTATTGAGCTTCTAATACGTAAAGTAATTATAAATGTTTTTTAATTTTATTTAGTAAAAATGAGCATAAAAAAACCACATTAAAGTGGTTTAATTAAAAGGGATAATAGCTTATTAATAAGTTACTTATTTACCAATACAGAAGCTTGAGAAGATACGCCCTAATAAGTCATCAGATGTAAATTCACCGGTTATCTCACTTAAGTGTTGCTGTGTTAAACGCAACTCTTCTGCCAGTAATTCACCCGCTTGATACTCTTCGAGTTGTACTTTACCTTCAAGTAAATGTTTTTCAGCCTGATCAATCGCTTCTAAATGACGACGTCTTGCCATAAAGCCGCCTTCAGTATTACCTTGATAGCCCATTATATCTTTAAGGTGTTGTTTTAAATCATCAACACCTAAACCTGTTTTTGCTGATATTCGATAAACAGGATGATTTTCATGTTCAGTCATTGATAACACTTCACCTGTTAAATCAGCTTTATTACGCACAACGGTTAAACCTACGCCTTTAGGTAACTTTTCAATAAAGTCAGGCCAAATATCACGAGGATCTTCAGCATCAGTTGTTGTTGCATCTAGCATAAATAAGATGCGGTCTGCATTTTGAATTTCAGTCCAAGCACGTTCAATACCGATACGTTCGACTTCATCCGCACCTTCACGTAAACCAGCAGTATCAATAATATGCAATGGCATACCATCAATGTGAATGTGTTCACGCATCACATCTCGGGTTGTACCCGCAATATCTGTTACAATCGCACTTTCTTTACCCACTAATGTGTTTAATAAACTCGATTTACCTGCATTAGGGCGTCCAGCAATCACCACTTTCATACCATCTCGTAAAATCGCACCTTGTTTGGCTTGTTCTTTTACCGCACTCAGGTTATCGATAATCTGATAGAGGTCTTTTGCTATTTTTCCATCGCTTAAAAAGTCCACTTCTTCTTCAGGGAAGTCAATTGATGCTTCAACATAAATACGTAAATAGATAAGGCTTTCAACTAAATCATTTACTTTATTCGAAAACTCACCCTGTAACGAATTTAAAGCGCTTTTTGCTGCTTGTTCTGAGCTAGCTTCAATTAAGTCAGCAATAGCCTCTGCTTGTGCTAAATCTAGCTTATCATTCATAAATGCACGTTCAGAGAACTCACCAGGATTGGCACTACGAAGGTTTTTAATGGTTAAGATAGCTTTGATCAGCATATCCATTACAACTGGACCGCCATGTCCCTGAAGCTCTAATACATCTTCACCTGTAAATGAATTAGGCCCTTTAAATAATATCGCAATACCTTGGTCTAACACTTCGTTATTTTGGTCGTGAAAAGGGAGGTACTCTGCATAACGTACTTTAGGTAACTTACCTAAAACAATTTGTGCAACCGCTTCTGCATCAGGTCCAGAAACACGCACAATGCCAACACCACCACGCCCAGGTGCAGTTGCTTGTGCAACAATAGTATCAGTCGCTTTTATCATGTTCTGTTCCTAAAAAATGAAGCCAATAAAAAAGGCGACCATTATAGTCGCCTTTTATCAATTACTAAATAATATAATTATTTATGATGCTTTATGTAAAAGCTAAATAGTTAAATTATTTTTTATGTCCTAAACCTTGCTTTTCAAACTGACGGTAAATAATAGTTTGCTGAACTAATGTTACGATATTACTCATTAACCAGTAAAGTACTAAACCTGCAGGGAACCACAAGAAGAAGAAAGTAAAGACAACAGGCATAAACTTCATAATTTTCTGCTGCATTGGGTCTTGAACCGTAGCAGGAGACATTTTTTGAATGAAGAACATACTCACACCCATCAAGATAGGTAAGATGTAGAACGGGTCTTGTACTGATAAATCCTGGATCCAGAACATAAATGGTGCGTGACGCAGTTCAACCGCTTCCATTAATGACCAGTATAAAGCAATGAATATTGGCATCTGTAATAAGATAGGGAAACAACCACCTAATGGGTTAACTTTCTCTTCTTTGTACATTTCCATCATCGCTTTTGATACTTTCTGACGATCTTCGCCATATTTTTCACGTAAAGCTTGAATCTTAGGCTGTAATAAACGCATTTTAGCCATTGACGTATATTGTGCTTTTGTCAGTGGGTATAAAAGGCCTTTAACAGTGAAAGTAATTAAGATGATTGCAACACCCCAGTTACCAACAATACCTTGGAAGAATAACAATAATTTAAACAATGGTTGTGCAAGCCACCATAACCAACCGTAATCTACAGTTAAGTCTAAGTTCTCACCAACTTGTGCCATTTCTTCTTGTAATTTAGGACCAATCCAAAGGTTTGTAGCAAACTTTTCAGTGCTATTAGGTGCAATTGTTTTAATCGGCGATTTAAAGCCAATCGTTGCATCTGTATTTTGAATTATTTTACTGTATAGCACATTAGTATCTGTTGATGATGGAATCCAAGCTGACACAAAGTAATGCTGTAACATTGCAACCCAACCCCCTTCAGTTGTTTTGTTTAGTCCGCGTTCGCGCATATCATCATAACTGTATTTACTATATTTAGTATCAGATGTTGAGAAAGCACCACCGCGATATACAGGCATCATTAAATTTGTTGAATGATCTTGTAATGACTCTTTTAACTGACCATACAGTTGTACGTTAATATCAGCATCCGATTTGTTTTCAATCGTGTAATCAACATTAACATTAAAATCGCCACGTTTTAGCGTGAAGGTTTTAGTGAAGATATTACCTTGCTGATCAACATAACGTAATACTGTAGAAACAGATTCTTGACCTTCAGAAATAATACTTTCAGTATTTTCAACGCTGTAGAAAGGGCGACCTTTTGGATTTGCATCCGGTCCTTGTTTACCAATTAAACCGCTTTGTGCTATATAGGTAAAGCCGTTGCCATTTTCTAATAAACGGAATGGAACACCAGAATCAAGTTGCTCATCATGCTCAATTAAATCAGCAACAATGACATCACCGCCCACTAAGGTAATCTCTAAGCGTAATTGATCATTAGCTAATACAGCGATTGCGCTTGTAGATGCTTGTGTTGGTACTTGAACAGAAGAAGATGAAGAACTATCTTCTGATGAAGTTGGTACATCAGCACTATGATTACTAGTCGATGGAACTGATGATTTTGTCGTACTTTGTTCAGTCGTTTGCGCTGTAGCAGCTGGCTGAGGTGCTTGCTCAACAACCCATGCTTGATATAGCAAGAAGCTAACAAACAAAAGTGCGAGGAAAAGTAAATTGCGTTGTGATTCCATAACGTATTTTATCTCTAAGGTTTAGGTTTATTTTTAGTTGCGCAACAAGGAGGTACAGGATCATATCCTCCTTCATTAAAAGGATGGCACTTTACAAGACGACAGCCCGCTAGCCAACATCCCTTAATCATACCATGACTCTTAATTGCTTCTATCGCATAATGTGAACAACTTGGCGTAAAACGACAACGAGGTCCAAGAATGGGACTAATAACTAGCTGATAACCACGAATGAATTTAATGGCTACCCATTGCAGCGCTGCACTAATTTTCGCCATAACTTATCCAATACTTTATGAAGTTCTTGATTTGATAAATCAGCAATACCAGCTTTAGCAACGACTACTATATCGATGTTTGGAAGCTCATGTTGTTGAAGGCGGAAATGATCTCTTACAATGCGACGAATACGATTACGTCCTACAGCATGTTTAATGTGCTTTTTAGGAATAGCCATACCAATACGGGGGTGTTCAAAAGTATTTTTTCTAGCAAGAAGAGTTAGGTGTGGAGATACTGCTGGAATAGCATTTTTAAATACAGGTTGAAAATCATCGGGAGTTAACAAACGTAACTCCCGAGAAAACGAATAATTCACCACGTCTGGTAAATTATGCGCTTAAGCTAGCGCGGCCTTTAGCACGACGACGAGCTAATACGGCACGACCGTTCTTAGTCGCCATACGAGTTCTAAAACCGTGTGAACGCTTACGCTTAATGTTGCTTGGTTGAAAAGTACGTTTCATGCTCTTTTCCACTTATTGTTAAGTACTGTACAGTAGCTAGATTTTTTAATTTTTTTTGCTTAATTACTATAAAGTAACCAAACAATAATAATCAAAAGCATTAGCCGATTAAAAAGAGAGCGAATTCTATTGATTGATCGACTAAAAGTCAATCAGAGATGCTTCTTTCTGGTAGATTAAATTAATATTCCTTAGAAAAGAATCCTAAGTAAAAAAATCGTCACTACGAGCCAAACTCAAAAGTCAGGGTGGCGCGATTATATATAAGCGACACCAATAAGCAAGGATCTTCCTTGATCTTATAAAGTTAGATTTGTAAATAACTAAATTATCTCGTTGTGGATAAAGTACCCAGTGGTAGATGATAGCTACTCACAAGCTTGTGGATTCTTTAACCATTGAATGAGTTTAAATACAAGGATCTTTTTTTTATTTTTGTTCACTGATCTTATAGCGTCCAGACGATCTTATCGGTAGAATTATCCGCCCTAATGTATTTACTGGAGTTCCACAATGTCCCTCGCTATTTGGCAAGAATGTTTAGCACAATTAAAAGATGAGCTATCAGCAGGAGACTTTAGTACTTGGTTACGTCCTTTACAGGCAGAATACGATAATGAAACGTTATCATTATACTCGCCAAACAAGTACACCAGCGAATGGGTCCGTGAAAAGTACATGGATATCATTGAGACTAAATTACAAACATTAGTACATGAAGTAGATGAAAACCTCACCATTAAAATTCGTTTATTAGTCGGTACTGCTAATGCAGCAGCTAATAAACCAGCAGCAGCCAAAATCGCACCAGCATTAAATACTCAACAACCTTGGGAAGGTGAATCCAAAGCAACCACAGTTGCACATAAAAGTAATTTAATTAAAAAATACACTTTTGATAACTTTGTTGAAGGTAAGTCAAATAATTTTGCGATCGCGACAACACAACAAATAGCAGAGAATCCAGGTGATGTGTATAACCCATTATTTTTATATGCTCATCCCGGCTTAGGTAAAACACATTTATTACATGCAGTAGGTAATGCAATTGTTGCTGAAAATCCTGATAGTAAAGTTGTTTACATTCGTTCAGAACGTTTTGTTCAAGATATGATCAATTCAATTCGTAACAATACGATTGAACAATTTAAAGAATATTACGCGTCGTTAGATGCACTATTAATAGATGACATTCATTTCTTCGCTGGAAAAGACCGTTCTCAAGAAGTGTTATTCCAAACCTTTAATTCAATGTTAGATGCTCACCAACAAGTTATTTTAACCAGTGATCGCTTTCCAAAAGAGATTGAAGGTATAGATGAACGACTACGTACACGTTTTGGTTGGGGATTATCAATTCCAATTGATCCACCTGAACTAGAAACGCGTGTTGCTATCTTAATTACTAAAGCTGAAGAACGAGGTTTGCATTTACCTGATGATGTTGCTTTCTTTATTGCAAAACGTCTAACAATTACCGATGTTCGTGTATTAGAAGGCGCAATTGCTAATATTTCAGCAAAAGCACAGTTTACAGGACAAGATATCACTATCTCGTTAGTACAAGATGCATTACGCGATATGTTAGCCGTTCACACAAAACAAACGACAGTTGATAATATTCAAAAGGTAGTGGCAGAACATTACCGCATTAAAATTTCTGATATGTCTTCAAAACGCCGTACTCGTACAGTGGCTCGTCCACGTCAAATAGCCATGGCATTAGCGAAAGAGTTAACTCAACATAGCTTACCTGAAATAGGCGAAGCTTTTGGCGGCCGAGACCATACTACAGTGCTACATGCTTGTCGTAAGGTACAAGAGTTACGTCGTGAAAATAACGATATTCAAGAAGATTACAAAATACTTATCCGCACGTTGTCAATGTAAGAAAAGGTTATCTGATGAAATTTACTATTTCTCGTGAAATATTATTACGCCCATTACAATTAGTTGTTGGCTCTGTTGCAGGCGGACGTCCAGCTTTGCCTATCATGGGTAATATCCTCATTGAGGTAAAAGATAATTTTTTAAACTTAACAGGCACAGATTTAGAAGTTGAATTAATGGCACAAATCCCATTAGAACAAGCTTCTACTGAGGGTGCTATTACGGTACCAGCGCGTAAGTTATTAGATATATGCCGTGGTTTGGCCGATCCTTGTGAAGTGACATTTGAAGTGAAGAATGAACGCGTTACAGTACGATCAGGACGTAGCCGTTATTTACTATCGACATTACCTTCTATCGATTTCCCTAATATAGAGTCATGGCAGAGTTTGATTGAACTAACTGTGCCACAAACTGAATTTAAAAAACTCATTGAGTTCACTCAGTTTGCAATGGCTAGCCAAGATGTTCGTTATTACCTAAATGGCATGTTCTTTGAAGTATCAGGTAACACACTACGTAGTGTGTCTACCGATGGGCACCGTCTAGCCTCATGTTCTATTAACATCGACCAAGCGATTGAAGAGCAATCAGTGATTGTACCTCGAAAAGGGGTCTTAGAATTAGTTAAGCTGTTAGATAAAGACCAAGCTAATGTCACTATTCAATTAGGTAAAAATAATTTACGTGCAGTGATTGACGGTTTTGTATTTACCACTAAATTAGTGGATGGACGTTTCCCTGATTACCGACGCGTTATCCCACGCAATGGCGATAAAGAATTAATATCTAGCCGTGAAACATTAAAACAAGCATTCAGTCGCGCAGCTATTTTATCCAATGAGAAATTCCGTGGTGTTCGCTTAACGCTATCAGAAAACTTGTTAAAGATTACTGCTAATAACCCTGAACGAGAAGAAGCAGAAGAATACATCGATGTTGATTACCATTCAGCAGAGTTAGAAATAGGCTTTAATGTAAGCTATGTACTTGATGTATTAAACACCTTAAAAAGTGAACAAGTTAAAATTACATTCAGTACATCAGATCATAGTGCATTAATAGAGTCTCTTGATAGTGATGACTCACTTTATGTACTAATGCCAATGCGTTTATAACCATAAACATTATTATTATAAAAGTGTTTGATGCAATAACAACACTGGGTATTAACAACCTAGCCATAAAAAAACATTCAACTTATTTAGGGAATTGATTAATGTCATTACAGAAATTAATCATCAATCAATTCCGTAATATCGACTCCGCCACTATTAATTTTGACCCTAAGGTAAATTTAATTGTAGGCGAAAACGGCAGTGGTAAATCTTCTTTATTAGAGGCCATTTACTTATTGGGTTTAGGGCGTTCTTTTCGCACGCATTTAACCAATAGAGTCATTCAACACGAACAAAGCCACTTTACGCTTTACAGTGAAATTAACTATCAACAACGTGTATTTCCTATCGGTTTGCAAAAATCGAGAGGCGGTGAAACTACTCTTAAGATTGATGGTCAGATAGTTAAGAAATTGGCCTCTTTAACCCAATATATTCCAATGCAATTAATTACTCCAGAAAGCTATACTTTACTATCAGGAAGTCCTAAAAATCGCCGTGCTTATCTAGATTGGGGTGTTTTTTACCACGATCCTTTATTTTATAGTAACTGGGCTCGCATAAAGCGACTATTAAAGCAAAGGAATGCAGCTTTAAAGCAATGTAACGCTTACAAAGAGCTTCAAGTATGGGATAATGAACTTTGTGTCTTAAGTGAGAGAATAAGCGCGCAGAGGGCCGATTACTTTGCGAAATTGCAGCCTTTAATAGCACAAACTATTGCAGATTTTTTGCCTGAGTTTACTATCGATAGCAAATTCTTTTGTGGATGGGACAAAAACAACAAACCGTTAGCACAATATTTATCCGATAATTTCCATCGAGATAAACAATTAGGTTATACAAGTGTTGGGCCACAAAAAGCCGATTTAAAAATAAAAATCAATGGTTTACCTGTGGATGATGTTTTGTCTAGAGGGCAACTAAAGTTACTTGTTTATGCATTACGTTTAGCACAAGGTTTATTCTTAAACTCGGTAGATCATAAGCAGTGTGTTTTTTTAATTGATGACTTCAGTTCTGAACTCGACAGCAGCAAGCAAAAAATATTAGCAAAACATATTATAGAGTCCAATGCTCAGGTATTTATTAGCGCGATTTCAGCGAATAGCATTGGTGATTTATTCACACAAGAACGCACTTTGTTTCACGTGAAACAGGGTAAAATTACAGTAGAAAGGTGAAAGTTTTATGGCTGAGAATAGTTATGATTCGTCAAGTATTAAAGTACTAAAAGGGTTAGATGCAGTTCGCAAACGCCCTGGCATGTATATCGGTGATACCGATGACGGTACGGGTCTACACCACATGGTTTTTGAAGTTTTAGATAACTCAATCGATGAAGCTTTAGCAGGGCACTGTAGCGATATTATTTGTACTATCCATACTGATGGAAGTGTTTCAGTACGCGATGATGGACGTGGTATTCCTGTTGATATGCATGAAGAAGAAGGCGTATCAGCAGCAGAAGTTATCATGACAGTATTACACGCCGGCGGTAAATTTGATGATAACTCTTATAAAGTATCAGGCGGATTACACGGTGTAGGTGTATCGGTAGTAAATGCGTTATCTGATAAATTACGTTTAACCGTTAAACGTAGTGGTAATATTCATCAACAAACATACGCAAAAGGTGAGCCTGAAGCACCAATTGCTGTTATCGGTGATACAGATCAAACCGGTACAGAGATTCGTTTTTGGCCTAGCCCATCGACCTTCTCAAATGTGACATTCCAATATGACATTTTAGCTAAACGTTTACGTGAATTATCATTTTTGAATTCTGGTGTATCTATTAAATTAATAGATAAACGTGAAGAAGATAAAGCAGATCATTTCCATTATGAAGGTGGTATACACGCTTTTGTTGAATATTTAAATAAAAATAAAACGCCAGTACATAATAAAATATTCCACTTTAATACAGAACATGAAGATGGCACTGCCGTTGAAGTTGCAATGCAATGGAATGATGGTTTCCAAGAAAACATCTATTGTTTTACTAATAATATTCCACAACGTGATGGTGGTTCTCACTTAACGGGTTTCCGTGGTGCGTTAACGCGTACTTTAAACTCTTACATTGAGAAAGAACTAGCAAAAGTTAAAAACAATAAAAACAAAACCTCTACTGAAGGCGGCGATTCACGTGAAGGCTTAACAGCGGTTATTTCTGTTAAAGTACCTGACCCGAAATTCTCTTCACAAACAAAAGATCGTTTAGTGTCATCTGAAGTTCGACCAATTGTTGAAGGCGCGATGAATGAACGCTTACAAGAGTTCTTATTAGAGAACCCTTCAGAAGCTAAAATCATCGTAGGCAAAATTGTTGATGCCGCGCGCGCACGTGAAGCTGCTCGTAAAGCTCGTGATATGACTCGTCGTAAAGGTGCATTAGATTTAGCTGGTTTACCAGGTAAGTTAGCCGATTGCCAAGAGAAAGACCCTGCACTTTCTGAACTATACATAGTGGAAGGGGACTCGGCTGGCGGAAGTGCGAAACAAGGCCGATCTCGTAAAAACCAAGCTATTTTACCGCTTAAAGGTAAAATTCTAAACGTTGAAAAAGCACGTTTTGATAAAATGTTATCTTCACAAGAAGTAGCGACACTGATCACTGCATTAGGGTGTGGTATTGGACGTGATGAATATAACCCAGAGAAAACACGTTATCACCGCATCATAATCATGACCGATGCCGACGTCGATGGTTCTCACATTCGTACGCTATTATTGACTTTCTTTTATCGTCAAATGCCTGAATTAATCGAAAATGGTTATATTTACATTGCTCAACCACCTCTTTATAAAGTGAAAAAAGGTAAGCAAGAGCAGTATCTTAAAGATGATCCTGCATTACAAGCTTACTTAACTGCATTAGCGATGGAGGGTGCTTCACTGCATGTTAATAGTGATGCTCCTGGGATTACCGGTGTACATTTACAAGGCATGATTGAACGTTACCGTACAGCACAAGAAACCATCGTACGTTTAACACGTCGTTACCCAAATGTGGTATTGGATAAATTAATCTATCAGCCTGAATTAAAAGCTGAGGATCTAGTTAATGCAGATAAAGTAACAACATGGATGGAAACTATTATTGAGGTGTTAAACCGCCAAGATTTAGAAGGGACTATCTATAAAGCAAACGTTGTTAAATCGGAAGATGAGTTAACTAACAAAATACTATTTACAGTACGTAAGCATGGTGTTGATACTATTTATACATTTGATGAAGAATTCTTCGGTTCAATTGAATACAAATCACTTGTTTCTTTAGGTGTAGAAATCCAAAATCTATTAGAAGAAGGCGCTTACATACAACGTGGTGATCGCACTAAACCTGTTGAAAACTTTATCGAAGCAGTAAACTGGTTAATGCATGAGTCGAAACGTGGCTTATACATACAACGATATAAAGGTCTAGGTGAGATGAACCCAAGTCAATTATGGGAAACAACAATGGACCCTAGCACTCGACACATGCTTCAAGTAACGGTTGATGATGCTGTTGGTGCAGACCAATTGTTTACTACCTTAATGGGTGACCATGTTGAACCTCGTCGTGCTTTCATTGAGAAGAATGCATTACGTGTTGGTAATATCGATATTTAGATTCATTCATTAATATCTAACTTCGTTTATTAATGACAACTTATTATTCATAGATTGTTATAAAGTTAAACAATATAAGAATCCAGCTAATAAGCTGGATTTTTTATGCCTACTACTATTTATATCTACTCATAAAATGTTTGATCGTGATATTAGAACTTATCAAGCATTGACTGTTTACCTATCAGTTATATTTATGACTCCTTTTTATTAGTGCTATATTGTTTAAATACCGTATTAAATAAGTGTCGTTTTTCGAAAAAACAAGTACTTCATACGTTTCGTATCTAATAAAAAAAGAAAAAATAAAAGAGAAAAACTAAATCGTGAAACAAACTATTTACAACAGAAATGTTAATGACGATTATTGATAGTCAGATTAGCTTAGGTGACATGAGATAATTAAAAATAACGTTTCCCCTCATAACTTATCATTATCACCCCCATTAAAAAATCAATCATTAGAATCCATTTCAGCCATTATTTATTACACTTAATTATAGCGCTCACAAGATATCACAGGCTCAATCTTAGTAATCCTTACATAGTTATGACTTATTACACTAACGTGCTCTATGTTCATATGAGAGGGGCACAGGATTGAAAATAAACATAATTACTGACACCTTGAATTAGATAACCCTTTAATTATGTAACATAACTATTTAACTCACTTTCTAATATAGCCAATCAATAATTCATTTGAATAGGTAGAATCATTAATTAATTTCATTATTAAAGTCAGTAAATAATTTTTCAAAGAAGTTTAGTTATAGAGATTAATGATAAATAGACCATCAGAAAAATAATCGCGATACTAATACCAAAAGAATTAATAAGGTGATAATTCTTGCTGGTTAAAGTCACCCCTAACTGCGTTGTGAGTTTTGAAGTGACAACAACTCACGCCTTATTAGTGTTAATTTTTCCTGCACAATCTCTGATCACTTATTTAATTCCATTGGTATAAATAATAGTATGCGAATAAATATTGATATGAACAATAGAAACTGGATCGATTAAATATGATTAATCATGCTTTAAAACTGATGAGTTACTTATTTTCGATGCTGTAATAAATTTGATAATAGATAATAGTAATGGAGGAGGATATATAATATTTATTAACGTAAAAATGAAGTTAACGCCTTAGCCACTCAAACATCAAACTTAATAGAAAATAAAAAATCATTGCTCATGTAATAGAGAACACATCTTAAGTAATGTCTGTAAAAAATGATTCAGTATTTTTAGTTAATTGAGTATTCATAATCGAATAACGATTATAAAACTAAATGCAGTTAATAAGTTTCAATTATATTTAAAAGATAGTTAAAGTAGTTGTGACTAATGTGATGCTATAGATAACCTTTTCTTTATTTCCAGGTTATACAAAAAAGACTCAAATATTAGAAAATAGAGAAGATGAAGTGTGCAGTTTGATATAAATAATGTTTTAGTTGTTTCACGTGAAACAACTAAAACATTATGAGTTTATTAATTATTTATCTTGATATAGTTCATTAACTACCGAAGCTAAAATATCAATACCACGTTCTACAACATCACTTTCTTGTGCATAATTAAGTCGGATACATTCATGTGTATGTTTCCAATCTTGATCAAGGCCAGGAAAGAAGTAATGTCCAGAGACAACAATCAGTCCTTTCTCTTTTAATTTTTTATACAGATCATTTGAGCTAATCGGCAAATCTTTAAACCAAAGCCAAAGAAATAATGCACCTTCTGCTTTATGAATCCTAAAATTCTTATTGGTTATTTTACTTAATAATAACGACATCGCTATTTGCGATTTATCTTGGTAAAAAGGTTTAATAACATCATTACTTAAGGTGATAATTTCTTTACTCTTGACTAAAGGTAAAACAATTTCAGGTCCAATTCCACCAGGTGATAAGGCCATAATGCCCGATAAGTTAGACATTGCTTTAATAATGGTAGGGTTTGCAATGACAATTCCACAGCGAGCGCCTGGTAAACCAAATTTAGATAAGCTCATGCACAAAATAGTATTGTCATTAAAATGAGCTTTAACATCTTCAAAGATGATATTTGGGAAAGGTGTGCCATAGGCATTATCAATTATTAATGGGATATTATGTTGCTTCGCTAATTTATCTAGCTTATCTATTTCACTATCAGTTAAAACATTACCGGTAGGATTAGTAGGGCGAGAAACACAAATAGCACCAATATCATCAGTTATTTCCAACGCATCGAAATCAACATGATATTTAAATTGCTGATTATCTAGCTCAGTAATTTTAGGACGAATAGCAACAAAAGAGGCTTCTGAAACACTTGCATCTGCATATCCAATATATTCAGGTGCTAATGGGAATAGTATTTTACGTTTTTTCCCATTACTAAAATCGCCCGCTAATAAATTAAACAAATAGAAAAAAGCATTCTGACTGCCATTGGTTAACATGATATTTTCTGATGATAAATCCCAATCATATAAATCATTAAACAGTTCTGCGAGTGCAATAATGAAAGAGTCTTTTCCTTGAGGTCCATCGTAATTTGCTAATGTATCAACTAGCTTTCCTTCATTTAACAGCGTCTGCATTAAATCGGTAAATCGTTGCTGAATAGCAGGTATAGATGCTGGATTACCTCCCCCTAACATTAGTATGTCATCGCCACCTTTTACACCTGCATTTAAATCATCCATTAATTCTGTAATACCTGAATGCTGTGTAAATTTATTTCCAAATGTTGAATAGGGCATGTAAAAATCCTGAATATATAATGAGAATTAAAATTAAAACGCAAGGCTTTTAATAACGTAATTGTTTCATGTGAAACAATAGACTGGCAACTACTAATGAAATTTAATACCTTTAAACAGGCAATAAAATATTGGAAATTGATATTACATAAATAAAATATTTTTGTTTCAGTGTTTCACGTGAAACAAAAAAGCTCAGTATAAACTGAGCTTTTTATAAGAACGATTAACGGTTTATCGATAAACCGACAAACTTATTTATAACACTGACACATCGGCCACTTGTAAAAATAAGTTACGTAAACGGTTTAATAACGCTAAACGGTTATTTTTTACTGCTAAATCGTCCGCCATTACCATCACATTATCAAAGAAAGCGTCTACAGGCGTCTGTAAGCTAGCTAACTCGAACAAGGCTGACTCGTAGTCTCCGCTTGAAAATAAAGGGCTTAGCTTGCTTTCTAGAGAGCCTAATATTTCAACAAGTGCGATTTCAGCGTCTTCTTGAAGCAAATCTTGACTAACTTCATTACTAATTTGTTCTGTCACTTTAGCAAGAATATTACTAATACGTTTATTAGCAGCAGCAATCGGAGCAGCTTCAGGTAAAGTTTGGAACTTAGCAACCGCTTTAATACGCTTTTCAAAATCAACAGGTTTAGTTGGACGACGCTCTAATACAGATTGAATTAACTCAACTGAATATCCGTTTGCTTGATAAGTTGCACGGAAACGAGCAAATAAGAAATCAACAACATCAATAACGACGTTATCATTTGTTAATTTATCTGCGTACTCTGTCTTAGCTATTTCAACTAAATCGACAATATCTAAGTTTAAGTTTTTATCTGTAATGATGCGTAATAGACCAATAGCAGCACGACGTAATGCAAATGGGTCTTTATCACCTTTAGGTGCTTGGCCAATACCAAATATACCCACCAGCGTATCTAATTTATCTGCTAATGAAACAGCACATGCAACTAATGAAGTAGGCAGTTTATCACCTGCAAAACGAGGCAAGTATTGTTCATTTAATGCAACGGCAACATCTTCATGCTCACCATCAAAACGAGCATAGTACATGCCCATAACACCTTGAACGTCTGGAAACTCCATTACCATTTCAGACATTAAGTCCGCTTTTGATAATAAACCAGCGCGTTGTGCATGTTCAGGATTTGCTTGAATGTTAACAGCTATTTTTTCAGCAACGGCACTAATACGTTCAGATTTCTCTTTTAACGTACCCAATTGTTTTTGAAATAATACGGTTGATAGTGAGTCTAAACGACTTTCTAATGTTTTCTTTTTATCGGTTTCAAAGAAGAACTCAGCATCGGCTAAACGTGGGCGAACCACTTTTTCGTTACCTGAAACAACTTGTTTAGGATCACGACTAACAATGTTTGAAACAAAGATAAAGCGTGGTAATAAATTGCCTTCTTTATCTAATACTGGGAAGTATTTTTGATTGTCTTTCATTGTATAAATAAGTGCTTCAGAAGGGACGGCTAAGAATTTTTCTTCAAATGATCCAACTAAAGTTACTGGCCACTCAACTAAAGAGGTTACTTCTTCTAATAATTCATCATCAATTGCAGCTATACCATTTTCATGAGCAGCGAGTGCCTCTACTTGCTCACGAATAATTGCTTTACGGCGCTCATAACCAACAATCACTTTACCAGAATCATCTAATAACGATTCATATTCATCTGCGTGTGATAATGTTAATTCAGCTTCACCCATGAAACGGTGTCCACGAATAACACGATTCGAAGCAACACCTAATAATTCACCCTGGATTAACTTACTACCAAATAACATAGTAACAGTATGCACAGGACGAATAAATTGTGTGCTTTCGCTTCCCCAACGCATTGGTTTAGCAATAGGTAATTTAGCGAGAGCTAACTCAGCAATAGCAGGGATCAAGCCATTAATATGCTGACCTTTAACTTCTGACTTGAATAATAGCCACTCACCTTTATCAGTGACTAAGCGTTCAGCTTCTTCAACGGTAATACCATTAGAACGAGCCCAACCTTGTGCAGCTTTAGTCGCTACACCATTATCATCAAATGCAACGTTGACTGCAGGACCACGCTTTTCAACGACTTTATCTGCTTGAGTTGCCACTAAGTTAGTAACCACTACTGCCAAACGTCTTGGTGATGCTAGCCAACTAACTTTTTCAAATGTTAATTCAGCTTTATTTAATTCAGCTTCAATATTGCTAGCAAATGACTCTGCAAGTTTACGAAGTGATTTTGGTGGTAACTCTTCGGTTCCCAACTCAATCAATAAATTTTCTTGTGACATTAAACTTGCCTCTATTAATTTAAATTTTTACAAAGTGGAAAACCAAGTGCTTCACGCTTAGCGTAATAAGCTTCTGCAACCGCTTTTGATAATGAGCGAACACGTAGTATATAACGCTGACGTTCAGTAACAGAGATAGCATGACGAGCATCTAACAGGTTAAACACATGTGATGCTTTCATTACTTGCTCATAAGCAGGTAACGGCAAACTAGCTTCAATTAATTTTTGGCTATCTTTTTCACATTGATCAAACTGTGTAAATAATGCATCAACATCTGCATGTTCAAAGTTGTAAGTAGATTGTTCCACTTCATTTTGATGGAAGATATCACCATAAGTTACTTTACCCATTGGGCCATCTGTCCAGACGAGATCGTAGATACTATCCACACCTTGAACATACATAGCAAGACGTTCTAAACCATAAGTAATTTCACCAGTAACAGGTGAGCACTCAAGGCCACCAACTTGTTGAAAATAGGTAAATTGGGTCACTTCCATACCATTTAGCCAGATTTCCCAGCCTAATCCCCATGCACCTAACGTAGGTGATTCCCAGTTATCTTCAACAAAGCGAATATCATGGATAGAGGTATCAATACCAATCTCTTCAAGTGATTGTAAGTACAATTCTTGAATATTTTTAGGAGAAGGTTTTAATACCACTTGGAATTGGTAATAGTGTTGTAAACGATTAGGGTTTTCACCGTAGCGACCATCAGTAGGGCGACGGCAAGGTTGTACATAAGCACTGCTCATTGGCTCAGGACCAATAGAACGTAAAAAAGTTTGTGGGTGGAATGTTCCAGCACCTACTTCCATATCAAGTGGCTGTACAATGGCACAACCTTGGCGAGCCCAGAAGTCTTGCAACGCAAGAATCAGCCCTTGGAATGTTTTTGTATCAAATTTTTGCATGATTTAGGCTTCGAGTTGATTAAAAAAAATGAAATCCATTATACCTATTGACGCCAATTATACCAATGGCAATAGATGTATACGCTAACTTTACAGCGTAATATTAGATCAGCAGAAAAACAAAATTGAATAATTTTGATAGCGTCAATTGTTAGTGTCTAATAAATAACAAACTCAATAAACAAATATATTAACTGGCGCAATAGATAACAAACAAAAAGCCAATAAATAGAGTAGACTTTTAAGCTTAAAATAGACTCTAAATTGAAATAAAAAAGTGAATTAAAATGCTTAAAAAATTAAAAGAGAGTGATCTTTATTTACCTATTAAACTCTTTTTAAATAAACAAGGTTACGAAGTGAAAGGTGAAATAAAGCAATGCGATATTGTCGCTAAAAAAGACGATGAAATTATTATTATCGAATTAAAATTAACACTCAACATTACCTTATTATTACAATCGATCGATCGTTTTACTTTAGCCGATATAGTCTATATTGCCATCCCTAAACAAACGCCAATGTATAAAACCAAAAGCAAACAAATCAAAAAACTAGTTGCACGTTTAGGGTTAGGTTTGATTGTTGTAGATATACAAGAAAAACAACAATATGTTGAAGTTATTAGTGACCCTAAAGAATACCAACCTAGAAAAAACAAACGCAAACAATCAGCATTATTAAAAGAATTTAGCTTACGCCAAGGTGATACTCAAAAAGGCGGTTCAACAACAAAAAAAGCAGGTTTAACGGCTTATCGACAACGATGTATACGGGTCGCTGAGTACTTATCTAAAACAGATACGGCTTCGGGGGCTAAAATCAAAAAGGCAATTGACGAGCAACAAGCGACACAGTTTCTCTACAGTAATTATTATGAATGGTTTGATAAAATAGGGCGCGGAACTTATAAATTATCAGATAAAGGAAAAGCAGAACTGCCAGAATGGCAGTTAAAAATAAAGGCAACAACGTCTTAAATGTCTTAAATGTCTTAAATGATATATTTGATACGTTGTAAAATACATTAGACATAACCAAAATATATAAACGAATACTAACTTTATTATATAAAGTTAAATTTAAAACTATATTAAGTTTCTTATAAAATCATCTACTAAACATATATTTATTTTATTAGATTGATGCTAATTCAACGTTATCATTTGTCTATCAAATAACCAAAAAATATTATTTATCTTTCTTATCAAGAATTTAAACTTAAAATTTAAAACGAAAAATAAAATTTTCATTATATTTTTAAATAAAATATTTAATAGCCAATTTCTATATGATAAGTTATATTCCCACTGACAATAATTTGATTGTTTGAATTTAAATATAAAATAAGGATATAACATGAAATCTATTAAGTTAGCAGTAGCTGCTGTAGCCGTAATTCTTCTTGCTGGTTGTACTGGTACTACTTACAACAGCGCTAAAGACTGTTCTATGGATTACTTACTAGTTCCAGCTCTTTCTATTCCTGCTGCTATCGGTGCATGTGGAGAATAATATTTAATATCAAATTCTGATAATAAATATTAAAGCGCACTCTCTTATGGGTGCGTTTTTTGTTACTCAATTAAATAAATATGGCTCTTCCGCTCATTATTTATAAGGCCTCTGTAAACCATCCATTTTTCAAAATTCTTGTTCATATATTCAATTAAACACCTTTTAGATTTTCGAACTATTTATTGATTATTGAAAAATATTTTAATTGCTCCCTCTTTATTAATTATAAGTGGTTGTACTCTGAGGATTACAGATTTAACTGTAGGTAGTACAAAAGATTACGATATTAATTCAGGATCAGAGTTATTAAAGGTTCACGTGTTACAGGAGAATAGTTAACGCCTGTCATTTTAATACCTATCGGTATTCCAAATCTAAAACAGCAACGGACAATGCTATTCAAACGGATAAATGTACTGTTGGATTAACAAATATCGCCATTTCGCATTTTTATTGTTGGTCAAATAGGGAATAGAATTGAAGGTGATTTGTTATATATCTGGTTGTGAAAATAAACATAAAAAAGGCGACCCTAAGGTCGCCTTTTTAACGAGAGTTTAAATATCTACTTACGTATTAACTTAATAGCGCGTAACTGTGCAACTGCTTGCGCAAGTTGAGCAGTAACAAGAGCAAAATCAATATCCTTATTAGGATTTGACATTTGTGCTTCAGCAGCGCGTTTTGCTTCTTCTGCTTTCGCTTGGTCAAGATCTTGACCACGAATTGCAGTATCAGCTAACACTGTAACGCCACCAGGCTGTACTTCAAGGAAACCGCCTGAGATATAAATGACTTCTTCGCCACCATCTTGTTTAACTAACTGAACCATTCCTGGTTTAATCGGTGTAAGTAATGGCGTGTGACCATGCATAATGCCTAGTTCACCTTCTTGACCAGATACTGATAAGTGTGAAACAAGCCCTGAAAACAGAGATTTTTCAGCACTTACAACATCTAAATGTGTGGTCATTGATTTAGCCATAGTAACCTCCAGCTGTTACATTTTTTTAGCGTTTTCGACAGCTTCTTCAATTGCACCTACGTATAGGAACGCTTGCTCAGGGATATCATCGTAATCACCGGCGATTAAGCCTTTAAAGCCAGCTAATGTGTCTTTAAGTGGTACGTAAATGCCTGGGTCACCTGTAAATACTTCAGCTACGTGGTAAGGCTGAGTTAAGAACTTCTCAACTTTACGTGCACGAGATACGATTTGCTTATCTTCTTCAGAAAGCTCATCCATACCTAGGATAGCAATGATGTCTTTCAGCTCTTTATAACGTTGTAAGATACCTTGTACGCCACGTGCTATATCGTAATGCTCTTGGCCAACAACAAGTGGATCAAGTTGACGAGACGTTGAATCTAACGGGTCAATCGCAGGGTATAGACCCATAGATGCGATATTACGGTTAAGTACAACAGTTGCGTCTAAGTGAGCAAAGGTTGTTGCAGGAGATGGATCCGTCAAATCATCGGCAGGTACGTATACCGCTTGGATAGAAGTGATTGAACCTACTTTAGTTGATGTAATACGTTCTTGTAAAACACCCATCTCTTCAGCAAGTGTTGGTTGGTAACCAACGGCTGATGGCATACGGCCTAATAGTGCTGATACTTCTGTTCCCGCTAGAGTATAACGGTAGATGTTATCAACAAATAAAAGTACGTCTTTACCTTCATCACGGAAACGCTCAGCCATTGTAAGACCAGTCAAGGCAACACGTAAACGGTTTCCTGGTGGCTCATTCATTTGACCGTAAACCATTGCTACTTTTGATAACTCAGGGTTTTCAACGTTTACAACGCCTGCTTCCTGCATTTCATGGTAGAAATCGTTACCTTCACGAGTACGCTCACCAACACCAGCAAAAACAGACAAACCTGAATGTTTTAATGCGATGTTATTGATAAGTTCCATCATGTTTACTGTTTTACCAACACCAGCACCACCAAATAGACCGATTTTACCACCTTTAGCAAATGGACAAATTAAGTCGATAACTTTGATACCAACTTCAAGTGTTTCATTTGATGCAGATTGTTCTTCATAAGAAGGCGCGGCACGGTGAATTTCGTAGTGTTCAGTTGCAGCAACTTCACCACATTCATCAATTGGCTCACCCAATACATTCATGATACGGCCTAATGTAGCCGTACCCACAGGTACTGTGATTGCATGTTTAGTATCAGTAACTTCTAAACCGCGACTTAAACCTTCAGAAGCACCCATAGCGATACAACGTACAACGCCGCCGCCAATTTGTTGCTGCACTTCCATTGTAAGGTTTTTCTCAGTCACGATCAGTGCACTGTATATATTCGGAACGCTTTCTTGTGGAAATTCAACATCCACAACAGCACCGATAATCTGTACGATTTTACCTGAACTCATTTCTGATCCTCTAAAATCTATATTTAAAATTATACCGCAGCCGCACCACCACAAATCTCAGAAAGTTCCTGAGTAATTGCAGCTTGACGTGCTTTATTGGCAACAAGTTGTAAATCATCAATCAAATCACTAGCGTTATCTGTTGCAGCTTTCATTGCAACCATACGTGAAACTTGTTCACACGCTAAGTTTTCTACTACCGCTTGGTAAACTTGAGATTCAACATAACGAACTAATAATGCGTCTAAAATATCTTTAGCCTCACCTTCGTAAATGTAATCCCAGTGCTTAGTAGCCACTTCTTCATCGCCATCTGCTTTTGGCAGAGGTAATAATTGATTGATGGTAGGGTCTTGTACCATGGTACTAATGAATTTATTGTTCACTATATATAAGCGATCAAGTTTTCCTGAGTCATAAGCATCTAACATCACTTTTACCGAACCGATTAAATCATCGATTTCTGGTGCATCACCCAAAGCCGTAGCTCGAGCAACAATGTTAGCGCCTATATTACCAAAGAAACTAGATGCCTTAGAGCCAATAACGGCTAAGTCAACTTCAACACCAGCTTCACTGTGTGCTTTCATTTCTTTGATAAGTGGTTTAAACAAGTTAATGTTTAAACCACCACATAAACCACGATCACTTGAAATGACAATATAACCAACACGCTTCACTTCTCTTTCTTCAAGATAAGGGTGGTGGTATTCCAAGTTACCTAGTGCGATATGACCGATCACTTTGCGCATAGTCGTTGCGTACGAAAGGCTACCTTCCATGCGCTGTTGCGCACGACGCATCTTAGATGCAGCTACCATTTCCATCGCACCAGTGATCTTTTGAGTGTTTTTCACACTCGCGATCTTATTTCTAATTTCTTTATCGCCGGCCATTTCTAACTCCTAATTAATGCTTAATTAATAACTTACGTTATTAATTAATTACCAGGTTTGCGTTGCAACGAAAGATTCCAAGATAGCTTTAAACTGCGCTTCGATCTCTTTGTTGTAATCACCAGATTCATTAATTTGAGCATAGAACTCAGCATGCTCATTTTTAGCGTAAGAAAGTAAAGATGCTTCAAAGTCTAAAACTTTTTCAACATCAACATCATTTAAGAAGCCTTTCTCTGCAGCAAATAGTGATAACGCTTGTTCAGTTACTGACATTGGAGCGTATTGTTTCTGCTTCATTAATTCAGTTACTTTTTTACCATGATCAAGCTGCTTACGCGTTGCTTCATCTAGGTCAGATGCAAACTGTGCAAATGCCGCTAATTCACGGTATTGTGCTAGAGCAGTACGAATACCACCAGAAAGCTTTTTAATCACTTTACACTGAGCAGCACCACCAACACGTGATACAGAAATACCTGGATCAACAGCTGGACGTACACCATTATTAAATAGTTCAGTCGTTAAGAAGATCTGACCATCTGTAATAGAGATTACGTTTGTTGGTACGAATGCAGATACATCGCCCGCTTGTGTCTCAATGATTGGTAATGCTGTTAATGAACCAGTTTTACCTTTCACTGCACCTTTAGTAAAGGTTTCAACGTAATGCTCGCTTACACGAGATGCACGTTCTAGAAGACGTGAGTGAAGGTAGAAAACATCACCAGGGTATGCTTCACGACCAGGTGGACGTTTAAGCAATAGTGAAATTTGACGGTAAGCAACAGCTTGCTTAGAAAGATCATCATATACAATCAGTG
This sequence comes from Psychromonas arctica, assembly GCF_038155225.1. Classification (GTDB taxonomy): domain Bacteria; phylum Pseudomonadota; class Gammaproteobacteria; order Enterobacterales; family Psychromonadaceae; genus Psychromonas; species Psychromonas arctica_B. The sequence goes on along the minus strand of NZ_JBAKBA010000047.1, from coordinate 8,968 downwards.
CATCTTCACCGCGATCACGGAAATATTCACCCATTGAACAACCTGCATATGGAGCCAGGTATTGTAATGCAGCCGCTTCAGAAGCAGATGCTACAACAACGATAGTATTTTCTAACGCGCCATGCTCTTCAAGTTTACGTACTACGTTTGCAATAGTTGACGCTTTTTGGCCAATCGCAACATAGATAGAGTATAAACCTGTAGATTTTTGGTTAATGATTGCATCGATTGCAATAGCAGTTTTACCTACTTGACGGTCACCGATGATAAGTTCACGTTGACCACGACCGATTGGAATCATTGAATCGATTGATTTCCAACCAGTTTGTACTGGTTGATCAACTGATTTACGATCGATTACACCAGGTGCGATTACTTCGATTGGAGAGTAACCATCGTTTTCGATAGGCCCTTTTCCATCAATCGGCTCACCCATTGTGTTAACAACTCGACCAAGAAGACCTTTACCTACTGGTACTTCAAGAATACGACCAGTTGATTTTACCTTTTCACCTTCTTTAAGGTCACGGTAAGGTCCCATTACAACAGCACCTACCGAGTCACGCTCAAGGTTAAGTGCCATAGCAAAGCTACCATTTGGTAGTTCGATCATCTCACCTTGCATACATTCAGCAAGGCCATTGATGCGAATAATACCATCGCTTACAGAAACGATTGTACCTTCATTTCGCGCTTCGCTTACCGCTTCGAATTTTCCAATTCGTTGCTTGATAAGATCGCTAATTTCAGTGGAATTCAGTTGCATGCTAACTTCCCATTAAGATTGTAAAGTATGTGATAAACGAGATAACTGGCCGCTAGCGGTGCTATCAATCACTAAATCACCGGCGGTAATAACCATCCCAGTAATTAACGATTTATCAATACTACAATTTAGGTTTACTTTTCGTGCGAGGCGTTTTTCTAGCGAAATACTCAACTCATTCAATTGAACTTTAGACAGAGCGTAAGCAGAGACAACATCAGCGTCGATCTCTTTTTTATACTCAGTTTCTAAATCAGAAAAAAGTTGTGTAATGCGAGGCAAAACACTCAAACGTCCATTTTCAGCTAATACTTTAATAAAGTTTTGACCATTCTCATCGAGTTGGTCGCCACAAACATTAATAAATAGATCAGCTAACTCTTTTGGTGCTTTATCGCGTGTTAATATATTTGCCATGGTTGCATCTTGTGCAACTTCAGTGGCAAAAAACAGCATCGTAGACCAAGCTTCGATGTTGTCATTACTAACTGCAAATTCAAAAGCGGCTCTTGCATAAGGACGAGCTACAGTAGTCAATTCAGACATAACTTCGCTCCTTATAGTTCAGCAACTAATTTATCAATAATGTCGCTATTCGCTTCTTTATCAATAGTACGCTTAATGATTTTTTCAGCACCCGCAATAGCTAGAACAGCAACTTGTTGACGTAACTCTTCACGAGCACGGTTACGTTCAGCTTCAACTTCCGCTTCACCTTGAGCAATAATTTTACTGCGCTCTGTTTCTGCTTCATTTTTAGCTTCTTCAACAATTTGTGTACGACGCTTATTAGCTTGATCAATAATTTCTGCAGCTTGTGCTTTAGCTTCTTTCAGCTTTTCAGCTGCTTTTGCTTGCGCAAGTTCAAGATCTTTTCCTGCACGTTCAGCTTGCGTTAAACCATCCGCAATTTTCTTTTGACGCGCTTCAATTGCGTCTAAAAGTGGTGGCCACACATACTTCATGCAGAACCAAACAAATATCGCAAATGCAATAGCTTGGCCAATTAGGGTTGCATTAATATTCATAACAGCTCCTTAGTAATTAAGTAAATTAGGATCCGTTATTAGCCCGCTAGTTGAGCTACAAATGGGTTTGCAAATGTGAAGAATAATGCAATACCAACACCGATCATTGCGATTGCATCGATAAGACCAGCAACGATGAACATTTTAACTTGTAACATAGGTGCCATTTCAGGTTGACGAGCAGCACCTTCTAGGAATTTACCACCTAAGATACCAAAACCGATAGCTGTACCAGCAGCGCCTAAACCAATTAGAAGTGCTACAGCGATTGCAGTAAAACCTAATACTGTTTCCATGAAAAATTCTCCAAATAAAATAAGTTGTTTTAATGTTTAAAAGTAATTACTAATAAAAGTAAAAGTTAACGTCATACCTAAATAATTAATGATCTTCGTGTGCCATACTCAAATATACGATAGTTAACATCATAAATATGAAAGCTTGTAGAACAATAATTAAAATATGGAATACTGCCCACGGAAAGTACAGTGGTAATTGCCAGTAACCCAGTAGTGCTATCAAAATAAAGATTAACTCACCAGCATATAAATTTCCGAATAAACGCAGACCTAATGAAACAGGTTTCGCTAATAGCGTTACAGATTCAAGTAGGAAGTTTACAGGGATAAATGCCCAGTGGTTAAATGGTTGCATAGTTAGTTCTTTAACGAACCCACCGAAACCTTTTACTTTAACAGTGTAGTAAATGATTAAAGCGAAGACACTCAATGACATACCAAGTGTTACGTTTAAATCAGTTGTAGGTACAACTTTAAGATAAGGTACTCCGATAGCTTGCGCAGCGTGAGGTAGCAAATCAACAGGAACTAAATCCATTAGGTTCATTAAGAATACCCAAACGAAAATAGTTAATGCTAAAGGTGCTATCAAGGCATTTTTGCCATGAAATGTATCTTTTACATTCTCGTCTACAAAATCAATTACCATTTCGATGAAACACTGTAACTTACCAGGTACACCAACAGTAGAATGTTTTGCAACACTACGAAACAACCAAAGAAATAATACACCGAGGCCTACTGCTACCAGTAGAGAATCGACGTGAAAAGTCCAAAATCCAGCATCATGCGCATTCCAGCCACCATCAACACTCCATGTAAGGTTTGTTAAATGATGTTGAATATAACTTGATGATGTTAGAGCTTCACCTTGACCTGACATGTTTTATCCCATCGTTGTTATAGAAAAAGAAAGGCGCTAACCACTGCGAAGCAACAAGCAATGAGAATGAAATATAAAAAGCGATCAAAGATAACGTTCCATATTTTAAAAACACAACAAATAACAGCACAGTTAAAAAGAGTTTAATAGCCTCTCCTGCGTAAAACCCCCTAAGTACCTTTTGAGATTGCCGAGCACCTGCGTGAGCAAATGTCATCAAAACAAAAACAAGATTAGGAAGCAAAAAAGTGATTCCTCCTAGCAAAGCTGAATAACCTGCTTTATTCGAAAAAAACACTGTTGAAATCAATGCAGCAAATAGCACTAATAATAATTGAAAAGCCACTAATTTCAGCCCTGAAACCTGACCTTTTTTTGCTAGTTTATCAACCACTCCGATTTCCTTTTACTAGCTAGTCTGAAACATTAAAAACAACTAAATTAATCATTTTATTGTCACAAACTAAAACCCGCGCAAATTATACCGACAAAAAATGTCAATGCAATATAAGCGAGCTCTTGTGATACAAGAATAGAGTAAATTTGAGGTATATTTAATATTAAATCAATTAAATATTTGATGACCTAAAATAATAAATTGTTGAAAATATCTATTTATTTTTAATTATTTTCAATTAATGTGATCAATGCATCTAAGTCAGCGATAGAAGTGTAGTCAATGACCAGTTTTCCATTGCCATTTTTATTATTTTTAGCTGTTACTTTGAGACCAAATTTATTTTCTAAAGTTGTAACAAACAACTCAGTTTTGTCACAAAGTAATGGGGATGTTTTAACTTTTTCTGGGGAGTGAGCCTTTTTTACTAATTTCTCAGTGTCACGCACACTCAATACTTTACTGACAACCGTCTTAGCAAGATCAGATTGTAATTGTCCTTCACACACCAATAAAGCTCTAGCATGGCCCATTTCTAAGTCACCATGTTCTAATAATATTTGAACATCTTCATTCAAGTTGTTTAATCGTAATAAATTACTGACTGCTGTACGTGATTTACCAACTGCAGTTGCTACTTCTTGATGAGTTAGTTCAAATTCATCAACAATCCGTTTTAAAGCAATTGCTTCTTCCATTGCATTAAGATTTTCACGTTGAATATTTTCAATTAAAGCAATCGCAATCGCTGCATCATCTTCCACATTTTTAATCAAACACGGGATAGAGGCTAATCCAACTATTTTAGCTGCACGCCAACGACGTTCACCTGCAATAATCTCATATTTTTGATGACCGGTCTCACGAACTACAATCGGTTGAATGATACCTTGAGCATGAATCGAGTTAGCTAATTCTTGTAATGCATCAGCTGACATATCACGACGAGGTTGGTACTTACCAACCTGTAACAGGTTGATATCTAAGTCTTGAAGGGCACCTTGTTCATTACTAACAAGTTGTTGGGTCTTTTCAGCATTAATATCATGGGAGACTTGTTTGTTGCGTGTAACAGTACTGCTACTTAACAATGAGTCTAATCCTTTCCCTAACCCTCTTTTTTTACCTAACATATTAAATCACTTCCTGATCAGTACTGATAGATTGTTCTTCTCGTCTTAATATTTCACCAGCTAATGACAAATAAGCTCTCGCACCCGTTGAGTTTTTATCATAATACATCACTGGTTTACTGAAACTAGGTGCTTCAGCTAAACGAATGTTACGAGGGATGATCGTACGGTAAACTTTATCGCCAAAATGTTTTTTAAGCTGATCTGATACATCGGTAGATAATCTATTTCGAGGATCGTACATCGTACGTAAAATACCCTCGATCTTGAGATCTGCATTAACAACAGCAGTTAATTTGCTTATGGTATCGATTAAGGCTGTCAATCCTTCTAAAGCATAATACTCACACTGCATTGGTACTAATACTGAATCTGCTGCTGTCATGGCATTAACAGTCAGCATATTCAATGAAGGAGGACAATCAATAAAGATATAATCGTAAACCTCTCTAGCACCTTCTAAAGCCGTTCTTAAACGGGTTTCACGTGCGAAAAAGGTCATTAACTTAACTTCAGCTGCAGTAACATCGCTATTAGCGGCCACTAAATGAAAACCACCAGTTGTTTCAGTTTCAACAACGTCAGAAAGCGGTAACTCATCGATTAATAGATCATAGGCTGTATGTGCAACTTCATATTTATCGATACCACTACCCATGGTGGCATTACCTTGAGGATCGAGATCGATAATAAGTACTTTGCGTTTTGTTGCAGCCATTGAAGCTGCTAAATTAACACAAGTAGTGGTTTTGCCTACACCACCTTTTTGATTTGCAATTGCTATTATTTTACCCACAAAAACCTACTTAATAATATATGAGAGTTATTACGATACACGCTTAACTTTGACTAAACAGCGTTCACCATCTAATTGTGGGACTTGTAATGTAACTGACTCTATAAATTCAAATTTAGAATCTAAATTAACCACTTCAGATTCAGGATATTGCCCCTTAAGGGCTAAAAAATGTCCACTTTCATTAGGTAAGTGACTGCACCAAGATAGCATATCTTCCAATGAAGCAAAGGCACGACTTAACACACAATCAAAACCAACTTCTGGTTGGTATTCTTCAACGCGACTTTGTACTATTTCAACGTTTTTAAGCCCTAGACTAAGAATAGCTTGACGAATAAAACGCATTCGCTTCCCTAAACTGTCTAATAATATAAATTGCTTATCAGGATTTAAAATAGCCAAAGGTAAGCCAGGTAATCCTGGTCCAGTACCAACGTCAATAAAGCTATTGCCCTGTAAATAAGGAGATACGACTATACTGTCCAAAATATGTTTGACAAGCATTTGTGATGGATCACGGACAGAAGTAAGGTTATAGGCTTTGTTCCATTTAGCTAATAGCTCCACTAACGCTACTAGTTGTGAAGCCTGTTGATCAGTTACGATTAAGTCAGTTTGTGCTAAAAGGCTATCTAATTGAGAACGTAAATTCATTATCCAGCCTTACGACGAACGCCGCTTTTCTTTAAATAGATTAATAAAATAGAGATAGCAGCAGGGGTGATCCCCGAGACTCTTGATGCTTGTCCAACGCTGTGTGGTTTAATATCGTTTAATTTAGCCGTCACTTCATTTGAAAGACCTTTAATCTCTGAATAATCAAGATCAACAGGTAACGCAGTGTCTTCATGACGTTTCAATTTTTCAATTTCATCTAACTGACGATCAATATAACCTTGGTATTTTATATTTATTTCAACTTGTTCAGCAGCAATAGGATCAGCGATTGCTGGGCCTAAGCCTTCAATTTTCATCAAGCTTTCATAATTTACTTCAGGTCTACGTATCATTGCTTCCAATGTGCTTTCACGTTGCATAGGTTTTTTCAATAATTCATTAATTTTATCGGCATTAATAGAATTTGGGTTAACCCATTGGACTTTTAGACGTTGTAATTCAGTTTCTACAAGTTCTTGTTTTTCGCTAAAGGCTTTCCAACGAACATCATCCACTAAACCAAGTTCACGCCCTTTCTCTGTTAAACGTGTATCAGCATTGTCTTCACGTAACAGTAATCGATATTCAGCGCGACTAGTAAACATACGGTAAGGTTCTTTAGTACCTAATGTTGATAGATCATCAACTAAAACACCCATGTAAGCTTGATCACGGCGAGGGGCCCAACCTTCTTTATCTTGTACTTGTAAACCAGCATTCATACCTGCTAACAAGCCTTGTGCTCCTGCTTCTTCATAACCAGTGGTACCATTGATTTGTCCTGCAAAGAATAAACCATCGATATATTTGCTTTCTAAAGTCGCTTTAAGATCACGTGGATCAAAATAATCATATTCAATTGCATAACCAGGTCGAGTTACAAACGCATTCTCAAATCCTTTCATCGATTGAATAAATTCAAGCTGAACATCAAAAGGTAAACTTGTAGAAATGCCATTAGGGTATACTTCGTGCGTCGTTAAACCTTCTGGCTCAACAAATATTTGATGTGAATTTTTATCAGCAAAACGCATGATCTTATCTTCAATAGAAGGGCAGTAACGAGGACCTACACCTTCAATCACACCAGAATACATTGGACTTCTATCTAAATTAGCTCGAATGATATCGTGTGTTTTCTCATTGGTATGAGTGATATAACATGGAATTTGACGAGGGTGTTCACTACGATTACCCAAAAATGAAAATACAGGTGTTGGATCATCGCCATGTTGAACTTCTAAACCAGAAAAGTCGATACTACGCGCATCAATACGTGCTGGTGTACCTGTCTTCAAACGTCCCATACGTAATGGCATTTCTTTTAATCGATCAGATAACGTAATCGAAGCTGGATCACCAGCTCTACCGCCACTGTAATTTTTTAAACCAATATGAATTAAACCGTTTAAGAAAGTACCTACTGTCAAAACAACTGTTTTTGCAGAAAAGCGAACGCCCATTTTAGTAATTACACCAACAACGCGATCGTTTTCAATAATAAGATCTTCAACTTCCTGTTGGAATATTTTTAAGTTTTCTTGGTTTTCTAGTTTTTCACGAATAGCTGCTTTGTACAGAAGACGATCCGCCTGTGCACGAGTAGCACGAACAGCTGGTCCTTTACTTGAATTAAGAGTTCTAAATTGAATACCACCTTTATCAATCGCTGATGCCATTAAACCACCTAAAGCATCAATCTCTTTAACAAGATGTCCTTTACCAATCCCACCAATAGCAGGGTTACATGACATCTGACCCAAAGTCTCAATATTGTGAGTCAATAACAGGGTTTTTAATCCCATTCGAGCTGGCGCAGCAGCAGCTTCTGTTCCCGCATGGCCACCGCCAATAACGATAACGTCAAATTGTTCATGGTAAATCATAATATTCCAAATACAGCAGTATAAAATTAAAGCGTGATTTTACTCTTTTAAAAAATAAAGGAAAGCAACAAGGTTGTTTTAAAAGAAAACAATAGTATTAGTATTATATATAGATCTTTAAAGATCTTTTATTACTATACTTATTAAGCAAACGCATTTCTGTGTAAAACATGTTTAAACGATTAAAGATCAGGATCTTAAAAGAGATCCGATCGTGTGCATAATAAGGGATCTTAATGCGATCAACCTGCGTATAGAAACAGCCTTTATCAACAGGGCCTCTTATGCACATTTTTATAAAGTAATTACGCCAAACTAATTCAATAGTTATAAATGGATTATGCACAGAACCTTGTGGGTAACTTAATCATTAATTCGTTAATAAATTAAGATCTTTTATCCATAATGGGATCCAATCATCAACACGATCTTCAGGAATTGGAGAATCAACGACATCAATATTGAAAATATTGCCTAAACGCGTAGCACCTTTATCTCTTAACAGAAGATCAAAATATTTTGCTGCATAACAATAAGTGTCGTAATTTGAATCACCAACGCCAATTAAACCAAAATGCACATTCGTTAATTCGTCAGATAGATCATTAATCTGTTCAACAAACATTTTAAAGTTATCTGGATAATCTCCCGCACCATGTGTTGCTAAACAAATTAACCATATATGTTGGCCTTCTATATCTAACATTGTTAAGTCTGGAGAAAAGTGAACTTGAGAAGCAAAACCTGCAGCTTCTAAAAATGGCTGTGTCGCTTCAGCTACATATTCCGTTCCGCCTAATGTACTACCAACTAATATATCTATATTAATCACAATATTTACTCTCTATATATAGAAATAATGAATTTATAAAACAGAGATACATTATAACGAGATAAATAGTAAATATAGAGATGAATTAGTATAAAAATAAAGCAGGTTGTTCGCTAAATAATCATTCAAACAAAAAATCGAATAAAACAGTAATTAACACTTGCCAATGTGATCTCAATCCCTATAATGCGACCCCACAGACACGGGATGTAGCGCAAGTTACCTAGCGAGTTTGAGAATAAAAGAAACGCGTTAACGATTCAAACTTCGGTTTGAAATTAAGTTAAA
>NZ_JBAKBA010000046.1:0-32009 GCF_038155225.1 Psychromonas arctica | reverse complement strand
ATAAGTTATTTTAACAAGTAAAATAGATAACTTAATTAGTGTGATTGGTATTAATCGTATTTAAAAATTTTATACAAGTCACCCTCTAAAATCGATATATATCCCTTAACATTCAAGGCGAAAAGTTAAGCAAGCGCATTCTAGGCTGAAAGAGGAAGGTTTAATGAGTTAAATTGACACTTTCTAACAATGAAAGTGCTTGTTTCACAGCTTGCTTTCTGGAACGTTATATCAATCTGTATAAATAAATGACTAGATAATTACTTAGATTGGTATTAGCTTGAAACCAATTCTGCGTTGTAACCTTTAATAAGGGGAATCGTTTTGCTTATTCGGAATTGAGATAATTATCCATACACTAAAAAGCACCCAATGAAGGGTGCTTGATTAACATTTTTAATGATTCGTTATCTATCGTGCTCTATTAGATGCAGTAAGTTATTTTGTTAGATGCGCTAAGCTATTGTATTTAATGTTCACTAACTCCAATTTGATTACGACCATTGTTCTTCGCAATATATAAGCCTAAATTTGCCACTTCAATTAACTTTTCATGATCAGTAATAGAGTCGGTCATTTGCGCGATACCAAAGCTTGCCGTCACTTTAACAACAGTACCTTGAAACTCAAAGTGTATTGCTTCAATAGCCTTGCGAAGACGCTCTGCGATTAACTTTGCACCCTCTAAATTCGTATCAATTAATAGCGATGTAAATTCTTCACCACCAAATCGCCCTGTAATATCTTCTTTTTTACTATTATCTTGTATTACATCAGCAATGCCTTTAAGCACTTCATCTCCAAACGTATGCCCATAGGTATCATTAACAATTTTGAAATGGTCGATATCAAAAAGTATCATGGAAGCTATGCGTCCTGATTTTTTATAAATTAGGAACTCACTAGCGCATCTTTCTCGCCAATAACCTTGGTTATTGAGCTGAGTTAACGTATCTGTTTGGCTTAAACGGGTAAGCTTTGCATTGGCTTTTTGAGAGGTTTGCTTAGACAACGCAACATCAGTCACATCATGAACAATCATACAAATTTGCGTTACAACACCGACTATGTCTGTAAGAGGTAAAAAAGTCACATTTTGATACATGAATTCGGCATTACTAGTAATAGGACGATAGCTTTTAAATTTGAATAAATAAGGGCGTTGTTCCCAAGTCGTAAACGCTTTGTTTTTTAATAAACAGACGCTTTTAACTTTCTGTTGTAACCAGTCTTCAGGAATACTGGTAAACACATCGGTAATTTTTTTATCCATCATGTGCGCGGTTAAAAAACCAGAATGGTTTTCCATGAAGCCATTCCAAACTTTGACATTGAAGTCTTTATCGATGATCACAATACCTACGTCTATGCTATGCACCATATCTATAAGCCAATGGATATCTTTTAATTCTATTGTTGCACTCATTAGTCTAAGAGGTATCCTATTTTATGTTGAATAACTTTAATTGATTCTTCAGTAAATAAAAGTAGTAGGTCACACTTGATGTCGTGATCTTGAATGCTATAACTAACTTCGATAGTAAGCGTTTTTTGCCAGTCTTTTTGGCGGCTTTTAATCAAGTCTTCTACTTTTCCATGTTGCCCTAAAACGCTAGGCTGGCCTTGGCTAAATTGAATATCTAACTGCTCTGCTAAACCATTTAAAAAAGCACCCACCAAAATGTTAGAAATATCATTCATGACCTCAAGTTCTAAATGGTCACTAATCATATTTTCATATTTAAGTAACTTCGTCATTTCATCAAAATTTGAGTCGTGGAAAATAACAATCGCTTCGCCGCTGATACCAGAGCTAATAAACCCCTGGGTGACTGCTGAAACCGTATTATCTTTTGCGATATTCGTCAGCGCCATATGCAATTCGCTGCTTTCAAAGGTATTTACATTAGGGACTGGCAGTAAAATAAAAACATCTAATAGCCGTCCTAGTAAATCACCCGCTCGGCCCATTGCAATATTAGCAACTTCCTGCAGTGCTTCTCGAACGCTGACTTTTTCTAAATTTTCTGGACTTGAAAGTGAGTTATGGCTGCCAGGCTTATAAATTCCATATTGCTCAAGGGTTGCAATCAGTTTGGGATTGTTGATGGGTTTTTCTATGAAATCCATCGCACCTAATTCTTTTACTCGGCGATGAGCTTCAGGCTGAATATCTCCTGAGATAACAATAACAATCGCTGGTAAATCATCTCGTTGAATTTCTTCTAATACTTGATATCCATCCATAATCGGCATATTCAAATCAAGGAATACTATATCGCCTTTCTTTTGGCGAATAGCTTCTAAGCCAATCTTACCATTCTCAGCAAAATTGACGGTAATGTCCCAATCTTTGGGTAATGAACGAGCAATTTGCTTTCTGGCTAACGCAGAATCATCACAAATTAAAATCGGTAAAGGCATGTTATTCCTATTATATGTCTGTAATAGTGCGAAGGCACAGAGATGGTTGCACTAGTTTAAAATACGTATCATTTTTCTACTACAATAAGAGTAGGCTAATAATGACAAAATAGAACTGATTTTAAATGCTTTTTTAGATTTATTGAGAAGTAGGTTTAAAACATAAAGAATAAAGTCGATGGTTTACATAAAATAAGCCCATGTTGTTCAGTCATCTCTATAAAATCAAGTGATAATAGAGAATGGCTTCGCGTTACGGTCGTACTGAATTTAATGAAAGAATAGAATGGCACTTCTTGTTTACTTTTATGTATCGCTCTATTACAGCGTTATATTGCTAAGCTTTTATTGTTCGTATTATCGCTTATTTTTCAGACTCAACTTGTTGTGCTTGTTGTAATGCCATTAACATTTCATCTGAATTGCGAATCGCTCTTACTGATTGCAAAAACGGATCGGCTTGTACATGTTGTATTTTCATAAACATGAGCCATTGTTTAATGCGACTAGGCATAAACTTTTCTTTATCTTCAATAACACGTAACCATTGAAAGTATTGTTCCATCATTTGTAAGTTTTGTAGCCAAGTATAAGGTGCTTCTAACCCTTTAAGTGCATTAGAAAGGTTAGGAACCGCCATAGCACCACGTCCTATCATCAAATGATCGCAGCCACTTATTTCAATACAACGCTGCGCATCTTCAAAACTGAAAATATCACCGTTAGCAATCACAGGAATATCGATAGCGTCTTTTATCTTTTTAATCCAATGCCAATGAGCAGGGGGCTTATAACCTTCATCTTTAGTACGCGCATGCACTGCTAACTCGCTTGCGCCTGCTTCGGCAATCGCTTGAGCATTTTCAATCGCCAAGCTTTTATCTTCATAACCTAAACGAATTTTTGCACTCACCACATGTTCGCTAGGCACTGCCTCTCGCACGGTTTTTACTATTTGATATAAGGCTTCAGGATCTTTTAATAACACCGCACCACCACGGCTTTTATTCACTGTTTTAGCTGGGCAACCAAAGTTTAAATCAATCCCGTCAGAGCCTAGTTTAATAGCGCGCGCTGCATTCATTCCTAAACATTGCGGGTCTTGACCGAGCAATTGAACACGAACAGGGGTGCCAAATTCAGTACGGCTCGCATTATGTAATTCAGGGCATAAGCGATAAAAAACACGCGAAGGTAAAGGCAATTCAACAACACGAACAAACTCAGTAACACAACGATCGATCCCGCCAAGTTGGGTTAAAAATTGGCGCATGTGGAAGTCCATCACACCTTCCATTGGAGCAAGCGTTATATGCATGAATGTTCTCAAGTAGTTATGGAGAAATTAAAGAGCGCGGATTATACCTGCTCCCTTTATATAAGATAAGCAAAAATAAGTATAAGCAGAAATAAATACCTTATTTCTCGTTGGCGTTTTGTGAGTCTTTAAAGCCAAAGCAATTAACCACGAAGACACAAAGGGTAGAGAAGGTTAGGTCAAAAGAGCTAATGACTAAATTATATTGATTTTCCTTCGTGTCCTTAGTGAAGCGCAGTGCTTCGTGGTTGCTTAAGTCCTTTAAGGTCAAAAGCAATTAACCACGAAGGAACGAAGAACAGAGAAGGTTAAGTCGAAAGCGTTAATGACCAACCATGTTGGTTGTTATTACTCTAGATGAATTATTTTTTGACCTTGGGGCGCTGGCTTTAGCCTGCTTGTTTTTACTGTTGTGTTTTCTTTTCACCTACTTGAAGCTTGGATTAAACTAATAAGATAATGACATAACCTGTTTATTATTAAGTTTCCTTCGTGTCCTGAGAGAAGGGCAGTCCTTCGTGATGACCCAATATTCTTTTAAATCCAAAGCATATTATCAATATCTATTCCCACTGTTTGTACAATCTCTAAGCTATTACTCATCATCGTTTTAGCCCTAAATAGAACTTCTTCAACTTCCAATACATCCACAAAAGTAAATCAGACGATTTTTCATGCAACAAATGAAAATAGTTACTCACTTTATGACAACACAACTTGCACTACGGCAAGCAACTATTTACCCTATGATATTAGATATTACAGGATAAAAAAGATGAGCATGGAATCATTAGCATTAATTAAGAATAGTATTAAAAGCATTAAAGATTACCCATTACCAGGCATTGTTTTTCGTGACGTTACCAGCCTGATTGAAAATGGTGAAGCATTCGCCGCAACAATTGACTTGTTCGTAGAGCGTTATAAAACACAAAAGATAGATAAAATAGTCGGTACAGAAGCACGTGGTTTCATTTTTGGTGCACCATTAGCTGCAGCGTTAGGCGTTGGTTTTATCCCTGTACGTAAGCCTAATAAACTACCTCGTGAAACGATTCAAGAAAGCTACGAGTTAGAGTACGGTAACGACATTTTACAGATCCACAAAGATGCTATCAAAAAAGGCGAAAAAGTCTTATTGATGGATGATCTACTAGCAACAGGTGGCACGGCAGAGGCATCGGTTAAATTAATCGAGCGCTTAGGCGGCGAAGTAATTGAAGCCGCTTTTGTTATCTCATTACCAGACTTACGTGGTGAAGAAAAACTAAAAGCCATGTCTGTTCCTGTTTTCTCTTTGATTGAATATGCGGGTGAATAATTAGTGAGCTATCAAGTTTTAGCACGGAAGTGGCGACCACAGTCTTTTAAAGAAGTCATTGGTCAACCGCATGTATTAACCGCATTAGAAAATGGGTTAACACAAGATCGCGTACATCATGCTTATTTGTTTAGTGGTACCCGTGGTGTTGGTAAAACAACTATCGCGCGTATTTTAGCAAAAAGTTTAAATTGTGAAACTGGCGTAACAGCAACTCCTTGTGGTGTTTGTGCTAACTGCCAAGCAATCGATCAAGGTCGATTCGTTGACCTATTAGAAATTGATGCGGCTTCTCGTACTAAAGTTGATGACACACGTGAACTATTAGATAACGTGCAATATAAACCAGCGCAAGGGCGTTATAAGGTTTATTTGATTGATGAAGTGCACATGTTATCTAAACATAGTTTTAACGCACTGCTAAAAACGCTAGAAGAGCCACCAGAATATGTGAAGTTCTTATTAGCAACGACTGATCCTCAAAAATTACCTATTACCGTCTTATCGCGTTGTTTACAGTTCCATTTAAAAGCCATCATGCCAGAGCAAATTGAACAACAACTAGCTGCGATTTTAGATCATGAAAAAGCAACATACGAACAACCTGCGTTAGGTGTTATTGCCAAAGCAGCAGATGGCAGTATGCGTGATGCTTTAAGCTTAACTGACCAAGCATTAGCGTTTGGCGCAGGCAATATCAAATATGCAGCCGTATTAAAAATGCTAGGCACGATTGACCAATCGCATCTACATTACTTATTACACTTCATTGCATCGGGTAATAGCCAAAAAGTCTTTGAAAAAATTCAAGAGTTTGTGCACTTAGGGGCTGACTTCTCAGCGCTACATCAAGAGCTAGCAAGCTTATGTCATCAAATTGCATTAATGCAATTACAACTCAATGCTAATGTCACCGAAAAAACGACTGTGCAATTACTAGCAGAACGTTTAACGCCGGAAGAAGTGCAGTTATTCTATCAAATAGCAGTACAAGGCTTTAAAGATTACGCCTATGCACCAAACGGCAAAGTAGCATTAGAAATGACCGTAATGCGTCTATTGGCTTTTAAACCTGCAAACTACATTGATATTGATGAATCAATGCTAGCTAAAGCGCAACAAGTTGAAACTATTGCGCCCGTTGTGTCAGAAGTTAATAGTGAGCAACAACCGCTTGTCGCAAGACCTGACGTTAGTACATCGACTCAATCAAAACCTGAATCGGTTGCATCTCAAGTGCCGCCAACAACAATTTCAACACCAGAGCCAGCACAGAAGGTGCCAAGTGAAATACCAGTCCAAGCTGCGCCAGCTCAACCAGAAGCGAACCTAATAAAAGCGGAAACTCAGAGCGCACCTCAGCAGACTATGCCAGAACAGCAACCAATGCCTGAGGCCTCTAATTATCAGCCTAGCCATCAAGCGTCTGCTTATACTGCTACGGCGCCAGATACGGCTCTGGAACCAGAGACTACACCGGAAATGGCGCCTGAAGCTGCTTTTGAAAATGTCCCTGAAAATATGAATGCACCAGAGCAACATGTTGCTCCGACTCAATATGAACAAGCAACAGCACAACCGGTTTCAACACAACCAGTGCAAAGCGAACCTGCGCCTGCAAGCTTTGATCTTGCGGCGACAACAAACTCTCGTAATATGTTACGAAGCCATCGTTTAAAGCGAGAAGAACTAAAAAAGATTGAAGCGGCAACTGAGCAACAGACACCAAAAGCAAACGATCGGTTTGCCGCACCTGAAGTAACAGCCCAAGCAACACCAAGCGTTGAACCGCTAGAAAAGAAAGTCGTTGAACCGTCAACTGTCAATCATGCAGCGCGCAATATAACGACAGCATCAGTAGAAAAAACACCGATGCCTACAAAAAAAGTTGAAGCAAAAAGGAATGAAGGCTCAACTAACGAGCAAGAATTACCGCCTTTAACAAGCTACCAAGAACAACCACATAATCACAATAGCTATGATGATTATGGCGATGCTGATTATAGCAAGGAACATAACGACTACTTTGATAATCAGGCTGAAGGGGGTGATATAGCTACACCTCCAGCACCTGATAATCATGTTCAGAATGACTACTTCGAAGATACTAAACCTGTGCCAGCGAAAGTTGATGCTGCTCCTCAAGCATCAGCCAATGTACAAGCGAATAACGCTCAATTAGTAGTGGCTAAATCTGCAATAGCAAATCATGATATTTCAGCATTACATCATTCAGAAGTCGGTACGGAAGTACAGCTAATGAATGACCCAAGCTTACAAAATCCTGAAATTGATATTGCCGCTTACGTTGAAGATAAAATGACAGACGCTTGGTTCTTAGCTATTAAAGCGATGGAATTAGTGGGATTTGAAAAATTATTAGCAAAAAGTTGTGTTATGCAGCAAAAAGATCAATCTATAGACTTGAAATTACATCAATCGCAAGCACATCTATTAAATAATCAAAGTTTGTGTGATGACTTAAAAAACAAACTGAGTCATTACTATGGTCAGCAATACACTATTACCATTGAGCAAGGTTCAGTAGAAGGGAGCCACACTCCAATGGAATTAGAACAGGTTGTATATCAACAATATCTTGATAATGCCAAAGTATCGATTAAAAACGACCCAATTGTACAGACACTTGTGCGAGATTATGCTGCAAAAGTCTATGAAAATAGCGTAGTGCCGCTATAATCGGCATAGTTTCATTAACTAATTAATATAAAGAGAGAAGATATGTTTAATAAAGGCGGAATGGGCGACTTAATGAAAAAAGCCCAAGAAATGCAAGAGAACATGCAAAAAGCACAAGCTGAAATTGCAAACACAGAAGTCGTTGGCGAATCAGGTGCAGGCCTAGTTAAAGTGACTTTGTTAGGTAACCACAATGTACGTAAAGTTGAAATTGATCCAAGCTTGTTTGAAGACGACAAAGACATGATCGAAGACCTAGTAGCAGCGGCAATGAATGATGCAGTACGTCGTGTTGAAGAAGTTAATAAATCTAAAATGAGTGGTTTAACTGGCGGTATGGATTTACCACCTGGCTTCAAAATGCCTTTCTAGGCTTTGTGCCACAAAAGACATCATTAATACAAGTAACATCAATAGCTTGGCTTTGTCTCGTTTATTAAATAACGGAATGAAGACAAGCTTTTTTGTCTCTGCATTTTGTATATTTTACCCTCAAGGTTAACCCTCTATTTTTATACCCCATACTTTTATCAATTATATCTTTACCACCCATATTTTTCCCATTATTCATTATTCATTACTTATTGCTCATCTAACTCAATCTCAACCAATAACATTACCCATATTATTGAATTCATGACCGAGTGCGGTACCATCAACTACTTTGAGATTATTTATTCCATACAAGAAGTCACTATGCCCATTTCATCTTCATTAAAAACAACCTTATTATCATTGACTCGCGCGCAAGCGATAACTGATGTTCAGTTAATTCAAGGTGTGTGGGGCGGTTATGGAGAACTGTTTAGAGTAAGTTTGCAAGGTAGTGAAAATAGCTCAGTAGTCGTGAAATTAGTGAATACACCACAACCTAGCTCGCATCCCAAAGGGTGGAATACTACACTTTCGCATCAACGTAAATTGCACTCTTATCAAGTCGAAGCAAATTGGTATGCTCATTACACAGATCTAAATAATGATGACTGTTACTCACCACGCTGTATTGCAGTACAAAGTAACCAACAACAAAGCTTATTGATATTAGAAGATTTGGCCGCAGTCGGTTATCCCATCGTTAAAACGGAAGCAACGCTCGATGAAACCAAAACCTGTATTAAATGGCTTGCTAACTTTCATGCGTTACATCTACAAAGAAAAGCCAATGACTTATGGGCAACGGGTACCTATTGGCACTTGGCTACTCGCCCCGATGAATTAGCTGCTTTGCAAGACAGTGAATTAAAACATTCTGCACAACGTATCGATCAAGTCTTGAGCCAATCACCTTTTCAAACATTGGTACATGGCGATGCTAAATTAGCTAATTTTTGCTTCTCTGACGATGCGACAAAAGTTGCAGCGGTAGATTTTCAATACGTTGGGCAGGGTTGTGGTATGAAAGATCTCATTTTATTTATCAGCAGTGCTATTCCTCCAGAACGCTGCGCTGAATTGCAAACACCGTTAGTTGATTATTATTTTCAATGTTTAACAGACGTGGTGATAAAAACACGACAAGACATTGATGCAACACAATTAGCGTTAGCGTGGCGACCTTTATACGCCATTGCTTGGGCTGATTTTCAACGTTTTGTAAAAGGGTGGTCACCGAACCATTGGAAGATTAATGAGTACACTGAACAGTTAACCAAACAAGCGATTGATTCATTAATACAATTCCCTAAATAAGGACAGATAGTCGTGCGCTTAACAACAGAGATACTCAATCAATTAAGCTTATTAGCCATTCAAGCAGCAGAGCAAGCCGGCGATTATATCCGTCAATTTGATCGTGCGTTATTAACCACACACTTTAAAGAAGCAGGCAGTAGTCAAAGTGCACAAGTGGTGACAGACGTGGATTTTGCTTGCCAAGATATTATCTTAAGCATCTTACAACCGACCTGTGAACAGTACGATTTAGCGCTGCTTAGTGAAGAACAAGTAAACGAAAAACAGCTAAGCGGAGATAGCACTGATTTAGAAGCCATTAATTTAGAAAGCACTAACCGAAAAAACACTAGTCAAAAAAGCACTAACCAGAAAGACAAGAAAGAAAGGCGTGAAGAAAATACAAACAGTCATCCACGTTTAACAAAAGACTACTTTTGGTGTATCGATCCACTCGATGGCACCTTACCCTTCATAGAAGGCGGAAACGGTTATGCCGTATCGATTGCACTAGTCGCAGCAAATGGCGAACCCATATTGGCCACTGTCCATCAACCTACAAGCAATACCACTTATCATACAATGATAAACACATTGGGAATGACGCAAGGTTTTAAAAATAAACAGCCATTCAATAAATTAACTGAAAACAGCACAAGTGGTATCAGTAGTCTCAATACCCTCAAGAAGGTTAATAATACATTTATTTTTTACAGCGATAGAAGCTTTCAGTTTAGTGAACACTATCCATTGTTAATTAAGCAGTTAACAATATTAGCCCATGAGCTAGGTTATGAAAAAGTTGTGATAAAAGAACAAGTCGGCGCAGTGATGAATGCAATGTCGGTAATTGAATGTGCTGTGATGGAAAAACAGAACCCTCAACATAATGCCGCTTGTTATATTAAATTGCCTAAACCTCAGTTAGGCGGAGGCAGTTTATGGGATTTCAGTGCAACAGCTTGTTTAGCCACCGCGACAGACACTTGGGTCAGTGATATTCACGGTAATCCGCTTGATTTAAATCGACACGATTCAAACTACATGAACCATCAAGGTGTGCTTTACGTGTCAGAACAACAGCTTGCTCGAAGGCTCATTGCTATGTGTAGTGTATTGAAGTAATGGTTCAATAATACCTCAATAGCTGAACTGATCAGCTATTTTAAAACATTAATTAACCAATCTTCTGTTCATCAACAAAGAGTGTTTCAGATTGAAATGTTCTAAAAAAGTGAATTATAAACAGTATTCTTTGTTTTTCTTATTAATATCAACTATTTCAAATTCTTACCATTCCTAAAATTACTTTTTTGTGATAAAACTGATTTAATAGCTGAACTTATTTAATGAATTTAGCTATTAAGGAATAAGCTCATTTTCCCTATTTTGAGAATCAACTCTTAATTGTTTTGAATAACAAGATGAAATTAATGTGCAGGGAACTGAGGAAATAAAATGCCAGAGAGCTTTTACAATACTTGGATTCAGATCATAAGTGCATAACTTGAGGTAACTACTTGTTAAAATAAAGGAAAAGAATGGACGTAACTTTAATACTCATCAATACATTAACTATGTACTGGTATTTTATACCAATATTCATCTTTATTACTGTCTTAAAGTCTCCTTGGTTTAAAGGTGTATTGGGCGAGTTTTTGGTTAATTTTTTATTAAAAAAATACTTACCAAAAGAAAAGTATACTCTCATCAAAAATGTAACCTTACCAACGGACGACGGTACAACTCAAATTGATCATATTGTCGTGTCTGAATTTGGTTTGTTTGTGATTGAAACTAAAAATATGAAAGGTTGGATTTTTGGTAGTACCAATCAAAAGCAGTGGACGCAAAAGATTTTCAAATACACGGGTAAATTTCAGAATCCACTTCATCAGAACTATAAACACATACAAACTTTAGCAAGTTGTTTAACTATTCCTAATGAATTCATTTATTCAGTGGTTGTTTTTATTGGTGATAGTACTTTTAAAACTAAAATGCCAGATAATGTTACCTACGCGAGAGGCTGTGTGGAGTACATTAAAACTAAAAAAGTCGTACATTTTTCGAAAAAACAAGTTAGTCACCTTAACTCTGAGATTGAAGCGGGACGTTTGACACCTAGTTTGAAAACAAACTTGGCACACAGTAAACATGTTAAAACTATTGTTGAAAATAAAAGTGAGACTAAAAAAGTAATTAATAATGTAGTTGAAATAAAAGAAAGTGCAGAAAAATTATGTCCTCAATGCGGGTCTGAGATGTCATTAAGACAAGCCCAAAAAGGCAAGTATGTTGGAAATCAATTTTGGGGTTGTACTAACTTTCCAAAATGTAGAAAAGTGGTAAATCTATGATTAAAAATGCATTCACTGATTACATTAAAGCAACTAATCTCATTGGTAGCCAAAAAGCAAATTCATATATTAAAGCGCTTGATATTTTAGGTTTCCTTATCAAACACGAACCGTATGGTTTTAATGATTGTAAAAATGTTTGGAAGGTAGAATCTGTTGAACGCCTATGCCAGCTTTATGCTTTCGTATTGCAACAAAGTAAAAAGAAAGACAATAATTTATGGGAGATTGAGGGTATTGCTAAAAGTTATTTAGCAAATGGTTTTTGTTCTGCTGCATTAAAGTCTTTTATGAAATTTTTGGTTGAATTCGAGTTTGAGCAACGCTTACTGAATAATGTAAATGAAGAAGGGATTCAGGTTCCAATTACGCTAAAATATCCACGTTGTTTACTAGATGGCATTGGTCATGCAGAAGGGCGCGATGTTGTTAGAGAAGTCAATGTTCGAACTAACCAAAACGTATTCAGAAAAGTAATACTCGATATTTATAATCAATCTTGCTGTATTACAGGCTTAAATATGCCAGAAGTAAATAGAGCGAGTCATATTGTGCCTTGGGCTGAAGATAAAACAATACGTTTAGATCCTGCTAATGGTCTTTGTTTATCTGCAACCTACGATGCTGCTTTTGATAAGCATTTAATTAGTTTAGATGACGATTACCGAATAATTACAAGTAAGACTATCAACGATTATTATACTTCGAACAGTGTAAATGAGTACTTTATTAAAAAACAAGGCATGAAAATAAACCTACCTAATGCCTTCAAACCTAACAAGAGTTTTTTAGAAATTCATCGTAATAGCTGTTGTTTATGAATGTCAGTTGATTCAAAGTAACCACGATGAGATTTATTATTTATCTTTGTGTCATTAAGTCTGGTGACAAGTTTTAGCTGGAAAATAATAAAAGGCGGATTCATTTCGATTCAATATTGCTATAGCTTTAGCCTGTGCAGTTGACTGTTGCGAAAAATTAAAGCAAGTATCAAAAGCATTTATATATTTATAACATGGATATTAGGTAAGCTCTGGTCGGCACCATCGAAGTGTTACATTATCGCTATTTTTATTCATTTTCAGGCAAAATCTTATATGATAATCAGCCATAATTGGAAGACCCCTAATCTTTACTTTTTCTTGCTAGAAGTACAGGACACTCAATGGTTTTTGCTCTACAGAGTCAAAGTTTAAGGACATTGTTCTTCATGAAGAAGATTGCGAAAATATGCGAATTGTTGGCGAGTTTGTTACCGTGTTAGAAGAATAATTATTTAATGAGATAGCCTAAGTGCTCAATAATAAAATATAAAAAAGCCGAACATAAGTTCGGCTTTTTTATTGCAACTATAAAGAAACTTACGCTTCTTCGTCCGCTACAACTGGACGGTCAACGAACTGGATGTAAGCCATAGGAGCTTTGTCACCAGTACGGAAACCACATTTAATGATACTAGTGTATCCACCAGGACGAGTCGCGTAGCGAGGACCTAGTTCATTAAATAATTTTGCTACTGTTGCATCATCACGAAGACGAGCAAACGCTAAACGACGGTTAGCAACGCTATCCACTTTAGCTAGTGTAATTAATGGTTCAATTACACGACGCAATTCTTTTGCTTTAGGCACGGTAGTTTTAATCACTTCGTGCGTAGCAATAGAGATTGCCATATTACGAAACATAGCCTGACGGTGGCTGCTGTTTCGGTTAAGTTGACGTCCACTTTGACGATGGCGCATAACCTAATCCTTATTATTCGTAAGTCGGTTTTAGACTAATCTTCGATTAAACTTGCTGGTGGCCAATCTTCTAAGCGCATGCCTAGAGACAATCCACGTGATGCAAGTACATCTTTGATTTCAGTTAGAGACTTCCTACCTAAATTAGGCGTTTTTAGAAGTGCAACTTCAGTACATTGTACTAGGTCACCGATATAATGAATCGACTCTGCTTTCAAACAATTAGCAGAACGAACAGTGAGTTCTAAATCATCTACTGGGCGTAAAAGAATTGGATCAAATGCAGGCTTTTCTTCTTCAACTGGAACTTGTACTTTTGTTCGTAAATCAACAAATGCGTCTAACTGCTCAGCTAAAATTGTAGCTGCACGACGAATTGCTTCTTCAGGCTCTAAAGTACCATCTGTTTCCATATCGATAATAAGCTTGTCTAAATCGGTACGTTGTTCAACACGTGCTGATTCAACACTGTAAGCGATACGCTCAACAGGGCTGAAAGTCGCGTCTACTAATAGACGACCAATTGGACGCTCATCTTCTTCGCTATGAATACGAGATGAAGCTGGAGCATAACCACGACCTGATTCAATTTTAATACGCATGCTGATTTCAGCATTGCCCGTTAAATTACAGATCACGTGTTCTGGGTTGACTATCTCTACATCACCATCATGAATGATGTCGCCTGCAGTAACAGGACCAGCGCCAGATTTAGTTAAACTAACTAAAACTTCGTTTTTACCTTCAAGTTTTACAGCTAGACCTTTAAGGTTAAGAAGAATCTCTAGGATATCTTCTTGCACGCCTTCTTTAGTGCTGTACTCATGTTGTACACCATCAATTTCGACTTCAGTTACGGCTGTGCCAGGCATAGACGATAACAAAATACGACGAAGCGCATTACCTAAAGTGTGGCCAAAACCACGTTCTAGTGGTTCAAGAACCACTTTTGCTCTAGTTGTTGAAATTTGCTCGATATCAACTAATCTTGGTTTTAGAAAATCAATTACAGAACTCTGCATTTATGTCCTCTCTTAAAAATTAACTTTACTTAGAGTAAAGCTCGATGATTAACTGTTCGTTAATCTCAGCAGATAAATCTGAACGTTCAGGTTGACGAGTAAATATGCCTTCCATCTTCGTTGTATCAACAGAAACCCAAGCGAGGGCTTCACGTTGACCAGCAATCTCTAATGCAGCGCCAATACGTGTTTGCTTTTTAGATTTTTCACGAATTGCGATAACATCACCAGCTTTCACATTGAAAGACGGGATATTTACAACTTTACCGTTCACTAGGATAGCTTTATGGCTAACTAGTTGACGAGATTCAGCACGTGTAGCGCCAAAGCCCATACGGTATACAACATTGTCTAAACGACCTTCTAATAAAAGAAGTAAGTTTTCACCAGTGTTGCCCTGTAAACGAGCAGCTTCTTTGTAGTAGTTACGGAATTGCTTTTCTAATACACCGTACATACGACGTACTTTTTGCTTTTCACGTAGTTGTAAACCGTAGTCTGATAGACGAGGTTTACGCGCACCATGTACACCTGGTGCGTTATCAATTTTACACTTAGATTCGATCGGACGGACACCTGATTTTAAAAATAAATCAGTACCTTCACGACGGCTAAGCTTAAGCTTAGGACCTAAATATCTTGCCATTGTTCTTTCTCCAATTACCTTAGAAAGTTGCGATTAAACGCGACGTTTCTTTGGTGGACGACAACCATTATGTGGGATCGGTGTAACGTCAGTAATGTTAGTTACACGGAAACCCGCCGCGTTTAGTGCGCGAATCGAAGATTCACGACCAGGTCCTGGTCCATTTACAAAAACTTCTACGTTTTTAAGGCCATACTCTTTTGCTGCTTCAGCAGCACGTTCAGCAGCAACCTGTGCAGCGAACGGAGTAGATTTACGAGAACCACGGAAACCAGAACCACCTGCAGTAGCCCAAGAAAGAGCATTACCTTGACGGTCTGTAATAGTGACGATTGTGTTGTTGAAAGAAGCATGGATGTGAGCCATACCATCAGCCACTTGCTTTTTAACGCGCTTGCGAGCACGAGTTGGTGTTTTAGCCATGATCTCTTACCCTATTTCTTAATTGCTTTACGCGGACCTTTACGGGTACGAGCATTCGTTTTAGAACGCTGTCCACGTACAGGCAAGCTGCGACGATGACGAAGTCCACGGTAACAACCAAGGTCCATTAGACGCTTGATGCTCATAGATACTTCACGACGTAAATCACCTTCAACGGCGAATTTAGCGACTTCTGTACGAAGCGCTTCGATTTGTGTTTCATCCAGATCTTTAAGCTTAGTATTTTCAGCAATACCTGACTCAGCACAAATAATTTGTGAACGAGTCTTGCCAATGCCAAAAATAGCAGTTAATGCGATAACTGCATGCTTATGATCAGGAACGTTAATGCCAGCGATACGGGCCACTATGCACTCCTTAAAGTTAACGATTTATTTGCGAAAAGCCCGAAAGGATGCTCTACAAATAATGATTATAAAATGCGATTCAAACTCGAATCACTAGGATTTTGATATCCAAACTTTAGCCTTGGCGTTGTTTATGCTTTGGCTCTACGCAGATAACTCGCACCACACCGTGGCGTTTGATTACTTTGCAGTTACGACAGATCTTTTTAACGGATGCACGAACTTTCATTGCAACACTCCGGTTAGTAAATATTAGCCTCTCGAAGAGTGAACAAGTCTAAAATAAACCTGTACATCTGAAGGGTGGTGGAATATAGCAAATTCTATATAAATTTTCGAGTAATACTTTAATATAAATGAAGATTTATTAGCATATTAAGTAATTTAAAGTAATGCAGAGTACTTCTAGTCTTAAAGTCATTTTATGGACTCAAATTTAGAAAGTAGTTTAAGGAAATGTTTATTTCATTTTGTAGAGGAACTGAACACGTTGATTTTGATTTTAAATAGAATTTTGAGCTGTATTTACTGACAGGTTATATTTGCACTATAACCTGTCAGTTGATCTACAAGGTGAACTTTATATTTTAAAAGAGCCTACATGTTTATCTAAGGTGTCTGCTAGTTCGGTTAAGTTTCTGCTGGTGACTTCTAATGCTTGGCTAGCGGTTGCGCCTTCCACTATTGAGTTATTCACTGTATCCATATTCATGTTAATTTCATTCGATACACTCGATTGTTCCTCTGTTGCTGTCGCTACTTGCGTATTTAAATCGAGTATTGCTATGACTTGATTAGATATTCTGACGAGTGCTTGTTGTGCTTCTTCAGTGGCTTTTGAACCTTCATAGGTTAACGATTTACTGATGTCCATTGCTTCTACCGCACTTTTAGCTTCGGTTTGTAGGTAGTCAATCATCTTCTGAATTTCACCCGTTGATTTAGCAGTTTTTGTTGCTAGGTTTCTGACTTCATCTGCGACTACTGCAAAACCTCTTCCGGCTTCTCCGGCGCGAGCGGCTTCAATGGCTGCATTCAAAGCAAGTAGGTTAGTTTGCTCTGAAATACTGTTAATAACTTCAAGAATTGATCCTATAGATTGAGTTCTATCGGCTAATGACGTAATCACTAATGAAGTATTGTTGATTTCTTCAGATAGGTTTTGGATGGTGCTCGTCGCCTCCTGTAGTATTTTATTACCTTCTTGTGTTTCTTTGTTTACATCTTGCGCTGCATCAGCCGCACCTGAAGCATTGGAAGAAATTTCATTGATGGTCGCGATCATTTCATTCATTGAGGTGACGACTAAGATAGATTGCTCACTTTGTTCTTCACCTCGTGTTAGTGAACGTAAAGCTTGGTCTCTAACATCGGTCGCCGATAGACCTAATTGCACGCCTGTTTTTACAACTTGAGTCACTATTTCATTAATATTACTGGCAAAGGCATTGAAGGCGATCGAGATACGTGTGATTTCATCATTACCTTTAATAGGCAATCTTACGGTAAGGTCACCGTCACCTTTAGAGATATCTTCTAATGCAAGTTGTAATCCTGAAAGTGGTTTGAAAAGATGATTCATTACCCCAATAAGAATACAGATACAGATAATAAATATCCCTGAGATTGCAACTAACTGAATCATTAATATGTCAGCAGCCGCTTTGCTGACTTCTGTAATTGGAATACCGATATCTACCGTTCCATAAAGTTCACCGTTGACATAGATAGGTGTCATGATGTCGTAAACCCACACTTTTTGTACGTCTGCATACCATTTAGAGTGTTGAGCAACCCCTTGGCTTGCGCCTTTTACCGAATAACTGTCATCGTAGACTTTATTAAGCTTTTCTCTGTCACTATGTGCAACCGCTTTTACTTGTTTATTAATGACAATGGCATAGGAGATATCAGGACGATTTTTAAGTGAAGTGACCAAACTTTGTAAGTCGACCAATGGTTGTGGTGATTTTTCTAGAATATATTCAACATTGGTCACCAGTAAAGATGCCTGTTGTTGTGATTTTTTGAGTATTATTTTATCTATTTCTTGGTTAGAAATATAAGAGGTTGAAGCAATGCTAGTAATTGCCGCAATAACAAACATTGCAAATACTACCATTAGTATTGTTTTTTTCATTTTCTATTTCCTGAAGTTGTTAAATATTCCTTCTTAGATTCATAT
The DNA here is from genome assembly GCF_038155225.1 of Psychromonas arctica. Classification (GTDB taxonomy): domain Bacteria; phylum Pseudomonadota; class Gammaproteobacteria; order Enterobacterales; family Psychromonadaceae; genus Psychromonas; species Psychromonas arctica_B. Next base: position 13,829 of record NZ_JBAKBA010000046.1, on the reverse strand, counting down.
AACAAGTGAAGGAATTAGCCATAAAGGAGTATACATATTATAAATATTATCGAAAAGTGATTACTATTTAAATTAACGATTATTGCTCCAAAACTGATGTTGTCGTGTGTGGTTTTATTAACTATTTTATTCATTTTGAATGAACAAAGAGAGTAGAAGTAAATTAAATATAAGCAAATACATCTTAAAAAAATTAAGTTTTTAGCATTAGATTTGTATTTTAATGTTTGAACTTTGATGTTGTGTATATATTAAGTTACTTAGATATTAAGTTATTTGGATATTAAGTTACTTAGATTTGATATGGGTTTTAGCCAACATAATTATAAATTCATTAAAGATCGCATCTTATAGGAAGCTTTAATTAAATAAACGCCGCTTTGTGGTTAAACGAATTGTGTTGTAAGTATTTTATTTAAATGTTTCTTGTCTGGATGTAATTAAGCTAATCTGTTGTTTATCAATAATATCTATCACTGAAGTGTTAGTACATGCTTAAGGAATAACAGATAATGCACGATAAGATTGCGAAAATATTAGCACAGCTGAATGCTGTTTTATTAGGTAAAGAGCGACAGACTAAGTTGGCATTGGTGTGTTTATTAGCCGATGGACATTTATTGATTGAAGATTTACCGGGGATGGGCAAAACAACGTTAGCGGGCGCATTGGCTCGAACATTAGGGTTAGATTATCAACGCGTACAATTCACCAGTGATATGTTGCCTGCCGACATTTTAGGGGTGTCCATTTTTGATAAGCAATTGCAGCAATTCACCTTTCATCAAGGCCCTGTTTTTACACAAGTGTTATTAGCAGATGAAATAAACCGCGCCAGCCCTAAAACGCAAAGTGCGTTATTGGAAGCGATGGAAGAGCGTAAAATATCTATTGATAAACATACCTACCCGTTAAGCGACCCTTTTTTTGTTATTGCGACACAAAACCCACAGGATCAAGCCGGTACGTTCCCATTGCCTGAGTCTCAGTTAGACCGTTTTATGATGCGCATCGAATTAGGTTTTCCTAATAAGGACGCTGAGTTATTAATGTTAAAAGGGCAATATCAGCCACAATCAACCGAAGCTATTATTGATAGTCAGCAATTAAATGACATGCAAGCCGCCGTTCGAACAGTGCAAGCAAGTGATGCGGTATTACATTACCTGATCCGTTTAATTGAAGAGAGCCGTTACGGTGCTGAATATGCCAATGCTTTGTCTCCTCGTTGCTCAAAAGTGTTGTTAAGTGCAGCTAAAGCGATGGCTTTTATTGAACAGCGTGATTACGTGACACCTGAAGATATTCAAGCGGTGTTTGCTGCTGTGACAGATCATCGATTAAACGGTGTGAATGGTTTTAAGAAAGGTGGTCAAGCGCTGAGCCAAACATTGTTAAGTAACGTTGATCCTCTGCAATAGTTTTTCACTTAATGGCTATCGCTTAAAGGCTATAAAGCTTCACTATCAGTCGTTGTTATAGGTAGAAAGTCTTGCTAAATGTGATGGCTAAAGCCGAGGGCTAAAACGTATCTTTATAAGCTAACAAAGATACTAAAACAGTAAAAAATCATATCGGGTAAAGGTAACGGAATGACTGCAACAAAAATCGCTAATAAGTTTAAGGCTCTAATAAATCAACGCTTCGATCGTTGGCTTATTAAGCGTATACCGGTGGTTGATAGTATTACTTTAAATCGAGGTAATAGTTTTATTTTTCCATCTCGTTTTGGTCTTATGTTTTTAGCGACCTGTGTTATTTTGTTTTTGATTGGCACGAATTATCAAAATAATTTGATTCTATTTTTGGTGTACTTTTTACTGAGCTTTATGATCACGTGTTTATTATTAAGCTACCAAAACCTTTCTGGCCTGAGGTTAACAGCAAGTCCATCTGAAGATCAGTTTGCTAATGAAAATTGTACATTCGCATTACGTTTAACTTTGCCAAAAAATGCCAAATCGAATCGCGCTCAACAAACGAGATTTACTTTTAAACAGGCTAGTTCAACTTTTCCATCTAGCATCGCTCAACCCTTATCTGAACAACAAAATATAACCCTGTTTGCAAAAAGTACGAAACGAGGTTGGTTTAAACCAGGGAGAGTGACGGTTCAATCTTATTATCCTTTTGGGCTGTTTAGAGTGTGGTCGCATATCGATTTCGGCTTCTCAAGTTTGTTGTACCCAACCCCCGTTGAGAATGCATTAAATAACGTAGTGTTAAGTGGTGAAGAAACAGATGTAGGCAATCAAGCAGCTAAAGTTGGTTTTGATACGTTTAGTACTTTAAAGCCATTTCAACAGGGCGAGTCCTTAAAATCGATTGCGTGGAAACAAGTCGCTCAAGGTAAAGGGACTTTTACTAAGTTGCTTGAGGAAGAACGAGGCGGTGATGTGTTTTTATCGCTATCTGCTTTTAATGGCGTGCCCACTGAAGAGCGGTTATCCATGTTAGCTTATCAAGTGTTAACGTATGAACAGCAAGGCATTAGCTATGCATTAGATCTTGGAACAAGGGTTATTGACGTTGGCTCTGGTGCGGAACATCAACAATTATGTTTACGTGCATTAGCATTATATGGAGATGAGCATGCCTGAGTTTCTAACACGTCAAAGCTTGTCGTTAATTGTGTTTAGTTATGCATTAGTTATCGTGCTATTAGCTGATCAAGTCAATGCAGTATTAATTATTTTTGGTGTGCTTTGTGCTGCTTGGCGTATTGCACTTTTTACTGGACGCGTAACAGCATTAAATAAAATTATCACCAATAGCATCTCGGTCGTTTGTATCGCGATTATTGTGTTGATGGTTTATAAGTTAGGTGTGCTAAATATATTAGTGCATGTCATTTTATTAGGGTTTAGCCTTAAGTTTCTGGAATTAAAATCTGTTCGAGATGTGCACTTTTTTGTGAATACCGGTTTAGTGCTCGTCGCGGTATTTCTTGTTTTTAACCATACTATATTGATGGCCAGTGCGGCTGCGATTGTAGCATGTTTACTGCTGATGATTTTATTGTCAATCCACGGTGCGGCTTTAAACACAAAACCTCAACTTAAGATGTTGAGTAAAATATTAGTCTTAAGTTTGCCGTTGGCGATTATTCTTTTTCTTGTGTTACCTCGCCTACCTTCTATGTGGCAAATGCCATTACAAAATAAAGCAACGACGGGGTTAACGGATAGTGTTAGCCCGGGCAGTATTGCTGAGTTAAGTCAATCTTCTGCATTAGCGTTTAGGGCTAGTTTTAATGGAGAACCACCGAAGGGGCAAGCGCGTTATTGGCGAGTACTTACCTTAGACGAGTTTGATGGAAAAACATGGTCACAGAGTAGCAGCCTGAAAAGAGAAGAACGAAGGGTTAGAAGAGGACAACAGATTGAATACGAATTAATTGATAAACAAAGTAGTTATCAATTAATACTAGAACCTCATTATAAGCATTATGTGCCGAGTTTAGATTTTGCTTATTCAAGTAATGACAGTACTTTGTTAAGTGACTTTAGCTTACGCAGTATCGAGCCTGTTTATAAACGTCAAGCCTTTGAAATAGAACAATATAAGCAAGTTGATGGTTTTGTTAATACCGCTGAATCATTACAAAAATATACGCAGTTACCGAATAAGATCGCAGCAAAAGATAATCCTAAAACAAGAGAGTGGGTAGATAATAAGCTCGCTGCAGGTGTTGATAAATATACGATATTAGAACAATTATTAGCGATGTTTAATAAAGGTGACTTTCGCTATACCTTAAAACCACCTTTATTAGGTGAGCAACAAATTGATGACTTTCTCTTTTCATCACAAGCAGGATTTTGTGTTCATTACGCCAGTACTTATTTGTATGTGGCTAGGGTGTTAGATGTACCTGCACGTATGGTCGCGGGGTATTTAGGGGGTGAATGGGATAACTCGAATGCATTTTTGAGTGTACGTCAATATGACGCCCATGCTTGGGTTGAAATTTGGAAAGATAAGCAATGGGTGCGCGTTGATCCAACGGCTTATGTTTCACCAGAACGCGTTGAGCAAGGTATCTTGCAAAGCTTGGATGATCAAAGTGAGTTTTTATCTGGGCAATACTTGTCACTTCGTCATTGGCAAAATAATCAATTATTCAATCAAATTACTAACTTTCTTGATAGAGCTGATTACTTTTGGGCGGTTTGGGTTATAAATTACGATAATCAAAAGCAACTTGAAATACTGAAGCGTTTATTGAGTAATATTCCTTGGTTAAATTTATCAATGTTGATTCTGCTATTGTTATTTTTAGGCGCTACGATCACCGCATTATGGATATTTAAACCGTGGCAAGTTGAAAAGCTATCTATTGAAGATCGTCTGTTTAATAAGTTGTATGAGAAAGTAACTAAAAAATATTTAACAAGAAGCAAAGGGCAGACAGTTGCGGATTACTGTAAAACGTTAGGGGAGCTTAAGGTTAATGCTCAGCCTTCATTGCTAAAGTTTGCTACGTTGTATAACCAAATAAAATATCAGGCCAGTTTAACATCATCGCAAAAAAGCCTATTGATTGCAGAGCTTGTCGTGTTGAAAAAAGCAATTAATAAACAATGTAAGCGTTAATGTTTATACTCAAAAATGGGTTAATCTCGAAGGATAAATAGGGGATAAGTTAAAAAATAGGTTAGCCTCGAAAGGTAGATGTTTTGACTTTGGGGCGCATGCTTTAGCCTGCTTGTTTTGTTTTTTGTGTTCTCATTATACTTTTAAAGGTTTTTCTTCGTGATCTTCGTGTAGCGCAGCGCTTCGTGGTTGATTAAGATTTTTAAAGCCAAAAGCGGATTAACCACGAAGGCACGAAGAGTAGAAAAGGTAAGCTCAAAAGCAGTCATTAACTTTTAAAGGTTTCTCTTCGTGTCCTTCGTGTAGCGCAGCGCTTCGTGGTTAGTTGTGTTTTAAAATCAAAAGCAGTTTGACCACGAAGGCACGAAGGGTAGAGAAGGTAAGGTCAAAAAATTAATTATTGTTAAGACAGTATTGTGACATTGTTATAATATGCGCTTCTGCCGTTTCATGTTGTTATTGGCTTTGCTTATTAGGAGTTGTTGTGGAAGTTACTTTATTATTGTTACAGCAGCTTAGTGTGTATTTAGTGATTACTTATTTATTGAGTAAAACACCACTGTTTATGCCGCTTATTTTTATCTCCGGACGTAACTCTCACCGTATTGCTTGCTACATTCTCTTTAGCTCTTTTTGTATTTTAGGGACTTATTTTAGCCTTTCTATTGAAAATGCATTAGCCAATACTCGTGCTATTGGCGCGGTGATGGGCGGCTTACTGGGCGGACCTTTAGTGGGGTTAGCCGTTGGCTTAACCGGAGGAATACATCGTTATTCAATGGGCGGATTTACCGATGTCGCTTGTATGATCTCAACGACGACTGAAGGGCTGATTGGTGGTTTACTTCACCTTTATTATCTTCGTAAAGGGCGAATCGAACAGATCTTTAGACCTATGATCGCCTTAGGTATTACGTTGTTTGCTGAAATAGTACAAATGCTGATCATCCTAGCCGTCGCAGAACCTTTCGATAAAGCGTGGTTATTAGTTCAATCGATTGCATTGCCCATGATTATTGCTAACTCTCTTGGTGCTGCTTTGTTCATGAGTATTATCCAAGATAAAAAAGCTATTTTTGAAAAAAACTATAATGCCTTTTCAACGACTGCTTTACGCATTGCGCAACGTGCCGTCGGTGTATTCAAACATGGCTTTAATGCTAAAAGTTGTCAAAAAATTGCTGATATTATTTATCAAGAAACTGCGGTTGGTGCGGTTTCTATCACTGATAAAGAGAAAATATTGGCTTTTGTAGGTGTCGGTCAAGATCACCATTTATGCGGTACAGTGATTTCATCTGCTTATACTTTACAAGCTATTGAACAGGGCGAGATAATGTATGTTGATGGGTATTCAACAAGTTATCAATGTTCATTAAATGACGGTTGTAAGCTTGGTTCTGTGCTTGTTATTCCCTTATTAGAAGCTGATGGACGTGTTTTTGGAACGGTTAAATTGTATGAGCCGAAGCAAAAGCTGTTTTCTACATTGAACCGTAGTTTAGGCGAAGGCTTAGCTAAACTGATTTCTAATCAAATTTTATTAGGACGTTACATACAGCAGAAAAATCTCATTAATCAATCTGAGATTCGTTTATTACAAGCGCAAGTGAACCCACACTTTTTATTTAATACATTGAATACGATTAGTGCGGTAACACGTAAAGATCCACAAAAAGCGCGTGAATTAATTCAACATTTATCACACTTTTTTAGAAGTAATCTAAAACAGAATATTGAGCAGGTTACGGTGAAGGAAGAGTTGGAGCATGTTCACTCTTACCTTGAGATAGAGTTAGCTCGTTTTGCTGATCGTTTAACGGTAACAGAAGAAATCGATGAGCGTTTGTTATCGCTTAAAATTCCAACCTTTACGCTGCAGCCATTGATTGAGAATGCCATAAAACATGGTACTTCTACCTTAATCGGACAAGGTAAGCTAAATATTAAAGGCTACTTTTTAGAGCAAAGTAAAGAAACCTTAGTGGTGTTGGAAGTGATTGATAATGCAGGTAACTATCGTGAGCCGAGTAGCAGTACAGGGTTAGGTTTACAGATTGTTGATAAACGTATAAAAAACCAATATGGGCAGCAATACGGTTTAGTGATGACCTGTGAAGCCAATCAATACTGTAAAGCGACCATTACTTTACCTCTACACAGCCGACAGGAAGCATGATGTTAAAAGCAATTGTTATTGATGATGAATTATATGCGCGTGAAGAGCTTAATGAGTTATTAGTTGAAAGCCAACAAGTTGAAGTCATTGCGCAATGTAGCAATGCGATTGAAGGTTTAAAAGCGATTAACAGTTTAAAGCCTGATGTTATCTTTTTAGATATTCATATGCCGCAAATTACAGGGTTAGAGTTACTGAGTATGTTAGATCCTGTGAGTATGCCTAAAGTCGTTTTTGTCACTGCTTATGATGAGTATGCTATTAAAGCCTTTGAAGATAATGCCTTTGATTATTTATTGAAGCCAGTTGAAAGCTCTCGTTTACATAAAACGTTACAACGCATCAAGTTGATTAATGAACAGAAATTAGAGCAACCTAATTATTCACCTATCATTAGTCAGAAATTAGAGTTAATCCCATGTTCTGGCTTTAATCGTATTTTGTTATTAGAGCCGAATAACATCGAAATTGCGATGTCTGAACAAACAGGTGTGCATCTATTAACTGATAGTGACAAGTTTACGGCAAGTTTATCACTTAAAGTATTAGAAGAAAAAACTGACCTCATACGTTGCCATCGTCAGTATTTAATTAATCCAACGTGCATTAGAGAAATTAAACTCTTAGATAATGGCTCTGCAGAAATAGTGACTAAGTCAAACCATCATGCTCCCGTTAGTCGACGATACCTGAAAGTGATTAAAGATCGTTTTGGCTTGTTGTAAAGCGACCAATATTGAAAATATTTTGAAAGGGCTTTGAGCATTAATGTTGTTAATTCAGCTTGTTCAGCCTTCACAAAAGTAGTCTAAAACCGCTCAAATCTATATAGAAAAGGCTGTTTTAAAAAAGTTATGGCGATATTAATAACCTGTTAAAACCACTTAACAAATATATGGACCGTTTAAATGCGTATTTGACCACTCACGTAATCAACAACTGCTATTTTGAGTTGAAGGATTATAGTGCCACCATCAAATTCACTCATTTAAAAGGACTTGGCCATGCTTTGGTTTCTATTCTGTTTAGCGTTGTTACTCGGTGGTTATTATATTTACGGCTCATTTGTTGAGAAAGTGTTTGGCATTAAGAAGCAACGTCAAACGCCTGCTTACGAAAAAGAAGATGGCGTAGATTACGTTGCCATGTCGACGCCTAAAGTTTACCTCGTACAGCTACTGAATATTGCCGGTGTTGGTCCTATCTTTGGCCCTATCATGGGCGCGCTTTACGGTCCTGCTGCTATGTTATGGATTGTATTCGGTTGTATTTTTGCTGGTGGTGTTCACGATTACTTCTCTGGCATGTTATCAGTACGTAACGGCGGGGCATCGGTTCCTTCTATTACGGGTAAATACCTTGGTAATAACGCGAAGCATTTCATGAATATCTTCGCGTTAGTTTTATTGCTGTTAGTTGGCGTGGTATTTGTATCTGCTCCCGCGGGCATGATTACTAACTTAGTTAACGAACAAACCGATATGAATGTGTCGTTAATGTCGATGGTTGCTATTATCTTTGCTTATTATGTTGTTGCGACGATTGTACCGGTTGATAAAATCATTGGTCGTTTCTACCCATTCTTTGGCGCATTGTTAATCTTTATGTCTGTTGGTTTAATCACTGCAGTGGTGGTGTCTAGTGAGCATACGTTATTAGGTGATTACGAGTTAAGCCAAATGTTCGTTAATATGAATCCAAATGATCTTCCATTATGGCCTGCACTGTTCATTACTATTGCTTGTGGCGCTATCTCTGGTTTCCATGCAACACAATCTCCTTTAATGGCACGTTGTATTGAAAATGAAGAGAACGGTCGCTTTGTATTTTACGGTGCAATGATTGGTGAAGGTGCTATCGCACTTATCTGGTGTGCATTAGCGTTATCATTCTTTGGTTCGGTTGAAGCGTTGTCTGACGTAGTTGCAACGGGCGGTCCTGGTGCTGTGGTATACGAAGCATCATTTGGTTTATTAGGTGTGTTCGGTGGTATTCTTGCTTTCTTAGGTGTGGTTATTTTACCTATCACTTCTGGCGATACTGCGTTCCGTTCAAGTCGTTTGATTCTTGCTGAGTACTTCAATATGAATCAAAAAACAATGCGTAACCGTTTATTGATGGCATTACCATTATTCGTTCTAGGCGGTATCTTAACGCAGGTTGATTTCGGTATTATCTGGCGCTACTTTGGTTTCGCAAATCAAACAACAGCGGTAATGATGTTATGGACAGCAACGGCTTACTTAGCTCGTCATAATAAATTCCATTGGATTGCGACTGTACCCGCGATGTTTATGACAGCAGTTGTTATTACGTTCATTTTAAATAATTCATCATTAGGTTTTGGCCTCGCGATGCAAACGTCAACAATTATCGGTATTTTAGCAACGGTCGTTATTACTGTTTATGTATTAACTAAATCTAAACGTGACTTATTTGTAAATGAAGATGGTAACGCCATTGATGATGATGGCATTGAAGTTGTAGCACAAGATAGTTAAAAGTGACTGTCTTGCTTATGTGCTAAGCCTGTCTTTTAGACGGGCTTTTTTGTATCTTAAAATTGTGGTCGGCTGTGTTTTTAAAGCCAAAAGCTGATTAACCACGAAGGTACGACGGGTAGAGAAGGTTAGATAAGTTAGATCAAAAGATCCGAAAGTAATAATAACGATGTATTTTTATTCGTGTCCTTCTTGCAGCGTAGCACTTAGTGGTCGCCTTTGTTTTTCAAATCAAAAGCAATTAACCACGAAGGCACGAAGGGTAGAGAAGTTAAAGTCAAATCACAGGCATTTAGTTTTAAAGGTTTTCTTCGTGTCCTTTGTGGTTGATTAAATTCTTTAATACCAAAAGCAGGCTAAATCAAAAACGACATTCATTGTTAAACATTTTTTCATGTAGAACTGTGTTGATTACTTAAATTATTTCCAACAAAAAAGGCTAACCCGTTTTCACAGGTTAGCCTTTTTTATATTGCCGTTTCTATTAAAAGAAACGACAGGAATCAGTATTACTCTTCGTCGTAATCGAAGTCATCATCTTCATCACTTTCTGCTGCTTCTAACGCTAGTGCGCGAGATTCAGCTCTTTTAGCTAAGAATGCTGCATTTGAAGCTTCTTTTGTTGCTGCTGCTTTTTCAGCTAGCGCATTACGTTCAGTACGACGTTCTGATTTACGTGCGTTTGCTTGTTTTTGTTTCTCTAAAAATCCTGCTAATTCAGCTGTAGCCCATTCAATGGCTAACGCTTCAGTGGCAAAACCATCTTGTTTTTTTGAAACACTGCTTCTACGAGCACTAACACGACGGGTGATTTCTGCACTCCAGGTATTAGCGTCCTGTTTGATTTGGTAATCGAACTTTTTTTGTTGAGTCATGAGCTATTCCTAGTTTAGACGTTGTTTATTTTAGGCGCGCGATAATAACACAGATTAACTGGTTTATTGATAGCTTTATTTGTTGTTCATTTTCGCCCATTCAAATCCATCATTACTTTTAATAATAGAGGGTTTTTTAGGCTTTTTTTCAATCGGTGTGCTTTGCGTATTATCCTGTGCTGCTAATATGCTACGTATTAGCTTTGTTGTTTCTGGATGCTTACTGCAAAAAGTCTTTAAATATAAAATCTCAACACGGCTTCTCGCCCATGGTGTTTGACGTAAAAATTTCAAACATGATTTTTGAGTTGGATTGTTTAAAAAGCATTTAATACCTAACTTATCACCCATCTCTTTCCATGAATGTTTAGTTTGTAGGTCAGTCAGTATTTGTGCCAGTTTGATGCCGTATAAAGGGTCATTTGTTTGCATGTTTATGTGTCTTATTTAGATCGTGTTAATTCGTGTCGTTATTAATGCGGTTACTAATACATTATTTACAGTGCAAGCTTACAGCAACTTAAAATTAATGTTTACTTAAATGAAAGTATCAAGGCATTTTCAGTGTTTTAATACGTTATTTTAAACTGAATGTGTTCACTTATGGTGATTGAAAACATATCATGTGTTTGAAACTGATACATAGAGGTAGTGATGGCTTATATTCCAAGTAATTATAAAAGTTTAGAACACGATTATCGTGATAAAGCATTAAAGTTATTTCCCTGGGTTTGTGGGAAATGTACTCGTGAGTTTGTTTATTCAAATCTTAAAGAGCTAACAGTACATCACATGGATCACGACCATAGTAATAACCCTTCTGATGGCAGTAATTGGGAGTTGTTATGTATTTATTGTCATGACCACGAACATGATAAATATACACAAGCTGACTTGTACGGTAGCCATGTTGAAGCAGGAGATGAGAACGTAGCCACTGCCACTTATAATCCATTTGCTGATTTACTCTCTAAAATGAAAAAGTAGTCACTCTTCATTAGATAAGTTAACTTTACTTATAAACAGTGCAATATTGATGTCTATTGATATTGCATGATTATTTCTCTTCAATATTACCTTACACTTCATACTTCATACTTCATACTTCATACTTCAATTTTCAATCAAATAATTCTTTATTTATTATGTGCTATACAGAATCGTTCAAGATCCTTCTTTTAATCTGTCTACTCTTATTTTGCTTAAATTTTGAACTGATTTTGAAATTTTAATTAAGTTGAGCGTTATTAATGAGTTAGCACATCTTAAACCTTAATTTTTTTCGATAATAGAGGCGTTTAATTATTTACTTTTTTTGTCTCAGTGCTAGGTTAGTCAACTAGTCAGACTCTCTAGAATGGGAATCTAATTGCCCATTAGGTTATTTAATTTAAGGAAAGGTTTTATGCAGGAAGTAGTTGATTTTTTGAATGGTATTATATGGAGTCCAGCACTGATTTATTTGTGCTTAGCTGCCGGGTTATTCTATTCAATTCAAACTAAATTTGTACAAGTACGTTTATTTAAAGAGATGTACACATTATTGTTATCGGGTAAAAATTCAAAGCAGGGAATCTCTTCATTTCAAGCTTTATCTGTTTCATTATCTGGCCGTGTAGGTACAGGTAATATTGCGGGTGTCGCTGCTGCGATTGGTTTTGGTGGTCCAGGTGCTGTATTTTGGATGTGGGTTGTTGCCTTTTTAGGTGCTGCCACTGCTTACATTGAATCAACGTTAGCGCAAATTTATAAAGAAGTAGACCAAGGTCAATATCGTGGTGGTCCAGCTTATTATCTTGAGAAAGTCACGGGTCAACGTTGGTATGCGGTTATATTTGCCATCGCAACTATCGCCGCTTGTGGTTTGTTATTACCGGGTATCCAATCTAATAGTATCGGTAACGGTATTGAATTAGCATTTGGTACTGGAACGTTAATTGAAACAGGCATGGGCGTAATCAGTGAAGCAAAAATAATGACCGCTTTGTTGATTGTTTTGATGTTGGCTTTCATCATTTTCGGTGGCGTTAAACGTATCGCAAACTTTACACAAGTAGTTGTGCCATTCATGGCCTTTGCTTATGTTTTAGTGGTGTTTGTTATTATTGCTTTAAATATTTCAGAACTACCGTCTGTATTTATGATGATTGTTGGTGATGCCTTTAGCCCTATGGCGGGTATTGGTGCTGCTATTGGTTGGGGCGTTAAACGTGGTGTTTACTCTAATGAAGCAGGTCAAGGTACAGGTCCACATGCAGCAGCTGCAGCAGAAGTTGAACATCCTGCTCAGCAAGGTTTAGTGCAAGCATTCTCTGTTTACATTGATACATTGTTAGTTTGTTCTGCAACGGCATTTGTGATTTTAATTACCGGTGCTTACAACGTGCATGGATTAGGTGATTCCTTCTTAGTGCAAAACGTGGCAGCTGAAATGGCGGCAAATGGACCTGCATTTACACAACTAGCTGTTGAAAAAGTGTTACCGGGTATCGGAAAGCCATTTATTGCATTGGCTTTGTTCTTCTTCTCTTTTACGACTATTTTAGCGTATTACTATATTGCTGAAACCAACGTCGCTTACTTACGTCGTACTTTAAAATTGCCTGATTTTACGTTCATTTTAAAAGTCGTGCTAATCACTGCTGCTTTTTATGGCACAGTTAAAACCGCTAATTTAGCGTGGGGCTTAGGTGATGTTGGTGTTGGTTTAATGGCTTGGTTAAATATTGTTGGCTTACTGATCATCTTCTTCATGGGTAAACCTGCGATTAAAGCGTTAAAAGATTACGAACTACAACGAAAATCATCTCCAGAAGAATACAGTTTTGATCCGGTTAAATTAGGTATTAAAGATGCGACGTTCTGGGAACAAAAATTAGAAAAGAATAAAACAAAATAACGCGTTTAACTGTACCTTTAACCTTTATAAGGGAAGTTTAAAGGTTTAATGCCGTTATTTAATAAAACCACCATTTAGTTTTACCACTAAATGGTGGTTTTTTATTTTGTAGGGATGAATAGGGTGTTTCTTAATACGAATACGTAAAAACAATAACTTACTAATTAGATGAGTGACAATCATTGTATATTAAAACGCTGGACATTAAACTTAAGTGAAGTTACTTACATTATTAGAATAGGGTATAAAACATGATAGATAACGCACAACAAGTTGAATTAGAAGCCGCTGCATTTCGCCGTTTATTAAAGCATTTGGATAGCCGTAAAGATGTTCAAAATATTGAGCTAATGAATACGTCAGGATTTTGTCGTAATTGTTTGTCTAAATGGATGTTAGCTGAAGCGGAACAACGTGATATTGAAATGACGCACGATCAAGCGCGCGAGCACGTTTATGGTATGCCATACAGTGAATGGAAAGCGAATCATCAACTACCAGCAACACCTGAGCAGATGGCAAAGTTTGAACAATTAAACCCTAAGAAATAATTCACTACCACAGATTGGTTGAGTGTAAATTATTAAAATAAAAAGCCGATTAACCACGAAGATATGAAGGGTGAAGAAGGTTAAATCAAAAGCGTAAAAAAATATTAATGATGGTTTTTCTTCGTGTCCTTCGTGTAGCGCTTCGTGGTTGCTTAGTTTTTTAAAATCAAAAACGATTAACCACGAAGGCTCGAAGGGTAAAGAAGGTTAGGTCAAAAAAAATACTTT
>NZ_JBAKBA010000045.1:0-32483 GCF_038155225.1 Psychromonas arctica | reverse complement strand
GTACCTGGCTACGAACCAGGCGGTCAGGGGTTCGAATCCCTTCACCCGCACCATTTCTTTATTTTCTATTTTATCTTCTACTTTTTATTGTTAGTCATTTTCTTGTTTTTAAATTTTAATTCATTAATTTAGAATAAATATTCAAATTTTGTTTTATTTTTCGTTTAATTAAATCTTTCTTCTGCATAAATAATCAAAGCTAACACCCTTGCTATACCTGCATGGATTGGTCTTTGCCATTGTTTTATCCACTGCCTTAATTTTAAATATAAACTCTGCAAACTAGGTCAACTTCCATTTCTTTCATTTTATAGCCCAAACCAGTACAATAGGCATCTGCGAAACATTATTCTACTAATAACTATATATATTAAAGGGTTATTGATCAAAGTAGATTGATGGTTGATGTTTATTATTTACATGGTTTTAATCGTGATAGGTATTCAAAGCTTGCAACTTTGCAACTTGTTAAATATATATTGAATTTGAATAAATATTCATTTTTATGTGTCGATTACAGGTTGTCATGAGCATTTAGAAAAGGAAAGGATACATTTATGGATATTTCAGGGTCTTTAGTTACCGCGTTAACGTTACTGGGTCTCGGCATGGCATTTGTTTATATGTTTTTAGGGCTACTCTTTATTTGTATTAACCTAATGGCAAAATATATTCCTGCGGATAAACCCGTTATTACCCCTCAACGCAAAACCGCTGCAGCATCTAAAGCAGCTGGTCAAGCACAAGTAAGCCCTCAAGTTATTGCCGCTATCACAAGCGCAGTGCAACAATACCGTAAAGCACAAACAGTATGATGGATAAAGAATTAATAAAGGAGCAAGTGAATATGTCTAAGCCTCTCGCAATCACCGAAGTTGTTTTACGTGATGCACACCAATCATTATTTGCAACGCGCATGCGTATTGACGATATGTTACCCATCGCAGAGAAATTAGATAAAGTAGGCTACTGGTCTTTAGAGACTTGGGGCGGCGCTACTTTTGATTCATGTATTCGTTATTTAGGTGAAGATCCTTGGGATCGTATTCGCGCTTTAAAAGCGGCGATGCCAAACACACCACAACAAATGCTGTTAAGAGCGCAAAACCTATTAGGTTACCGTCATTATGCTGATGATGTTGTTCAAAAGTTTATTGAACGTGCTCATACCAACGGTGTAGATGTATTCCGTATTTTTGATGCAATGAATGATGTACGTAACTTTGAAACAGCGATTAAGTCTGCTATCGACGTCGGTGCTCATGCACAAGGTACTATCTCTTATACGACTAGCCCTGTTCATACTATTGATGGCTGGGTTGATATGGCAAAACGCATGGAAGACATGGGTTCACATTCAATTTGTATTAAAGATATGGCTGGTTTATTAAAACCGTATGTTGCAGAAGAGTTAGTCACTAAAATTAAAGCGTGTACTAATATCCCATTAGCTTTGCATTGTCATGCGACAACAGGTCTAAGTGTTGCGACTCAGCAAAAAGCGATTGATGCGGGTGTTGATATTATTGATACTGCTATTTCATCAATGAGTATGACATACGGTCATTCACCAACGGAAACATTGGTTTCTATTGTTGAAGGTACACCACGTGATACTGGATTAGATTTACATAAGCTTGAAGAAATTTCTTCTTACTTCCGTGAAGTACGTAAAAAATACGTGAAATTTGAAGGTGAATTGAAAGGTGTTGATCCACGTATCTTGTTAGCACAAGTACCGGGTGGCATGTTAACTAATATGGAAAGCCAACTTAAACAGCAAGGTGCTGGCGATAAGATGGATGAAGTATTAAAAGAGATCCCGCGTGTTCGTGAAGATCTTGGTTTTATTCCTTTAGTAACACCTACTTCTCAAATCGTTGGTACACAAGCTGTAATCAATGTATTGATGGGCGAGCGCTACAAAAATATAACTAAAGAAACCGCAGGTGTATTAAAAGGCGAATATGGTGCAGCTCCTGCTCCTGTTAATGCTGAATTACAAGCAAAAGTATTAGATGGGGCTGAGGCAATTACTTGTCGTCCTGCTGATAACATTGCTCCAGAAATGGCGGCTATTGAAGCTGAGCTTAAAAAGTTAGCAGCCGAGAAAGATATTAAGCTTGCTGAGAACGAAATTGATGATGCACTTATTTATGCATTATTCCCTGAGATTGGACTTAAATTCTTAGAAAATCGTAATAATCCTGATGCATTTGAGCCAGTACCAAGTGAAGATGATATGAAAGTAGCTGCACCATCAAACAAGGAACCTGAATCATACTCAGTGTCAGTTGATGGCCAGTTATATAATGTACAAGTAGGCCCTGAAGGTAGTATCGATGGTATTACACCAATTCAAGCTGCCGGCCAAGTCAATGCAACGGTTTCAGCTAATGTTGCTGCTCCTGCTGCTAGCGCTGAAGGTGAAGATGTACCAGCTCCTTTAGCGGGTAACATCTTTAAAGTGCTTGTTAACAATGGTGATTACGTCGATGAAGGTGATGTACTACTGATCATGGAAGCGATGAAAATGGAAACTGAAATTCGTGCTCCAAAATCA
Source organism: Psychromonas arctica (assembly GCF_038155225.1). Lineage (GTDB taxonomy): Bacteria > Pseudomonadota > Gammaproteobacteria > Enterobacterales > Psychromonadaceae > Psychromonas > Psychromonas arctica_B. The sequence continues at coordinate 29,920 of NZ_JBAKBA010000045.1, read as the reverse complement.
GGCACAGTACAAGCTGTTAATACTAGAGAGGGTGATGCTGTTAATGTTGGTGAATCACTGTTCGTAATAGGTTAAGGAAGATAACGTGAATGGATTAATGACCCTGTGGGCTGATACGGGAATTGCAAATTTCGAATGGCCTGAGCTAGTGATGATGGCTGTCGGTGGTTTGCTATTATATTTAGCAATCGTACGTAAGTTTGAGCCTCTTTTATTATTACCAATTGGGTTTGGCGCTATTTTAGCGAATATTCCTAATGCTGGTTTTAATGATGAAGGCGGTATGCTTTATTACATTTACCATATTGGTATTGAAACGGGGATTTTTCCGTTGATTATCTTTATGGGAGTGGGCGCATTAACAGACTTTGGTGCGTTGATTGCTAACCCTAAAACGTTGTTTTTAGGCGCAGCAGCTCAGTTTGGTATTTTTGCAACATTATTTGGTGCCATTCTATTAAACCTAGTACCTGGTTTTGAGTTTACTCTGGCTGATGCTTCTGCTATTGCCATCATTGGTGGTGCAGATGGGCCAACCGCTATTTTCTTAGCCTCTAAATTAGCCCCTGACTTGTTAGGTGCAATTGCCGTCGCTGCTTATTCATATATGGCGTTAGTGCCAATTATCCAACCGCCAATTATGCGTGCATTAACGACGCAAGCTGAGCGTGAGATAAAAATGGAGCAGTTGCGTCCAGTCAGTAAAAAAGAAAAAATCATTTTTCCTCTCGCTGTTTTATTTATGACAATTTTGTTCTTACCGGCAGCAACACCGCTAGTAGGTATGTTTTGTTTAGGTAATTTAATGCGTGAGTCTGGTGTGGTTGATCGCTTAAGCTCAACTGCTCAAAATGAGTTGATTAATATAGTGACTATCTTCTTAGGTTTAGGTGTTGGTTCTAAATTATCTGCAGATAAGTTCTTGAACTTAGAAACGTTAGGTATTTTAGGGTTAGGCGCTATTGCTTTCTCTATTGGTACTGCATCTGGTGTGATCATGGCAAAAATTATGGGGCGCTTCTCTAAGAGTCCTATTAATCCATTGATCGGGGCTGCAGGTGTGTCAGCTGTACCTATGGCTGCGCGTGTTGCTAATAAAGTAGGCCTTGAAGCTAACCCGCATAACTTCCTCTTAATGCATGCAATGGGCCCGAATGTGGCTGGTGTATTAGGTAGTGCTGTTGCTGCTGGTGTGTTGTTGGCTATTGTTGGTTAAATAGTTAAAGAATAACTTTACTCTTCTTTATTAAGGCCGCTTTTTAGTGGCCTTTTTTATGGCTAGCTTTTACTATTTATTTTTGAAGTTTAGCCTTGAAACATGGCTTTGATATTTAGCTTTAAACCCTATTTTTATGGCATTACCTATGGAGCAAGCCTTTTATGAGGTTAAGTAATGAATGATTATTGGCTGTTGTTTAGCAGCGCCTTTATTTCATCGACACTCTTTCCTGGTGGGTCAGAGGTATTATTTGTTTATTACCTTAAACAACAATTTTCATTAAAGTGGGGATTTTTGTTAGTGGCTATTATTGGTAATAGTTTAGGATCTATTGTCACTTACTTACTAGGTTTCTATGTTCATTTTGGTCAAGAAAAAGCAGCTATGAAGTACCCTAAAACTTTATTATTTTGTAAAAAATGGGGCAACGTTGCGCTGTTATTAAGTTGGTTACCTATTGTTGGTGATGTTATTTGCTTGTTTGCTGGATGGCTTAAATTACCCAAAACGACTGCATTTATTAATATTGTTATTGGCAAAAGTTTACGCTACCTATTTTTACTCGCCTTAGTTGCATTATGGCCATAGCAGAGTCGGTAACATGTAATACCGATTACATTAAATAAGTGATCTAAATTTTGCGCAGGAAAAATGACTTAGTTTAAGGCGTAAATTGAGCCTTTCGAAGATTAACTTCGTTAATCGTCTATCGGAGAATTAACCAAAAGATGTTAATTCTTTAATGGTTGTTCCATTTACGAAATTTACAACGAAGAAATAAGTTATTTTAACAAGTAAAATAGATCAGTTAATTAGTGTGATTGGTATAATACTAAGTTATATCTATATTTTGATGCTCAGCGTTTAGAATGCTTATCAATATTTAAAATAATAATAGAGAAAGTAAGTTATTTATAAACGGTCTATTTCAATGTTTTATTGATGAAATTTAAATACATTTTATTGGAAGTTATTCATTCAACTATTTAAACTTTGTTTAAAGTCTAAAAATATGAGGTGTTTCTATTAAATCCTTATTTAGTTCAACGAAGTTCGGTGGTAGAGTTAGCCCTCTGAAAACTACTCTGGGGCTTACTTTTGGCTAAAAACTTTCAACAACGCATTCATTTCCTTAACCAACATCCTGAAAGTCTCACTGAATTTGGGCGTGGTATTGAACGAGAAACATTACGCGTAAATGTAGATGGTAAACTATCTCAAGAAGCACATCCTAGTGCTTATGGTAAAGCCCTTACACATACTTCAATTACCACTGACTTTGCTGAAAGCTTATTAGAGTTTATTACACCTGTTGCCAATAGCGTTGATCAGCTTTTTGATTACCTGAATGACATTCATCACCATGTTGTATTGAATTTACCTAGTGAGCAATATTTGTGGCCAATGAGTATGCCTTGTTATGTGCAAAGTGAAGATCATGTCGAGCTTGCACAGTTTGGAACATCTAACATTGGTAAAATGAAAACCACTTACCGCCAAGGTTTGAAAAACCGTTACGGCAGTATGATGCAAATTATTTCTGGTGTGCATTATAACTTCTCATTACCTGCTAGTTTTTGGGATACTTGGAGCGAATTGCATGATTCACCATTAACGGGGAAAGAAGCTCAGTCTGCTGGTTACATGGGCTTAATTCGAAACTACTTACGTTATGGTTGGGTGATTCCTTATTTATTTGGCGCTTCTCCTGCGATTTGTAAGTCATTTTTGCAAGGCAAAGAAACTAAATTACCTTTTGAAACTACGGGTTCAGGAACTATTTATTTACCTTATGCAACTTCATTACGTCTTAGTGACTTAGGTTACACAAGTAGCTCTCAATCAGATTTGAATATTTGTTATAATAACTTAGATTCATATTTAGACAGTGTTCGCGTTGCTTTATCTAAAAAAGATCCTAAATTTACTGAAATGGGGATTGTTAAAGACGGTGAATACGTACAGCTTAATGACAATATTTTGCAGATTGAAAATGAGCTATATGCTTCTATCCGTGCCAAACGAGTTCAAAAAAGCAATGAAACACCCTCTCAAGCATTAAAAGCACGTGGTATTGAATATATTGAAATTCGTTCTTTAGATGTTAATCCATTTTGTAAGCTGGGCATTACTAAAGAACAAGTTCATTTCTTAGACTTATTCTTAACTTGGTGTGCAAGTGTCGAATCTCCTGAATTGTCACAACAAGAGTATAAAGCTTGTGCTGATAACTTCAGTCAAGTGGTAACTCGTGGTCGTGACCCGAAATTAACACTAACCATTGCAGAACAAACTAATGACGTGGCTGGTTGGGGTAAGTGGTTAAATACACAACTTGCTGACATGGCTATTTTATTAGACAAAAATAGTGAAGATGATTGTTATCAAAATGCAATGAAACATATTAGCCCGCGTTTCGAGCATTCGGAAAACACTAGCTCAGCACGTATCCTAAATCGTATTATAAACGCTCAAGGGGATAATGGTTCTTTAGCATTAGAACTGAGTAAGCAATATAAAACAGAGTTAGAAGATCAATCTTATACAATTTGGTCTGATCAAGTATTTGCAGAACAAAAATTACAATCAATCGATAAACAAAAGCAAATTGAAGCAGCGGATAAACTAACATTCCCTGACTTTTTAGCTGATTATTTTGAAAATGCTAAAAAATAATAAAGTTAACGTTGTTAGCTAGTATTATTGATTAACAGTGCTTATTTATTTTTCAAGTCTTTAAAAATACACCATGGTTATTGCTACCAATAACCAATGGTGTTGTATCTATTCTTATCATTAAACGTTTTATTAACCCTTATTGCTCATTCCATTAGCCTAGAGGTTTAACATTTATAATGAATTTATTTAAGAAAATACTTGTTCTGTCTTTTCCTCTTTCTTTAATCGCTTGTGCAACACCTCCTCCAGAAAACCCTGAAAATATTTGTGATATATTTTTTGAAAATAGAGATTGGTATAGCGCGTCCAAGGAAATGAATCAACGTTGGGGTACACCAATCCATGTACCAATGGCGATGATGTATCAAGAAAGTAGTTTTATACATGATGCTGCGCCGCCAATGGAATACTTTTGGTTTATTCCTATTGGGCGAGTTAGTAGTGCTTATGGGTATGCGCAAGCACAAGATGCAACGTGGGATGATTATCAACGCGAAACGGGTAATAACTGGTCAGATCGAGATGATTTTGATGATGCAATTGATTTTATGGGATGGTTTACCAGTAAAACCAATAAGATAAATGGTATTTCCAAGTGGGATGCATATGGACAGTATTTAAATTATCATGAAGGTTGGACTGGCTATAAAAAGAAAAGTTACAATAAAAAGCCTTGGTTGTTAAAAGTTTCTCGCAAAGTGGATACGCGTGCTAGACAATACGCTACACAGTTAAAAGGCTGCGAAGAAAATTTAGATTCAAGCTGGTTATGGCGATTGTTTTATACATAACGAGCTTTATGTTATTGATGAGTATCAGTAACCAATAATTATTAATTAAGTAAAAAGGAAACCCCCGATGCCATTATTAGATAGCTTTACCGTTGACCATACTATTATGAAAGCGCCAGCAGTACGTATTGCTAAAACCATGCAAACACCAAGTAAAGATACTATTACTGTATTCGATTTGCGTTTTACTGCGCCTAATAAAGATATCCTATCGGAAAAAGGGATCCATACATTAGAGCATTTATATGCTGGTTTTATGCGTGATCATTTAAACGGTGAGCAAGTTGAAATCATCGACATTTCACCGATGGGTTGTCGTACTGGTTTTTACATGAGTTTAATTGGCGCACCAACAGAAGACCAAGTTGGTAAAGCTTGGTTAGCGGCAATGCAAGATGTTTTAAACGTTGAAAACCAAAATGAAATTCCAGAGCTAAACGAATTTCAATGTGGTACTTATGAAATGCATTCTCTAGTAGAAGCAAAAGAAATTGCTCAAGCAATTATCGATGCGGGTGTCGGCGTTAATAAAAATGACGATATCTCATTATCAGCTGAGCAACTACAACAGCTTTAGTTGTTAACGCTGTCTGCTTCTTAATAAAAGGCTTCTATCATGAAGCCTTTTTACTTTCTGTCTATATCTAAACCTCTAAACTCTAACCTCAACCATCATATTCTTACTGCTTTTTGCTGATAGGTGACTTTTCAATAAACCAATTTCCTAACCCGACGATCACAGCTCCTCCTACAATATTACCTAATGTGACTGGAATTAAATTATTAATCACAAAATGACTGATGGTTAAATCAGCAAAACTAGCTGCGTTATAGCCTAGTTCAAGCAATAACTCAGGTGAAAAACTATGTTGTAGTGCAATGCCTAAAGGCACCATAAATAGATTGGCAATACTATGTTCAAATCCACAACTGACAAACATGGTTACTGGCAGAATTAATAACATGGCTTTAGTTAATATGTCTTTTGTATAAAATGTCATCCAAACACCCAAGCACACAAGTAAGTTACATAAAATACCTAGTGAGAAAGCTTGTATCCAAGTGTGGTGAAGTTTGTGCTGTGCAATAAGCATCGCATTAACACCCCACTGACCGCCGTCTTGCAGGTGCATTTTTGCGCCTACAATTAACAATAGCATGATCATTGCTCCTACGAAGTTGCCTATATAAACTCGGATCCAACAGCTAATCAGTTGTTTATTGCTGATCTTCTTTTGTGCCCAAGCGACACTACTTAGCACGGTACTGGTAAATAGCTCTGCGCCACAAACCACTACTAAAATAAGCCCTAAGCTGAAGGCAAAACCGCCAGCAAATTTTGTCATGCCCCATGATGCACTTGAGCCAGTGGTTACCGTGATATAAAAAACAAAAGCAATTGAGATAAAAATACCAGCAAAAATAGATAAACCAAAGGATTGCAATAAACCTTTATTGGCTTTTTTATATCCGTATTCACTTGCGATGGAAACAGGGTTATCGAGACTTTCTGAGCTAACAGCTTCTTTATTCAAGTTGTTTAAGTTATTGATTGCATGGTTCATATAAATCACTAAGCCTCTAGAAAGGGAATTAATTAATGTGAGCTTATTATTACAATGTTTTGAAAAGTGTTCTTGATATGTATCAAAGGTGATCTAGTTCTATTTATAAACACTTTTTAAATAATACCAAAAGAATTAATAAGGTGATCATTCTTGCTGGTTAAAATCACCTCTAACTGCGTTGTGAGTTTTGAAGTGAGAACAACTATCTCCTACAACTCACGCCTTATTAGTGTTAATTTTTCCTGCGCAATCCCTGAACACTTATTTAATCCCATTGGTATAAACGCCTTAAAGGCAAGAAAGTAAAATAACTATTCGAGTTTAAAGGTGCTGATATTTAGAGATTTAGAGACAAAAAAGCAAACCATGAGGTTTGCTTTTAGTGTTATTGAACTGAATCATTTAAATAAGCGGATTTATACCAATCACAATAAATAGCTTATCTATTTTACTTGTTAAAACAGCCCACTCCTGGTTATAAATTTCGCAAAGGGAGTGGCCATTTTCGCCTTGAATTGAACTGTTTTTGCCAGCGCAAAGTTTAGATAACCTATTTAATGTAATCGGTATTATTAACTTTCCTCTGCATAGAGCTGAGGAATGATTTTTACCAACTTAACCATGTTGTTTTCAACTTCTATTATTTCCATCGGGTAGCCACAGATACGTGTGCTAACTGCAGATGTAGGGATTGTCTCAAGGTGTTCAAGAATCAAACCATTTAAAGTACGCGGACCATCAGTGGGTAAAGACCAACCCATTTCTTTATTTAAGTCTCGAATACCCAAGCTACCTTCAATGATGTAACTATCATCTTGTTGTTTATGAATCTCTTCAGAACTGTGAGGTTCACGTGTTGTAGTAAAGTCACCCACAATCTCTTCTAAGATGTCAGCTAACGTTACTAAGCCTTGAATATCACCGTATTCATCTACAACTAAACCCATACGTTCTTTGTTTTGTTGAAATTTGATCAGTTGTGTATTGAGTGGCGTACCTTCAGGGATGAAGTAAAGCTCACGTACACTCCTTAATAAGGTTGTCTTAGTAAACTCTTCTTTTAATAAGATCAGTAATGAATCTCGAGCATGTAAAAAACCTATTGAGTCATCAATAGTATCTCGATATAGCAAGGTCATGGTATGAGTACGATGTCTTAGTTGCTTTAAAATAGTCTCCCAATCTTGATTGATATCGATCGCTGCTATTTCATTACGCGGTACCATGATTTCATCCACAGTGACTTTTTCTAACTCTAAAATACTCAATAGCATTTGTTGGTGATGCTCTGGAATCATAGAGCCCGCTTCATGAACCACTGAACGTAACTCATCGCTTGAAAGTGCATTATCATTTTGGTTGTGTAGACTAATCCCAAAAATTCTTAGTAGCCCGTTAGAGATGCCATTAATAAACCAAACAAATGGGCTCAGTAATTTTTGTAATGGCGCTAATAATACAGAGCTAGGGAAGGCGATTTTTTCTGGGTAGATAACGGCTAATGTTTTAGGTGTCACTTCAGCAAAAATAAGAATAACAAAAGTTAATACACCGGTTGCGATCGCAATACCAGCATCACCAAATAAACGTTGGCCAATAATAGTGGCAATAGCGGACGCTAAAATATTAACTAAGTTATTACCAATCAAAATTAAGCCGATTAATTTATCTGGCTTACTTAATAGTTTTTCTACGCGTAGTGCTGCTTTATTTTTATCTGCCGCTAGGTGACGTAAACGATAGCGGTTCAAAGACATCATGCTTGTTTCTGAGCTAGAGAAGTAAGCTGAAATAATGATTAAAATAACTAAGCTTATAAATAGTGCACTAATGGGTATGTCGTTCAAAAGTTCTCTCGATAGTTGCTATAAAAAAATGAAATATAATTGACCTGATACTATCGAAGAAAAGCAGATATAACAAAGTAGATTTGCTAAATATTGTTATAAAAAACTCATTTTCGATAGAAATCGACTTACTGCACATAATAATAGAATTAAGTCGATGTATTCATTATATGTCGAAATAATCCGTTCATTAATATAAAAGTACGAATAACTGTCATCAATCTTTACCAATATTTGAAACTTATTAGCGATGTGTTATTTTTATGGTAATTTATCTTACTTTAATAACAGCTAACACAATGATTTTATTTCATATAATGGCTTGTATCTTACCTGCGTAAAATTAGATAATACTCCCTTTTGTCTAGTGGATTAAATTATCAAATCATTAATTGTTTTATCATTATTGCCTTTCTCATTATTCGTGAATGCAGAAAATACTCAAATACAATCTTTCTCAAGTGCTAAAAAGAAACTAGAAAAAGAAATTTATTTAACCTCTCAAGAGCGACATACTTTATATTGCCAAGCTGAGTTCGATAGTAAGAAAAATATTACGCCGCCCAATGGCTTTGAAAGTATCAAATATCAAAAAAGAGCAAGGCGCGTAGAGTGGGAACATGTCGTGCCTGCAGAAAATTTTGGGCGTAATTTTAGTGAATGGCGTAGTGGTGCTGAAGTCTGTGTAAATAGTAAAGGAAAGGCTTATAAAGGCCGCAGATGTGCAGAAAAAGCAAATTCTGAGTTTAGATATATGCAAGCAGATATGTACAACCTTTATCCTGCCATTGGTTCTGTTAATGCCAGTCGTAGTAATTATAACTTTGCTATGTTGGGCTCTATAAATAATAGCTTTGGCAGTTGTGCCGTTAAAATAGAGAACCGTAAAGTAGAGCCACCAACGGCTAGTCGCGGTGTTATTGCTCGTACTTATTTGTACATGGATAGTTTGTACGCCAATTACAAAATGAGTAGCCAACAACGTCAATTAATGAATGCTTGGGATAAAACTTATCCTGTTGACCAATGGGAGTGTGAGAGAGCCAAACGTATTCAAAAGGTACAAGGTAATCATAATGAAGTGGTAGAAAACAGCTGTTTAAAAGCAGGTTATAATTAATTTTATTAGTAAGCCCTTTAGCGGTTGTACTTTTTAATGGTTTGGTTGATAGGACTTATCGTATTTATAACTGGTATATAAGAAGAGTTATATTGAAGGTATTTAGATAAGATTAAATCGCTGAAATTAATTCAGCGGTTTAATCATTTAGAGGCTTTAAATTAGGTTACTTTATACCATTTTTTTATAACATAACTATATAAAAGTCATATAAAACAATCATATAGCATAGCTCTATAGAATAGAGCTACTTTATTAATAAGGACTCTTATAAAATTATTTCACGTACAACGCGACTACCAAAATAAGCGAGAGTGAGTAACGATGAGCCTGCAATCGTTATATAAATAACTAAACGTCCACGCCACCCTTTTTTATAACGACCCCATAATAATGTCGCATAGATAACCCAAGCGACCATGGTCAGTATCGCTTTATGTCCGCTCTCTGAACCAAACATATTTTGTAAAAATATAAAACCAGTGATTAATGTGCCACTTAATAAGATAAAGCCAATCAAAATAAGTTGAAATAGACTTTTTTCAAGGGTCATTAATGGTGGCAAATTTAAACTGGTCACAGGAGATTTGTGATTTTTTAATCGATAGTCTACATAAGCTAATTGTAAGGCAAATAAACTAGCGATAGTGGTGATTGCATAGGCTAATATCGCTAAAATGATATGAGAACCAATGCCCGGATGATTTTCTAAATGGGTGATGTAATGGCTAGGTAAATACATGACCGCAACAAAATTAATAATGTTAAAACCATAAACTATCGGCAACAGTAAGCCTGTATTTAATTTTTTACTCATGAGTAATGAGAGGGCTGCAATGACAAAACTAGCTAATGACACCACATTAAGAATCGGTAAATTTTGTCCGTTGATGAGTAAAATATTCTGATATAACCAAAGTGCATGGCTTAATAAAGCAATACACGAAAGAATAATGATATATAAATTGGACTTTATTTGAGTGGAGAATAACTGTCGGCCAGCAAGTAAGCCGCTTAATAAATAAAATACAACACTGATAATTGCTAGTTGATCCATATATTGATACCTATTTTCATAAAATGAGTCTTTTAAGAGCACACATTATAAGCTTTATTGGACGGATGAGAAGTTAATACTATTTTGAAAAAGCATAAATGCGTATAATGTATAAAATCCTAATAATTTATAGCTATGAGACTTAAACATGTTTGAGAATTTAACGGACAGATTATCGAAGTCACTGAAAAGTATCAGTGGTAAAGGTCGATTAACAGAAGATAACATTAAAGGCACGTTACGCGAAGTGCGTATGGCATTATTAGAAGCGGATGTGGCATTACCTGTTGTTCGTGACTTTATTCAAGCAATTAAAAAACGCGCCATTGGACAAGAAGTTGCCAAAAGCTTAAACCCTGGCCAAGCCTTTATTAAAGTTGTACAAAACGAACTTGAACTGGCGATGGGGGAAGTTAATGAAAACTTAAACCTAGCAACACAACCGCCAGCCGTATTATTAATGGCGGGTTTACAAGGGGCGGGTAAAACCACTTCTGTTGCTAAACTGTCTTTATTATTAAAAAACAAAGAAAAGAAATCGGTATTAGTAGTAAGTGCCGATATCTATCGTCCTGCTGCGATCAAGCAATTGGAAACATTAGCTGCTGAAGTTGATGTTGAGTTCTTTCCAAGTGATATTAGCCAAAAGCCAATTGATATTGCGAATGCAGCGATTACACATGCGAAAAAGAAATTCATTGATGTGGTGATTGTCGATACGGCAGGTCGTTTGCATGTCGATGGCGAGATGATGGATGAAATTAAAGATCTTCATCAAGCAATTAACCCGATAGAAACATTATTTGTTGTTGATGCGATGACCGGTCAAGATGCTGCAAATACTGCACAAGCATTTAACGAAGCATTGCCATTAACCGGTGTTATCTTAACTAAAGCCGATGGTGATGCGCGTGGTGGTGCTGCACTTTCAATTCGCCATATCACAGGTAAACCTATTAAGTTTATCGGTATGGGTGAAAAAATTGATGCATTAGAACCTTTCTACCCAGATCGTATCGCTTCTCGTATTTTAGGTATGGGTGATGTTCTTTCATTAATTGAAGAACTTGAAACTAAAGTTGATAAAGATAAAGCCGCTAAATTAGCGAAAAAAGTTCAAAAAGGTAAAGGTTTTGATTTAGAAGATTTCCGTGACCAGCTAGTGCAAATGAAAAGCATGGGCGGCATGATGGGGATGATGGATAAGTTACCAGGTATGTCTAACATTCCAGATGCCATGAAAGACCAAGTAAATGATAAAGCGACCAATCAAATGGAAGCTATCATTAACTCAATGAGTAAAAAAGAACGTGCTAAACCTGAAATCATTAAAGGTGGACGTAAGCGTCGTATAGCTGCTGGTTCTGGAACGCAAATTCAAGATGTTAATAAATTACTGAAACAGTTTACGCAAATGCAAAAAATGATGAAGAAAATGTCAGGCAAAGGCGGTGGCATGCGTAAAATGATGAGTGGTATGCAAGGTATGATGCCCGGTATGGGCGGTGGTATGCCTGGCGCAGGTGGCGGTGCTGGATTGCCACCAGGCTTAGGTGGGTTTCGTAAAAAATAATCATTAGTAAATTCAATTACTAAAGTGATCTAAAAGCCCCGTTGAATCAAATTCAATGGGGCTTTTTGTTTTTTCAGACTTTGAATGATTTGTAAACTGTGATTTTGATTGTTCTTTTCTCAAATAAGAGTATAATTTTGCGGCTTTCTACAGAAGCAGGTGGTCAGAATTCACTGACTTTCGACGTTTAACAATATATATAGAGGACGATATGGTAACTATTCGTTTAGCTCGTGGTGGCGCTAAAAAACGCCCATTCTACCAAGTGGTAGTAACTGATAGCCGTAGCCCACGTGACGGTCGTTTCCTTGAAAAAGTTGGTTTCTTTAACCCAACTGCACAAGGTCAAGCAGAAAAATTACGTTTAGATACAGATCGCATCAACCATTGGGTTGGTCTTGGCGCACAGCTAAGTGATCGTGTAGCTAAATTAGTAAAAGACAACGCCGTAGCTGCTTAATTGCAGTTAGGTGAAGGAGATATAGGTGAGCGATAAAGCACAACCAATAGAGATAGGCAAATTTGGTGCGGTATATGGCATCAAAGGCTGGTTAAAAGTCCACTCCTACACCGATGATCCAGAAAGCATTTTTCAATACAAACCATTGTTAATGAAATCAAATGGGGCATTTCAAGAAGTGACTATCACTGAATGGAAACGCCACAATAAAGGTTTTGTTGCAAAAGTAGCTGGTTATGATGTTCGCGAAGAAGTGCAAGCCCTAGTTGGCCTTGACCTTCTTGTTGATCCATCTGGCCTTCCTGAATTGGAAACAGACTACTATTGGCGCGATTTAGTCGGGTGTCAGGTTAATACTGACAAAGGTTATCATCTTGGTGTTGTCACTGATTTGATGGAAACAGGCTCTAAAGATGTGCTTGTTGTAAAAGCCAACTCGAATGATGCTTTTGGTCAAAAAGAACGATTAATTCCGTTCATCGAAGAGCAAGTAGTATTGAATGTTGATATTACAGGCCAACTAATTACAGTTAATTGGGAACCTGATTTCTAATTACCCTAGGAGAAAAGTTATGTGGTTAGGGGTTATTAGCCTCTTCCCGGACATGTTTCGGGCCATTAGCGAGAATGGGGTAACAGGTCGAGCGATTAAAAATAACTTGCTCTCTATCGAATGTTGGAATCCACGTGATTTCACATTAGATAAACATAGAACGGTCGATGATCGTCCCTATGGTGGTGGGCCTGGGATGCTGATGATGGTGCAACCTTTACGGGATGCAATCAACGCAGCAAAACAGAACGCAAGAGAAGCAGGGCACGAGGCAAAGGTGATTTACCTTTCTCCTCAAGGTCGACGTTTAGACCATCAAGGTGCTCAGTCCTTATCAAGCTCTCAAGCTTTGATATTAGTGGCAGGGCGCTATGAAGGTATAGATGAACGCATTATCGAAAGCTTAATAGACGAAGAATGGTCTGTTGGTGATTATGTGTTAAGTGGTGGTGAGCTGCCGGCAATGATTTTAATGGATGCTGTGGTACGTTTTGTACCGGGTGTTTTGGGTCATAGTCAATCAGCTGAGCAAGATTCCTTTGCGGATGGTTTGCTTGATTGCCCTCACTATACAAGACCTGAGGTGTTAGATGGAAAGCAAGTGCCAAGTGTTTTATTAAGTGGTGATCACGAGAAAATTCGTCAATGGCGATTAACTCAATCATTACAACGCACGAAACAAAGAAGACCCGATTTATTAAAAGATCTAGCTCTGACTGACGAGCAAGCAAAATTGCTTGCTGCTCTGGAAAGTGACTCCAACTAAACAGCGATGTTATTAGTTAACTAGAATTAAAAGGTATTAAAATGAGTAATATTTTACAAGCAATTGAAAACGAACAACTACGCACAGACATCCCTAAGTTCTCTCAAGGTGATACTGTTGTTGTACGTGTTCGCGTAAAAGAAGGTGAAAAAGAGCGTCTTCAAGCATTTGAAGGTGTTGTTATTGCTAAGCGTAACCGTGGTTTACATTCAGCATTCACAGTTCGTAAAATCTCGAGCGGTGAAGGTGTTGAGCGTGTATTCCAAACTCACAGCCCACTTGTAGGAAGCGTTGAAGTTAAACGTCGCGGTCTGGTTCGCCAAGCTAAACTTTACTACTTACGTGAACTTACTGGTAAAGCTGCTCGTATTAAAGAGAAGCTAGGTAAGTAATTTCATTCTTTCAGCTTAATTAATATTGGCTGAAAAATGTAAGTTGCAAAATTGCTATAATAAAAAGGTCTGCTTAATGCAGACCTTTTTTTTGAAATTTTTTTACCATCAACTAAAATAACTCAAATAGATAAAACAACTAAAAAATTAAGGCAAAATTTATGCGACAAAATTTAATAAAATATCTATTATTTGTTATTGCCTGTTTTGCTACTTTGTTAGGACTATTAGGTGTTATTTTACCTTTGTTACCTGCAACTCCTTTTTTTATACTCGCGTTATTTGGCTTTTCTAAAAGCTCTCCAAGATTTCAACAATGGTTATTAAATTTACCAGGTATTGGTGATGATTTAAAACATTGGCAAGCTCATAAAAAAATAAATAAACAACGTAAACCAGCTATTTATTTGAGTATCGTGGTTAGCTTTCTCATTTCTATTTTATTGATTGGACAAACTACACTACAGTTGATGTTAGTTGTGCTGATGTTGATATTGCTTTTTTGTATGAAAAAGCTACCTGAGTCTTAATCCTTATCTCTATTATTTAATTACCTCTCTTTTTTACTGATTTATTACGTAAAATTTAAAATACTCGGTTTTGAAAATGTGATTTTATAATGTCTGTGATAATCTTAGTCGATATACCGATTAGAGAATAATAAAATGAAAATTACCTTACCTGAATATGAACAAGCCAATGTATTAGTGGTCGGCGATGTCATGTTAGATAGATATTGGCATGGTCCTGTTACCCGTATCTCTCCTGAAGCGCCTGTACCTGTCGTAAATGTAAAGCAAATAGAAGAACGACCAGGTGGAGCTGCCAATGTTGCGTTAAATATTGCTGCGTTAGGTGCGAGTTCAACCGTTGTTGGGTTAGTTGGTGAAGATGAAGCCGCACAAGCTATTCAAGACAGTTTACGTTCAGTGCATATAAAAACAGATTTTATTACAGTACCTAATGTACCTACTATTACTAAATTACGCGTGTTAAGCCGCCATCAGCAATTGATTCGCCTTGATTTTGAAGAATCATTTGCAGAAGTTGATAGTACTAAAATAATGAATAACATGGATAAAGCTCTGACGGGTGAAAGCCCGGTAGTTGTCTTTTCTGATTACAATAAAGGTTCATTATCAGATATACAGAATATGATCCTATTGGCAAAAAGTCGTGGCGCTAAAGTGTTAGTCGACCCTAAAGGTTCTGACTTTGAAAAATATCGGGGCGCAACATTATTAACACCTAATTTATCTGAATTTGAAGAAGTCGTTGGACATTGTAAAACCGATCAAGAATTATTTGATCGCGCAACTCAATTAGTTATCGATTTACAACTTGAAGCCTTGTTAGTAACCCGTAGTGAACATGGGATGACATTGATTCGTGAAAATACCGCTCCATTCCATTTACCGACTCAAGCACAAGAAGTTTTTGATGTAACAGGTGCGGGTGATACGGTTATGGCGGTCTTAGCTGCCTCTATCGCTGCAGGAAGCAGTTTTGAAGATGCTTGTGCATTAGCCAATGCAGGTGCGGGGGTCGTTGTAGGTAAAATAGGTACCTCAACGGTTAATACGATTGAGTTAGCTAATGCAGTTTATAGCCAACAAGAAATTGGTTTTGGTGTGTTAACTGAAGAACAATTAAAGCTTGCTGTAAAGCTTGCACAGCACCGTGGTGAAAAAGTGGTAATGACTAATGGCTGTTTTGATATTTTACATGCTGGCCATGTATCGTATTTAAATAGTGCGAGAGAACAGGGAGACCGATTAATTGTTGCTGTTAACAGTGACCAGTCGGTTCGCGATCTAAAAGGTGAAGGTCGTCCGGTTAATCCTGTTGATCGACGAATGCTTGTGTTGGCTGGGTTAGGTGCTGTTGATTGGGTGGTTGAATTTACTGAAGATACCCCACAACGACTGATTGCTGGTGTGTTACCGGATCTGCTAGTCAAAGGTGGTGATTACAAACCAGAAGAGATTGCTGGCGGTGAAGAGGTTATTGCTAATGGTGGAGAGGTGAGAGTTCTACAATTTAAAGATGGCTGTTCTACTTCTGAAATTATCAAAACGATCCGTAATGAGCTGTAGTTTCAACTTTATTTTTTGATTGCTTTTATAAAGACATTAAAATGTTAATAAAAAGGGAAGCATCTGCTTCCCTTTTTATTTCAATAATATTAAATAGTTGTTTATTATTTTTTGGCTTCAACCAATCCTGCTGAAATATCAAAAATATCTTGCTCAGAAAGTGTACCTGCAGATAATTTCAATTGAATCATATTGATGATGTAATCATAACGAGCATTAGCTAATAAATTTTCAGATTCGTATAAGTTTCTTGTTGCATCTAATACATCAACAATTGTACGAGTACCGACTTCAAAGCTCGCTTCTGCAGCATCTAATGCACTTTTCGATGAAATAACAGTTTGTTCATAAGCTCGTATAGAGCTAACAGATGCTTGAACGTTGTTATAGCCACTATTGATTTCAGCCTCAGTACTACGGAAGCTTGATACTAAATCTTGGCTTGCCATTACATAGCTGTATTGTGCTTGTTTAACTCTTGAAGTAATTGCACCACCGGTATAAATAGGAACATCTAAACTAAGTCCAAAAATAGCAGAAGTACTAGAAGTACCACTAACTGAGCTTCTAGCAGAATTTTCATAATCATAGTCGTCATAGTTGACATCTATAGTGAAATCAAGAGTAGGGTTGTGCTCTGTTTCTGCTAATTCAATATTCATTTTTGCTACATCTTTAGCAATACGTTTTGCATGTAAATCTAAGTTATGCTCTAACGCTTTATTACGCCAGTTTGTTACATCGTCTTCAAGGCGTTGCGGCTGGAAAGTATCAGTGTTTAGATAAGCAACTTGTTTTACATCTTCCCCAGTTAACTCTCGCAATAGATAGTAATTATTAGCTAATGTATTTTCTGCCATAATCAAATCTGCAACGGTTCTATCATATTCCGCCTGTGCTTCATGAACATCTGTAATTGCAATTAGGCCAACATCAAAGCGCTGCTTAGTTTGTTCTAATTGACGTTCAACAGAGCGTTTATTTGCAGCTACTGATTTTACTGACTCATTTGCTCTTAAAACATCAAAATAGGCTACAGCTGCTCGGTATAATAATGTTTGTGCTGCATAACCGTATATAGTTGCGTATTCAGTTGCCTGTTTTTCAGAAATGTCTGCGTTTTTCCAATATGAACTATTATAGATCGACTGCGTTAAATCGATACTTGCACCATAGTTCGTATAATTATTAATATCATCGGTTGATTCAAGTTTGCTGGCATCTAAACCGAACCCTATTTGTGGTAATAAAGAAGCTTTAGCTTCATTGATTTGTTCAGAAAATACATCATATTCAGCTTTGCTTTTTAGAATAACAGGATCTTTGTATTTAGCTGTTTCATAGACTTGTTTTAATGTGTCAGCATTAACGGCAATACTGGATAAACCTAATAATGTAGCGATATATAAGCGTTTTAGAGTCATGGTTATAGAATCCTATAATGTATATTTTATTCTAATGTATAGTAAGGCTAGTTAATATAAGGTTAAGCATATTATAAAAACATCATATAAACTATTTATTGTTACTTCCTGAAGCAAATAGAAAATAAAGAGAGTATTTATGTACGATAAAAACGATGTTCAGGTTTTAAATTCTGAAACACTTTACCAAGGTTTTTTTAAATGCAATAAATTTACACTTAAGCATAAATTATTTTCTGGAGAATGGAGCAAACCCATTCAACGTGAATTTTTTGAAAGAGGTAAAGCGGCTGCATTATTGGCTTACGATAAAGAAAAAGATTCGGTGATATTAGTTGAACAGTTTCGCTTTGGAGCAATGGAAAGTAAACAGTCACCTTGGTTATTGGAACTAATCGCTGGAATGATCGACAAAGGAGAGGATGCTGAAGAAGTGGCAAAGCGAGAGGCTTTTGAAGAAGCTGGTTTAGTAATCGAAGAGTGTCAATTTATGTTGAGTTATTTTGTGAGTCCAGGAGGGACAACTGAAACATTGGATTTGTTTATTGCTAATGTTGATAGTACCAACGTAGGTGGGGTTTTTGGACTCGATGAAGAAGGCGAAGATATTCGTGTTCATGTTGTTCCTCGAGAACAAGCTTATCAATGGGTAAAGTCAGGAAAAATTGATAATGCTGCGACGATAATTGGTTTGCAATGGTTAGAGTTAAATTATAAACAAGGCTTAAATATCTAAGTAAATACATAAGCTTTCATACAAATTTAATATTTCATTTAATGAAAATGAGGCATTACCGACATTTTTAGTTATTTTATTAATTTCATTTTTTTGACGATGGTAAAATAAATAGCTTGAATTTTAATGAAAGCTACCATTAAGAGTAGTGCTTTTAACTATATAAAGAGCGAAATATATAATAAATGAATGGTGTAAATCAGAGTGTCGCAATCCTAGCCGCAGATCCCATAGGTGATATTAAGTTATTACAAATCACTGATACCCATCTTTTTGCTAATCGAGAAAAAGGTCTATTAGGCATTAAAACTGTAGAAAGTTATGATGCTGTGATTAAACACGCCATTAAATACGCAGGTAAATGTACTGCGGTTTTATGTACTGGTGATTTATCTCAAGACCATTCTGCTCAATCTTATGTGGATTTTAGTGACCGTATTAAAACCTTGAAAATGCCTTGCTATTGGTTGCCTGGTAACCATGATATGCAAGAAGTTATGTTACCTGCTTTGCTTTCAGAAGGTTTAGCACAGGCAAAGCAGCTTGTTAGTGAACACTGGCAAATTATATTATTAGACTCTCAAGTATCTGGTGTCCCTTATGGTCATTTAAGTGAATCTCAACTCACTTTCCTCGAAGAAAAGCTAAGACAATACCCTGATAAACATACGCTCATTGCCGTGCATCATCATATTTTACCCGTTGGCGCAGCTTGGTTAGATCAGCACATATTGAAAAATAATGAACAGTTTATCGCTTTAATCAGTCAATTTAATAATGTAAATGCAGTGTTATCTGGGCATGTGCATCAAGAATTTGATGTTGAAAAAAATGGGGTTCGTTATTTAACGAGTCCATCAACTTGTGTGCAATTTAAACCAAAAAGTAATGATTTTGCTGTTGATGATAATGCGCCGGGATATCGCTATTTAGTATTAACAAAATCAGGTAAAATAACCACTCAAGTTGAGCGTATCGATATTGGTGAATTTAAGACTGATATCAATGCGACAGGTTATTAATATATAAAGCTACAGAGGAAAAATGACAGAGCCCAATATAACTAAGGTGTTGCTTTCGTTACACGGTTTTCATAGTTCTCCTGCATCATTAAAAGCGCAACAAATGCGTGACTACTTATTATTGAACCATCCTGACATTCATTTTATATGCCCACAACTTCCGGTTTTACCTAAAGATATGTGGACAACCATCGAATCAATTTTTAAGCAGTATGAAAATTGTGAAATAGCAGTAATGGGGAGCTCTTTAGGCGGATTTTTAGCCACTAAAGTAGCACAGCAGTACGCAGTTAAAGCCTTATTAATTAATCCTGCTGTCACGCCTGATTTATTGTTAACACGATATCAAGGATCGCAATTACATCCTTACCTGCAACAACGTTATGATATTAATGAAAGTTATATAGAACAGCTTAATGTATTAAATGTTGAATACATTAATGATACTCAAAATATATGGGTGCTCTTACAGCAGGAAGATGAAGTGTTAGATTATCGAGAGGCACTTAAAAAGTACAATCAATGTAAAGTGACTTGTGAACAAGGAGGCGATCATAGTTTTATTGGCTTTGACCGTTATCTTCCAGAAATAATTCACTTTCTTTACTAAATACATACAATTAATGAATATGTTCTGTGGTAACTTACGCGCAGAATTAACAACCACTAGATTTACAACTCTAAATAGAATAACCATAGGTGCATGCATGAGCGAACAATATAATTCAGATTCCATTGAAGTATTAAACGGACTAGATCCCGTTCGCCATCGACCTGGCATGTACACCGAAACTAATCGCCCTAATCATTTAGCACAAGAGGTTATCGATAACTCTGTAGATGAAGCGTTAGGCGGACATGCGACTTCAATTCAAGTTATTTTACATGAAGATCAATCATTAGAAGTCATTGATGATGGACGTGGTATGCCGATTGATATGCATCCTGAAGAGAAAATATCAGGCGTAGAATTAATCTTTTGTAAATTGCATGCCGGCGGTAAATTCTCAGGCAAAAATTATGAAATATCGGGTGGTTTACATGGGGTAGGTATTTCAGTTGTGAATGCTTTATCGACTCGTGTTGATGTACAAATACGTCGTGATGCAAAAATTTACCATATTGCGTTTGAAGACGGTAATAAAGCAGAAGAGCTTAGTGAAGTGGGTGTCTGTGGTAAACGCAATACTGGTACGAGTGTTCACTTTAGACCTGACCCTAAATACTTCGATAGCTTTAAATTCTCTGTTTCTCGTTTGCTGCATTTATTGAAAGCAAAAGCAGTCTTGTGCCCAGGGTTAAGCATCAAATTTAAAGACCGCGTTAATAAAAATAATTATGAATGGTGTTACCAAGATGGCCTTAATGATTATTTATTAGAAGCGGTTTCTGAAAATGAGTTATTACCTTCAACTCCTTTTGTTGGTAAGTTTTCAGCAAACAGTGAAATGGCTGATTGGGCGGTTGTATGGTTACCTGAAGGAGGCGATTCAATTACGGAAAGTTATGTAAACTTAATCCCTACCGCACAAGGTGGTACTCACGTAAATGGTTTCCGTCAGGGGCTATTGGATGCAATGCGAGAGTTCTGTGATATACGCAATATTTTACCTCGTGGCATTAAATTAAGCCCGGAAGATATCTGGGATAAATGCAGTTATGTATTATCGGTTAAAATTAAAGAACCACAGTTTGCCGGGCAAACTAAAGAACGATTATCCTCTCGCCAATGTTCTGTTTTTGTTTCTGGTGTGGTTAAAGATGCTTTTAGTTTATGGTTAAACGCCAATGTTACTGAAGCTGAAGCATTAGCTGAGTTCTGTATTAACAATGCGCAAGTACGTAATCGTAAAAGCAAAAAAGTAGCGCGTAAAAAAATAACACAAGGCCCTGCATTACCGGGTAAATTAACAGATTGTTCAACACAAGATCCTGAACGCGGTGAATTGTTTCTTGTGGAAGGTGACTCTGCTGGTGGTAGTGCTAAGCAAGCAAGGGACCGCGAGTTCCAAGCCATCATGCCGTTACGTGGTAAAATTAAAAATACGTGGGAAGATGAATCAGATGTCATTCTAAGCTCTGAAGAAATTCATAATATCTCAGTGGCTATTGGTATCGATCCGGCATCAACGGATTTATCTGGTTTACGTTATGGAAAAATTTGTATCTTAGCCGATGCCGATTCAGACGGGTTACATATTGCTACGTTAATTTGTGCGCTGTTTGTGCGCCATTTTAGAGCCGTTGTTGACGCGGGGAACTTCTATGTTGCGATGCCGCCTTTATATCGTATTGATATTGGTAAAGAAGTTTATTATGCCTTAGATGAAGTAGAAAAAGATGGCGTATTAAATCGCATTCAAGCAGAGAAAAAGCGTGGTAAAGTCAACGTGCAACGATTCAAAGGACTAGGTGAAATGAATCCATTGCAATTACGTGAAACAACGATGGATCCTAATACGCGTCGGTTAGTGCAGTTAACGATTGATGATGCTGATAAAATGCTTGAAATGATGGATATGTTATTAGCGAAAAAACGTGCGGGAGACCGTAAAGTTTGGTTAGAAGCAAGCGGTGATATGGCGGCTATTGATTAAATTTAATATAGTTTAATAACGCTATAACTTAATAAAATAATAACTATCTAAGCCAATCATCTGATTGGCTTTTTTTGATCTTGTTTTTTATTCGAAACTATAAAAAAATGATTGTTTGCTCGGTACTCTATCCTGACCTTCTAATGATGGCATAAATAATTCACGAGCAATAAAGTTTAATACGGCTTTATCTAACATCTCATGGCCGCTAGATTGAATGATTTCAGCTTCTTTAGTTGTACCACTTGGTAGGACTGTCATATTCACCACGACTTGGCCTTTTTGTTGTTGTAAGGCTGCTTGTTTTGGATAAGAAGGTGCCTTACCTGATACGGCCATTGCTTGTGGTAATAAATTACCTTGTTTTGCCATTGATGTGTTCGTAGTATCTGACTTTGGTTTGAAAATTCGTTTCCCCGTTGTTGCAGAATTATACTGGACTACCGTAGACGTTTTATTGTTGAAGTCTCTTGTGTCCAATGCTGTCATTTGTCGATTGGTTTTATTTATCTTTGTTTTAGCCCTTATTTCACTATTCTTCATGATAGTCATTGGTTGCGTTGATTTCGCAGTAGCATTTTTGATACTAGTTTTTTTAACTTTGTTTTTCTTACTTGGTTTTGATATTACAATTTTTGGTAAATTTACTAGGTTTCGCTCAAATGTATATTCTTTTAGTAGGGCAACTTCGCTGGATGTATGTGTCTTAACATTCACTTGATAGCTTTTTACAGGTAAGACTTTTTCAATTTTAACTCTTTCATTTTCTTCAGGTAATGAGAACGATGACTCAGATTGTTTTATTTGAGCTATTTCTTGTGGTTTTGTTGATGCGACTATTTTAGTTTGAGCTATTTCTTGCTGTGTTATTGACGGATCCATTTTTTCATCTTGAGCTATTTTTTGCTGTGTTATTGACGGATCCATTTTTTCAGTTTGAGTTGTTTTTTGCTGTGTTGTTGATGATGCTATTATTTCAGCTTGAATCATTTTCTGCGGCGTTGATGATGCTATTATTTCAACTTGATTGGTTTTTTGTTTCGATATCGATAGCTTAACTGGCTCTGTGCGAGTTGTTTGTTGCAGGGGGAGTGATGTGGAGGCTGATGTTGATTGAATAGCATTGAGTTGCGGTAGTGACATTGCTATTAATTTTTCTGATGTTAATTTTGAAGATACTACGATGTCGTCAGCTGTTTTTATAGACGTGTAAGTTTGAGTAATAGGAAAATTTTCTGAAGATGTATTACTATTAAAATAAAAAAACAAGTAGTGTAATAATAGGCTTATAACAATAAATGGAAAATAATGATAAGAAGTTTTCATAATGTATTTTTACTCTACGTATTACTATTTAGTTTGAAAAATTTA
This sequence comes from Psychromonas arctica, assembly GCF_038155225.1. Classification (GTDB taxonomy): domain Bacteria; phylum Pseudomonadota; class Gammaproteobacteria; order Enterobacterales; family Psychromonadaceae; genus Psychromonas; species Psychromonas arctica_B. The sequence goes on along the minus strand of NZ_JBAKBA010000045.1, from coordinate 6,649 downwards.
ACTATTTAAGTTCACCTTAGGCGTTGACTCAATTTTGGTAGATATTGGGGTATTTTCAACAATGGTTGACTTATATTCAGTACTTTCAGCTATTAGTACTTCATTATTTAGTACTTCATTATTGTACATTTCAGCAATGGATGAAGTGGGTACCCGTTTGATATCTTCTGTTTGCTCATGAAGGGAAACATTCACTTCCCCCGTTTCTTCTGAAAATTCATAATGGTAAGGCATGTGTGTTTGTTCTGATACGGATTTACTATGATAGTCTTTTCTTTCTTCATCGAGATAATCGTTATCATTTTTTACTATCGTGTTCACGTTTTCAGATAAGTTATTTCTGATTAAATTCTTTTGCAGACAAATGTGATCAAACTGGCTACGTACATTTTCTAAATGTAGTGTTATTTTATCAATTTGTGTACGAAAGAATTGTTGAGGTATTAAAATGAATAACAAAATAATGAGACTAGCCGCAACAGGAATTAGAGACTCTGTGATTGTTTTAAGAAGAACAGCGATATTCTGACTTTCTTGTGGTTCAATATTACTGAAAGCGTTGATGAGGTTTATTAGCGTGCCTAAAATGCCCAGAATTGGCGTCACTATTAATGCTTTATGTAAGAAAGGTTGACCTCTAGAAACTAAATCTATTTGTTTTTTTGTATCTAAAAGCATTTTTTCTTTAGGGGGGAAAGGCAGTATCGAAATGCCTTCACTAATCATTTTTAATGCGGGGGTTTCTAATTTTTTACAAACTAATAAGGCTTCTGTTTTTTGTTTATTATATAAAGCAGCAAAGCACTCTTGTAATAAAAAACGTTCTTTCTGACTATAATACATAATCCAGAAATATAAACGCTCTAAAGCGACAACAGTGATTAAAAAAGAGATTAAAAGTAATGGCCACATCACTACACCACCTTCTTGGAACCAAGTTGGCATAGTATGAGTGATAGGATCTAATAACGATAAAAAATTAGATTGAGGCATACTTGTGTTAATACTCATTGTTCGTTGCTTCCTAGCATAAAATGAATAAGTTTAATGGATGGAGAGGAAACATACCTTTATCCTCGTACTAATCAAGTTCAATGTTTATTAAACGATACCCTTCCAATCAATATCATTTTCATCAAGACGTTCATTTGCAATATAATGCAAATGATAGTGGCTATCGATGGTTTCTTCATTAGATGGATTTAAGTGCATATCTTGACCATTTTTATACTTACTAAAGCCTAATAAAATCATGTCATAGCGATGCTTAAAAGTATCAAATAACTGCCCGAAACTGATCTCTTTTTCTAGTTTCGGCACTAAACAACTATACAATGTTGCGCCATTTAATGTGGAAAGCAGCTTTTCTGTCACTTGGCTTGAGCCAGGATCTTGCATGCTTCTTACCATCATTTGTGCACTGTTATCGATGCTACATTCTATATTAGGGCAATGCATTTTTAATAACTTAGCTTTAGTCTCATCAAAAAAGTGGGCTGTAATATTGGCACTTTTATCTGTAAACGTAGCAATACTCAATGCAATAGATAATGTTTCATCATCTGATTTTCCATCGATAATAATACGTTTAGCTTGTTGTAAAGCAATTCGCTCAAGTTCTTTTACATCTGAAAAAGTACTTAATTTAGCAAATGAAACTTCGTCTATCTCCGGTAGCGGGTTTTTTATATCTTCAGTGACACACAGTAAGATTTGACGATCTTGGCGTTTTTTATCGCCTAAAATTAATTGCACTATTTGCTTAGTAGAATATTCATCCCAACATAATAAAAGAATGTGGTCAGTTAAGTCAGAAAAGTCATTACTACCGTTCATATTTTTTCTCGCTATATCAATAAATAGTTGAGTTGTTTTACCAATGAATGCGGCAAATACGATCAAACCAGATGGAATTTGCCAAAGTGCGACAATTAACTTCCCGAAGTCTGTTACTGGGCTAAAATCACCAAATCCAACAGTCGAAACAACCACCATGTTGTAATAAATAAATTGAATTGGGTAAGCTATTAATTCAATTTCACCCGCTAAGAGAAGTAATAAATAAGTGATCGCAGCTTGTAATAACATCAAGGTAAGCATTGCTGGCCAACTTACGTTTCGCATTAACTTATGTACAATTTTTGCTAATTTCAATGAAGATATTAAGGGCATCATATAATATGCTTACTAATTATTTCTATGTGATAAAAAGTATCGATATGCAGGATTCAACGTTTCGTCTTTATAGTTATAACCTAATGCATTTAAGTGTTCACTAAACTCTGCAACTTGTGAATCATCGACTTCAAATCCCGCTAAAACTTGCCCATATGCAGCACCGTGATTTCGGTAATGGAATAAAGTAATGTTGGCATGCATACCCAATAGATTTAAAAACTTAAGTAATGCGTTAGGGTGCTCTGGAAATTCGAAGCTATACAAACGTTCGGTTAACTGCTGTGCAGGAACACCGCCCACCATATAACGTACATGTAGCTTAGCGGTTTCATCTTGACTTAAATCGGTAACAGAATAGCCTGCAACAGTAAGCTTATCAGTTAAACTTGTTAGTTCATTAATACCTTGTGGTGTTCTCACTCCAACAAAAATATTGGCTTGTTTACTATCGCTATAACGGTAATTGAATTCAGTAATAGCTCTGCCATCAAGTTTATTACAAAATGCTAAGAATGCACCTTGTTGTTCTGGAATAGTCACGGCTAAAATACTTTCATTTTGTTCACCTAATTCACATCGTTCAGAAACATAACGTAAACTATGAAAGTTAACATTGGCACCACTTAAAATCGCAGCTAAACGTTGACCTTTTAATTGATGTTGTTGAGTATATTTCTTTAAGCCCGCTAGTGATAATGCGCCTGCAGGCTCTGCAATAGCACGTGTATCATCAAAAATATCTTTTACTGCAGCACAGATTTCATCACTACTCACAGTGACAACATCGTCAATATATTGCTGGCATAAACGGAATGTTTCTTGGCCAATTGTTTTTACCGCCACACCATCTGCAAATAAACCTACTTTTGGTAATGTAACTGGTTTACCTGCGGCTAATGCTGCTTTTAAACAAGCCGCATCTTCAGGCTCTACTGCAATCACTTGAATGTGTGGCAATAGTTGTTTGATATAAACAGCGATACCTGCTGCTAAGCCACCACCGCCAACAGGTACAAATATTTTGTCTAGGTGAGCATCTTGTTGTAAAAGCTCTTTTCCTACTGTTCCTTGCCCTGCAATAATATCTGGATCATCAAAAGGATGGATCAAGGTGTAACCGTGTTCTTTTGCTAGGGCTAAAGAATAAGCGTTTGCTGCGTCAAAAGAATCGCCTGTTAAGACAACCGTTGCGCCAAAACCACGTACAGAACTAACTTTAATTTCTGGTGTCGTTTTAGGCATAACAATGGTTGCTTTTACACCCATTTTTTGTGCTGATAATGCTAAACCTTGCGCATGGTTGCCTGCTGATGCGGCAATCACACCATTTTTTTTCTGCTGTTCACTCAGACTTGATAGCTTATTGTAAGCGCCGCGTAATTTAAATGAATGCACTGGCTGTAAATCTTCGCGTTTTAATAATATGTGATTATCTAGGCGCGCAGATAGCTTATTTAAAGGTTGTAGTTTAGTCTCGATAGCCGCTTCATAAATTGGTGCTAATAAGATTTTCTTTAAATATTGTTCACTCGATATGTTTGACATTACAACCCTTGTTATTATTGGTTTTTCTACTTAATTTCTTTATTCAGCGGTTTGTTTTACTGTTGCAAATAACTCACCTAAACGCGTTACACTTGAAGGTGCTAGATCTTCACTAAACTCAATACTATCTTTAGGGAATAAAGCAACAATAGTACTGCCTAGTTTAAAGCGGCCCATTTCAGCCCCTTTTTCTAGGATGATGTCTTGGTCTTGGTAATCCCAGTATTGAAGCTCTTTATTTTTCTGAGCTTTTAATGTGCCTTCCCATACAGTTTCAATACTACCCACAATCGTAGCACCCACTAAAACCATCGCCATTGGCCCGATTGCCGTAGAGAAAATAGCAACAGCACGTTCATTACGTGCAAATAAGTTAGGGACATTTTGTGCCGTTAGTGGATTAACTGAGAATAAGTCACCTGGTATAAAGATCATCTGCTCTAATTTACCTGTGATTGGCATATGAATACGGTGATAATCTTTAGGCGCTAAATAAACTGTTGAAAAGATACCATCATCAAAAGGTGCTGCCACATCATCACGTCCACCTAATAATTCTCGTAGACTAAAATCATGTCCTTTTGCTTGAAAAATACGACCTGATTTAATGTCACCTTGTTGACTAACACAGCCATCTACTGGTGTGGCTAGATTTTGATCGCCTTCAATAATTGTACGGACATCTTCTTTTAATTCACGGGTGAAGAAATCATTAAAAGTGGCAAAGTCAGAAGGTTCTGAATATTTTGCTTCGCTCATATCTATTTTGAATTTTTTAATAAACTGAGTAATTAAAAAAGTCGTAAATTTGCCCATTTTAGCATTAGCTAATTTACCCGCGATGAAAGTCACCGAGTGTTTAGGTAAAATATATTGGCCAATAATTTTTAGTTTATCGCTCATTTTAAAACTCTCTATGTTTAGTGTTGTGAGTATTATTATTCTTTTATCACATAATTAATTTTATATCGCTAACGACTAATATCATTAAATACAGTCATTAAACTTAATGTTTAATAAACATTAGGATCACGGTGACGTGCATTTTTGGCATCATCCATAGTTTCTAAAATACGCAAGAAACTCTTGAATCGCGCGTTGTCTATATGCCCATTTTCTACAGCTTCGACTAGCGCACATCCAGGATCTGCTTGATGTTTACAATCACGAAAACGACAGTTACCTAAGTACTCTCTAAATTCTATAAATCCACTGGCAATACGTTCAGCTTCTAAATGCCATAGTGAAAACTCCCGGATCCCTGGGCTGTCGATTAAATCACCTCCATCGCTGAAATGATATAAGCGCGCCGTTGTCGTTGTATGTTTACCAAGACCGGATCCTTCGGATATCTCACCAGTCACGGCTTCTACTTCTGGTAATAACATATTTAATAATGATGTTTTACCCACGCCAGATTGACCAACAAAGATATTGATTTTGTCTTTCATTACTGACTTTAAAGCATCTAACCCTGTACCGTGCATTGAACTGTAAAGTACGTGATAGCCAATATCACGGTAACTTTGTAATTCTTTATCAATAATTTTTGCTGATTCATCATCTAGTAAATCGACCTTATTTAAAACGATAATAGGCGTGATGCCGATATCTTCGCAAGCCACCAAGTAGCGGTCAATAATATTACGGGAGAATTCAGGGGCGATAGAGCTAACAATAATGATGTGGTCGATATTAGCGGCAATTGGCTTAATACCATCATAATAGTCTGGACGTGTTAATACCGTTTTACGCGGATGCACCGCTTCGATAACGCCGCTAATGCCTTGATGTGATTCTTTACCTGCTCGCCATACCACTCGATCACCAGTCACGAGGGAGCGGATCGAACGACGTAGAGTACAGCGTTCTACTTTACCTTCTTGATCTTCAATATCAGCGTGCTGGCCAAATCGACTGACGACTAAACCTTCCAGTTGTGGACCCAGTTCAGACTCATCCCATTGTTTATCGTTTTTAGGTGTTAAGCGTTTATTGTGATTGCTTTGAACACGACGAATTTGGTTTTTACTGAGCTTTTTCTTCTTAGTCACAGGCTTCCTTTGCTACACTGGCGATTTGAATGGCGTATCATACTATATTTTCCACATAATTAAGCTATTCATCAATAGAAAAGGGCGGTTATCAATATGAACAAAAATAATTTGGTATGGATTGATTTAGAAATGACGGGATTAAACCCCGATAGCGATAAAATTATTGAAATTGCAACGATTGTGACAGACAGCGATTTAAATATTTTAGCTGAAGGTCCACAGTTTGTTATCCATCAAAGCGATGCAGCACTAGATGCAATGGATGAGTGGTGTACAGAACATCACGGCAATTCAGGTTTAACGGCTCGAGTGAAAGCAAGTCAAATTAGTTGCGCACAAGCAGAACAAGAGACATTAGCCTTTTTACAAAAGTGGGTTCCTGCTGATGCCGCGCCGTTATGTGGTAATAGCATCGGGCAAGATCGTCGTTTTATGGTTAAACATATGCCAACGTTAGAAGCTTTTTTCCATTACCGAAATATTGATGTGAGTACAGTAAAAGAATTAGGTCGTCGTTGGGCGCCGGAAATGGTTGAAGCTCATAAAAAAACAGGAACGCATTTAGCGTTACAAGATATTAAAGAGTCGATTTCTGAATTGCAGCATTACCAAAAGCATTTTTTCAGCTATTAGGTTGGTTTTTGAGCAAGCTTTTTAGGATTTGTTTAAAAACTCTACATACAAGCTTTGTTGAGACTAAAATAGCTAAAAAAAGCTTGCAATCATTAACGCCATCTCTATAATTCGCACCTCGTAACGAACAGGTATTACCAAGTACCTTTTTTCTTTATAAGAAAGTTTGTTACAGGAAAATGTGATGCGGTACTAGCTCAGTTGGTAGAGCACGACCTTGCCAAGGTCGGGGTCAC
>NZ_JBAKBA010000044.1:0-33088 GCF_038155225.1 Psychromonas arctica | reverse complement strand
TAACTCATTTTTCCTGCGCAAAATTTAGATCACTTATTTAATGTAATCGGTATTAAAAGGGTCTAAAAATAGTTAAGTATTAAAGATTAAAGCTTAATGAGTAAAGCGGAAGTTTAATAAGCAAAAAAAAGGCCTCAATGATCACTCATTAAGGCCTTTCTCAGATCCTGTAAATAGCTCTATTTCATCGAAACATCATCGATCAATCGCTATTTCAGGAAATTAATCTTCCGAATCATCAACAATGATTCTTTTCTTACGACGCATTGGTGCTTCACCTACATCAACAGACTCATGGAAAACATTTTCTTGTTTTTTAGTGCTTACTTTTGCTTTCTTAGCCATTGGTTTTTGTTTATTTTCAACGACTTTTTTCGCTTTAAAAACTTTCTTCTGTACTGGTTTTAAGCCTTTAAATTTCGGGTTAACACCTTCCACTTTGTCAAAAGTAATTGTTTGAGCAACAAAGCTTTCTACTTTTTTAAAGTTATCCCAATCTTTAGGACCGATGATAGAAATAGCATCGCCTAACTCACCCGCTCGACCAGTACGGCCTATACGGTGAATATACTCTTCAGTATGTTTTGGAATATCAAAGTTGAATACATGGCTTACATGGATTAAATCTAAACCACGAGAAGCAATATCAGTGGTGACTAAGATCTTATCTTTTCCGCGTGAAAAAGAATCCATGATCTTATTACGGTTTGCTTGTGTTAAATCGCCATGCAGTGCAACTGCTGACATCCCTTTTTCAACTAATATCGCACTTAAACGTTCAGTATCAGCACGGGTAGCCGTAAATATAATTGCTTGATTGATTTCTTCTTTATTTAAAAAGTGAAATAACAGCTTTTCTTTTTGATTAAGATTATCTGCTAAATAAAAGCGTTGAGTAATTTCACTGTGTTGTTGATTTTCTTCACCAACAGCAATACGTACAGGTGCTTTTAATAGATGACCAGCAAACTCATTCACTTCACCGTGACCTAATGTCGCAGAGAACATTAACGTTTGACGTAAACGATGGTTAGCCGCTTCATTAATCGCAGTTAATTGCTCAGCAAAACCTAAATCCAACATACGGTCCGCTTCATCTAAAATCAGTAATTCTAAACCTGGTAAATGTAGCAACCCTTTTTTAAGGTGATCAACAATACGTCCTGGTGTACCTACAATAAAATGCGGATGTTTATCGATTGCTTTTACCTGGTCATTAAAGTTCTCACCACCCAATACTAAAATTGATTTAATACTGGTGTTAGACACTAATAAACGTAGTTGTGCATAAACTTGTTTAGCAAGCTCACGTGTAGGCGTTAAGATTAATACGCGAGGATCACGACGAGTCAGCGCACGTGTTTTTAATACACGTTGCATAGCAGGTAATAAATAAGCCAGCGTTTTACCTGAACCTGTTTTAGATGATGCTAAAAGATCTTTCCCAGAGACAGCAACCGGAATGGCTTCAGCTTGAATTTGTGTTGTTTCAGTAAAACCTAAATGTGAAACGGAAGTGATCAAACGCTGATCTATGGGTAAATCTTTAATTAGCAATGTATGCTCCAATAAACAGTAAAATAATAAATTAAAGAGTGAGTATAAACGATTAAGCAGAAAAACAAGAAATGAAGTTTGTAATAACAATGAGAAAAGTGCAGATTTTATGTAAAACAGCGAAAAAAGATTAAAAAGGGAATCTACAAAACGTTTACTCCCTTCTCTCGTTATTAAGAAAAGTCGTTAAATTGCGCTTAATCCCATTTCGAAAATAAGCTTTTCAGCCGTACATTCAAATTGCAAAGTGACTTCGCTTTCAATAGTAGATCCTACTTCTTTATAATCCACCATTATTTCGACTGTTTCAAAACGTTCTTTAGCCGCTTTAATATATTTTTCAGCTAATGCTTCAACACTTTCTTTAGTCGGACCAGAGAAAGGCAAAACAAGCTGTGTGTCATCTTCTGTAATAACACTACCCAGTTCAACGATTGTGCCGCATGCTTCACAGACCTCATTTTCTTGAACCTGACTTTCTTGAGACGTTTCTTTTGAAAACATAATGACCTCTTACTGTAGTGACTTAATCTGCGATTATTCAATAGAAATTATTGTAGCTTGCTTTAAATAAAAAAGGCGACACATAACGTGTCGCCTTTTACCTTTTAATGATTTAAATCATTAAGCTGTAGGAAACTTTTCTAATTTCCAAATTTTGCTTGCATAATCTTCAATTGAGCGATCTGAGTTAAATTTACCCATTGCACCTGTATTCAGAATAGCTTTTTCAGCCCATGCTGCTTTATCACGATAAAGGGTATCAATCGCTTGATGTGCTTCTACATAAGATGCGTAATCAGCAAGGCATAAATATTCATCGCCCCATTCTAATAAACTACGTTTAATATCAGACAATAAGCCAGCATGACCAGGCGTAAAGAAGTCAGTATCTAACCAATCAAGCACCGCTTTTAGTTCTGGATTTTTATAGTAATAATCATACGGATTATATCCACTGGCTTTTAACGCCTTCACTTCATCAACGCTTAAACCAAAGATAAACATATGTTCTTCGCCAATTTCTTCAGCCATTTCAATGTTCGCACCATCCATCGTACCGACGGTTAATGCGCCATTTAGTGAAAACTTCATGTTACCGGTACCCGATGCTTCAAGACCCGCCGTTGAAATTTGCTCTGAAACATCTGCTGCAGGGAACATTTTTTCAGCAAGAGATATACGATAGTTTGGTAAGAAAACAACTTTTAATTTGTCTTTAATACGTTCATCGTTATTCACTTTATCTGCAATTTTATTTAGTGCAAAAATAATCTCTTTAGCCATGTGGTAACCCGGTGCCGCTTTTGCACCAAATAAAAACACACGAGGCACCATGTCGTAATCAGGGTTTTCAAGTAAACGTTTATACAAGGTTAAAATATGTATCAAGTTTAATTGCTGACGTTTATATTCGTGTAGACGTTTAATTTGCACATCAAAAATAGCATCGACAGAGACTTCAACGCCGGTTGTATCTTTAATGATTTTAGCTAATTCCACTTTGTTTTGTTTTTTAATGTCCATAAAGCGTTTTTGGAAAGCAGTATCTTTTGCTTTTGGAAGAATGCCTTTTAATTTATCTAAGTTAAGCACCCAATCATCACCAATGGTTTCATCTAATAACGTTGCTAAACCAGGATTACAGGCTTTTAACCAGCGACGAGGCGTAACGCCATTAGTAACATTAACTAATTTACCTGGAAATAACTCATGAAACTCAGGGAAGAGATCTGTTTTAACGAGCTCGGAATGCACTGCCGCCACACCATTTACTTTGTAAGCGGTGATAACACAAAGGTTTGCCATGCGTACCATACGTGGTTGAGATTCCTCAATGATAGAGAGTTTTTGTTTTTTCTGGTCATCTCCAGGCCATTTTTTCTCAACTACATTTTTTAAGAATTGAGCATTAATTTCATAGATAATTTCTAAGTGGCGAGGTAATACTTTTTCAAACAGAGCAACAGACCATTTTTCTAATGCTTCAGGTAATAACGTATGATTAGTATAAGCGAAGGTTTCTTGGCAAATTCCCCATGCTGTCGCCCAATCTAAGCTTTCTTCATCAATCAAAATGCGCATTAATTCTGGAATAGCAATCGTTGGATGCGTATCGTTTAATTGAATCGCCACTTTTTTAGGCAACAATGACCAATCTTTATTAGCACGTTTAAAACGACGTAAAATATCTTTCACTGAACAAGCACAAAAGAAATATTGTTGAATTAAACGTAACTCTTTACCCGCATCTGTTGAGTCATTTGGATAAAGGACTTTGGATACTGTTTCTGCTTTTGATTTTTCGACTTGTGAATCAACATAACCGCCGGCATTAAACACATCCCAATCAAATGCTTCATGAGCACGACTTTCCCATAAGCGTAAAATATTAACGGTTTTAGCACCGTAACCTACAATAGGAATATCCCATGGGACCCCTTTTAATTTTTGACCTGCATGCCACACTTTTCTAGGGCCATCTTTTTGATCGAAAACCGTTTCAACATAACCGTATAAAGGAACAAATTGAATTGATTCAGGGCGACAAATTTCCCATGGATTACCATACTCACGCCAAGTATCAGGTCGCTCTATTTGACGACCATCTTGGAATTCTTGCTTAAATAAACCATGTTCATAATGGATGCCGTAGCCAATTGCCGGATAACCAAGCGTTGCTAATGAATCAATGAAACATGCAGCAAGGCGACCTAGACCGCCATTACCTAGCGCCATATCAGGCTCTTCATCGCATAATTCGTATAAGTCTTTGCCTAATGCTTTTAACGCATCTTCAGTGACTTGAAAAACTTCTAAGTTTTGTAGGTTATTAGATAACAAACGCCCCATTAAAAACTCAAGCGAAAGATAATTAACCGCACGCGTATCTTTCTTTGAGTGATTTTGTTGAGTTTGCGTTAATTTTTCAAATACCAGTTCATTAACTGCCTGACAGGTTGCATTCCACCATGCTTTATTATTTGCTTTATATCTATCTGTACCAATCCCTTTACGTAGACGATCGATAATCGCTTGTTGCATTTCAGCACTCGTTACTGAAGGTACCGCTACTGATTCTTGATTCTTTTTAATCGCCATATTAGACCTACTAGCTAAGTGTTAAGTGAAATTTCATCATGTATAAAACGTTTTGATAAGAACAGTGGAATGAAAGAAGAAGCTTTATGAAAGATAAATTACCTTTCAACATCCCAGTCAAAAAATAAACAATAAAAAGGAAGATAAACCTTTATCGTTGAATATTTAATGTTCTATTGAATCTAAGATCTGAACAAAATAACGAGATCAAGATCACAATAATGATCAGTATAGACTAAGGATTTTATTTTAATGAATTTTAAAAGTATTTATAAACGCGCAATAAAAAGGCAGAGTAAAAACTCTGCCTCTATTTTATTCAGCTTATTTGAGGGAGTGATAAAGAAATTAAATCCCCGCTTTCGCGAAAGCCTGCGCAACAATTTCTTGCGCTTCTGTTTGAATCTGCGCGATATGTTCTTCACCCAAAAACGACTCAGAATATATTTTATAAATATTTTCAGTTCCTGAAGGACGAGCAGCAAACCATCCGTTTTCAGTGGTCACTTTTAACCCGCCGATAGCAGCACCATTGCCAGATGCATGAGTCAATTTAGCAGTTATTTTCTCACCCGCTAGTGTTTCAGCTTCAACCATATCAGGGCTTAAGTTAGCCAATACGCGTTTTTGTTCTGGTGAAGCAGGTGCATCGAAACGTTGATAAACAGGCGCTCCGAATTTAGCTGTAAATTCTGCATAATGCTCACCAGGATCTTTCTTGGTTACTGCAATAATTTCAGCCGCTAATAACGCAAGAATAATACCGTCTTTATCAGTACTCCAAACAGTACCATCTTTACGTAAGAAAGAAGCGCCGGCACTTTCTTCGCCACCAAAACCAAAGCTACCGTCAAATAGCCCATCGACAAACCATTTAAAACCAACAGGAACCTCTGATAGCTCACGTCCTAACTCATTAACAACTCGGTCAATCATTGAGCTTGAAACTAATGTTTTACCTACAATCGCCTTTTCAGACCATTGTTTTCTATGAGTGAACAAATAGTTAATCGCAACCGCTAAATAATGGTTAGGGTTTAATAAACCAGATGATTTAGTCACAATACCGTGACGGTCATAATCAGGGTCATTCGCTACAGCTACATCAAACTTGTCTTTTAATTTGATTAAACCAGCCATTGCATAAGGTGACGAACAATCCATGCGGATTTTGCCGTCTTTATCTAAGGTCATGAAAGAGAATGTAGGATCGACGCGATCGTTTACCACTTCAATGTTTAAACCATACGTTTTAGCAATCACTGGCCAATAAGCAACGCCTGAACCACCCAATGTATCTACACCAATTTTAATACCTGATTTAGCGATGGCTTCTAGGTCTAATACATTAATTAAGTCATCAACATAAGGTTGGATATAATCGTACTCTTCCACTAAATCTGACTGCATCGCTTCATCGAAGTCTGCTTGCAAAATATCATCATAATTATCATTTAATATTTCATTAGCACGATCTTGAATAAGCTTAGTAACATCGCTATCTGCTGGGCCGCCATTAGGAGGGTTATATTTAAAGCCACCGTCTTCAGGAGGGTTGTGTGAAGGCGTAATAACAATTCCGTCAGCCAGTGAATCTGGATTAGCTTTGTTGTATTGTAAAATAGCATGAGAAATAACCGGCGTAGGTGTATAACCACCGCCCTTTTGAACCACTACTTTGATACCATTTTCAACCAGTACTTGTACTGCTGAAATGAAAGCGGGCTCAGATAATGCGTGCGTATCTTTACCAATAAAAACAGGCCCTGTATACCCTTTCTCTTTACGGTACTCAGCAAGAGCTTGCGTTATAGCAAGTATATGCAGTTCAGTGAATGCATATTTAAAAGAGCTACCTCGATGGCCAGAAGTACCAAAAGCGACTTGTTGCTCTACAACATCAACATCAGGAAGATTAACATAGTATGCAGACACTAATTTCGGAATATCAACTAAATCACTTACTTGTGCGGGTTGTCCTGCTCGTGGATGAATTGCCATAAGTACCTCAGATTGTGGTGAAAATAAATTAAATTAAATTTCTTCTTTTATTCGTTCAATCAAATGATGTGGGTATCCCATTGAAGCCATCATTTGTGTCAAAATAATGCGTTTACGACCAGTATTTGCATTGGTAATCACCCAATAAGGTGTATTTGGAATGGTTCTTGGTTTGCTTGCTTTGAATTGAGCTAACTCTTCTTCATTATCGGAGTTTAATAAGTCATCTAAATGTGTGCCAAGATAAGCACGTGTACGACCTTTGGTTTTTTCTGCTGCATCAATAAACGCAGCCTTTTTTTCAAAGTACATAGTCGTTAGCATCATCATAAATTTATTGGTAATAATCGGCTCTGATGTAAAAGCCTTGTCACCAAATAATTGACTCACATTCTTATATTCATAATCATCACGGTCATTAATGGAATCGATATCTTCTGAACTTTTTTTGTTAAGTTCTGAATTAGATAATACAGGCTTTACTGTATCGTTTCCCTTGTTCTGAGGATCTTGCTGAGCTGAATTAGTAACACTCTTGGTTACATTATTAGTAACATGGCTATCTTCAGATAATGCTAATAAACGACGAAGAATTTGTGAGGGAGTTTCGCCGAAGGCTTCAATATTATTTAAAATATATTTATATAGATCATCTTCTATTTCGATCGTTTTCATTATTTCCCCATTACGTGACTTATTTTTTCGTCGCAGTGTTTGATACAGCAAGCTCAAATGATAATGACGAGCACTATGTAAATACTTTCAGCTTTAATGCATAATTTGCTATTATTTCTAACTTTATTTATTTTCACTTAAAATGAGCGTTTATGCTACTAAATTACCAATTAAAACAATCTTCCAAACATGAAACAGTTAATAAAAGTGAGATTATTTTTATAATTCATGGATTATTTGGTAGTTTGTCTAACCTTTCCAGCTTAGGAAAAGAATTACAAAGTGATTTTGATGTCATTTTAGTTGATGTACGAAACCATGGTCAAAGTGATCGAAGCACAACAATGACTTACCAAGAGATGGCAAATGATATCTTTGAAGTAGCAGATTCGCTAAACATTGATACATTTTCAATACTAGGCCATTCGATGGGTGGAAAGATTGCAATGACTTGTGCTTTATTACAACCCAACCGCATTAATCGCTTAGTCGTTGCCGATATAGCGCCAACTTCACATGTTGACAGACACAGCGATGTGTTTACAGGTTTACAAGCGGTCAGTAACTCGAATGTTAAAAATAGAGCAGAAGCTGATACCGTATTAGCAAATTATGTAGAAACACCTGAAATTAGACAATTTTTATTAAAATCTTACCAACGCGGTGATAACGGCTTTCGATTTATTTATGATGTAGATAATTTATATCAAAATTATTCAGTGATTCGGGATTGGCCAGAACAAGACAGTCATTATGATAAACCAACATTGTTTATTAAAGGTGAACTCTCTGATTATATTGATCAAGCAAGTCAACAATCGATAATAACACTTTTCCCTAAAGCTAAACTCAAAGTAATTAATGCGACGGGGCATTGGCTACATGCAGAAAAACCAAAAACCTTTAACCGTTTAGTGATGAACTTTTTTGCTCAATAAATCGACATAACATAAACATATTTATCTATTTTCGATGGCATCTAGATCAGATACCCGTTATCATTCGGGATGCAAAATTCAAGCAAGCCATGAAGTAAATCTTTTCTAGGCGAAATTAAAAACCTAGAAAGTTTAATCAAGGCTTTCTAACCACGGTTAAATGCAAGCAGCTAACCGTGGTTAATAGAGGATTAATTAAATTAATCACTTAAAATACAACTAAAATGTTTGCCTCAACACTTGCACTGCGAGTCGTTAGTTTAAAAATCAACTTAGTACTACAATATAAATAACAGCTAAATTAAGTTATTAATTATATTTTATTTGATGATAAGACTAATTAGTTGTTGCAAGTATATTGAATGGCGACAGCTATATATTCATTTTTTAAAAGAAGTTAAAATATGCTGCAAGAATATACTGAACAAATTGAAATGATCGGGCTCTATGGTTTCTATCTTTTACTTTTTTTATTTATCGGTTTGGCAATTCAAGACGTTTTAAAAAAAGGTAATGTGCCGAAATTTGGCCGCAATGTTGTATGGGCAGTTTTATTTTTTGGTTGTATTGGTTTTATTTCAAAAGCAATAATTGAAATTGTATGGGTTAATTCAGGCATTGGTTAAATAATTAGCTCAGTGATTGTATTGTTAAGTAAGTGTTGTTAAGTAAGAATTGTTAGGTAACAAAATGGCAAAGGAATCATTTGATCGCATTACAAGCGATCTATTTGCAAACGAGGTACGCCGAGGCAGACCTAAGAGTAACCCTCATTCTCGTCAAGTTCAGCTAAAGATCAATAAGCAGAAACAGACGTTACGAGACAAACAAAACGGTTTGAAACGAATCGAATTAAAAGTAGATAATGATTTATTTGAAAAATTAAATGCATTATCTGATACACAATCAATAAGCCGTGCAGAATTAATCACTAAACTTCTTCACGCACAGTTAAATCAAATAAATTAAGGTATAAAGTATGTCTAGCGTAGGTATTTTCTTTGGCAGCGACACAGGTAACACTGAAGCAGTTGCAAAAATGATACAAAAAGAATTAGGTAAGAAGTTAGTAGAAGTAAAAGATATCGCTAAAAGTAGCAAAGAAGATATCGCTGAATTCAGCCTTATTTTATTTGGTATTCCAACTTGGTACTACGGTGAAGCGCAATGTGATTGGGATGATTTTTTCCCTGATCTAGAAGATATCGACTTTACTGATAAATTAGTGGCTATTTTTGGTTGTGGCGACCAAGAAGATTATGCAGAATACTTTTTAGATGCAATGGGCCAATTAGGCGACATAGTTGAAAGTAAGGGTGCTATTATTGTTGGTAACTGGCCATCTGAAAGTTATGATTTTGAAGCATCAAAAGCTTCAATAGATGATAATACTTTTATTGGTTTAGGTATTGATGAAGATCGCCAACCTGAATTGACTGCATCACGTGTAAAAGCATGGTCAGAGCAGATTTATAATGAAATGTGTTTAGCGGAATTAGCCGATTAAATTCAAAATACAGCAGTTAGGAAACGACATGAGTAATGAAAATTTAGCCCTAAAAGAAGCGGGTTTAAAAGTAACATCACCACGTTTAAAGATTTTAAGTTTATTACAGTTGCCAGAGAATCAGCACCTAAGTGCCGAAGACCTCTACAAGAAACTACTTGAACAAGGTGATGAAGTCGGTGTAGCAACTGTGTATCGCGTTTTAAATCAGTTTGATGATGCGGGTATAGTGACACGCCATCATTTTGAAGGTGGAAAATCCGTTTTTGAATTAACTCATCAAGAACATCATGACCATTTAGTATGTTTAAAATGTGGTGAAGTAATTGAATTCAATGATCCACTAATTGAAGATCAACAAAACCTTATTGCAGCTAGATATGGTATTAAACTAACTAACCACAGTTTATACCTTTATGGTGAGCCAGTTGATGGCGAGTGTAATCATAAATAATTGTAAAAGCCTTAGCTTATAGCTAATACTTTAAACAATAAAAAGCCTGTTTTATACAGGCTTTTTTGTATCTTCTATTTGTCTAACTAACTGTGCTTATAGCAATTCGGTTAGTACTAAGCAGTGTTCTCCGTATAGTTATCTATCATCTACGCACAAAGGTTACTCTACATCAGCAATAACATGTCCTAGAGGTTTCTCTTTAACAGCAACCTGAGCATCGTCTTTAATCAAACCAACTTCTTTATAATAACGCAATGCGCCTGGATGCAAAGGTGCAGAAAGATATTGGCTGACCATCGCCTGTTTAGATAAATTCTTAAAAGAAGGATGTAATTGAACAAAAGTATCGTGATTTTCAAACACTGCTTTTACTATTTCATAAGCAATATGTTCAGGTAAATCTGTTGTGGTAACAATTGTTGCACCAACACCAAATGTTTCGGTTTTACTCGGACTTCCACGGTACATGTCACCAGGTATATCTGCCGCTTCATAATAACGATGGGTTTTTATTAGTTTAGATATTTTAGGACCAGTAACATTGACCAACGTCGTTTGACAAGCACTACTCGCTTCTTTAATAGAGCTGTTTGGATGCCCTACTACATAAATAATAACATCTATTTTTTTATCACATAAAGCCTGAGCTTGTTCACTAGGTGTTAGGTAAGTTATTTCAGAAAAGTCAGCATCCCCCCAACCGTAGAGATCAAGAAGCATCTCCATTGTTGCTCGTTGTCCTGAGTTTGGTGCTCCTATATTAACGCGTTTTCCTTTAATATCTTCAAAGCTCTTAATATTGGCATCTTTTCTAGCAAGTACAGTAAAAGGTTCTGAATGCACTGAAAAAAGTGAACGTAGCTTTTTAAATTCCCCTTGCTCTTTAAATAAAGAGGTTCCTTGATAAAAATGATACTGCCAATCAGATTGAGCGACCACCACGTCAATATTTTTATCTTTTAAAGCTCTTAAATTATAAATCGACCCAGGTGTACTTTTAATTTCACAACGAATATTATCTATTACTTTGATTTTATTAACTAAGTAACAAATGGCTCCACCTGTTGGGTAATATACGCCACTAATTCCGCCAGTACCGATTGAAATATATTCTACTTTTGCAGATGCAGTTACTTGAAAAAACATCAATAGAAAGCTAATTAAAGTAATACGTGAAGTTAAAAATAAGCGTCTCAACATAATAAATTTAGAGAGGCTAGAATGACTGTTAGAGACTAATTTCTCAGTCATTTTTTTTATTTTCATCATATTATTTTTTTTATCAACACTTTTGAATTGCGCTTCAAGTTATACATTTCTTTTTTAGCTGCGGGTAATTGGTTAATTTCAGCAAACGAAAAACCTCGCTCTCTAAACCAATGAATACTTTGTGTTGTTAATACAAAAATGGTGTCGAGACCTAATTGTCTTGCCTTACGCTCAACATGCTCAACAAGATTATCTGCGCGGGCAGCACGACGATATTTAGGGTGACTGACTAAACAAGCTAGCTCGCCCATTTTATCGTCCATGAAAGGATATAGCGCAGCACAACCGATAACCATGCCATCGCGTTCAACGATCATAAAAGATTCAATTTCATTTTCTAATAGTTCACGAGAACGTTTAACTAAAATGCCTTGCTTCTCTAATGGTTCAATCAGCTGTAGTAAACCACCAATATCATCAATAGTGGCAGTACGGATTTGCTCATAGCTTTCTTTAACGATTTGCGAACCAGTACCATCTCGGGTAAATAGTTCTTTTAACAAGGCACCATCTTGGTGATAGCTAATTAAATGACAACGCGTCACATCAGCTTGACAAGCAGCAACAGCGGCACGTAAAAAACGTAATGTACCAGAGGCTTGACCTGACTCTTTTTCTATCGCATCAATATGTACTTGTGCTTGATCTGGTAACAACTCAGAAATAACGTTACCGTTTTCGTCTAATACACCTTGATTGGAACAGAAACCAATTAACTTATCTGCTTTGATATCAATCGCAACTTGTGTTGCCACTTCTTCTGCAAGTAAATTAAATACTTCACCAGTAACTGAGTATCCAATAGGAGAAATAATAGGAATAGCACCTGAAGACAGTTGAGATTTAATACCTTCAACATCAATACGGCGAACCTTACCTGCATGGCAAAAATCAATACCGTCTTTAACACCAATAGGTTGGGCAGTGACTACATTACTAATCACGGTACGAATAGCCGCACCTTGCATCGGTGAATTAGCTAAGCCCATAGAAAGTCCAGCTTGTAGTTCAATTTGAACCGCACCAACAGCCTGTTTAATAAGTGACAAACTACGATCGTCGGTAATACGCAAATCATTATGAAATTGACTGCTATGACCGTGCATATCAAGTTGTTTTTGGATTTGAGGGCGAACGCCGTGCACTAACACTAACTTAACGCCCAAGCTATTCAGCAAGGCAATATCATTAATGATGTATTGAAAGTTATCTGTTTCTAACGCTTCACCACCAATCATTAACACGAATGTTTTATGGCGATGTGCATTAATATAAGGAGCTGAATTACGAAACCAATTAATCAGTTGTGTTGAATTTGTTACTGCTTCCATGTGCCTACCTATTAATCACAACAATCTAAGATACATTTAGGTGCTAGAGTTTATCAACTTGGAGTTTATGTTTGCAAAACAATTGTTTAAAGAATGTTAAATAAACTCAAAAATTTTAACTTTAATATTTTAATGGCTATATTACGCTTCTCTGTCATTACTGAAAACAGGTAATGATAGATGGTAATAAATAGCACATAACCTTAATGATAACGTACCTAACATAGCAACAACCATCGAGAAAATAGGTCCTAGCTCAATATAATCACAAAGGACATATAAAGCACCACCTAAAATAGAGGCTGTTGCATAAATTTCTTTTTGTAACACGAATGGAATTTGACCGCTCAATATATCCCTTATCATGCCACCGACAACACCCGTAATACATCCCATCACAATGGCAACAGGCCCACTAAATCCAAACATTAATGCTTTTTGTGCGCCAATAATGGTAAAAATAGCCAAACCAAAGGCATCGAAAATAGGTAATAAGTAAGCGGGAAATCGCTGTATACGATGCAACCATAATACACTCAATAGCGCAGTGATCAGAATAACGTAGATATAAGTATTATCTTCAATCCAAAATACAGGGGTAGCGCCCATCATCATATCGCGAAGCGTACCACCACCAACAGCAGTGACTCCAGCTAATACACTGATGCCAAAAGGATCCATACGTAGACGAGTTGCGACTAACACGCCAGAAATGGCACAAGTGATCATACCAATCAAATCTGATATGTAGATGAAGTTATCTAACATGTTATTCCTTATTCCCTTAAAGCACTTGGCCATTTTAGGCGCATGTTAAACTATCAGTTAACTTAGTTGCAACCTTATATATTGCTATATAATAAAGAAAATAAATCACAAGATTACAGTAGATTAGTTTTATATAAAAGTAAGAAAAATAGAGGTAAGTTAGACATGCTCAACTATCAAAGTAAGCATGTTTATTTTAATTGTTAACGCTAGAATTCATGGTTAGATAGAGAATGAAGAGCCACAACCACAAGTTGCTGTTGCATTTGGATTGTTAACTAAGAAACGAGAACCTTCAAGGTTATCAATAAAATCAACAGTGCCACCAACAAGATATTGTAAGCTCATTGGATCAACAGATAATGTCACACCACTATTTTCAATTAATGTATCGTCATCATTTGTTTTTTCATCAAATGTAAAACCGTATGAAAAGCCTGAACAACCGCCACCAGTTACATAAACTCGTAGTTTAAGAGAAGGATTATTTTCTTCTGCGATCAATGCTTTAACTCGATTTGCTGCGCTATCACTGAAATAAATCGGTAATGCAATTTCCACTTCGCTTGTCATTTTATTTCTAGTCCTATTAATTTGCCCAAAGCCATTATCTAATACCTGACCAATTTGTTCAAGTATTAGAAGGATCTATTATTCAGCCTGAGTAGGCAACTCTTCAAGTAACGATCCTTTGTTTTCAATAAAACCTTCCCAATCATATACTTTCTCAATACGTTGGGCACGAGTCCAATTTGTACGATTAGCTTCAGCAACAACAAATATTTGTCCAACTTTAATTTCTTTAGGTAAAGTGAAGTTTCCTTTTAACGTTTGAAAATACTGAAATTTAAAAGAAGATTCAAAGTTTGGATCGATTTCACTCAATTTAACGTCTTTTGTATCTATTTCACCTTCATCTGTATCAGCAAATGTAATTTCGATTTGCCCACTTAACTCACGACGCCCTTGTTGAGCTTGCATTAAGACTAGCTCATACAACCAAGTCCCCTCTTCTTCACCCTTACTTACAGAGAATGAATAAACATTTAAACCTGTCACTGATAATTCAGGTGCAACCACTTGCTCATAAAAATATAATTTATCATTGCTAGCATCTAAAGCTTTGTTCAACTCTTTATTTTCATTTGTTAAAACATCATGAATTTCTCGCTCGGCATTAAATTCGGCCTGAATAAAATTCAAACGTTCTGTAAGCTGAGTATTTTCAGTCGTTAAACTCTCTGCATCCAACTCTAGTAATTGCACTTTATGCTGTAAAATATCTTGTTTAAATTTACCCACCATAAAACCAAAGTAGAGACAGATTAAGCTGATCACCAGCCATTTAAAAAAGCTTATTTTAAAACCTTTCATGCAATTCCTTCTTATTTCTTATACTTACTATATTTGCCAAGAATACGGAACATCGCTTTGTCTGTTGTTTCTTGACGTTTTGCACGCATCGATAGTTTTAATGTTCTTTCTAGTAACTGTGTATAAATAGGGCGACCGCCTAATGTTTGAGCCACCATAGTTGCGCCTAAACAAGTTACAATTAACGGTAAAATCATTTCATAATTACTAGTCATCTCTATGACTAATAAAATACCTGTAATAGGTGCTCGTACTGTTGCGGCAAATAATCCGCCCATACCAGCAATCGCAAAGGCACCAGGTTCTGTAATCAGATCGGGAAATAGTGCTTGTGCGATAACGCCAAATAACATTCCAAATAACGTACCTAAAGCAAGGGTCGGAGCGAATACACCACCGGGAGCACCTGAACCAAAACTTAATAAGGTAGTAAAGGTACGTAATATGAACAGAAGCAGTAAGCCACCAGCAAGGTACTGTCCGCCTTCAACATGTGGAATAAGCTCAATACCACTAAAAGCAATATCAGGTTCAACTATTGTTAAAGCGCCAAAGACAGCACCAAGAAATAAGCCAATACCAACAAAGCGCCAGCGTTGATTTTGGTGAATAGATAAGTACATATCTTGCGTCGCAAGAATCATTTTATTGAAAAAGAGACCAATCACACCAAAACAAAAACCTAAAATAAGATAAAAACCAAGTGTATGCAAATCAGGGTGAGAATATTGTGTGACAGTCACAACCGCATCTTGATTGGTAAATAGGCGCATTACGATAGTCGCCATCACCGCACTCATAAATACGCTCTTAGTGGAGGTCAAACTATAATTAAATTGTGAACGCATCTCTTCAATAACAAACATAATACCCGCTAAAGGAGCATTAAAAGCAGCCGCCAAACCTCCTGCTGCACCGGCGGCGAGCAGTGCTTGTGCATCCACTTTATCAACTTTAAAAATATCTGAGATCATTCGTCCTATATTCGCACCAAGCTGAACAGAAGGACCTTCACGTCCTAATGCCATCCCACTACCAAGGGCTAACAAACCACCAAAAAATTTAACAGGGATAACTCGCTTCCAGCGTACGGGACGCATCCCTTCCATTGCCCCTTCAATTTCAGGTATACCACTACCGCCAGCTTCAGGTGCAAATCGATGTGTAATATAAAAAGCAATACCCACCATTATTGATGAAATCGGCACGGCAATGACCCATAAAGGTACTTCTCCACCACCATAAGTATGAATTAACTCCAAACGCATTTCTGAGACCCAAATAATACCATGGTCAAATAATGCAGAAATACTGCCAGCCAAGAGACCAATAAAAATAGATAACCAAATTAATAAAGCACTATTTTTTCTAGTAAAAAAGCGGTCAATAAAGCTTTTTATTCCATTAATACAAGCTGCTGGCAATGCTATTTTCATAAATGTGATACGACCTAAAACAAAAAATGAAGAAAAAACCAATATTATAACAATAAAATCTTTTAAAAGACTTATTACTTGTCATGTTAACAAAAAAATTACAGAGACACTCCTGTTAAAGATCATTGAATTATAAACTTTCTCAGTTGCATCTTCATTTATCATGGGTATATTGCAGTTTCACTCAATTTAAAAATAATTAATGGGATGCTTATGAGCAAATCAACTGAACTGTTTAACCGTGCACAATCAATTATTCCTGGGGGAGTAAATTCTCCAGTTCGCGCATTCAACGGCGTAGGTGGTGGCCCTTTATTTATACAAAAAGCACAAGATGCTTATATCTATGATGTAGATGATAAACAATATATCGATTACGTTGGTTCATGGGGACCGATGATTTTAGGCCACAACCACCCTGCGATTAAAAAAGCAGTCATTGATGCTGCAGAGAATGGCTTGAGTTTTGGTGCTCCCACTGAAATTGAAATTATCATGGCAGAAAAAGTACAGCAGCTAGTCCCATCAATGGAACAAGTGCGCATGGTGAGCTCAGGTACTGAAGCGACGATGAGTGCTATTCGATTAGCGCGTGGTTACACTAATCGCGATAAAATCCTTAAATTCGAAGGGTGTTACCATGGCCATGCAGACTCTTTATTAGTGAAAGCAGGCTCGGGAGCATTAACACTTGGCCAACCTAGCTCTCCTGGCATCCCAGCTGATTTTGCTAAACACACATTAACCGCTGACTTTAATGATTTAGCGTCAGTTAAAGCCTTGTTTGAAGCTTACCCAGATGATATTTCTTGTATCATTGTTGAACCCGTTGCTGGCAATATGAACTGCATCCCACCAGCTGAAGGTTTCTTACAAGGCCTACGTGAGATTTGTGATAAATATGGCGCATTATTGATTCTTGATGAAGTCATGACAGGTTTCCGTGTTGCACTAGGCGGTGCACAAGCGCATTACAACATTAAACCAGACTTAACGACATTAGGTAAAGTCATTGGCGGTGGAATGCCTGTAGGTGCTTTTGGCGGTAGCCATAAAGTAATGCAACACATTGCACCGACAGGACCTGTTTATCAAGCTGGTACATTATCAGGTAACCCTATCGCAATGCATGCAGGTTTAGCTGCATTAACTGCATTAGACACACCTGAATATGCACAACTAGCCATTAAAACGAAGCAATTAGCAGAAGGCCTAAAAAAAGTTGCTGAAGAAACAGGTGTCCCACTAGCAGTTAACTATGCTGGCGGTATGTTTGGTTTCTTCTTTACTGATCAGCCACAAGTCACCAATTTTAAACAAGTGTGCGCGTGTGATGTAGAAAAATTCAAAAAATTCTTCCACTTAATGCTAGAAGAAGGTATTTACCTTGCTCCATCTGCTTATGAAGCTGGATTTTTATCACTTGCTCATACAGAACAAGATATTAGCAATACATTAATTGCAGCTAAGAAAGCATTTTCACAGTTGTAAGAGGAATGATATAAATAGTAACCTCAAATTATAAGTAAATAAGATCTAGTTTAAGTAATAAGTATCAGACTCATTGCTTAACTTAGATCTTTTATTTTTACACCCTATAATATCTCTCATTAATACTTCCTTCTCTATTGTCCCTAACTTCCATTATTTTCGTGTTCTTTTGTTCAAATTTATTACATTTAATACACACTATTTCATTTCTATTTCAGTCTTCGAATACAAGTGCGGTATACTCTAGTCCAATATATCTATTATTTATTACAAGGCTGTAAAATATGAGTGAAGTCATAGACATGAGTTTAGAAGGCATAGAGCAATTATCGCTCGCTAAGTTTACCGAAGATGCCTATCTCAACTATTCCATGTACGTGATAATGGATCGAGCTTTGCCACATATTAGTGATGGTTTGAAGCCCGTTCAACGACGCATTGTTTTCGCAATGTCTGAACTCGGTTTATCAGCGTTAGCAAAATATAAAAAATCAGCACGTACCGTCGGTGACGTATTAGGTAAGTATCATCCTCATGGTGATAGTGCTTGTTATGAAGCTATGGTATTAATGGCTCAACCCTTCTCGTACCGTTACCCACTCATTGATGGTCAAGGTAACTGGGGTGCACCTGATGATCCAAAATCATTTGCTGCGATGCGTTATACCGAATCGCGTTTATCTGCTTTCTCTGAATTATTATTATCAGAAATTGGCCAAGGTACTTGTGATTGGAAACCTAACTTTGACGGTACGTTAAAAGAACCCGTTTTATTACCTGCGCGTTTACCGCATATCTTATTAAATGGTATTACCGGTATCGCCGTTGGTATGGCAACCGATATCCCGCCACATAATGCACGTGAAGTCGCAAATGCATGTTTACACTTAATTGATAATCCTAAAGCTTCGTTAGAAGATCTAATGGAGTTTGTACAAGGCCCAGATTATCCAACTGAAGCGGAAATCATTACGCCACGTAAAGAGATCGTCAACATCTATCAAACAGGCCGTGGTAGCTTTAAAAGTCGTGCCGTCTTTGTTGTTGAAAATGGTGAGATTGTTGTTACTGCATTACCGCATCGTGTATCGGGTGGTAAAATATTAAAAGAAATTGCTAAACAAATGCAGGATAAAAAACTGCCAATGGTGGCCGATTTACGTGATGAATCAGATCATGAGAATCCAACACGTTTAGTGATTATCCCGCGTTCAAACCGTATTGACGTTGAAGCATTAATGAATCACTTATTTGCTTCTACAGATTTAGAAGTTAGCCACAAAGTAAACCTCAACATGTTAGGGCTAAATCAACGTCCAAGTGTTAAAGGTTTAGTGACTATTCTAACGGAGTGGTTAGTTTACCGTCGTGAGACTGTTCGTCGTCGTTTACAACATCGCTTAGACAAAATCCTAGCACGCGTACATATCCTAGAAGGTTTATTAATTGCCTACTTGAATATCGATGAAGTGATTGAAATTATTCGTACTTATGATGATGCAAAAGCGGAGTTAATGTCTCGTTATTCATTATCGGATACGCAAGCGCACGCCATCTTAGAAATTAAACTGCGCCAACTCGCGAAGCTTGAAGAAATTCAAATTCGTGGCGAAATGGCAGAGTTATCTGAAGAACAACAAAAACTAGAGCTACTATTAGGCTCAGACAGACGTTTAAATACCTTAGTTAAAAAAGAGATAAAAGCCGACGCTGAAAAATATGGAGATGATCGTCGTTCTCCAATGGTAGAAAGGTTAGAAGCAAAAGCATTAACTGAAAAAGAATTAATGCCAAGTGAAGCGGTCACCATTGTATTATCAACTCAAGGTTGGGTTCGTAGCGCTAAAGGGCATGATGTTGACCCACAAGCACTTAACTTTAAAGCCGGTGATGAATATCTAACCAGTTACCAAGGTAAAAGTAACCAAAGCTGTATCTTTATTGATACGTCTGGCCGAGCTTATTCATTAGATGCACACTCTTTGCCTTCAGCAAGAACTCAAGGTGAGCCATTAACAGGCCGCTTTAACCAAAATGAAAATGTACCTTTTGCTTGTGTCTTAATGGGCGATGAGTCAGATCGTTATATCATTAGTAGTGACCATGGTTACGGTTTTGTGGCTAACCTAAGTGATATTAATAGCCGCAATAAAAATGGTAAAGCACTGATCAACTTAACAACTAATGCATTATTAGTTGCACCACAAAAACTATCAAAAAACGCAGAAGATCTGTGTTTAACCATCAGTAATGAAGGCCGTATGTTAATTTTCCCTGTTGCGAGCTTACCGAGCTTAAGTAAAGGCAAAGGTAATAAGATGATCAACATAATGACAGCCAAAGCGACTAAGCGTGAAGAGTTTGTTACTATGCTGAAAATAATATCGCCAGAGAGTGCTGTGACCTTGCATGCAGGTAAACGCAAGCTAACACTCAAACCAAATGATTTAGCGCATTACCAAGGTGAGCGCGGCCGTCGTGGTAATAAACTGCCTCGTGGATTACAACGTGTTGATAATATTGAAGTCATCACATCAGAAAATGAACAAGAAGAGACCCTATAAACTATGTTATTTATTATCAGAGCAATTTTAATTATTGTTGCCGTTATTTTAATGAGTGTGTATTCACTGTTTTACTGTATTTTAAGTCCACGGAATCCTAAAAACACTTATCATTTTGCGATGTTATTTAGCAAAATGTCGCGATTAGTTGGACTCAAAGTCACTATCCGCGTACCTGAAAGTGCTAAAAATAATGGCTCAGTGGTTTACATTGCCAACCATCAAAATAACTATGACATGGTCACAACAACAGGCGCAGTACAACCAGGCTCAGTGACTATCGGTAAAAAAAGCCTTGTACTGATCCCTTTCTTTGGCATCATTTACTGGTTAACGGGTAATATCTTAATTGACCGAGATAATAAAGATAAGTCTAAAAATACAATCACTGATGTGGTTGATCAAATGCGTGATAAAAATCTAGGCGTGTGGATATTTCCAGAAGGCACTCGTAGCCGCGGGCGTGGTTTAATGCCATTTAAAATGGGAGCATTTCACACTGCATTACAAGCAGGCGTTAACGTTGTGCCGACCGTTGTGTCTAACACTCACCAACAAGTCAACTTAAACCGTTGGGACAATGGTGAAGTGATTGTTGAAATGTTAGAGCCAATTGATATTACACAATATAAAAAGCGCGAAATTCGTCGCTTAATGAATGACTCACATGAAATCATGTTAGCTAAATATAAACAGCTTAACAAAGAAGTGAATCGTCCAGATTCTAACTCTAATTGTTGTGATTAATTACGCCATTTCCATTCATGATATAAACGATGAATGAAAATTGTAAACCTTGATATAGAAGAGATAAAAAATGTCAGAAGAACTTACACATGAAGAACTATTAGCAGAACTAGCAGAAGAAACTGCTGATATTGTTGAAGCTATTTTAGAAGATGGCAGTAATCCTGATGCGGTTTACATGATTGAACATCACCTATCTTGTGATAACTTTGATGTATTGGAAAAAGCAGCTATTGCTTGTTTCAAAAAAGGCTATGAAGTAACAGATCCTGAAGAATTAGAACTAGAAGATGGTTCTATTATCTTAAGTTTTGATGTTGTTGTTGAAATGAACCTAGATGAAGAAGCTATTTACGAAGATGTTGAAAGACTCGTTGCACTAGCACAATCATTTGGTATTGAATATGACGGTTGGGGTACTTACCCAGAAGAATAAACATTAATCTTCGCTAACGATCGCCTATAAAAAAACCAAGCTCATCGCTTGGTTTTTTTATATCTACTTTTTCTTAATAAACTTAGAGACTATTTATTAATAAACTTAGAAACTAACGCGCTAATAAAAATCGCGAATAAAAAAAACTCTAAATAAATTAACTATGCACCAACAGATTCTGTCTGTTCTGCTTCCGATTCTAAATCATCAGCTTGAAATTTTTCGACCAATGCATTTTTTAATACCATTGCTTCAATTTCTAAACCACATAACTCTTCATCCCAGTTTACACCAGCAAACACTTGTTGCTTCTGCATGCCGTCTAACCATGAATCAAAAAACACATCTAACGCAATGCTTTCAACTTTATAGTTAGCCCATTCTTCTGTTTTTAATTTTTCAGCTAATGTTGCGTCAGACCAAAACAAATAAACAGCAGTTGCATCTTTATTGTCATGAGCGTGGCAATTTGCCCAACCTAATGTCTCATCAAATAAACCAAACAATTCACCTTCAGCAGCGGCTTGCTCAACAAATAATTCTGCGTTTTTTAAATATTGCTCTTTCATTTGTTTTCCTACTTATCTTGTTCAGTCGTATTGATATTGCTTTCTGCTTTAGCGTCTGCACTACTTTCAGAAGCAGCACCATCTAATTTCTTTTCTAATTGTGCAAACTTTTCTTCCATTGCATTCAATTTTTCACGCGTGCGCAGTAGCACATGTGTTTGTACATCAAATTCTTCACGGCTCACCATATCTAGTTTACCGAGTTGTGCCTGTAAAACTTGTTTGATCTTACGGTCAATTTCATTACCAAAGCTTTTTACACCTTCAGGCATTGCATCACTGACTTGCTTTGCGATCTCTTCTAACTTCTGCGGATTAAACATAAAAAGCTCCTTAAATTAATAAGCGCATTGTAAACGTCACACTTGATAATTTCTATGGGAATATAATCAAACTTTGTTTTTCATTTTGCTTTGGTTATTCATTTTCAGTAATTCTTACTCGAATTTAACTGGAATCTCGTCGAATTACTCTTCAACACAATTTAAAAAGGCTTCAATTAAAGGTTCCGTTAAACGTGTTTTATGGCAACAAACACCTAAATTAAATGAAGCTAATTGACCGACCTCAGAGAGGCTTTGAACGCGATCTCGTACCGGACTATTTTCAATCACTACATCTGGAGCGACGCCAACACCACAGCCTAAAGCAACCATACTAATGAGTGCTTCATGCCCTGCTACTTTCGCATAAATATGTGGTTTGCCAATTTTAAGAGAACGGAACCAAGTATCAAACCGGCGTCTGATTGCCCCATGTTCAGGCAAAATAAAAGGTATCGCTTTCCAATCTATAGGGGATTGATGGATTAGTTTTGTAGCCACACACGCCGTCGTAGGTGCAATAATTGATAAAGGTATTTCAGCTAATTGACTAAAGTGCATCCGAGTAGGAAAGTTATCAGGATAAGCTGTGATAGCGAAATCAACTTGATGTTGCATCACTTGCTCAATGGCAACAGCGCTATCGCCTGTTGTTAATTTAATATCAACATTAGGGTGATTACGTCTAAAACGATCTAAGATCGGCGGGAGATGGCTATAGGCAGCAGTAACCGAGCAATATAAATTAATCTCACCTTCTAATTCATTCGTTCCCTGTGAAATTGAATGTTTTAACAACTCCCATTGTTCAATTTGTTGAAGCGCAAACTGTTTAAAAGCAATTCCGGCTTCAGTTAACAAAACGGACCGATTGTCTCTAATGAGCAAGCTTGCTCCAAGATCGTCCTCGAGACGTTGAATTAAACGGCTTAAAGTAGAAGGACTAACATGCATTGCGAGTGCTGTTTTAGAGAAGTGTAAACTTTGACTTAGATGTACAAAAGTTTGTAATGCTTTAATATCCATTTAATGAATTTTTCTTATATTGAATACTTTTACACGTAACATATCTGCACTACATATCATTACATTACATCCTTTTAGGTTATACATTTTTACATTGCACGACAGGCAGCGTTTCATTTGCACCCCATTCACTCCATGAACCATCGTAAACACTTAATGCATCATAACCTGCTAATTTAGCTGCTAATGCCAGAATACAAGCTGTCACTCCTGATCCACAGCTAAATACCAAGCGTTGCTTTTGTGGCATTAATGCTTCAAATATTTGTGCTAGTTGGTAAGCATTCTTCATAGTTTGGTTATTTAAGATTTCGCTAATAGGCAAATTAATAGCCGTTGGCATATGTCCTGAGCGCAGCCCACTTCGCGCTTCTGGTACTTTACCTAAAAAGCGATCTTTAGAGCGCGCATCAACAATGGCAACTTGTTCATCTTCAATCGCGTCATAAACATCGTCTTTAGTACTAATAAGATCGGCTTGATATTTAGCCTTGAAATCACCTTGTTTACGTTGTGTTGTCTCGGGTGAATCAGTGTTGATCGTCAACCCCGCCTCTTTCCAAGCTGGCAAACCACCATCTAATACAGCTATATTATTAAAACCCATGGTTTTAAACATCCACCACACTCTTGGGCTAGAGAAAATCCCCAAACTATCATAAACAACAATCACACTGTCATTATTGATACCTAGCATTTGCGCTGATAATTCGAAATGTTGTGGTGTTGGCATCATATGAGGTAAAGAAGCTTGTTGATCACAAACTTCGCGATCAAAATCAAAAAATCGAGAATTATCAATTCGCTCGTTTAACCACTCCTGATAGCCGTTACGTTGGGTCAACGGCATATGCCAACTTGCATCCAACAAAATCAAATCAGAATGGCTATGATGCTCAGCTAACCATTGGATAGAAACCAAATTGCCTGGCAACACCAGTGAATTCATAAAAACCCCTTTAATAACAAATACTTGATTTAAAGCAATCAAGTTACTCACAAATAAATATAAAACAATAGTAATGTCAAAGAATAACTCAAGATACCCCCATGCTCACACTTGTATGATAAAAAAGGTATCTATTTTCAAAAACTGCAATATAAGCCCATAGTATATTTCATTTTATGCAACGTAACATTGCTAATATATCATTTTGCGCAATATTACTTATACGTTATAGTGACACCCGAAATTAAATGACACCAAATTTAAGTCATTTACCCTTATTATTTATTTTGGAGCGCAGCTAACATGGCTAACTACTTTAATACTCTTCCTCTACGTGAGAAGTTACATCAACTAGGTCAATGTCGTTTTATGGATCGCAGCGAATTTGCTGACGGTATTGAAGCATTAAAAGGCAAAAAAGTAGTTATCATCGGTTGTGGTGCTCAAGGTTTAAACCAAGGTTTAAACATGCGTGATTCTGGTCTTGACGTATCTTACACATTACGTGCTGCAGCAATCGCTGAAAAACGTCAATCTTGGAAGAACGCAACTGAAAACGGTTTCACTGTAGGTACTTATGAAGAACTAATTCCACAAGCTGACTTACTATGTAACTTAACACCTGACAAACAGCATACAGCTGTAGTTGGCGCGGTTATGCCTCTTATGAAAGAAGGCGCAACATTAGCTTACTCTCACGGTTTCAACATCGTTGAAGAAGGTATGCAAGTACGTGAAGACATCACAGTCATCATGTGTGCACCTAAATGTCCTGGTTCTGAAGTACGTGAAGAATACAAACGTGGTTTCGGTGTTCCAACACTAATCGCTGTTCATCCAGCAAATGATCCACAAGGCCACGGTCTTGCTTGGGCTAAAGCATACGCATCTGGTACTGGTGGTGATCGTGCTGGTGTTCTTATGTCTTCTTTTGTTGCTGAAGTTAAATCTGACCTAATGGGTGAGCAAACTATCCTTTGTGGTATGTTACAAACTGGCGCAATCTTAGGTTACGAAAAAATGGTTGCTGACGGTCTTGAGCCAGCATACGCTTCTAAACTGATTCAATACGGTTGGGAAACAGTCACTGAAGGCCTTAAATACGGCGGCATCACTAACATGATGGATCGTCTATCTAACCCAGCTAAAGTTAAAGCATTCGATATGTCTTTAGAACTTAAAGATATCCTACGTCCGCTATTCAACAAGCACATGGATGACATCATCGAAGGTGAATTCTCTGCAACTATGATGGCTGACTGGGCTAACGATGACGTTAATCTTCTAAAATGGCGTGCAGCAACTGCTGAAACTGGCTTTGAAAAACAACCAGCTGGCGACATGGAAATTGATGAGCAAGAATTCTACGACCACGGTATCTTCCTAGTAGCAATGATCAAAGCAGGTGTTGAACTTGCATTTGAAGCAATGACTGCATCAGGTATCATCGCAGAATCTGCATACTACGAGTCTCTACATGAAACACCACTTATCGCTAACACAATCGCTCGTAAGAAACTTTACGAAATGAACGTAGTAATCTCTGATACTGCTGAATACGGTTGTTACTTATTCGACCACGCTGCTAAACCACTACTAGCAGACTTCGTTAAAGCGATGAGCCCTGAGTTCCTAGGTAAGCCATTAACAGTTAAAACTAACTCTGTTGATAACGCTCGTCTAATCGAAATCAATGACGAAATTCGTAACCACCCAGTAGAAATCGTAGGTAAAAAACTACGTGGCTACATGAAAGACATGAAAACAATCGTTGAAGCATCTAACTAATTAGAAGCGTCTAACTAACCTTTAGTTAAAACGATATTATTAAGCCAAGCATTTGCTTGGCTTTTTTGTATCTAAAAATCAGTTAAGAAACTACGTCTATGCCTACAACACGAAAGACATGAAAACAATCGTTGAAGCATCTAACTAATTAGAAGCGTTTAACTAACCTTTAGTTAAAACGATATTATTAAGCCAAGCATTTAGCTTGGCTTTTTTGTATCTACGATTTACGAATGAAGCGACGCTTATGCCCACAAGACCTAAATATCATCACATCTTTTGACTTTGGGGCGCTGGCTTTAGCCTGCAGGATTTATGTGTTGAACTTGGAAAGATAAACGTTATTAAGCCAAGTATTTGATTGGATTTTTTGCATCCGCTATTTATAAATGAAGCGATGCTTATGCCTACAAGACCTAAAAAATCATTACCTATTTTGACTTTGGGCCGCTGGCTTTAGCCTGCAGGATTTATGTGTTGAATTTAAAAAGATAAACGTTATTAAGCCAAGCATTTAGCTTGGATTTTTTGTACCTTCGATTTACGAATAAAACGAGATTGACGCTTAAAATACGAAAGATATAAAAAAATCGTTGCACCTTTTGACCTTGGGCGCTGGCTTTAGCCTGCAGAATTTATGTGTTGAATTTAGAAAGATACAAAAACAATCATTGCATCTTTTGACTTTGGGGCGCTGGCTTTAGCCTGCAGAATTTATGTGTTGAATTTAAAAAAGTAGCATGAATAAGATAAGTTTCAGAGCAAAAAGAAAACACATACAAACAAAAAACCTGCAAACTGAAAACAGGACTCGCAGAACACCTCTGATGATGCTCTAAAGCTTGCCTAATACACCATCACCAAAGTAGAAATTCGAACAACAATAACCACATGAGTTAGCTAATCTAGTATTAAACCAAGGTCGGTAATAACGAACGAATACCGTCGATAAACATTTGCACAGACATAATCAGTAATAACATCCCCATTAACCTTTCTAATGCAGTTAAGCCTTTTTCTTTTAGTAGTTTATATAAATAAGGAGAGCAAAGCAGAACAACAGCAGACATGCTCCACGCAAGTAAAAGAGAAAGAAACAATGCGCCAGAATGCTCAGCATTAGTTTTTGCTAATACTAAGAGTGTTGCTAAAGCCGCAGGTCCTGCAATCATAGGGACAGCGATAGGAACAATTAACGGTTCATCCCCTTTTTTCATCACAAACAAATCTCCTCCATCAGCACTAGGGAAAATCATTTTTAAAGAGATAACAAAAAAGATAATCCCACCGGCAATGGTGATAGCTTGAGTTTGTAAGTGAAATAGACTTAAAAATTGCTCTCCAAAAAACAGGAAAACAATCAAAATTAATAACCCAATTAACATTTCTCGAATAATTATTTTCGAATGCTTCTGCTTATCTATATTTTTTAAAATACTTAATAATAAAGGCACATTGCCAAGTGGATCTAAAATAAAAAAGATTAAAAAAGCAGTTGAGAATATTGGAAATGTAACATCCATCGAAGCAAGCCTTAACAATTAACGTACTGAGTAAAAAGTACTTTACATTGTAGGCAGTAAAATAAAGAGAGCAATGGGTTTCTACTTTATCCTTTCAATATAGGTGAGGAGCGCAAAGATAAGCTTACCTTTAGTATGGCGAGGTACCAAGGGAATAGACAAGTAAGTTAATTTAAAGAGGGTCAAATAAAAAAATAAGAAGGAAATCGCCAGATAAATAGAGAATAGAAAATAAAAAGCAGTCAAACAGTAAGTGCCTTATAAATTAACATAAGTACTTACTATCTGACTGTAAAAACTAACCAATCGTAATAAATTATGAGGAGTAAACTCTAGACCAATTAACTTAAAATTAGCTAACCTTAATTTAGCTAACCTTAATTTAGCTAACCTTAGTTAAGTAGAAATTAAAAGACGTCCCCTTACCAATTTGACTCTCAACGCTAATATCTGATTGTAATAAGCGCAGTAGTTTTTGCGTAATCGCTAACCCTAGGCCTCCATGCTCTTTACTATCAAAAATTGCATTACTAGCGCGATAACGAGCATCAAAAATATACGCTAATTCATTTTCGTGAATACCAGTACCATTATCGATAACAGAAATGTTCAATCTACTATTTTCTTTCTCATTAACTTGTATCGTAATATTTCCACCAACATCAGTATGTCGAATCGCATTATCAATCAGGTTACTCAATACTCGCTCTAACTTTCCAATGTCGGTATAAACCATAAACTCACATTGTTCAGGTAAGATATTTAAAACCAGTTTCTTTTCTTGTAACCTATGTTGAAATTTAGCCACTATGTCATGTAGCAATTCGGCAAGTGGAAATGTTTCAAGATCCAATGTTACCTGTCCACCATCAAGATGCGCTAACTCAAATATTTGGTCGACTAGCTTTTTAAGTTGATTGGCATTTTTAAAAGCAATATCAATAAAACGTTCATGCTGCTCTTCACTTAAGGTATTGCCTTTAAGTTGAATCGTCTCAAGGTAACCTTGTAAAGCTGCAAGTGGCGTACGTAAGTCATGGGATAGATCCGTTAACATTTCACGTCTGGTTTTATCTATTGCTTGTAGTTGCACCAATTGATAATTGATTTGCTCAGCCATTTCATTAAATGCCTGACCTAGCTCATGAATTTCATTGTTTTTAGCAGCAGGCCAATCATGTAGTTGTACTTTATTTTTTTCAAATCCTGCTTTTTTAAAAGCACGAATATTTTGAGTTAATTGTTTTAAAGGCTGGGTAAAAATACGTAACAGCGCAATCAACACTAAGAAAAAGGCAATCACAACACCCAATAAAAACACTAATGACTGCGAAAGGTGCTGATCAGACTGAACTGCTTCAAAAATTGAATCATAGGTTTCGCCACCAATAATCACATAAAGGTAACCCTGAAGGTTTTCATCATTATAGATAGGTGAAGCTGAGAATATTTTTTGTTCATTAATATCACGCGGATCATCACCGTAAATAGGTAATGCTTTTTTTAGATTAATAAAATCAACAAGCGGTGCAATATTTACTTTTTCACGTTTCACTTTACCTGGTTCAGCAGAATAACTAAGAATATTGCCATTGGGTGCAACAAAATAGAATTCAAAACTAGGGCCTAATATCATTAAACTATGAAAAAGATTTTTGAGTGCACTTTGATCATAGACGCCCTCTTTTAATAAAGGGTTATCTCTGCCCAAATGCTCGGCTAGATTAAGATGTAAACGTTGTTCAGCTTCGTGTCGAGATTCAACCTCTAACTTTGCAGACCACCATGAAAAGGTACAAGCGATGGCAATAAAAAGTAACACCAATGCGATTGTCATTCGCTGATATAAAGACACTCTCATTAAACAACACCTTCAGGGCTAAATTTATAACCCACACCAAACACGGTTTGAATAATATTTGGGAAAACTTTATGCGTAGAGTCAGGTTGCCCTGCCACTAATTTGTTACGTAGACGGTTGATATGTGAGTTCACAGTATGTTCATAACCACTGTGTTGATAGCCCCATACTTTATCTAATAATTGTGTGCGAGAGAAAACTTGGCTAGGGTGTTGAGCCATAAAGCACAATAGGTCGAATTCTGTTGAGGTAAGATCTAAACTTTGGTCACGTAACACAACTTCATGCGTGCGTTTATTTATCATCAATTGACCATGACAAACAATGCCTGTATCTGTTTCTGTTGTTTCTTGTTTATTATTTTTTAATAAATGAACACGACGAAGCAATGCATGTATACGTGCTTGTAATTCTCTCACGCTAAACGGCTTAGCCATGTAATCATCAGCACCTAACTCAAGGCCAACGACACGATCAATTTCTGATGTTCTCGCTGTTAGCATTAAAATAGCTTGTTCTGGTTTCACTTCTCTTACTTTTCGGCAAACTTCCAAACCGCTACATCCTGGTAAATTAATATCCAGCATTAATAGAGAAAAATCGTTTTCTAAACCTTGTTTAATCGCATCTTCACCATTATCACAATGGGTGACTTCAAGCCCAAGATCTTGCATGTTTACTTTTATTAACTCTGCAATATCCTGATCATCTTCAACAATTAAAATACTATCTGTCATCTTTCAGCTTCCTAAAAGGTGGCCTGTTAATGATTGTGAATTAAGGGGGTATCACAAAAAATAACAGGCCATAATGGTTTATCTGGTACGAGTAATAGTAACAGACATAACTGGGTTATCGAATTTTTGTTGGTAAGTTAACGCTGACGTAGTTAAGCCGTCGTCAGCACTGACAATACCAGGGTGCATAGTCACTATATTGATGTCATCACGTATTGGATTACTTGCTTCACCACCAGCTGCTGGACCAGGTACAGTCTCAGCACTTTCAGTATTAGCTTCAGTACCTGCATCATAAGCAACAGTACTAAATGTTAATGAATCATTAACCGCTAGCTCACTTAAATCAACTTTGTTAAGACCTGTAAAAGCATCGTTAGAATTACCTAACATACTAGTAAATGACAAATAATTAACTTGAGCTGTATGACTAACAGTTACCGTAGCAGTTTCGCCATAAACAATACCACCAGTAGCACTTGCAGAACTTAAAAGAAAACTAGTTTCATCAAGTATACGACTAGCATCGCCAGATTCTGCTAATAACTCTAATGCTTCTGAAGCAGGCTCACCCACTTCAAACAATTCACCCGTATCGTGTAATATTAGTAATGGAGCTGAAATAGGCTGTCCATTGGTTAAGTTTTTTAGTAAAACTTCATATTCAACAGGTGTGTCAATTATAGTCACTGAATCGGAGTCATTGTCTCCACATGCAACTAATGTTAGCGCTGCAGCCGTAGCAATAGCGACTTTAGAAAATTTAATCATAAAGCCTCCTTATTCAACAACGATAGTCAATTTTGCAACAGGGTTTAACCAACGATGAGCACTACTATCTAAATCACTAATGCCGCCTTCTTCGTCATCATCACCTAATACACCGGGGTGAATGTGAACATTCGGGTTACTAATTTCTTCTGTAACACCAGAAGCGCCAGTTGCTGTAATACCAATTGGATTTGGTATATTAGCAATGATTTCATCATTCGCTTCTGTACCTGCATCATATGCATTGAGGTAAACAGTATAAGTACCCGCTTCAGTTGGTATTTCCCAACTATCTAAACCAATGAAACCATCATTAGTCGGTAACATCATTGCTGCAACAGATAGGTAATCATTACCGCTGTTATTACTTAGAGAAAAATTTGCAGACGTTGCAGGTGCTAACAAACCACCAGCAGGGTTTTCATTAACATCAGCATTAGCAACAGATAACAACCCGCTTACGCCAGAAATATCACCGCCTTCAGCTAAAGCTTGTAGTTCTGCACTTGCTGCTTCTGTTGTTGTAAAAATAGAAGTACTAGCATCATGGGCTGCAGTAATAACAGGTGTGAAGTAAATACCATGGGTTAAATTCGTTACTGTTACTGTTAAGTCTTGCGCTTGGCTAGTTGCAGAAAATAAACCGAATAGGCCTACAGCAATAAGATGTTTTTTTAACATGAAGAAACTCCCTTTAATTCGAATAATAAATAGTGGTTAATAAATTTGTTGTAATTGTTTTACAAAAAACAGTATGAACGGGAGTTATCACGAACTTATCACGTAATATTCACTATTTGGTTGTGATGCCTTTTATTTTTCATTTTTTACCTTAAATAGAGACGTTATGAGCTTAAATAAACAAGATAATGATCAAATATGTGAAAAATCATGAATAAAACAAATAATAAAAAATTAAAAATTAAACAAGTAAGAAAGATTGTTTTTATATTTCCTAGATTCACATAATAACAGCAAGTATAATCGCGCCTTTCGAAATGAATAAGAGTAAAACCATGAACGAACAATACGAAAACCGCTTTGGTGGTATCAAACGCTTATATGGCACTACAGCATTACAAAAATTTAAAGATAGCCATGTTTGTGTTGTAGGTATTGGCGGTGTTGGCTCTTGGGTTGTTGAATCATTAGCACGTTCGGGTATTGGCCAAATCACCTTAATTGATATGGATGATCTTTGTGTAACCAACACAAATCGTCAAGTTCATGCGCTAGCAGATACTGTAGGCCAGCAAAAAATAGAAGTGATGGCGGCTCGTTGTAAGCAAATAAATCCTGATATTATTGTCAACTGTGTTGATGACTTCATCGATAAAGAAAACTGTTTTGAATATCTTTCAAGTGATATGGATTACATCTTTGACGCCATTGATAGCATTCATGCAAAAGTAGCGTTAGTGGCGCATTGTAAGCGTAATAAATACCCGTTGTTAACGTGTGGTGGCGCAGGTGGTCAACTTGACCCAACACAAATACAAGTTACTGACTTAGCAAAAACCATTCAAGATCCACTAGCCGCAAAAGTGCGTTCAGAGCTACGTCGCCATTTTAATTTCAGTAAAAACCCTAAACGAAGATTTCATGTTTACTGTGTTTTTTCAACTGAGCAATTAAGTTATCCTGATTTAAACGGCGAAGTGTGTAGAGAAAAAGCGGAATCAGACGGCAATATGAAGATGGATTGTGCCAGCGGCTTTGGCGCCTCAACCATGGTAACCGCAAGCTTCGCTTTTATCGGCAGCGCCTTTATTCTTAATAAAATAGCGGAAAAAGCCAAAGCAGCGAGTGGTAAAGCATAAAGCTTATAAATTAATGTTTGATGTTTGATGTTTGATGTTTGATGTTTGATGTTTGATGTTTGATGTTT
>NZ_JBAKBA010000043.1:0-34563 GCF_038155225.1 Psychromonas arctica | reverse complement strand
TTTTAATTTAAAAGTGAATTAGAAATTAAAACCAAATCATATCTTTACGATATGGCCTGTTAGTTCAGTTGGTAGAGCTATTGATGCACTTTTAATTTAAAAGTGAATTAGAAATTAAAACCAAATCATATCTTTACGATATGGGCCGTTAGCTCAGTTGGTAGAGCAGTGGACTTTTAATCCATTTGTCGAAGGTTCAAATCCTTCACGGCCCACCACTTCTTCTATATATCCTTTGTTGTAAATCCTTTAAAATATTTCATTACAATTTGTTATTCAAATTGCTATAATTTGCACCCATTTTTCTATATCTAAGAGTTAAGAATGAGCCAGTTATCTCCGCTTGTTGGA
Source organism: Psychromonas arctica (assembly GCF_038155225.1). Lineage (GTDB taxonomy): Bacteria > Pseudomonadota > Gammaproteobacteria > Enterobacterales > Psychromonadaceae > Psychromonas > Psychromonas arctica_B. The sequence continues at coordinate 34,212 of NZ_JBAKBA010000043.1, read as the reverse complement.
TCCGCTTACCCTTTTCCAGGTAAACCCGTCCAATTATCCGTTCAGGAACAAATCGATTATAAAGCTAAAATAAAAAATCTGCTTATCGAAAAAGATGCGGTACTTGTTGCTCATTACTATACTGATCCTGAAATCCAAGCTTTAGCCGAAGAGACAGGTGGCTATGTTGCTGACTCATTAGAGATGGCTCGTTTTGGTCGAGACCATAAAGCTAAAACACTGATTATTGCTGGTGTTCGTTTTATGGGGGAAACAGCAAAAATTTTAACACCACATAAAACCGTTTTAATGCCTGAACTTGAAGCGACTTGTTCACTTGATGTTGGTTGCCCTGTTGATGAGTTCTCAGCCTTTTGTGATCAACACCCTGACAGAGTAGTGGTTGTCTATGCAAATACGTCAGCAGCAGTTAAAGCGCGTGCTGATTGGGTTGTGACTTCAAGCATAGCATTAGAAATAGTAGAGCATCTTGATAGTGAAGGTAAGAAAATAATTTGGGGACCAGATCGTCATTTAGGTAGCTATATTGAGCGTAAAACGAAAGCTGATATGATCATGTGGCAGGGCGACTGTATTGTTCACGATGAATTTAAAGCAAGTGCTTTACGTGATATGAAAGCCGTTCATCCAGATGCTGCTGTTTTAGTGCATCCTGAATCTCCAGAGAGTGTTGTGCAATTAGCCGATGCGGTTGGTTCTACGAGTCAATTAATTAAGGCTGCGCAAACATTACCAAATAAAAAGCTGATTGTTGCTACTGACACTGGTATTTTTTACAAAATGCAACAAGCTTGTCCAGATAAAGAAATGATGGCAGCTCCTACTGCAGGAAATGGCGCTACTTGTCGTAGTTGTGCTCATTGCCCTTGGATGGCTATGAATGGCTTAAAATCAATATACAACGCATTGGTTGATGCTTCTGGGCATGAGATTGATGTGGATCCTAATGTCGCTAAAGGTGCATTAGTTTCTTTAGATAGAATGTTAGACTTTGCTGCAGAGCAACAGTTAAAAGTACAAGGTAACGCGTAAGCGTTTTATTTTAAGTGCTGTATTACTCAGTGCTTATTTTCACTCAAACAATTGAGAATATATGATTACTAATGATGTTTTACGCCGTGTACGTTATGCACTGCAATTAAACGATACGAAGATGCTAGCTATTTTTGCTTCTGTTGATAATGAAATGAATGTAGATTTTTTACATAGCATTATGGCTAAAGAAGAAGCTGAAGGTTATGTATTCTGCCGTGATAGCGTACTTTCGTTATTTCTTGACGGTTTAATTTATGAAAAGCGTGGACGTAAAGAAGGCGCTGTACCTGCAGTATTGCCTGCTAAAGCGGTATTATCTAACAATGATATTCTTCGTAAGTTACGTATCGCATTAAACTTTAAAGATGAAGATATGCTTAATGCATTAAAACTAGCTAACTTCCCTGTGTCTAAGGGCGAGTTATCTGCTTTATTTAGAAAGGCTGATCACCGTAATTTCAAGCCATGTGGAGACCAGTTATTACGTCGCTTTATCGACGGCATTACAGTGCAATTCCGTGGTACAACACCAAGTACTGATGCTGTTGAAGCTGAATAAAGATCGACTACTTTTATAGTTAAGAAGAAACCGAGTTAATTAACTCGGTTTTTTTTCGCTTTTATTTGTAGGTGAACTGAGGCGTTATGGTTAGAAAATGAATATTAAGAATGAAATTAATGTTCTGTTTTATCTTTAAACTCACAAAGATCTTCTATTAAGCATGAACCGCAACGAGGCTTTCTAGCAATACAAGTATAGCGTCCATGCAGAATCAACCAATGATGGACATCGACCTTAAACTCCGCAGGTACTACTTTTAAAAGTTTTTGCTCTACATCATCTACATTCTTACCCATTGCTAACTTAGTTCGGTTAGAAACTCGAAATATATGCGTATCAACAGCAATGGTTGGCCAGCCAAAAGCAGTATTCAGTACTACATTTGCTGTTTTTCTACCGACACCGGGTAAAGCCACCAGTGCTTCTCTGTTTTCAGGGACTTCACTATTATGTAGGTCGATTAACATCTTGCAGGCTTTGTTGACGTTTTCAGCTTTACTATTATATAAACCAATGGTTTTTATATACGTTTTAAGGCCATCAACACCCAATGCATAAATAGCTTCAGGTGTATTGGCAACGGGGAATAATTTATCCGTTGCTTTATTGACACTGACATCTGTTGCTTGTGCAGAGAGTGTTACTGCGACTAATAATTCAAAGGGAGAGCTGAAATTTAGCTCTGTCTCTGGATGAGGATTATTATCTCTCAGGCGGGTTAAAATTTCTCTACGTTTTAGTGTGTTCATTTGTTTGTTATCTTATTATCGATGGTATTTTTTAGAGCAATAATAAGCCCCATAATGATGAAAGCGCCTGGTGGTAATGCAGCGAGTAAAAAGCTTGTGTCAGTGTTGTAAAGTGTCACAGTCATAAAACTAGACCAATCACCTAATAGGGTTTCTATTCCATCAAACAAGGTGCCTTGCGCTAATATTTCACGGGTTGCACCCAGTAATATCAATACTGCGGTGAAACCTAAACCCATCATTAACCCATCAAAAGCAGAGTGCTTAACATTGTTTTTAGAGGCAAATGCTTCCGCACGTCCAATGATCATACAGTTAGTTACAATCAACGGAATAAAAATTCCCAGTGATAAATAAAGTTGGTAGGTATAAGCATTCATTAATAATTGGATACAACTTACTAATGAAGCAATGATCATTACAAAAACAGGGATACGAATCGCTTTAGGGACATGGTGCCGAATTAACGAGATAAGAACATTTGAAGAAATAACAACAAATAGCGTAGCTAGCCCTAGGCCTAATGCATTAGTTAGCGTATTGGTTACCGCTAACAAAGGGCATAACCCTAATAGTTGAACTATGCCAGGATTGTTTTTCCATAAGCCTTGTAGACTTAACTCTTTATAAACAGCGGGATCATTAATGGATTCGATTACAACTTCTTCAGCTGCAATCTCATCGTTCATGTCCATATCTTTTGTTGTGTTATGTCCGGTTTCTTGGTTCATTATTTATCTCCGCAATTTGCAGGTGTGTTAAATAATTGTGTTTTATTTTGTTCAAAGTAGATAAGCGTATCTCTCACTGCATGAACCACTGCTCGTGGTGTGATCGTTGCACCAGTGAACGCATCAAAGCTTCCACCATCTTTTTTAACTTCCCAATTATCATCAGCTGAATCTTGGTATTCTTGCCCATCAAAAGACAGTATCCAATCGGATTTATTAGTTTGTATTTTATCACCTAACCCAGGCGTTTCCGTATGGCTATTAATACGAACACCTGCCACTGTGCCATCGGTATAAATGCCAACAAGTAGCTTTATTTCTCCTGAGTAACCTTTAAAGGTACTGGTTTGAATTAAAGCTGCGACTGGTTTGTTATATTTAGTCGCAATAAAAACTTGTTTTGGTATTTTATCACCTAATAATTCACCATCCACAACGGTAAAACACGTTTCGATTATTTTGTTATCGTAACGATCAGATTTAATCAGTTCATTTATATTGTTTTGTAATGCAATTTGCTCTTGTTCTAAAATAATAGGTCGTGTTAACACACTAATTAATGCAATTGCACCTGTACAAACAATGGCAAAAATAGCTAATAACAACGCATTTCGGCTGATCGCAGGTAACATCATCATTTACGTCTTCTCCCATAAACCTTAGGTTTACTGTAATAATCAATTAACGGTACACACATATTGGCTAGTAATACAGCAAAGGCGACGGCATCAGGGTAACCGCCAACATTACGTATCACCACGACTAATAACGCACATAATAATCCATAGACAATACGTCCTTTTACCGTGGTACTTGCCGTTACTGGGTCAGTTAAAATAAAGAAAGCCCCGAGCATAGTGGCACCAGAAAACAGATGATATAGCGGTGATGAATAAAGATCGGGGTCACTAGCAAAAGGAATAAATGAGAACACAATCATACCCACTAAAAAACTAATAGGGATATACCACAGTATGATTTGTTTTTTTAATAATAAAAGACCGCCCGCTAAGAAAGCTAAGTTAACCCATTGACTCCCTTGTAAAGAGTCCGAACTAAATAGAGTTGTTTTAAGTGTTTCTGAAATAGTTTCACCGGAATGGAGTGCATTACGAATAGTTTCCAAAGGTGTTGCTAAAGTATAGCCATCAATAGATGTTTTTATTTGCGTTACGCTATAACCATCAATGCTAAAACCCGTAAAAATCAAACTTAAGATATCATTAAAAGTAACTGGGAATGCCTGTATAGATTGCACTGGCAACCAAGCTGTCATCTGCACAGGAAAAGAGATTAATAATAAGACGTATCCTGCCATTGCAGGGTTAAAAATATTTTGACCTAATCCGCCGTAAAGATGCTTAACAATAATAATAGAAAAAATAGTACCAATAACGATCACCCACCATGGCGCAAGAGAGGGAATTGATATGGCCAATAAAACGGCAGTGACTACTGCAGTATAATCTTTAATACTTTTTAATATCGAACGTTTACGTAACGCTAAAAAAGCTGCTTCCGCTAATAATGCCGTAATAACTGCGAGTGCTATTTGCACATAAATCGCTAAACCGAATAAATAACTATGAACAAGGACACCAGGCAGTAATGCAAAAATAACCATTTTCATTATTTCTGGAGTACGGCGTTTTATTTGTTGGTGTGGCGATGTTGAACTAAAAAATGCCATGGTTTATTGATCCTTCTGCGCCAGTTTTTTGGCTTTTGCTTTGGCAATAACTGCCGCTATTTTTGCTTTTTTATCATCAACACCCACATTATCATGCGATGCTTTCTCTGTTGCTTCGACAGTATTAGGTGGATTATTTTTTTTAGTACCGTTCACTGTGCGATGACTATCTTGTTGGTTAGTCTCTATTTCACTCTTCTCAATCGAGTCATTATTAGCTTGTTCTGTTAATTGTTGTTTGTGTAAACGAGCTTGTTCTTTGCGTAACTTACGTTGTTTAATCACTTCGGTATTATCTGGCTCTGTTAATACTTCAGTTTTATCTCTTTGTTCTTTATCGATGGCTTGCGCTGCTAGTTTTTTCTCTTTAGCGCGTGCGACAGCCGCTGCAACTGCTGCTTTTTTAGGATCAACATCTGGTGCTTGTTCAACGTCATTCGTTTCAACTGACGTATTCTCAGCAGATGCTTTTGCTCGTTTTTTAGCTTTAGCACGGGCTACTGCCGCTGCAATCGCTGCTTTTTTAGGATCAACCTCTGGTGCTTGTTCAACGCCATTCGTTTCAAGTGACGTATTCTCAGCTGATGCTTTTGCTCGTGCTATTGCGGCAGCAACTGCTGCTTTTTTAGGATCAACCTCTGGTGCTTGTTCAGCATTATTCGTTTCAGCTGACGCATTCTCAGCAGATGTTTTTGCTAGTTTTTTAGCTTTAGCGCGTGCTATTGCGGCAGCTACTGCCGCTTTTTTAGGATCAACATCTGGTGCTTGTTCAGCATCATTCGTTTCAATTGGCGTATTTTCAGCAGATGCTTTTGCTAGTTTTTTAGCTTTAGCGCGTGCTATTGCGGCAGCAACTGCTGCTTTTTTAGGATCAACTTCTGGTGCTTGTTCAGCATTATTTGTTTCAGCTGGCGTATTTTCAGCAGATGCTTGTGCTAGTTTTTTAGCTTTTGCTCGTGCTATTGCGGCAGCAACTGCTGCTTTTTTAGGATCAACATCTGGTACTTGTTCAGCATCATTCGTTTCAATTGGCGTATTTTCAGTTGAAGCATTTGCTAGTTTTTTAGCTTTTGCTCGTGCTATTGCGGCAGCAACTTGGTTATTTTGAGCTGTTGGTTTCGCTTCTGTTTCTGTGCTTTGTTTCTTCGCTTTTGCTCGAGCAAGTGCAGCTGCAACGAGATCTTCACCACCATTATCACTTTTCATTTGCTGCTTACGTTTTTCTGCGGCAAGTTTATGTTTTAACAGACGTTGTTGTTTTTCAGCCTCTAAACGTAACTCTCTGTCTTCATGGCGTTTACGTGCAATCGCTGCTTTATCTGCCTCTTCTTTAGCCGTTCTTATTTGTGCTTTAGAGACGCGATAATATTCAACTAAAGGAATATGGCTTGGGCAAACATAAGCGCAAGCACCGCATTCAATGCAGGCTGATAGATCGTATTCTTCTAATTTTTTATGGTCTTCGCTTTGAGAATACCAAAGCAGTTGTTGTGGTAATAACTCCACCGGACAAGCTTCAGCACATTCACTACAGCGAATACAATTCATCTCTTCTTCTGGAGGAGGCAGTTCTTTCTCTGTTGGTGCCAAAATACAGTTACAGATTTTACTGACAGGGGCAGAGGTGTCGGTTACGGTGAATCCCATCATTGGTCCACCGATAACTAGTTTTTGGTGGTGAAGGGCATTTAACCAATACTTATCTAATAAATATTGTATCGGAGTACCAATGCGAACACGTGCGTTACCTTTACGTGCAAAAGCATCGCCAGTGACAGTGACAATACGAGATACAAGAGACTTACCGTTAATAACGGCTTCTTTTACAGCAAACACGGTTCCCACATTAAGCATAACAATGCCAAGCTCCGACGAATGCTTACCGATTGGAGTTTGCTCACCCGTTAATACTTCGATAAGTTGTTTCGCACTGCCTGACGGATAACGAGTCGGGACAATACTTAAAACGATACTTTCTCTTTCCGCTTCTGGTAATGCCTGCCATGACTTTTTAAATGCTTCAATTGCTTCTGGTTTATTATCTTCAATGGCAAAAGACATAAGTTTTGGCTTTAAAATATGATGCATTATTTTCATGCCCTCGATGATTTCATCGGCATGTTCTTGCACTAAACGATCATCAGAGGTGATGTAAGGTTCACATTCAATTGCGTTGACGATCAGTAAGCGGTTTTCGCTATGTGCTAATTTTAAGTGAGTGGCAAAGCCTGCTCCACCTAATCCTACAACACCGGCTTGTTGTACTGCTTCTATTAACGTTGCTGGTATTTCTTTGCGGTAATCCTCAAAGCCTTGAGAAGGAAAAGGCCTATCTAAACCGTCAGTTTCAATGACAACAGACAACACAGGTAAACCTGAAGGGTGACAATCTGTTCGTGGTCCAATTGCTTTAACTGTACCTGAACTACTCGCGTGCTGTACTACTAAAGCGCCGTATACTTTGGTTAAAGGTTGGCCTTTTAAAACGCTATCGCCGACTTCAACTAATAACTGAGGAATGTGACCTTTTTGTTCAACCGAAATAATTAATTCGTCTGGAATACCTGCATCTGTTATTGCTGTTTGATTACTTTGCTGCTTATTTTGTACCGGGTGAACACCGCCATGAAAATCCCACATTTTCCCCGCTGCAATTTGTTCTAATTTTTCGTCACTTAATAAATTAATAGGCTGTGTCATGTTACTGCTCATCATTACGTTCAGTTGGGATGGTTTTTGTTGGGATTGTTTGTAAGTTCCACTGCCAGTTTTGAGTGGTAATTTGAATCGGTAACATATCAATACAATCGGTTGGACAAGGTGCTACACATAATTCACAGCCAGTACATTCATCGGTGATCACCGTATGCATTTGTCTTGTTGCTCCTAAAATAGCGTCAACAGGACAAGCTTGAATACACTTAGTACAGCCAATACATTCATCTTCACGGATAAAAGCAATTAGTTTTGGTTTTTCTTCACCATCTAATTTTTTAGGCTCAATACCCATACGTTCAGCGAGCTGTAACATAACCGCTTCGCCACCGGGAGGACATTTATTGATGTCATCACCATCAGCAATCGCTTTTGCATAAGGTTTACAACCAGGGTAACCACATTGCCCACATTGAGTTTGCGGCAACATTGCATCTAATTCTTCAACGATTGGATCTTCTTTAACTTTAAATTTAATCGATGAGTAACCTAATAAAGAGCCAAAAATAAGCCCTAAAACACCGAGAGTTAATATCGCAATAATAATACTAATGATCATTTAATTAACCCAGTGAAACCCATGAATGCTAACGACATTAAGCCTGCTGTGATCATCGCAATAGAAGCGCCTTTAAAAGGAACTGGAACATCAGCCGCACTCAAACGTTCACGAATCGAAGAGAATAAAACCAATACTAAAGAGAAACCAACGCCTGCACCAAAGCCATAGATAACTGATTGTGTAAAATTATGCTGTTCTGTCAGATTCAATAACGCTAAACCAAGAATGGCGCAGTTAGTGGTGATCAACGGTAAAAAAATACCTAATAAACGATACAGAGTAGGGCTAGTCTTGTGCATTACCATTTCAGTAAATTGCACCACCACGGCGATCACTAAAATGAAACTTAAAGTTTGTAGGTACTGTAAACCTAACGGCACCAATAAATACGTATTAACGATATATGAAAGCGCAGCTGTTAACGTTAATACAAACGTCGTCGCCAGTGACATCCCAACAGCCGTTTCAATTTTATTTGAAACGCCCATAAACGGACATAAACCTAAGAACTTCACTAACACAAAGTTATTGACTAACACTGTGCCAAAAAAGAGTAAAAAATAATCGCTCATAAATAATAATTCCACTACTAAAGTAGGTGATTTAAGCTGGAAAAGGATCGGTATTGTAACAACAAAAGTGCATAAGTTCAGTGGAAAAATGAGATCATTTTTTAGCTATTTATGTATTTACCATTTGAATGCAAGGACAATAAATAAACACATCTAATAATTAACTCATCACGCGTTTTATTTAACTAAAAATGACACTCATAAATGGATAATCAAGACGCCATCATTTTTTTATTAATATTTTTTATTCAATGCCGTCTTGCTTAATTTTATCTATTTCTGTTCATCAATTAAATGATTTTTTTAAAATTGATTCACATCAATGATCAATATGTAGTGTCTTGTATAGTTATACCTCACTATATATTGTGTTTTTTGTTCTTTCTGGAGTGATGTATGAAACCTGTTGTGATAAAGCGAGATGGTAGCCAAGTACCTTTTAATGCTCTGCGTATTAGTGAGGCTATTTTGAAAGCCTCTGGTGCTGCTCGTTGTAAAGGCGTTGATGCCTTTGGGATTGCAGCAGAAATTGAAAAAAGTCTAAAAGGGCAAGAACAAGTTGATATTCACCATATTCAAGATGCAGTAGAAACTTGTTTAATGACACATGGCCATATTGAACTCGCACGTATTTATATAGAGTATCGTCACGATAGAGATATTGCGCGAGAACGTAAGAGTCATTTAAACAACGAAATTGAAGGTTTAATCCAACAAAGTAACGCGTTACTGTTAAATGAAAACGCCAATAAAGATGGCAAAGTGATCCCAACACAGCGTGACCTATTAGCAGGTATTGTCGCTAAACATTATGCTAAATCTTATATTTTATCTCGTGATGTAGTGAAAGCGCATGAACGAGGAGACATTCATTATCATGATTTAGATTATGCGCCGTTTTTTCCAATGTTTAACTGCATGTTAATTGATATTAAAGGTATGTTTACCCAAGGATTTAAAATGGGGAATGCTGAAATTGAGCAACCAAAATCAATTTCAACAGCAACGGCAGTAACGGCACAAATTATTGCACAAGTGGCCAGCCATATTTATGGTGGCACCACAATTAACGGCATAGATACAATATTGGCGCCTTATGTGACTAAAAGTTTTGAAAAACATTTAAAAATAGCACAACAGTGGGACATTACTGACGCGCATGCCTATGCAACAGAGCAAACAGAAATCGAATGTTATAACGCTTTTCAATCATTAGAGTATGAAGTTAACACTCTACATACGGCTAATGGGCAAACCCCTTTTGTCACTTTTGGGTTTGGTTTGGGGGCTGATTGGCAGTCGCGTTTAATTCAACAATCTATTTTAAAAAATCGTATTGCGGGGTTAGGAAAAAATCGTAAAACCGCTATTTTCCCTAAACTGGTGTTTGCGATTAAAGATGGTTTAAACCATAAAGAAGATGATCAAAATTACGATATTAAACAACTTGCTTTGGAATGCGCATCGAAACGCATGTATCCAGATATTTTAAATTACGACAAAGTAGTGGAAGTGACTGGTTCTTTCAAAACGCCAATGGGTTGTCGTAGTTTTTTAGATCGCTATGTCGAAAAAACTAACAACACAACAGACAGTGATAAAGCAAGTAACAATAAAATAGACAATGAACAAAACCACCATAATATAGAAGACGAGTTAATCCATGATGGTCGCAATAACCTTGGCGTAGTCAGTATCAACCTACCGCGTATTGCTTTAGAGGCAGAGGGAAGTGAATTACGCTTTTATAATTTGTTAGAGGCTCGTTTAACATTAGCTAAAAAAGCATTAGACACGCGAATTGAAAGACTGAGTGAAGTTAAAGCCAGTGTTGCACCTATTTTATATATGGAAGGAGCCTGTGGCGTTCGCCTAAAAGCAGATGATTGCGTTGCTGAAATCTTTAAAAACGGTCGCGCTTCCATTTCATTAGGTTATATCGGTTTACATGAAACCATCAATGCATTATATGGCACAGATTCACACATTTTTGACAGCAAAATAAAACAACAAAAAGCATTACAAATCATTACGCGTTTAAAACAAGCCACTGAGCAATGGTCACAACAATCAGGTTACGCTTTTAGTCTGTATTCAACACCATCAGAAAACTTATGTGATCGTTTTTGTCGTTTAGATGCCAAACAATTTGGTGTGTTAGAAGGAGTGACTGACAAAGGTTATTACACTAATTCTTTTCATTTAGACGTAGAGAAGGCGGTCAACCCTTATGATAAGTTAGACTTTGAAATGGCTTATCCACCGATCGCAAGTGGTGGTTTTATTTGTTACGGTGAATATCCCAACATGCAGCATAATCTTAAAGCCTTAGAAAACGTTTGGGATTACAGCTACACGCGCGTTCCTTATTACGGTACTAATACACCGATTGATGAATGTTATGAATGTCATTTTACAGGCGAGTTTGATTGTACCAGTAAGGGATTTGTGTGCCCGAGTTGTGGTAATTCTGATCCTGAAAAGGTAGCGGTAACACGTAGGGTTTGTGGGTATTTGGGGAGTCCAGATGCGAGGCCGTTTAATGAAGGGAAACAAGAGGAAGTGAAGAGAAGGGTTAAGCATTTGTAGATTTTTAATTTTTACATTAGATTGATTTTAATTATATTTATTTTGTAAAAGTATTATTTGTAAAGTATCTTAATTTAGAATGATTCGTCTGCGCTCATTGAGGCAGTTTGGTGTTTATTAACTTGGTGTTTCGCCCTGTCGGCGACTTCATTTTCTTTGCACGAGCAAAGAAAACAGAAGCAAAAGAAAATCGCCCCAATTCGTTTTTTAATCTGAATTAATGATTACCTTCTTAAGGCACCGTTCAGACGCCACATCCCTGTGGCGAGCTGACCTAGCAACGGCATCCATGCCTTATCTTGCTTGAAGGCATTCATTAATTCAGAAAAACTCAACGGGGAAATTGTCGTAGCCGCGTTGATTTATATGTAACTATTTGTAATTTAAATAGCGTGTATTATTTTTTAGAATCTATTTAGGAGTTAATTGTGGTTAACAATTTCAACAGGGGGGCGAAATTCGTCAGAGCTGATCTTCATATTCATTCATACGGAATAGATTACGGTTCGTTTGATGTGAAAGATGAACAAATGACACCTAAAAATATAGTCGATACTGCGTTAAGTTCTAATTTAAAAATAATTAGCATTACGGACCACAATGAGATTCTAAACAGTAAGATTGCAATTGATTACTCTCAAGATAAAGACATACTTGTAGTCCCTGGAATAGAGGTTAGTACTACACAAGGGCATCTTCTTGTGTATTTTAATTCATTTCAAAATCTAAGGTCATTTCACGGAAAGCTAAATATTTCTAATGACAAAGAACGCTGCTCACAGGGAATTGTTGAATGTCTAAATTTAGCAAAGCAGTATGATGGATTTGGAGTGTTAGCTCACATCGAATTGGATTCGGGATTTGAAAAGACAGTAGGAAGATTTAATGCTCAGATGGATGATTTGTTTTGTCATTCTTCATTACTTGCCCTTGAGATAAGTAAAAAGGAAAGTTTTGATCTTTATACCGATAATGATACCGACAGTCATCGATTGTCTTTAATCAAAAAACGAAGAGTGAAACTTGGACTTCATGATGAAGTTATTCTTCCTAAAGTTATGTCCTCCGATTCACACTCTATTAATAAACTTGGCACTAATGCAGAAGGCAATAAAAAGCTAACACGGTTTAAGGTTGATGAGCTCAGTTTTAATGCTCTTCGTATTTCATTAAACTCATATGAATCTCGAGTACGTCTTGAAGATGTAATTCCTGAAAAGGTAGCTAAATTTGTTGGTGTGCATATAAAAGGCGGGCTTTTGCACGACCAAAAAGTAGACTTCAGTGATAACCTTAGTTGCATAATCGGTGGTAGGGGAACTGGTAAGTCAACATTAATGGAAATTATACGTGTAGCGTCAGGTAATGAATCATCTAAAGCCGTTATTGATAGTGACGTATGGCCTGATGATATAAGTTTATTTTACGAAGATGAAACAGGGAAGGAATTAGAATTTCGACGTTCAAAGAATGATGACACATTTAATCATACGGATGGACAGGACGGTCTTCAAAGAGTCCCTATTGAGTGCTATGGGCAAAGCGAGACTGCTGATACAGTGAAGAATAGCGACGATGACCCCAAAGCGTTGCTAGCTTTTTTAGATGGTTTTTTGGAGCTAGAACATCTAAAAAAAGAAGACGAAAATGTTTGTGATTTACTGCTAAATAATCAAAGTGAGTTGGGAAAACTGCGGATTGAGGTTTTGGCTATAAAAGACACAGAAAGGCAACTACAAACGCTCAAAGAAAAAAAATCAAGATTAGAAAAGGATAAAGTAGGTGAGCTTGTTAAGAATCAAGTAGCCTTAGTTAAGGAAAATGGATTAAGGACTGATCTTATTTATCAACTGAAAGAGCTTGTTAAGAACTACCGTAAAGTATTAAAAGATAAAGCTTTGTTTGATTATTTCAGTAACTTCTCTGATGAAGAAATCATTGTAGGGAAGGATCAATTCACAGAAGTAAAGAAACTTATTAATGAGTTTTCTGAAATCGTTTCAGATAAATCTGACGAATTGAATGTTGCTTTAGAAGAAAAAATAGCTCTGCTTAAAATCCAGTTGGATTTATGGAAGTCCAAAGAATCAGAAATACAACAGAAAATTGATGAGAAAAAAGAAGAGTTAGATAAAGCGGGAATCCCTTTTGACATTGGAAAAATAAATCAAATTGCCAACGATCTTGAATATTATGAGAAACGCCTAAGAAAGCTCCTAAAAGATCAAGTTAAATTAAAAGAAATACAAAAATATAGAAGTGAGTTGCTTAATAAACGGTTGGAGTTGAAGAAGCATATTTTTAAATCGCGATATGCTTTTAGTATTCAAATAAATGATAATTTAAAAAACTCAGTTGATGGTCTTTTTGTTTCAGCTAAATACACAGAAGGAGCTTATTCACCAAGCTTTGAAGCTCTTATAAAGCAGGTGATGGGCTGGAGAACATCTCAAGTTAAAAAGTCCGAACTAATTGCATCAAAATTATCTCCAATAACCTTTGCTTCAGAAGTTAAACGCGGTAGAAAAACTACTTTTGAGGGTTTATTGGATGAAGATAATAATCGTGTTTTTTCTGATGAAGACATAAATCGAATTATTGAGCGTGTTCGAGAGAGCTATACTTATGAGGATTTTGAAGCGCTTGCCTATGAAGACCGGCCTAATATATTAGTGACGAAAGTTGTAGAAATTAGTGGGCAAATAAAAAATATTTCCAAGTCGATTTCTAAATTATCATTAGGGCAACAACAGTCGATACTGTTAGCAATACTAATACAATCTAAAAATAATATTCCACTTCTAATAGATCAGCCGGAGGATCATCTGGATAGTGAGTTTATTTATAAAACAATTGTTACCAATCTAAAAAAGATCAAAGAAACGAGACAGGTGATTATTGTTACTCATAATGCAAATATTGCAGTTTTGGGCGATGCTGAATTGATTATCCCACTCAGAAGTACAAATGATCAAACATCGATTATTAATAGAGGTTCTATTGATCGAGGCTCAATTCAGAAAGATTGTTGCGCGATTTTGGAAGGTGGAGAAAGAGCCTTTTCCCATCGTAAAAAAATATATACCTTGGATTAATATATTTTTACTAAAAATAACGATACTCAATGCGGCTACGATATTTCCCCGTTGAGTTTTTCTGAATCAATCACTGCCTTTAGCAAGCTAAGGCAGGGAAGCCGTTGCTAGCGAACTTCGCGGCATGGACGCCGCGTATGAGCGGTGCGTTAAGAAGGCTGTTATTTATTCAGATTTAAAAAACGATTGGGGTGCCTTTTTCTTTGGTTACTTTCTTTTGGGCAAGCAAAAGAAAGTAACACGCCGACAGGGCGGAACCCAAAGATAGAGTTTCACTTGATGCCTCGATGAGCGAAGACGAATTGTAATAAATTTAAAAACTTAAAAGGAAACAATATGGATTGGGCTCTCTTTAGTATCTTCATTACCGTTGCCATTGCACACCTTTTGGCATTATTAAGCCCTGGGCCTGACTTTGTGCTTGTTGTTAAAAGTGCGATTAATAACGGGCCTAAAAAATCGATTGGTGTCGCAGCCGGTATTGCTAGTGCAAATGCATTGTATATTACGCTTTGTTTGATTGGGGTTGGCTCTTTATTGGCTAGCTCTGTGATGATTATGATTGCGCTAAAAGTAGCGGGTGGATTGTTCCTTATTTATCTTGCGGTAATGGCTTTAATGGCAAAGAAATCAGACTATCAAGATCTCGCCTTTTCTGGTGCTCAAGTAAAAGCAGAAACGACCTTTGTAAAAGAATTTATCACTGGATTTATGTCTGGTATTTTAAATCCTAAAAACCTTTTATTTTACTTAAGCTTATTCACCGTTGTACTCACTAAAGACGTTGATTTAAGTTTTAAAATTGGTCTTGGGGTATGGATGACCTCAGTTGTTTTCCTATGGGATCTCTCTGTTATTTACGTGTTATCTAGAGATAAAGTCCGTCGAAAATTCTCTAAGTTAGCTTACTACATTGATAAATGTACTGGCGTTATCTTAGGTCTGATTGGTTTAACTATCGTTAAATCGGCACTTAGTAAGTAAACATATGAACTATTCAAAATATTACCCAATTGATGTATTAAACGGCGAAGGTACACGCTGTACTCTTTTTGTGTCTGGTTGTATTCATAACTGCAAAGGTTGTTATAACCAATCTACTTGGTCTCCTGATGCGGGAGAGTTGTTTACTGAACAACTTGCAGATCAAATAATTAAAGATCTCAATGACCAACGTATTAAAAAACAAGGGCTCACCTTGTCTGGCGGTGACCCTTTACATCCTGCTAATGTCGCCGAAGTATTGAAGCTAGTAAAACGGGTTAAAACTGAATGTGTTGCTAAAGATATTTGGATGTGGAGTGGATATTTGTTGGCTGATTTGAATGTGAAACAAAAACAGATTATTGAGCTGGTAGATGTGTTGATCGATGGTAAGTTTGAAAAAGATCTTGCTGACCCCTCATTGGCTTGGCGAGGAAGCTCAAATCAAGTCATCTATTATTTTTAAATAATAGATATATATTTAGATATGGCATCATTCAATCATTAGTGCTTCGTTTTATAGAGTACATTTAAATTAACAAAAAATTCTTATATCAAATAAATATCTTAAATTTAAGATAGCTGTAATCTATTAGATAGAATAACCATTAATTAGTGACGTGTTGATTATAAATTAACTATGTAAACTTCCTATATCATTGTCATTTCAATTTTATTGTTGATCTAATATCATCACCTCAATTGTTTTTATATCTTCTGATTTTTATAAATCTCATTAAAATTAAAATTAATAAACAATTAATTAAATACTTATGCTTGATTTTTATTTGCTACAATATCTTTTTAATAAATTTTATACTTTAATTTGATTAACAAGGGATGGTAGCAATGTTTAAACACTCAAAAGTTGCAATAGCGATTACACTTTCAGGTTTGTTAGTTGCTTGTGATAGCGACAATACAACAAACGTAACGGAAGATACCGGTGATAGTAAGTCGGTAAGTATTGCTGGAAGTTTAGTTTCTCCACAAGGCTTAGAAGCAAGTACGAGAAGTTCAACTGCAATAAAATCATTATTAACAAAATCTGTAGAATGTCCTGATGTCCCTGAAGGTTATGAGCCATTAAGTAATGCAGTTGTGGAGCTTAAAGATGCGGCTGGAGAAACTGTTACTGAGAGTGTAACTACTGATAGCTGTGGTACGTTTGAGTTTGAAGTTTCTGATGATGTTGTCACGGATGCAATACAAGTAAGAGCAGAAAAAGAAGGCTTTAAAGTACTATTTTCCGATATTAATAATTTTTTAAGTGGAAGCTTGTTAAAAGTGGCTTCAACTATTTCAGAACAAGCATCTTATGAAATATCCGGGCTCAAACAATCTTCTGATAATACAGTGAATTTAATTGTTACTGATACGGTTTCTAATAAAGCGGTTATTGGCTTGGCTTCTGATCAATTTACTTTTACATTAAATGATGTTCCGGTTAGCGGTTTTACTATTACAAGCGCACAAAATGTGGAAGACAACGCATCATCAGTGGTTCTTTCTATTGATGCAAGTGGTTCAATGGACACAACTGTTTATGATGAAAATTATTCACTAGTTTTAGACAGTGAAGGCAATAGACAAAACCGTTATACAATTGCTGCTGCTTCTGCGCACCAATTAATAGATATGACAAAAAATAATGAGGCTGATTCAGAATTATCTGTATTACTTTTTTCTAGCGATGTTTTTCCAATGACGGACGAAGTGATTGCTAATAAACTTTATTTACAAGATGAAAATGGTGATGAAGTTATTTTTACAACAGGAAGTGAAAATGGCTTTATTAAAGAAAGTGCTACATTGCATACCTTGATTGACCTTTATAACCCATATTCTGAAATGTACACTAATTACTATAGTTCATATGTAACAAGACATGAAGCGAGAACTGATACTATTAGTAGTGCTAGTTATTACCCTTTTTCAGGCGGTACGGCTTTCTATGACAGTTTAGACGTTGCTATTGACCAATTTTCAGATCAAACGAGTAATCCTAAGGTTATTGCCTTAACTGATGGGGAAGATAATAACTCTAGCATTGGTTATCAAGATGTAATTGATAAAGCAATAAGTGCTAATGTGCCTATTACTGTCGTTGCTGTTGGTTTTAGTTCGGATAGTGATAACTATATGAAAAATATAGCTGAAGATACAGGCAGTCAATATATACCTGTAGCAGACATTTCTAATCTTGCTGGGGTTTTCTCTGGTATATCGACACAATTGACTTTTAATTCTGATGTTGAGTTTAATGAGCAGATGGTTGCTGGTGATACTTTAAAAGTCACTGCTGATATTGATGGTGACACGATAGAGAGAGAGTTAGATATAAATTAGAGGTAAAGGTCGTTATTTATTTTTAAGCTAGCTTTGAATAACAGCGCTGTATAGAAGTTAATTATGTTATTAATCTCTAAACTGCGCTGTTTTTTATTTAGCTTTTCGTTAAGTACTTTTATTAAGCTCTCTCTATTAATTTTCTGTTAGCCAGTTAATTAACTACTTAAGTTTAAACTGCTTTACTACATCAGCTAACTGAGCGTTTGCATTAGCAAGGCTTATTGCTTCATGGTTTACATCTTCACCACTGGTGGCAATCAATTCAACCATTTCACTGATTTTAGCCATGTTTCTATTTATTTCTTCAGCCACTGCGCTTTGCTCTTCTGCAGCCGTCGCGATTTGTACATTGATACCGTTAATTTCTTCTACTGATAAACTAATGTTATCGAGGTCGGTTACCACTAGGTTGATTTGAGAAGAAGCTTCCTCACAACTCGCTTTAGTGCCTTCCATTGTACTGGCTACGTTAGCGCCACTTGCTGTTAGTCTGTTAATGGTATGTTGGATTTCAGTAGTGCTTTCCTGTGTTCTAAAAGCCAGTGCTCTCACTTCATCTGCTACCACGGCAAAACCTCTACCATGCTCACCGGCTCTTGCGGCTTCAATAGCTGCATTTAAAGCGAGTAAGTTAGTTTGATCGGCTATTGAACCAATAACACTCAGTACTTTAGCTATCTCAGATATTTGTAATCCCATTTCATTAATGTTTTGTGACACATTATCGACACTGGTGACTAATTGGCCAACGGTTTCAGTCGCGCCTCTAACAACTTCTTTTGATTGCTCTGCTTGTGTAGTGGTTCTACCTGTAAACTCAACGGCTTCAGTAGTGTTTCTTGCTACGTCATGAGAGGTTGCACTCATTTCTTCTAAGGCTGTTACGGCTTGCTCTGTTTCAGATTTATGATGATTTAACGTTGTTTTGTTCTCTTCTGTTAAACCTTGTAACCCAGTAATACTTGAACCAATCCGATTAGATGCGGTTGTAATATCTAA
The DNA here is from genome assembly GCF_038155225.1 of Psychromonas arctica. Lineage (GTDB taxonomy): Bacteria > Pseudomonadota > Gammaproteobacteria > Enterobacterales > Psychromonadaceae > Psychromonas > Psychromonas arctica_B. Next base: position 15,577 of record NZ_JBAKBA010000043.1, on the reverse strand, counting down.
CATCATATTCTGTAAGTGTGCGATGAAAGTATTAATGTTTTCTGATATTTGTCCTAAATCATCACGACTAGTGACAGGAAGACGTTGTGTTAAGTCGCCATTACCATTTGATAATTCTTGTACTGTTTTCTTGAGGGCAAGAACGGGTCTATAGGTGTAGCTAAGTAATAAGAAGATGATGAATGAACAAATAGAAACTAAAACGACGGTTGTCATTAAAACAGTCATTAATGATTTTTGAACTTTACTATAAATAACTGATTCATCTAATGATACTAACAGGTGCCAATTGGTAGAGTCGTCTAGTTTGATAGTTTCAAAATAAGCGACTTTATGTACTCCAGCTAAAGTGTAAGAGATGCTGCCTTGATCTTTACTGTAAATATCACTTTTAAGTTTAGATAATTCAGGTGTATCAGATAAACGAGTTTTACCTGCAATATCTTTATTATTGGTTGAGGCTAATGTTAATCCTGAACCTTCATATAGGCTGGCGGTTCCACTGTCAAACACGGTGTCATTAACCATGGCTTGAAGTCCATCTAACTCAACGTCTGCTAGTAATACGCCTGCAATTTGATTATCACGGTAGAAAGGGGCTGAAATACTGATCATTAGCTTACCGGTACTACTGCCTGTATAAATATCAGTAATAATAGTTGAGCGTTTATTTTTAGCTTGTTTATACCAGCCACGTGAACGAGGATCATAACTTGATGCGTATTTACCTTTGTTGCTGTTATAAGCTACGCCGTTTTCGTACCCTACAATAACGGCCGATGCTTCAGTGGTTCGTTTCATCAGTTTTAGGTTGGTAATGATGTTTTGCTCATCAGCACTTTGAGAAAATAAGTCGGCAGTTGTGCTAATGCTTCTTGTTATTTTATCTACAAATTCGTGGATCTTATCGCTGTTATTTGAAACGCGGAGCATCGAATATCTATCAACGTTATTGATGGTGAGAGAAGACTGTTGTTTATATGAAATATAAGCCAGTGTCGCCATTGAGATTGTCAATAGCACGATAGCCGCAGACACTATGCGTCCTTTAAAATTAAGATACATTGTTGTAGTTTTCCATATAAGATATTGAATTTAGATAAATAGTTATATACATTTTTATACGCTCTTTGTTTGATACTAATAAAGTCTTAGAGGGAAAATTGATCAGTCATTTTTACCTCTATAGAGTTAGTTAGATAATAGTGTTTATTCTTTATGATGTACATATTAAGCTGTTATTTTAGGCAAAAGAAAGTGACCGTACGAGGTTTACTTTTTATATTAAGGACATAGAACTTTGACGAAAAGTGTTGATGCTAAAATAGTCGGATTAGGCGATAGCCAATTCATATTTGCTGTGTATATTGCTAATCAACCAGCCATGGAGGATTACCAGTCATTAACACAATTAAAAGCGATTCAACATGGTGATATCTATGCCATTGGTCAAGCTTGTGGCAATGGTTGGCGTAAGGTGTTTAATGTTTTTGCTAAGTTATTGTATGCGTTGAATAAAAATGATTTTAATTTTTCTACTTTAGCGCCAACTTGGCAGCAATATCGGGACCAGAATTTATTGCAAGCGAATAGTGGCACTGCCTTAATTTTTAGCCCGCCCAAAGTTGTGTTTTCAAATGCAGAACTCTCGTATTTAGATCTTTCAAGTCTACACTGCTCTCATACGAATAAGGTTAAAACCGTGCATATTATTTGTGGCAGAACTTATGCGAAGCAATTAATTAACGAAGGGAAGTTAGCCATTGAATTATTGTGGTTAGATGAGGAGTTTGCGGTAGATGTAAAGCAAGGTGTTGTTGTTTGCCCTTATTTTGATTACAGACAATTATCTAATATAAAAATACAGCGGCTATCGGCGATGCTATCAGCCATGATAAAAGGTGAAGTAATCGATTTTAGTTTATAGTTTTCATTTATTGCACTGAGATAACGGTACTCATTTCATCAATCTAAGTACATCCATCACGTTTATTAGTTGATCGATAAGTTAAACATAATCGTATATTTAATAAACAAGCTATTAACCAATTTAATGATTGCTTCACATGGTTATGGCTTTTTTGTTACAGCGGATTGCACATTGGAAAGTTAAGCTTTACTCTAGGATTGAGTATTGTGGTTATTTAGGTTTATTAAGTGACCCGTTTTACTGCTTAAAAATATGGCTAACACTATGCTTTTACAATGCTAATCACATAATAAGAACATTATGCGAACAATTTCAGTAACTTTATTAATGAAGACTAAACTAAAAAATGAGTGATCAAAATTCTCCAAAAACGGGAAATGAATCGGAAACAATCGAATCCCAAGAAACAAAATTAGTGCCGCCATCTATGTATAACGTTTTATTACATAATGATGATTATTCACCAATGGATTTTGTTATTGATGTGCTGCAACGTTTTTTTCGACTAGATCATGAAGCAGCAACCGAAGTCATGTTAAATGTGCACTATAAAGGTGTCGGTGTTTGCGGTACATTTAGTGCCGAGATCGCAGAAACAAAAGTGATGCAAGTTATTCAATACGCAAAAGAAAATGAACATCCATTAAAATGTACGATGGAAAAAGAGAGTTAACCATAACCACGTTATTTTATTTTTACTCTCATAAGGAGTCTCCATGCTAGATAAACCTTTAGAACATAGCCTTGATTTAGCCTTCCGCATTGCTTACGAAAAAAGCAATGAATTTATGACATTAGAACATCTGTTATTAGCATTGCTAGAAAACGATGAAATAAAGAACATTCTATTGGCTTGTTCTGTCGATATAGTGTCTCTTCACATTGAATTAAGTGAATTTTTAGACACTAATCCTAGCCTTTCTGAAATTAAAAATGAGAAGTTAGAAGTCCAGCCAACGATTGCCTTTGAACGTGTTTTACAGCGTGCTATTTTTCATGTGCAATCATCAGGAAAAACAGAAGTCAGTGCGTCAAATGTGCTGGTGGCTATTTTTAGTGAACAAGAATCTCAAGCTGCTTACTTCTTGAAAAAATCTAGTTTGTCACGTTTGGATGTCGTTAATTATATTTCACATGGCATGGAAAAACACCCTGATTCTATTTCATTTCATGAACCAGAGTCTGTTGAAGCTAAAGTCGAAGAAAACGATGAAATGCCATTTACTGTCAACCTTAATGAACAGGTTATAGCGGGAAAAATAGATCCGTTAATTGGGCGAGAAAAAGAACTTGAACGTTGCGTGCAAATATTGTGTCGTCGCCGTAAAAATAATCCGTTGTTAGTCGGGGAGTCTGGTGTTGGTAAGACTGCTATTGCTGAAGGGTTAGCTTATCAAATCGTTAATAATAATGTGCCAGATGTGATTGAAGATAATATTATTTATTCTCTAGATATGGGCGCACTATTAGCTGGCACAAAGTATCGCGGTGAATTTGAACAACGCTTTAAAACGGTACTCAATAAATTAAAAGAACAGAAAAATGCAATTTTATTTATTGATGAGATCCATACTATTATCGGCGCTGGTGCGGCAACAGGCGGCCAATTAGATGCTGCTAATTTATTAAAACCCTTATTAACAGGTGGTGAATTACGATGTATTGGTTCGACTACTTATAAAGAATTTGGCCAAGTCTTCGAGAAAGAGCATGCATTAGCTCGACGCTTCCAAAAAATAGAGGTGCTGGAACCTTCAGTAAAAGAAACAAGCCAGATTCTTTTAGGTTTACGTTCTCGTTATGAAGAACACCATAATATTCGTTATACCAATAAAGCATTGATGGCAGCAGCTGAATTAAGTGCTAAATACATTAATGATCGCCACTTGCCAGATAAAGCGATCGATGTAATTGATGAAGCCGGTTCGCAAATGCGTTTGTTACCGGTTAGTAAACGTAAGAAAACCATTGGTGTTTCTGAAATCGAAAGTATTATTGCTAAAATTGCACGTATTCCTGAAAAATCAGTTTCTAATACCGATAAAAATGCGCTTGCTAAATTACATCAACGTTTGAAAATGACAGTCTTTGGTCAAGATTCTGCTATTGATGCGTTAACGGATGCAATACATTTAAATCGTTCAGGATTATCTGATGAGCTAAAACCTGTTGGCTCATTTTTGTTTGCAGGCCCAACAGGGGTTGGTAAAACAGAAGTAACTCAACAATTAGCTAAAGCATTAGGTGTGGAGTTATTACGTTTTGATATGTCGGAATACATGGAAAAACATACGGTTTCTCGTTTAATTGGTGCGCCACCTGGTTACGTTGGTTATGAACAGGCTGGCTTATTGACAGATGCTGTTGTTAAACATCCCTATTCTGTTGTTCTGCTAGATGAGATCGAAAAAGCGCATTCCGATGTATATAACATTCTTTTACAGGTTATGGATCATGCAACATTAACCGACAGTAATGGTCGTAAAGTTGATTTCAGAAATGTTATTTTAGTAATGACGACTAATGCTGGCGTACAAGAAACGGTAAAACAAAGTATCGGCTTTAAAGAACAAAAAGAAGGTGCAAAAGCGATGGATGAGATTAATAAAATATTCTCTCCTGAGTTTAGAAACCGTCTTGATAATATTATTTGGTTTAATCATTTAGATTTAAAAGTGATCAGCCAAGTGGTCGATAAGTTTATTGTGCAGCTACAAGTACAGCTAGATAAAAAACAAGTGTCATTAGAAGTGGATAGTAATGCACGAGATTGGTTAGCTGAACATGGTTATGATAAAGCAATGGGTGCTCGACCAATGGGTCGTTTGATTCAAGAAAAACTGAAAAAACCATTAGCGAATGAAATACTATTTGGTGGTTTACAAAATGGCGGTAGTGTTAGCGTACTATTGAATGCTGCCGGTGACGGTATTGATTTTAAGTATGAGAAAAAATTAGAAATGAGTCGTTAGTATTGGGTTCTATTTAAGCGTCATATTCAAGGTTTTAGAGTTAAAGCTTTAAGCGTAAAGCATTAGCGCTAAAACTTTAATCACTCCAATAAAGTGAATATGGAATTTTAATTCATTGATCTTATTTCTAATAAAACCCCCTAAAAAATGGGTATAAAAAAACCAGCTGAGTTGCTGGTTTTTTTATGACTAATAAAAGCCGAATTTTTTGTTACCGGCTAATTAGCGAGCACGGAAAACAATGCGACCTTTTGATAAGTCGTAAGGTGTAAGCTGAACTGTCACTTTATCGCCAGTTAGAATACGGATATAGTTTTTACGCATTTTTCCTGAGATATGTGCAGTAACAACGTGACCGTTTTCTAATTCCACACGGAACATTGTATTAGGCAACGTATCTAAGATAGTGCCTTGCATTTCAATACTGTCTTCTTTTGCCATTGGCGATGGATCCTTTGTATAGGTAAGTAGTGCTAGTTTCAATCGGCGCATAATGCCAGAATAATTGGAAGTGGTAAAGGATTGTTGCTCATTAATCAAACTAAAAAGCTAATCAAATGCCGCCCATTGCTGGTTTATAAAGCGTTGATGTGGGTTAAATTGGTTTTTATAATTCATTTTTTGACAATTATGAATGTAATAACCTAAATATAAAAATTCTATTTTTTCTTGTTTAGCTAAATGAAGCTGCTGTAAAACGGCATATTTCCCTAATGAATGAGCTTGGTAATCAGGGTCATAAAAGCAATAAAAAGCACTCCACGCTGATGATGTCTCTGTTTTTAACTGATCAGTGACACTAACAGATATTAATTTCTCATTATCATACACTTCGATGAAAATAATATCGCCCCAGTTACAGCCAATAAACGATTCAAATTGTTCTAAGCGAGCAGGGTACATGACGCCATCTTTATGTATTTGATTAATGTAACGCTCATAAAGCGAGTAATAGTTAGCTTTAGCTATTGTACTTTTTACTGTCGTAAAATGTTTATTTTTATTTAATAAACGTTTTTGACTTTTAGATAAACTAAAGTGGTCACTTTTAATTCGCAATGATTCACAACTATTACAGTCAGGGCAATGTGGTCGATACACTTGATCGCCGCTGCGTCTAAACCCTATCGACATTAATGCTGGGTAATGTTTTTGTGCATTTTCGTCAGGATCGACTAACATGATTAACTGTTCTTTTTTATTTTCTAAATAAGAACAAGGAAAAGCTGCCGTGAGGCCAACACTCAGTTCGGATGAATTGGGCACGAATAACCTTTTTATTAATAGAAATGATATTATTTAATGGTTTTGCTGCATGCTGTCGCACGGAAACAATCTTAAAAAGAGTGTATCGTAAAATTCATTGCTTTGTTATTGTAAATATAAATTAACAACACTGTATTAAGTATTCTCTTTCAGTGTTTGGTTGCCAATCATTTTCTGGCAACTTCAAACTGCGTTTAACCACTTTTTTGATTATTAACCCCTATCTTAATTTGAGGCAATATGATTGTTCAACAAACTATCCAAGATAAACTAAAGCAACGTTTTAAAGCTGAATTTTTAACTGTAGAAAATGAAAGTCACAACCATTCTGTCCCTGCAAATTCTGAAACACATTTTAAAGTGACGATTGTTTGTGAAGAGTTTGAAGGCTTACGATTAATTATGCGTCACCGTTTGATTAATGATTTGCTTTCGGAAGAGCTAGCTGGCCCTGTACACGCGTTAGCTATGCATACTTATACACCAACACAATGGGCTGAAAAAAATCACATCTCACCTGATTCAGCTAAATGTTTAGGTGGTGGTAAAGGCTAGTATTTTTAAAGAGAGAAAATTCACAGTAAAGTAGGGTTATTAAAATGTTAATTACATTTGTGAGCTTTGTTTTATTTTTTATTAAATTTGAACTTACTTCGGTTAGCTTTTCATTTGATATAGCAATTAACCCCTCTCTAATGTTAATATTTGTCAGAATTTTTTAGTGTACATGTTAATCGATTGTTAATACCGATCTATTACATGCAATGTTTTATTGCCGAAAGGCATTTAACTTTCCTCCCGTAACTATAGTGCAAGAGAATATGATTACTATAAAAAAAGGACTGGATCTCCCCATCTCAGGAGCGCCAGAGCAAGTCATTCAAAATGGTCCCGCCATTTCTGAAGTTGCTATACTGGGTGAAGAATACGTTGGAATGCGTCCATCAATGGCTGTTAAAGTCGGCGATAGCGTAAAAAAAGGCCAAGTTCTATTTTCTGATAAGAAAAATGAAGGTGTGCATTTTACCGCTCCAGCGACTGGTGTAGTTAAAGAAATAAACCGTGGTGCTAAACGTGTGCTGCAATCAGTTGTTATCTCAGTACAAGGCAATGATAGTGTGCAATTTGCTAAGTATGAGAGCAAGCAATTAGCAAGCCTTGAGCGAAGCAAAGTTGTTGAAAACTTGCTTGAGTCAGGTGCGTGGACTGCATTACGTACGCGTCCATTTAGTAAAGTACCTGCAATTGATGCAATACCCGCTTCTATTTTTGTGACAGCGATGGATACAAATCCATTAGCGGCAGATGCAACGGTTATCATCAATGAAAATAAGCAAGCTTTTACTGATGGGTTAGCGGTACTATCACAGTTAACTGAAGGTAAAGTTTATGTCTGTAAAGGACAAGCGACATTACCTACTTCAGATGTGACAAGTGTTGAAGAAAAAATCTTCGCAGGTATCCATCCTGCTGGTTTAGCCGGTACACATATTCACTTTGTTGATCCTGTTTCTGCAACGAAACAAGTTTGGTCGATTAATTATCAAGATGTGATTGCATTTGGTCAATTATTTACAACGGGTGAAGTGTATAGCGATAAAGTTATTTCTATCGCAGGACCTGCTGTGTCAAAACCGCGTTTAGTGCGTACTAAAATCGGTGCTTCAATAACACAGCTAACCGCTGGTGAATTAATTGCAGGGCAAGTTCGTGTGATTTCTGGATCAGTATTATGTGGTGTAACGGCTTCAGGCCCACACGCATTTTTAGGTCGCTACCATAATCAAGTGTCAGCACTAGTTGAAGGTTACGAGAAAGAGTTATTTGGCTGGGGAGCTCCTGGTTTAAATAAACATTCTGTCTCTCGTGTCTTTTTATCTGCGTTAAATCGTGCGAAAAAATTTGCGTTTACTACCACTACTGGCGGTAGTAAGCGTGCGATGGTGCCAATCGGTCAATATGAACGAGTTATGCCATTAGATATTTTACCAACTGTATTATTACGTGATTTGATCGTAGGCGATACAGATGGTGCACAGACGTTAGGTTGCCTAGAGTTGGATGAAGAAGATTTAGCACTATGTACTTATGCTTGCCCAGGTAAATATGAATACGGTTCAATCTTGCGCGAATGTCTAAGTAAAATTGAGAAGGAAGGCTAATAATGAGTCTTAAGAACTTAATTGAAAAAATGGAACCGCATTTCGAATCAGGGGGCCGTTATGAAAAATGGTACGCTCTGTATGAAGCTGCAGCGACATTTTTCTACACTCCTGGTTATGTGACCAAAGGAATTACTCACGTTCGCGATAGTATTGACCTTAAACGCATGATGATTTTTGTTTGGTTAGCAACGTTCCCTGCTATGTTTTACGGTATGTATAACACTGGAGTACAAGCTAATGATGCAATTGTTGCGGGTTATTCTGCATTAGAAGATTGGCGAGTCGCGTTACTAGATGTGTTCGGTGTAACGCTAGGCTCAGGTGCAGGTATCTTAGATAACTTGTTATTTGGTGCTGCTTACTTCTTGCCTATCTATGCGGTGACTTTTGTTGTTGGTGGTTTCTGGGAAGTATTGTTTGCGAGTGTACGTAAACATGAAGTAAACGAAGGTTTCTTTGTTTCTTCTGTACTGTTCGCATTAATCGTACCGGCTACTATTCCTCTATGGCAAGTTGCTTTAGGTATTACGTTTGGTGTTGTTGTTGCTAAAGAAATCTTTGGTGGTACTGGTCGTAACTTCTTAAATCCTGCATTAGCTGGTCGTGCTTTCTTATTCTTTGCTTATCCTACTGATATTTCTGGTGATGCTGTTTGGACTGCCGTTGATGGTTTTTCTGGCGCAACATCGTTAAGTGTTATGTCTCAAGGTGGCCTAGAAGCAGTACAAACTAACTTATCTTGGTTCGATGCTTTCATTGGTAACATGCAAGGTAGTGTTGGTGAAGTTTCTACACTCGCTATTTTGATTGGTGGTGCCTTTATTGTTATTACAGGAATCGCATCATGGCGAATTATTGCCGGTGTAATGATTGGTATGGTTGCAACATCGTTACTATTTAATGTGATTGGTAGTGATACAAACCACATGTTCCAACTACCTTGGTATTGGCATTTAGTAATGGGTGGTTTTGCCTTTGGTATGATCTTCATGGCAACTGATCCCGTATCAGCTTCATTTACCAATAAAGGTAAATGGTATTACGGTGGTTTGATTGGTTTGATGGTGGTATTGATTCGTGTTGTGAATCCTGCTTTCCCTGAAGGTATGATGTTAGCTATTTTATTCGCTAACTTATTTGCACCGTTATTCGATTACTTTGTGGTACAAGGCAATATTAAACGGAGGTTAGCGCGTAATGTCTAATCAACAGGAAACATTCGGCAAAACAATGATTGTTGTACTGGCGGTTTGTCTAGTCTGTTCAATCATCGTTGCAGGAGCAGCCGTTGGCTTGCGTCCAATGCAAATTGCTAATAAAGAAATTGATAAGCAAAGTAACATTCTTGCGGTTGCTGGTTTAACGACTGATAAAACAACCGCAGAGGTTTTTGCATCTAACATTCAAACTAAATTAGTTGATTTAGACACGGGTGAATTTGTAACCAATCTTAGTGAAAGTGAAGTTGCTAAATACGACCAACGTAAAGCGTCTAAAGATCCAGAAAAAAGTGTTAAATTAACACCTGAGCAAAATGTTGCTAAAATTGGACGTCGTGCTAACTTGGCAACGATTTACTTAGTCTCTGATGATAACGGTGAATTACAACGTATCATCTTGCCGATTCATGGTGCAGGTTTATGGTCAACAATGTATGCATTTGTTGCTGTGCAACCAGATGGTAATACGATTGATGCGATTACTTACTATGAGCAAGGTGAAACACCTGGACTAGGTGGTGAAGTTGAAAATCCTCGCTGGCGTGGACTGTTTGTTGGTAAAGAGTTATTTGATGCTGACGGCAACCCTGCTATTAAAATTGTTAAAGGACAAGCTACTGCTGGTTCTAAACATGAAATCGATGGTCTATCTGGCGCAACACTAACAAGTGTCGGCGTAGAACATACCTTCACTTTCTGGTTAGGTGAGCAAGGGTTTGGTCCATTTCTTAGCAAAGTTCGTGAAGGAGCGCTAAACAATGGCTAAATCAAGTGAATTAAAAGAAGTATTAACTTCTCCGGTAGTTAGCAATAACCCAATTGCGCTGCAAATTTTAGGTGTCTGTTCTGCATTAGCAGTAACAGCAACACTACAAAATGCAGTGGTAATGACGTTAGCGGTATTGTTTGTTACTGCTTTCTCTAACTTATTTATTTCGTTAATACGTAACTATATTCCTAACAGCGTACGTATCATCGTACAAATGGCTATTATTGCTTCGTTAGTAATCGTAGTAGACCAAGCACTAAAAGCATTTGCTTTTGGTATCTCTAAACAGTTATCTGTTTATGTTGGTCTGATCATTACAAACTGTATCGTAATGGGACGTGCTGAAGCATTTGCAATGAAAAACAAACCTTTTCCAAGCTTTATGGATGGTATAGGTAATGGTTTAGGTTACGGCCTGATACTTGTTTTAGTGGGTGCTGTTCGTGAATTGTTTGGTTCAGGTGCTCTATTTGGCATTGAAATCTTACCGTTGATCTCAAATGGCGGTTGGTATCAAAGTAATGGTTTATTATTACTTCCTCCTAGTGCCTTCTTTATTATTGGTGGCGTTATCTGGGCAATTCGAACAATTAGACCAGAACAAGTCGAGCCTAAGGAGTAATTTGAATGGAACATTATCTTAGTTTATTTGTGCGTTCTATTTTCATTGAAAATATGGCACTGGCTTTCTTCTTAGGCATGTGTACTTTCCTTGCTGTTTCTAAGAAAGTTAAAACATCAATGGGTCTAGGTGTAGCGGTAATCGTGGTATTAGGTATTTCAGTACCTGCTAACCAAATTATCTACTTTAACCTATTAGCACCTGGTGCGCTTGATTGGGCAGGTTTTCCTGACGCTGATTTAAGCTTCTTAGGCTTTATCACCTTTATCGGTGTTATTGCTGCGTTGGTACAAATTTTGGAAATGATATTAGATAAATATTTCCCTGCCTTGTATCAAGCACTAGGTATATTCCTACCACTTATTACTGTTAACTGTGCCATCTTTGGTGGTGTATCGTTTATGGTTCAACGTGAGTATAACTTACTTGAGTCAGCGGTTTATGGTGTAGGTAGTGGTATTGGTTGGACGCTAGCGATTGTTGCATTAGCAGGTATCCGCGAAAAAATGAAATACTCTGACGTGCCTGATGGTTTACGTGGTTTAGGTATTACATTTATCACAGCGGGTCTAATGGCATTAGGTTTTATGTCATTTTCTGGTATCCAACTGTAATCGTTGCTGTTTTAGCTTAGATGAATTCGGGGGAATTTATTCCCTCTCAAAACAAGGAAAAAGTCGATGGAAATCTTTCTCGGCGTTGCCATGTTTACAATTATCGTTTTAGCGTTAGTCGTTATTATTTTATCGGCAAAAGCAAAACTTGTAAGCACGGGTGATATTACAATTTCTATTAATGATGATGCAGACAAAAGCATCAATACCCAAGCGGGTGGTAAGTTATTAGGTGCATTAGCGAATGCTGGTGTATTTGTTTCTTCTGCATGTGGCGGTGGTGGTACTTGTGGCCAGTGTCGTGTGAAAATCAAATCAGGTGGTGGTGATATTCTACCTACTGAGCTTGACCACATTACTAAACGTGAAGCAAAAGAAGGCGAACGTTTATCATGTCAGGTTAATGTTAAAGAAGACATGGTGATTGAATTACCAGAAGAGATCTTTGGTGTTAAAAAATGGGAATGTGAAGTTATCTCTAATGGTAACGAAGCTACTTTTATTAAAGAGCTTAAGTTACAAATCCCAGATGGTGAATCTGTACCGTTTAAAGCCGGTGGTTACATTCAAATAGAAGCACCTGCTCACCATATCAAGTATAAAGATTTTGATATTGAAGCACAGTACCGTGGCGATTGGGAACACTTTAAATTCTTTGATTTAGAATCTAAAGTTGATGAAGAAACTATTCGTGCATACTCAATGGCTAACTACCCTGGTGAAGAAGGTATCATTATGTTGAACGTGCGTATCGCTACGCCGCCTCCACGTGACCTATCATTGCCTTGTGGTAAAATGTCATCATTTATCTTTAGTTTAAAAGCGGGTGATAAAGTCACTATTTCTGGTCCATTTGGTGAGTTCTTTGCTAAAGAAACTGAAAATGAAATGGTCTTTGTTGGCGGTGGTGCTGGCATGGCGCCAATGCGCTCACATATCTTTGATCAATTCCGTCGTTTGAAAACAACGCGTAAAGCGAGTTTCTGGTACGGTGCACGATCTAAGCGTGAGATGTTCTACGTTGAAGATTTTGATGCAATTGCTGCTGAAAATGAAAATTTTGAATGGCATGTCGCGTTAAGTGATCCTCAACCTGAAGATGATTGGGATGGTTACACTGGGTTTATTCATAACGTATTATTTGAAAACTACCTTAAAGATCACGAAGCACCAGAAGACTGTGAGTTCTACATGTGTGGTCCTCCAGTGATGAATGCAGCGGTTATTGCTATGCTTAAAGATTTAGGCGTAGAAGACGAAAATATCTTACTTGATGACTTCGGCGGTTAACCCTGATGATTAAATCATCAATTAAATGGCTAGCCTTAATAGGGCTAGCCTTTTTTATTTCATCGTGTGCTAAACCTGAACCGAAGTTGCTTCAAATTCAGGGGCAAACTATGGGGACTTATTATCAAGTCACTTATATGTTGTCTAGTGAACAGTCTAAAAACAAAGATTTATCAACTGAGTCATTGCAAGTTTTAATTGATCTAGAATTAGAATTAGTGAACGACCAAATGTCTACTTATCGCCCAAATTCTGAATTATCTTTATTCAATAAAAGTAAAGACTCTTTAGCAGTGTCTGATGCGACGATTAAAGTAGTTAAAAAAGCGCTTGAGGTTTACCAACAGAGCAATGGAGCTTTCGATATTACGGTTGGTCCATTAGTTAATCTGTGGGGATTTGGCCCAGATAAAAAGCCTAATAAAGTACCTGATGCTAAACTAATTGAAAATACTAAACAAAAAATTGGTAGTCAATATCTATCGATTGAAGGTAATCGTTTAATTAAAAGTAAACCTGAATTGTATGTTGATTTGTCTTCTATCGCAAAAGGTTACGGTGTTGATGTCATTGCTGAGTTTTTAACAAAGCTGGGCATTAAAAATTATCTAGTCGATATTGGTGGAGAGTTAAGAGCCAATGGTACTAAACCGAATGATACTCCTTGGACATTAGCTGTAGAGCGTCCTGAGTTCGGTCAAAACGTACAACGCTTATTACATATTGGCGATAATGCAATTGCAACCTCGGGTGATTACCGTAATTACTTTGAGTCAGATGGTATTCGTTATTCACATACGATTGATCCTAAAACAGGTCGTCCAATCAATCACAAACTAGTGTCTGTTACGGTTATTGATAAAAGCAGTATGGTCGCAGATGCATTAGCGACTGCAATTACTGTATTAGGGCCTGAAAATGGGTTAGAATTTGCAACTAAGCTTAATCAACCGGTCTTTTTATTGACCAAAAAAGATGATGGATTCATTGAGTCTTTCACTCCTGAGTTTGAAGAATTTTTTGCAGAGGAAAAGTGATGATCTATTTTGTAGCTACGTTTGTTGTTTTTTTATTAGTTATTGTTGCAATGGCTATTGGTTATATCGTTAACCAAAAAACCATCGGCGGCAGCTGTGGTGGACTCGCTTCAGTAGGGATAGACAAAGAATGTGATTGTCCAGATCCTTGTGATAACCGTAAGAAAAAAGAAGCTGAAGAAGCGCGCTTACAGAAGCTACAAGCAGAAACGCGAATTATATAGCTATTTACCCGCTAATAACCAAAGGTAGGCTCAAAGCCTATCTTTTTGCTTTCTGAAGCCATTTATCCAAAGAGTTAGCGAAGTTTTGCTTATCTTTATCGGAAAATTTGTTTGGACCGCCACTTATTTGTCCTACACTTCGTAACTCTTCTGCTAGATTACGCATTGCTAAACGTTGTCTTACATTATCAGCGGTGTATAACTCGCCTCGAGGGTTAAGTGCAATCACTCCTTTTTCAACAAGTTCTGCTGCAAGTGGGATATCCTGGGTAATAACAAGATCAGTTAATTCAACATGTTGGCTAATATAATTATCTGCAACATCAAAACCTTGAGATACCTGAATTGTTTTAACTAGTGGTGTTCTTTTAACCGGAAGAGGGGAGTTCGCCACAAAAATAAGTGCGGTTTGTGTTCTAGTACTTGCTCTTAATACCATCTCTCTTACAGCTACAGGGCAAGCGTCAGCATCGATCCAAATTTTCATATTTACCTCATCATTTTAAAGTCTAAATATAGCAAAAAACAACTTATTAATTAATCATTAAATTAAATGTATAATTTAACTTGCTGATAAATAATGATTTATTTTAAACTTACTAATATATTTAACATTTTTTTTATATTTAGGTTAAATAGCTATTGACACCTTTTTAAACCTATATATAATAATTTTTAGCTTGAAAGTTCGTTTTATATTTATGTACTTTGTTCCGTATTAATGTACCGAATCCTATACATCATAAGTAATAGCAACACTTCTAGCCAACTGCCTTAATTTTTAAGGTTAATTACTCAAATTTATTAGGATATACACATGTCAACTACTACTGGTACAGTTAAATGGTTCAACGAATCTAAAGGTTTTGGTTTCATCGAGCAAGAAAACGGTCCTGACGTTTTCGCACATTTCTCTGCTATCGCAAGCACTGGTTTTAAAACTCTTGCTGAAGGCCAAAAAGTACAGTTTACTGTAACTCAAGGTCAAAAAGGTCCTCAAGCAGAAAACATCGTAGCTCTTTAATATTGCTTCGATGAGCATTTATTGCTCATTCTGATTGAAAAAAAGGTAGGTTAATGACTTGCCTTTTTTTATGTCTGAAACAAAATTGAAATAAATAAACCTTTAATTCAATTACAACATCAATTTAATTAAAACATCAAAACAAACAAGTTAACATCTGTCCATTAACTCTCTCTTTTAAAATTCTCTCATATTAATACTCATTATACTTTTAACCCTAATACAGCAAGTTTCGTTTTTAATGAAGATTAGACAATCAATTAATTAAAAAGCTTAGTAGTTCTAGAACTAAGAGCCTTCAATATATGCATTCTGTTTTAATTATGGTGCCTTCAAACAGGGTAGTTAGCATTCTCCAATTAATTAATTGATCTATGTAATTGTTAAAATAATACCATTCCGCCTAATTAGTTGATCAGATTCATCCAATCCCTAGTGCACATT
>NZ_JBAKBA010000042.1:0-35504 GCF_038155225.1 Psychromonas arctica | reverse complement strand
TAAAATATAAAATATAAAATATAAAATATAAAATATAAAATATAAAATATAAAATCATTTTATATTAACTAAAAATAAAAACCATTGTTTATTCAACAGTTACCGCTTTCGCTAGGTTACGTGGTTGGTCTACATCAGTGCCTTTGATTAAAGCAATATGATAAGACAGTAATTGCATCGGTACGGTATGGAAAATCGGTGCGATGATTGGGTCTACGTGAGGTAATGAAATAATCTTCATGCCATCACACGCTTCAAAACCTGAGTTTTCATCGGCAAATACATATAACAAACCACCACGAGCTCGTACTTCTTCAACGTTAGATTTTAATTTTTCTAATAAATCATTATTAGGTGCAACTACAACAACTGGCATATCTGCATCAACTAACGCTAATGGTCCATGTTTTAATTCACCTGCTGCGTAAGCTTCAGCATGAATGTAAGAAATTTCTTTTAATTTTAATGCCGCTTCCATTGCAATTGGGTAGTACTCACCACGACCTAAGAATAATGTGTGATGTTTATCAGCAAAGTCTGGTGCTAACGCTGCAATCTCTTTATCAAACGCTAATGCTTTTTCAATTTGTGCTGGTAATGAATGTAAAGCATGGACAATTTCTGTTTCTTTTTGCTTATTAATCGTCCCTTGCTCTTTACCAATAGCGGTTACCAGAATCAACATTGCAGCAAGCTGTGTTGTGAATGCTTTTGTTGATGCTACGCCGATTTCAGTCCCTGCTCGTGTCATAAACGCAAGGTCTGATTCACGTACTAATGAAGAACCAGAAACGTTACAAATTGACATTGCTGACATGTAACCTTTCTCTTTCGCTAAACGTAACGCAGCTAGTGTATCTGCAGTTTCGCCTGACTGAGAAAGTGTGAGTAATAAGCTGTTTGGACGAACAACAAAGTCGCGGTAACGGAATTCAGAGGCAATTTCAACATCACAACTTACGCCAGCAAGTGACTCAAACCAGTAGCGAGCGGCCATACCTGAGTTGTATGAAGTACCACAAGCGATGATTTGAACATGCTGTACTTTAGATAAAATCTCTTTTGCGCCTGCACCAATGCTTTCAACAACGATACTATCTTCATTGATACGGCCTTCTAACGCACTTAGTAATGCAGTTGGTTGTTCAAAAATTTCTTTCTGCATAAAGTGACGGTATTTACCTTTACTGCCTGCATCATGTTCAACCGTCGATTCAATCACGTCACGTTCAATGGCATTTCCACTTAAATCAAAAATATTTACTTCTCGGCGTGTAATTTCCGCTACGTCGCCTTCTTCAAGGTAAGTAAAACGACGTGTTACATTTAATAGTGCAAGTTGATCTGATGCTAGGAAGTTTTCACCGATACCGTGACCGATAACAATCGGGCTGCCTGAACGTGCGACTACTAAACGAGATGGGTCTCGACTATCTAACGCCACCATACCGTAAGCACCTTCTAATTGAGGTACTGCCTTTTGAACAGCTTCACGTAATGATGTAGATGTTCTTAATTCCCATTCAACTAAATGTGCGATCACTTCAGTATCAGTTTGAGACTTAAAAACATAACCACGTTGTTGTAATAACTCACGTAGTGGCTCATGATTTTCAATAATGCCGTTATGTACGATAGAAATATCAGCTGAAACGTGTGGATGAGCATTAATTTCAGAGGGCTCACCATGTGTCGCCCAACGAGTATGCGCAATACCTGTACCGCCCATTGCTTGCATACCTTCAACGGCATCGGCTAATTCTTTCACTTTACCTAAACGACGAACTCGAGTTAATTTACCTTCGCTATCAACAATGGCTACACCGGCTGAGTCATAACCACGATATTCTAATTTTTTTAGGCCTTCGATTAAAATTTCAGATACTTCTCTTTGCGCAACTGCACCAACGATACCGCACATAAACTTCCCCTGATATTAGTTTTAAATTAATTAGGTACGCACTTTAATCCATTTTCTCATGAATATCACGCACAAATATGCACAAACATGCACAAATACGATTTTTATCTCTAAATAGGCAATATTAAAAAAGAAAACAGCATAATAATGCATTGATTGTTTAATATTGATACTGTTATTGATTGTTGCTCTAACCAGCTCTTTTTAAAGTTATCTATTCACTTATATCGGATTACTGTTTAAAGTTACAGTTCATCTATTATCGATTGGAAAGTGCATGTTAAATACCCCTCTTACTCAAGCTTTGTCTTTGGTTTGGAAATTATTAACGGTTTTGATCTTGCCTGTGATTATGGCTATTTATGTGAAAATAATAGATACCTATTATGGACCTTTTGTTTTTGCGGATTTAGATCTGGGTAAAAATTTACACAAGTGGATTGTTTTTGCTATTTATTTAGCTTTTCTGCTTTGCTGGAACAGACTTAACCCTCATGTGATTAGTGCCTTAAAGAAAATGGAATATTAAAATGTCTGCGGATTTATTAGCAAACAATGGCATATTATTGATCAGTATTTTAACCACTCTACTTTTGATGGTTTTATTGTTTACCTTCAGCAACTTATCTCGCGCTAAAAAAACCTTAGCTGAACAACACCTCGCTTTAAAGCTCACAGAACAAAATCTACAACATCAAACTCTACAAAATGACTCTCAAAAAAATAAAATAGACGACTTATCACTACATAATGAAAGCTTACAAGCACAAGTTGGCAAGTTAACGACACGCGTTAGAGAGTCAGACATTCGTTTACAAGCAGGCGAACAGCGTTTACGTGATCAGCAAGCAACAGAAGCCAAATTAAGCCAACAATTTGAAGTATTATCACAGCGTATCTTTCACGATAAATCTACTCAGTTTAAGCAATTGAATGAGCAATCTATTAAGCAGTTGTTAGATCCATTAAGTACACAGTTAGAAGGGTTTAAAAAACAAGTCACTGATTGTTACGTCAACGAGAGCAAAGAGCGTTTTAATTTAAAACGTGAAATTGATCAGCTCGCTAATTTGAACAATTTAATGCATCAAGAAACTCAAAACCTAACAAACGCCTTAAAAGGCGATAATAAACAGCAAGGTAATTGGGGCGAAGTCGTTTTACAGCGAATTTTAGAAACTTCAGGGTTACGTGAAGGTCATGAGTACGCAACACAAGTCAATTTAAAAGACAGTAAAGGACAACGATTTTTACCCGATGTAATTGTTAACTTACCACAACAACGCAATATTATTATCGACTCTAAGGTTTCTTTAGTCGCTTATGAACGCTACTTCAATAGTCAAGATGTCGGCGAGCAGAAACAAGCAATCGATGCGCACTGCTTGTCCATAAGACAACATATTAGAGGATTAGGTAAAAAGGATTATCAAGACTTAATTGGTGCCAACACTTTAGATTATGTACTGTTATTTGTTGCTGTAGAGCCTGCTTTTATTGTCGCTTTAGAGCACGACCCAAGCTTAGTTCAATTAGCTTTAGACAATAATATTTTATTAGCGAGCCCAAGCAACTTAATGATTGCACTGCGCACCATTGAAAATCTATGGCGCTTTCAACGTCAAGAAAACAATGGTCAACTGATCGCGCAACAAGCCAGTAAGTTATACGATAAATTACGTTTATTCAGTGATAACTTCTTAGAAGTTGGGGTGCAAATAGATAAAGCACAAAAAACCTACCATAGTGCATTCAAACAGCTTAGTTCTGGGCGAGGTAATGTCATACAACAAGCTGAGCAATTAAAAGGCTTAGGCGTGCCTATTAAGCGCCCTATCGCAGATCAGCTTACGGAACATAACGATAAACTCGATGATTTAAGTTAACTACTGCGAGCGATACCTAATGACAGTTAAGTCACGTTAAATTAAGGAATGAAATCAGTTGAAGGCTCGCTGTTACTTTGTCCGGCTCTGGCTTAACTTAGTAATTGCTTTATTTTATGTTCAAACCAATCATAACGGCGTGGTAGTTGACGATAACGTTTTTGCGTTAGGTACAGAGGGTCTTGAATAAGGCTTTCTAAAGCTAAGACTTGTAGTAATGATGGTTGTTGAAACTGCTCTATCGCTCTTCTTGGTAAAATAGTAAAACCGACTCCTTTAGCAACCGGTAACAATATTTGCTGTAACTGATTTACATAACCTTTAATATTCAAACTATTAGGGCCTTTATAATCAGCTTTAAAATTTTCTGACAACACTTTTTCTGCAAAATGTAATCCATCAGGATGATTAATAAAGCCAATATTATTTAAATCAGTAAATGTAAACTCCTCACCCACATCAACCATTGCTGGTAGTACAAGTTGTAACTCTTCAACACCGATTAGTGTTTGCTTAAGTTGCTCATGCACAGTCTCTATCGTCACAATCCCTAGATCAACCTCATTATTTAACAAGTCCTCAATAATATTTTTATTGGGTGCTGCTTCAACAAACACATTTAATTCTGAGTATTCTGTTTGTCGATCTACAAAATGAGGGTATAAAAAATGAGCTAAAGCGCCTGAACAAGCAATAGAACAAACACCTTTTGTCATTTCATCATGGTTAATTTGTTCATTTAGCTGTTCTTCTAGCCCACGCATAGCTAATGCTGTTTGGTAAAGTTCCTCACCAGCTAATGTCAACTCAAATTGTTTTCCATAACGGGCTAATAGCAAAGTATTGAAATGTTTTTCAAGTTTTTTAATATGCTGAGTCACACCGGGCTGGGTCATAAAAAGCAACTCGGCAGTTTGAGTAAAATGCTGAGTTTCAACTAATTTTATAAAGGTATTTAAGTGTTTTTGATTAATCATCATTTACCTTGAAAATCATATTTAATTAAATGAAAGCGCTGGTGATTAGTTAATAGTACGAGCTAGATTTAACGACGCCAAAAATGACGAGTTAGCATCACTGCAACGGTTAAAATCTCTAAACGCCCCATTAGCATACCAATCGATAAAACCCATTTAGAAGGTGCAGGAAGTGCAGCAAAGTTACCTGATGGACCAATTGACTCAACTAGACCAGGACCAACATTAGAAACAGCGGTAATGGAAGCGCTCAATGCCACCATAGAATGAGCTCCAAATAACGTCAGTAGTAAGGTAGAAACCGCAATAGTGGTCATATAAGCAATAACAAAAGCAACTAATGAACGCAGGATTTCATCACTGACTTTGCGATTATTATATTTTTGTGGAAAAAGTGCATGAGGGTGCATTAATAACATCAATTGACGTTTTAATAAGCTAAATGCTATTTGAAAACGGAATATTTTAATACCACCAGCCGTAGAGCCAGAACAAGCACCAGTGAATAATAAACCAGAAAAGATAAGTACACTGAAATCGCCCCAAGTAATGAAGTCATCTAATCCAAAACCAGTAGTGGTAATAACAGATACCACATTAAACACACTTAAACGGATCGCATCAGACCATGAGAATTGGTCAGTAAATACCAAGTAAAGGGTTAAACTTAACGAACAACAAATCACTAATTTTGCAAAGCCTTGGATCTGAGCATCTCGCCATAATGGCCCAAATGACTTTTGTTGCATGCTACGGATGAGTAATAAAAACGGCAAACCACCCAAGAACATGAAGATAACTGCATTCCAATGAGCTAGTTTTGAAAAATGTCCCATGGAGTTATCAGAGGTTGAATATCCGCCAGTAGAGATAGTGGTCATGGCATGATTTACAGCATCAAAGTTTTCCATGCCTGCGAAGCGATAACCAATGAAACAACAAACCGTTAAAGAAACATACACCAGTAAAATATCTAACGCGACACGGCGTGTTTTAGAGGCTGATTTATCAGACCAATCAGATGATTCTGTTTGGAACAAACGCATACCGCCGACATTTAAAAACGGCAATATCGCTACGCCCATTACAATGAAACCCACACCACCTAACCATTGTAGAATAGATCGCCATAGTAAAATGCTTGGATGCATGGTATCTAAACCATGCAAAACCGTACTACCTGTCGTAGTGATCCCAGACATGGTTTCAAAAAAAGCATCGCTATAGCTAATATGCTCAATAAAAACAAAAGGTAATGCTGCAAATAAGCTGGCTAATATCCACACACCTGTGGTCAACATAAACATTTCTTTTACTCCCAAATGGGAGCGGTTAGTTTCACCACCAAGGTATAAGAAAATAATCGATGCTAAGTGTGTAATGATAATTGACGCTAAAAATTCCATCCCTCCAAAAGAGTGATAGTAAAAGGCCAATATCATGGGAAAATACATAAAGACTGCCATTTTTGACAGTACCAACCCCGTGATAAAAAATAGCGGACGGTAGTTCATCTGCTATCTCTTACAAGAAGAATGGGCTTGGTTGGAATAGTTTTTCAATATCACTGATATATTTTTTGTTCACTAAGAACAAGATCACGTGATCATCAGTTTCTATTACAGTGTCATCATGTGCAATCAGTACCTGCTCATCACGCACAATCGCACCAACACTAGTTCCTTTTGGTAGTTTTAACTGAGAAATCTCTTTACCCACCACTTTAGAGGTCATGTTGTCGCCTCGCGCCACAATTTCAATCGCTTCTGCCAAACCTTCTCGTAATGAGTAAACGTGTTTTAAGTCAGCTTTACGAACGTGTGTTAATAAGGCTGATAATGTCGCTTGTTGCGGAGATATTGCAATATCAAGGATATTGCCTTGGATCAGGTCTACATAAGCGGTACGTTGGATCAATACCATGGCTTTACGTGCACCTAGACGCTTTGCCAGCATCGCAGACATAATATTCGCTTCATCATCATTGGTGACGGTAATAAATAAATCTGTTTGATCGATATGCTCTTCTAGTAGTAAATCTTGATCTGATGAGTCACCACAAAAAACGATTGTATTCGATAACGTTTCAGACAAATACTCTGCGCGGCTGTAATTTTTCTCAATCAGTTTCACTGAGTTTTCTTTTTCTAAGCGTTTCGCTAAGCTTTCACCGATATAACCGCCACCCACAATCATGATACGTTTATAAGGGTGTTCAAGTTTTTGCATCTCCCCCATAATCGCACGAATATTTGGGCTTGCTGTAATAAAAAACACTTCATCATCGGCTTCAATAATGGTTGTGCCTTGAGGGCGGATAGCTTTACCACGTCTAAAAATAGCCGCTACACGCGCTTCAATATTAGGCATATGTTCTTTTAAAGCAGAAATAGCATTACCAACTAAAGAACCACCATAATAAGCACGAATCGCCACTAGGCCAACCTTACCATTGGCAAAGTTAGCAACTTGAAGAGCTCCTGGGTACTCTATCAGTTGAGCAATGTAATCACTTACTAACTTTTCAGGGGCGATGATATGGTCAATCGGGAAAGCGTCTTTATTAAAGAGTTCTTTCTCATGCATCACGACACTTTGAGATCGAATACGTGCTATTTTTTTAGGTACATTAAATAACGTAAAAGCAATTTGGCAGGCAACCATATTAATTTCATCACTGTTGGTCACAGCAATTAACATGTCGGCATCAATAGCGCCTGCATCACCCAATGTATGTGGGCTAGAAGCACTACCTTGCACTACGCGCAAATCAAACCGATCTTGTAGCTCTTGTAAGGCTTCATGATTTTCATCAACTACGGTGATATCGTTATTTTCGCCAACCAAGTTTTCAGCTAAAGAAGCACCAACTTGTCCTGCACCTAAAATAATAATTTTCATTTCATCTCACTGCTTATCGATTGATTTTTTTCTTTTATAACGCTTTTTGTAGTTTCGCGTAATAAAATCCATCCATTTTTTGCTCATTAGGCAAAATTTGGCGACCTTTAGTTGATTCATTATATTGTGCAGATAGTGGAATTAATGATGCATCACTTGTACTTTCTAAAAAGCCTTTGATTTGTAGATCATTTTCATCGGGCAAAATAGAACACGTCGCATATAACAACACACCACCCGGCTTCAATTTTTTCCATAATGCACTCAAAATATTCTTTTGCAACGACACTAATTCACTAATATCACTATCGCGTCTTAACCAACGAATATCAGGATGACGACGAATAACACCTGTGGCACTACATGGAGCATCACATAAGATTCGGTCAAATTGATCACCAGTCCACCACTCATCTGGTTTAGAGGCATCACCGTGGATAACGGTTGCTTCTAAATTTAATCTTTCTAAGTTTTCTTTAACACGTAATAAACGCTTTTCATCAAAATCAACGGCAACCATTTGTTTAAGCTTTGGTTGTAGTTCTAATGTATGAACTGTTTTACCGCCAGGCGCAGAACAAGCATCTAACACCAAATCATTAGGTTGTGCATCTAAATAATGAGCAGCTAATTGTGCCGCGCCATCTTGTACTGACACCCAACCTTCAGAGAATCCTGGTAACTGATAAACATCACAAGCATTTTCTAAACATAAAGCATTGTCATTAAACTCTGCAACATCTGCTTTTTTATCTTGCTCTGTTAACAAAGCAAGATATTGTTCACGATCATGAAAGCGTGAATTTACACGTAACCACATTGGGGCTTG
Organism: Psychromonas arctica; assembly: GCF_038155225.1. Taxonomy (GTDB): domain Bacteria; phylum Pseudomonadota; class Gammaproteobacteria; order Enterobacterales; family Psychromonadaceae; genus Psychromonas; species Psychromonas arctica_B. Next base: position 26,990 of record NZ_JBAKBA010000042.1, on the reverse strand, counting down.
TTGATTATTATCCGTCATTATTTGTGCAGCTTTCTCTTCACCGTAAGCGGCTTGAAGACGCTTAACTAACCAACTTGGATGACAATATAATAAAGCCGGTTGCTGATCTGCTTGCTCAATTAAGCTTTCCTGTTCGCGCAAAAAACTACGTAACACACCATTAATCATGCCTTTTAAGGCTGGCTTTTTCAGGGCTTTTGCACCATTAACCGTTTCTCCGACAGCAGCATGGCTTGGAATACGTGTATACAGTAATTGATAAATGCCCACTAAAATAAGAAAATGTAAATCACGCTGTTTACCAGTTAATGGTTTTTTCATCAATGAACGACAGAAAAAATCTAAGCGAGGTAGAGTACGTAATACTCCGTAACACAGCATTTGTACTAAGGCTTTGTCTTTAGGGGTGAGATCTTGTTGAATAGCAGGCAATGCTTGTGATAACGATTGCCCCTTTTCTACTACTTGATTTAGCACTTTCGCAGCAATCGCACGTACATTCATTTTTAATTAACCTTGTTCGAGTAAATTGCTAGAAACTGTAAACAGTTCACGGCGAGAATTTAAAACATCTTGTACAGGCATTGCTTTTTTACCTGCTAATTGAATGACTTCAAGGTTAAGCACACCCTGACCAGTGGCAACTTGGATTCCATTTTTATCAACATTTACAATGGTGCCTGCTGGCTCCGTGGTTGTTGATGCTACGATTTTAGCTTGGTGAACTTTGATGACTTGTCCTGCCCATTCAAAATAGCTGATTGGCCATGGATTAAATGCACGAACACAACGGTCAATAAACTCAGCATTATCTTGCCAATTAATTAACGCTTCAGCTTTACTCAACTTTTTAGCATAAGTTGCTTCGTTTTCATCTTGCTGCTCAGCAATCAATTCACCTGCTTGTAATTGATTAATGGTTTCAATTAAAACAGCAGGAGCTTGCTTCGCTACTTTTGCATAAAGTGACGCACTGGTTTCATCTGTATCAATCGGACAGCTCACTTTTTTAAGCATATCCCCCGTATCCAGCCCTTCATCCATTTGCATAATGGTCACGCCAGTCTCTTTATCACCCGCCCAGATAGCACGTTGAAAAGGTGCAGCACCTCGCCATCTTGGTAATAATGAACCATGCACGTTTAAACAACCTAAACGAGGAGTGGTTAATACGCTAGTAGGTAAAATTAACCCATAAGCCACCACGATCATTAAATCAGCATTTAATGATGCAAGTTGTTCAACACTGTCACTTTGTTTAAAGTTTTCTGGTTGATAAACTGCAATATCATTTGCTAATGCGACTTCTTTTACTGCACTTGCTGTCAACTTTTTACCTCGCCCTGCTGGACGATCTGGCTGACTATAAACGGCCACGACATCAAATTCTGCGGCGATTAATGCTTGTAAGTGATTAGCAGCAAAATCAGGCGTACCTGCAAAAATTATTTTTAGTTTTTCCACGAAACAACCTTAAACTAATGTGATTATAAATTATGAGAATTTTTCTTTTTGGCGCTGAAGCTTTTCAAGCTTGGCTTTAATGCGCTTTTGCTTAAATGGCGATAAGTAATCAATGAATAACTTGCCTTTTAAATGATCCAACTCATGCTGAATACACACAGCAAATAAACCATCTGCTTTAACAACGTGTGTTTCACCGTCTAAATCTTGATACTGTAAAGTAACAAACTCAGCGCGCTCAACTTCAGCATTAGTTTCAGGGACAGATAAACAACCTTCTTCAGAGATCTCTACACCGTCACTCTCTAAAATAGTTGGATTTATTAGTACAAGAGGCTGGTCACGCTCGGCAGAAACATCGATCACAACAAGACGTTGATGAAAGTTGACTTGTGTTGCTGCGAGTCCTACACCATCTTCGTCATACATTGTTTCAATCATATCTGAAGCAAATTGTTTGATTTCTGGTGTAATTTCCTCAACGGGTTTTGCAATAGTTCTTAGGCGTTCGTCTGGAAAATGTAATACTTCAAGTAAAGGCATGGTATTATTGTGCTCATTATTAATGTTAAAAAGTTAATTCTAGTCATTTCCTTTTACAAAAAACAGTTTTATTAATCACAGAGCAAGGATTGTTATGAAATTAAAACTTATTGTATCGTTTATTATTGGTGTAGCTCTTTCAATGGCGGTACTTGCGGACACAATTAAACTAAAAGCAAATCACCCCGATACTTATACCGTTAAAAAAGGCGACACTCTCTGGGGAATTTCATCTGTATTTTTAAATAGTCCGTGGTTATGGCCACATTTATGGGAAAATAATAGTCAAATAGAAAACCCTGACTTAATTTACCCTGGTGATATTTTAAATCTTATATGGGTGGATGGAGAACCTAGATTAACTCGCAAACGATTAAAAAAATTATCGCCAATTCCTCGTTTACAAGAAAAAACCCAAGCGATTCCTATCATCCCATTAGAAATGCTTTCTGCCTTCCTATCGAAAGATCACATTATTGATCCTGTTTTATTAGAAGGAACGCCTCGTTTATTAGGTGACTCAGTAGGTTCCCCTCGTTTCTTTGAAGGTGATATTTTCTATGCGGAAGGCCAATATGATCAAAATAAACTGTATGGTATTTATCGTTTAGGTAAAGATTATAAAGGGCCAGCTGGCAAAAACTTAGGAACTGAATTAATCTTTATCGGACAATCACAAGTATCACAGAGTCCAAATGTAGATTCGACAGATAAAGTAACGCCACATGATTTAATTAAGAGCTCTCGAGAAGCTCGCCAAGGTGATTTAATCTTAGCGATTCCAGAGTATGAAACAATACCAGCTTACTTTATTCCTAAACCAGTGCCAAAAAGCACTAAAGGCAATATATTAGCAGCAGTAAACAACTCTGCGGCGATTGGTAAATGGGATATTGTGGTTATTGATAAAGGTAAACAAGACGATATTCAAATCGGCTCAATGTTTTCTATCTTACGTTCAGGACAGGCATTATTAGTAAACGATGAAGAAATTCTTTATAAAGAAGATAGTAATGCATTTGACCAATTAGGCGACGCGGATTTAAGACTTCCAGCAGAGCGTGTTGGTGAGTTAATGGTATTTAAAGTTTATGAAAATTTAAGTATCGCGATACTCATGCGCGGTAATGATGTTATTGGTTCAACATACAAAATTGAAGGGTTAGCATTTTAAACTACTTGCTCTTTAATTAAGAGAGGTTGTTATTCAAAAAAATCTATTTGAACATGATGCGATTGTAGATTCTCTTTATTGCTGGATAGCACTTGATGCTGTTCCAGCACTTCAAAAGCGTAAAATTTTCACACTCCTCTCTCATTATTCAATTGAACAACTCTTTCAACTTAATAAGCAACAGTTAACGGCCCTTCACCTCAAACCCGAACAAATCACTGCTTTTTTACAGCCTAATAAAGCACATATTCAATCTTGTTTAGATTGGCAAGAAAATGCAGATGATCGGAATATTATCAGCTATGGCGATCAACGTTACCCTCCATTATTGAAACAGATAAGCAGCCCCCCGTTATTATTATTCACCCAAGGTAACTTAGCCTTATTAAACTCCCCACAAATAGCGATTATTGGGAGTCGAAGTTGTACCCCCTACGGCAAAGAAAAAGCTCATGACCTAGCACAGCAACTCTCTAAAGTAGGTTTAACCATTACCAGTGGGTTAGCTATAGGTGTTGATGGCATGGCTCATCAAGGTGCTTTAACAGAAATTGGATCGACGATTGCGGTATTAGGGACTGGTTTAAATAATATCTATCCTAAACGCCATACTTCACTGGCTACAGCGATTCGTGAAAAAGGATTATTAATCTCAGAGTTTTGGCCAGATACGCCAGCCTACCCAAGTAACTTTCCCAGACGTAATCGTATTATCTCTGGTTTAAGTCTTGGGACTTTGGTCATTGAGGCATCGCTAAGAAGCGGTTCATTAATTACAGCACGTTATGCAGCAGAGCAAAATAGAGAAGTTTTTGCTTTACCTGGGTCTGTTGATAACCCCCAAGCTTGTGGTTGTTTAAAGTTAATTCAACAAGGTGCAAAATTAATACTGAATAGTGATGATATTATTAATGAATTCCCCACATTAAATTTATTGCAATCAACCGCTATAGCACAACCTTACCCAGCTAAAAGTCAATCCCCTTTGCTATCATTAATTGACTATAATCTAACCAGTTTTGAAACAATTTTAGCCCGTAGTGGAATGGATGTAGTGAGCTTACAAAATGAGTTAATAGAATTAGAGATAAATGGTATAATTAACGTCCAACCGCAAGGTTACACCAAGTTAAAAGGTTAGTTATGTTCGAAATTATCATGTATCTCTTTGAAAGTTATATACAAGTTGACCAAACAATGGAACTTGATACACAAGAGGTGACCGATGAATTAATGCAAGAAGGTTTTCAAAAGTCAGATATAACCAAAGCGTTGGCTTGGTTAGACAACCTTGCAAACATGCATAGCCAAGAGCCTCAAACGAGAGCTACAGCAGAAAAAAAGACATCGCACCGTATTTATAACAAACAAGAACAACGTCAAATATCTTTAGAATGTCGTAATTACATTCACTATTTAGAAGAAGCAAAAATATTAACCACACACACACGTGAAATGGTCATTGATTGCATCATGTCTTTAGACAGCGGTGAATTAATATTAGAAGATGTGAAATGGCTGATCCTCATGGTCTTATTTAACGACCCTGTTAGTGATGATGCATTCTTACAATTAGAATCCATGCTAATGGATTTTGAAGATGGATTAATTCATTAGTATGAGCACGTTAAGTACTCACCATGAAAAAACCTCTGAAGCCTGCCCTAAATGCGCTTCACCATTACATATTAGAAATGGTAAACAAGGGCCATTTCTAGGATGTAGCGCTTACCCTGAATGTGATTATTTACGTCCATTACATGAAAAGAGTGAAGTAAAAAAAGTATTAACAGGAAGCAGCTGTCCTTTATGCCAAAATGAATTGGTATTAAAACAAGGCCGTTTTGGATTATTTATTGGTTGTACTGACTATCCTACCTGTGAACATACTGCCCAACTTTCAGAACAAAATAAGCCAGAAGAAGAAGCTCTGAAAGAAGATTCAGTGCCTTGTCCAAGTTGTAAGAGTGGTCATTTAATTGCCCGCCAATCTCGTTTTGGCAAAACATTTTATGCCTGTGACAATTATCCTGATTGCAAATATGCAGTGAATGACAAACCCGTCAATGAGTTCTGTCCTGAGTGTAAGTGGCCAATATTAGTTGAACGAAAAACAGCAACGGCTAAGCGTATAATCTGTCCTAAAAAAGGATGTAGTTATAGAAGTAAGCCACTATAATTATTGGCTCTTTTGTATTCATATACCCTATATTCTTGCCTTTTTACGGGCGACTGAACTAACCTACTATCAACTCGTTTATTACTAGGAAAACTCTTAATGACCATCAATAAACATGAGCTTTCTCAAGCACTTTTAGCGTTAACAACACAAGGCGTGATTGCTTACCCTACTGAATCTGTTTTTGGGTTAGGTTGTGATCCTGACTGTGAAGTTGCGATTCGAAAAATTCTCGATTTAAAACAACGCCCTGCACATAAAGGCTTGATTTTAATTGCCGCTAATATCGAGCAATTAGAAAACTATGCTGACTTTTCATCATTAAGCAGTGAACAACTCGATAAGATCAAAGCAACGTGGCCCGGCCCTTTTACTTGGGTTGTTCCTGTACAAACTTCATTATCAAAATTAGTCAGCGGAGACTTTGATAGCATTGCGGTACGAGTTACTAAACATCCTGTAGTACAAGCATTATGCGAAGCATTTGGTAAACCTATTATTTCCACCAGCGCAAACTTATCTGGCAAAGACGCTTGTATTACTGCAACACAAGTCGAACAAATGTTTATGAATAACCCATTGCTAGATCATGTTATCGATCAACCTGTGACTGGTTTAGAAAACCCCTCTCAAATCCATGATGCGCTAACCGGCAAACGATTACGTTAATTCGCTGTAACGATAGCAATCATTAAGTCGAATCTACGGGGTTAAATAAACACCTTAGATTCGAGAAAGTATGTATTTAACCTCAATTCTGGTTAATGAAAGTGGAATTACATTTAAAATCATAAGGTGATATTTTTTACTCTACAGTGCCGTTAGTTTTGCGTAGTTCAAGGCGAATTATTGAAGCAATAACTGGTTATTGAGAGATGATTTAACGTAGAAATCCGCAGAAATAGCGGTGTTGTATCGCTTTGCTTATCCAGAACTGAGGTTATTTAACCTATTTTCCCTTCTATTTTAAGTGCAGAATCTATTAGCCGAACCACAGACCGAACTTTGCATCTTATAGGGTAACAGGTATATAATCGCGCGCATCTTTTGAACGAGTTTTAAACAATCCCCCTATAACAGGAGTATGCATGAAAGTTGGTATTATTATGGGCTCAAAGTCTGACTGGCCGACCATGGAACACGCAGCAAATATGCTAGATTCTTTTGGTATTGAATATGAAACTCGCGTTGTTTCTGCACATCGTACTCCACAATTATTAGCAGATTATGCTTCTAGTGCTGCTGAACGCGGTATTAAAGTGATTATTGCTGGTGCAGGTGGTGCTGCACATTTACCGGGCATGGCAGCTGCTTTTACTAGTTTGCCTGTATTAGGTGTACCGGTTCAATCTAAAGCACTAAAAGGCATTGACTCTTTATTATCAATTTGCCAAATGCCTAAAGGTGTTGCCGTAGGTACACTCGCTATCGGTGAAGCGGGTGCTGCAAATGCAGGTTTATTAGCGACACAAATATTAGCTTGTCAGCAACCTGAGCTACTCGCAAAAGTTGATGCATTCCGTCAGAAACAAACAGAAACCGTTTTAGCTAACCCAGATCCTGCGATTTAATATGAATATTCTAGTATTAGGTGCGGGGCAACTTGCACGTATGATGAGCTTAGAAGCTGCACCATTAAATTTAAATGTACGCGCTTATGATGTAGGCTCAAAACAAGTTGTTCATCCACTGACATTGCATTCGTTTGAGCAAACGCTTGAAGAAGCTATCGCGTTAGTGGATGTGATCACTTGTGAATTTGAACATATCCCTGATGACGTCCTCGCACTATGCTGTGCTAGTGGTAAGTTCTTCCCAGGTAAAGCTGCAATCAAAGCTGGTGGTGACCGCAGCATTGAAAAAGCATTGCTTGATAAAACAGGTGTACCTTCAGCTCCTTACAAACTGATCACCGAAAAACAGCAACTTATTGATTCGGTTTCATTACTAGGTTTACCTTTAGTCATTAAGACCTGCCAAGCCGGTTATGATGGAAAAGGACAATGGCGCTTAAAATCATTAGATCAACTTGATGAAATTTGGTCAGAAATGGCAGAATTTATCGCAGCTGGCACAGAAGCTTTTCCGCATACTATTATTGCAGAGAAAATGATTCCTTTTAACCGTGAAGTTTCGGTGATTGGTGCCCGTGATAAAACAGGCAATATTGCAATATATCCCGTCACAGAGAATCAGCATACTGATGGTGTTTTAACTTTATCGTTAGCCGCTGAGATTGACCTTAATATTCAACAACAAGCGATTGATGCCTTTAATAAACTATCGGCAACGATGGATTACGTTGGGGTATTAGCCATTGAATTCTTTGATGTAGATGGCAAATTAATGGTGAATGAGATTGCACCACGAGTGCATAACTCAGGCCACTGGACACAGCAAGGCACCGCTTGTAGTCAGTTTGAGAACCATATGCGTGCGGTTGCGGGTTTACCATTAGGTGATACTAAGTTACAAAAAGTGAGTGCGATGATCAATGTATTAGGTCAAGCATCCATTAGCAAAAAAGTACTTAGTATTAGTGATGTTAAAAGTCATTGGTACGGTAAAGAACAACGAGCTGGCCGTAAGATGGGACATATTAATGTTTCAGCAGAAACCAATGCCGCATTAGCTAATAAGTTATTACAACTGGCTGAAATCTTACCTGAACAAGATTATCCAGGTATAAAAAGCACTGCACAGCGATTATTAGAACATTAATATTAATTTACGTTCTAAATAGCTTTACTCTCTAATAAAAAAGCCGAGCTTCACATTGCTCGGCTTTTGTTTATCTGGCTATTGATGCTTTAATTCACATTAACCCTATAAGGTATTAAATAATCGTCAAAGCTACTATTTTTAATGGATGGTTATCATCAAATGATGGAAAGTCTTGATGGCAGTCTAACCATTCAACATCTTCCACTGTACGCCCCTGTTTTTCAACACAACGTACTAAACTGTTAAACCAAGCTTCTTTATCAACCTTCGCAACATTGTTACAACACACAATAGTCCCGCCTGCTTTGGTTGTTAGTACAGCAGGTTTGAATAAGCTTTGGTAATCGTTGACCAAATCAACAGTACCAAATGCGCTTTTAGCAAAACGAGGTGGATCTAGAAACACTAAATCAAATTGCGATGCTGACATTTTTGGATAACTAGGTAGCTTCTTATTATTACGACTCGCAACCTTAAGTCCAGCTAACTGACGTAAAGCAGGAAAAGCATCACTTTGAATAAACTGACAAACTGATTCAACACCATTTAATGCTGCATTCTTTTGCCCTGCCGCTAATGCAAAAGATGAGAAGTCGATATTCACTACACGCTTTGCACCGCCTACTGCTGCAGCAATACCGATCCCGCAAGTGTAAGAGAATAGATTTAATACACTCTTTTTATGACTGTGTTTTTTCATAAACTCACGACCAACACGCATATCTAAAAACAACAGCGGATCTTGCCCTTCATGACGTAATTTTGTCGTAAATAACACACCATTTTCAGACATCGCTTGTTCGCTTTGTGCATAATCATCTGTGATCTCATCTAGCTCATTAATAATGCGAGAATTTTTGTTTGATCTGTCGTTATAAACCAGAGGTACATCAGCAACATTTAACAATACCGCTTTAATCTCTGTTAACTGTTCATTAGTTAAGGTTTCATGAAAAGTTTGAATTAACCATGCATCACCGTAACGATCGATATTAAGTCCATTAACGCCTTCCACAGTGCCGTGAAACACACGAAAACAATTAGTCAGAGGTATATCAGATGAAACAGCATTAAGGTTATTAATAAGACCGGCACGTTTTGCTAACGCAGTGGTTAATAAAGCAGTTATTGGCATAATCAAAGAACTCAGTAAAGGAAGATAGCTATTTAGCAAAAAGGTATGCCAGATAATGAAAGTCTATATTACCAAACTGTAAGAGCGAACAAAACAACCCGCCTACGAATAAATAATTGTCGGGCTTAGATACCCTGTGCATTCCATACATGATAAATTAACCATACTAAATTTAATGAAATTGGAGTTAACATGGATCAGTACGCTGTTTTTGGCAATCCTATTAAACATAGTAAATCGCCTTTTATTCACACCTTATTTGCCAATCAAACACAGCAACAGATGTCTTACGGTATTGTTGAAGCACCTGTTGATGGTTTTACAGAAGCAGTCCAAGCCTTTTTTAATAGCAATGCAAAAGGGTGTAATATTACCGCGCCCTTTAAAGAAGAAGCTTTTCAATTTGCGCAATCTTTAACAGACCGTGCACGTTTAGCGGGCGCAGTGAATACCTTAAAGAAAACCGATGATGGTTTAATCATTGGTGATAACACTGATGGTGCAGGTTTAGTGTTAGATTTAAAAAATAACCATGTAAACCTCACCGATGCTCGTATTCTGTTGTTAGGTGCTGGTGGTGCAGCACGAGGCGTATGTAGCTCTCTACTCGCAGAAACCCCTGCAAAATTAACCATTGCAAACCGTACCTTTGAAAAAGCTGAGACATTAGCCTCCATCTTCAAGGAGCTAGGCAATATTAGTGCAAGTGGGTTTAACGACTTATCTGGCCCCTTTGACCTTATCATTAATTCAACTTCTGCTGGTTTACATGGCAGCCTTCCAAACATATCAACATCGCTCATCACCCCTGAAACGGCAATATATGACATGACTTACAATGCTGAAGTCACTGCATTCAATGCATGGGCAAAAGAAAATGGCGCAAGGTTAACAATCGATGGTTTAGGCATGTTAGTTGGCCAAGCTGCTGAAAGCTTTGCTATTTGGCGTGGTGTCAAACCAGGCGCTAAACAAGTATTAACTGAATTGCGCCATAATTTAGCGGGTTAGTTTTTATAGAGAACTTAACATGAATCAAGCCATCATCTTTTCAGATAATGAACAATACAACAGAAACTCACAACAAGTAGAGTTTCAGGCACAAAACCAAGGAACATTAGTGAGTTGTGTTATCTCGTTCAGTTACTTACAAGAACTTAATGAGATAACAGAAATAACATCTGAACAACTCATTAACATTGAAACAACTGCACTGACTTTATTTGATAACGCGCGTTTTGATATTGAAGATCTTGCAGAAGAGATGATTAATCAACAAGCATTCAGTGAAGACGGTAAAGTCTATCTACATAAGGCTCAATATCTATCATAGTAAGGAGTAAACGTCATGCAAAGCCATCGTATTAATGAAATATTAGAACTCATTAAACCTTATTGGTTAAAGAACCAAGAACTGAGTTTATTAGAGATATTAAAACTCATATCGACAGAGTCTGGATTTGATAAGCCGATTGCCGAGTTAACCGACGAAGTGATTATTTATCAGTTAAAAATGGATCAAACTGCAGAAGGGGAAATGATCCCTGGTATTGCCAAGGATTGCGAAGATGACTTTCAAACCGCATTATTAAAGGCGCGCGGTTTATTATAGTTATTAATAAAAATTGCATAATAAGGACAATTGGCTCCTGTAAAGAAACTGTATTGCTCCCTTATTATGCGTATCTAGGTAATCTATAATTTAAAGTGTGATATTTTATCTTTTAAGTTTAAAGATACCTGTGCAAGCTCTTCAGAAGTAACAGAGACCTTCGTGGAAGACTCAACGTTACTTTCTGTAAGGTCATGGATTAAGTTACTATTTATTGAAAGCTCTTTAGATGTGCTAGATTGCTCCGCTGCAGCTATAGCTATCTGCTCGCTCATCCCATTCACTTCTTCGATAGCTAATTGAATCTCTTCAACTCTCGTCGTTGAGTCGATAGCCGTTTGATGGCTTGCTTCTCCATAGACTGAACATTGTTGCATTGAGTTAACAGCACTTACAGTCCCTTGCGAAAAAGTACTGATAATACCTTCGATTTCAATAGTAGAAGATTGAGTACGTTGAGCTAAATTTCTTACTTCATCTGCAACAACAGCAAACCCACGGCCTTGCTCACCTGCTCGAGCAGCTTCAATAGCAGCATTTAATGCCAACAAATTTGTTTGATCTGCAATGCTTTTAATAACATCCAACACAGAACTAATATTAGCACTGTGTAGCTCCAATTCTTTTACGTCTGCGCTTGTTTTTTCTAAGCTATCAGTTAATTGAGAAATAGATTCCATAGACTTTAAAGTACTTTCTTTACTATCTGATGCTTTCACTGTGATATTAATCGTCGTATCTTGTGTATTTTTAGTATGGCTAGCGACTTCTTCAGAGGTTGCCTCCATTTCTGTAACCGCTGTTGCAACAAGTGCAATTTGCTCTGCCTGCTCATTAATGTTTGCAGAAACTTTGGCGCTAACCTCGGCTAGGTGAACGCTCATTTCAAGTATCTCTGTTGCACTAGAGTCAACCGCTCCAATTATATTACTTAAATCAGACCTCATTGTTTCAACACCAAATTCAACACTCAACTTTGAAGCAGCAGGTTTTTTTAGATTACCATTTGCGATATATTTAATATCTTGTTTAAGTTCTTTAAGGTCTTTGTTTAAAACAAAAGTAATATATTTTGTAATAACAATAATCAGAATTAAAATAAGCACAGAAACGCCTACACCAAAGGCTAAGATACTTTCCTCTTCTAATTTGAGCTGGTGAATATTTTCTTTTGTTAGCGTTTCTATATCTGCCAATACACCTGTTATCAAATGTTCAATTTCTAAGCCTTCTTTTTGAATTCCTTCAGATTGAGTAATTGCTAAATTAAACTTTTCTTGTTTAAGTAAATCAAAAACATCAGCAGCATGAATAGTCCAATTTTTATGCAAGCTTTGTAATTCTTTAATTTCCCTTTCAATTGCTATAAACGTTTCTTTATTATGACTATCCTCCATTAAAACAATGGACTGAGTTAGTAAATTTTTAGCCTCAGTTAGTTCCTTTGATATTTTGATAGAGAGTGAATTAAACTCTTCTTTTGACTTATTAAACCCATTAACCGCATTCGCATTTCTCTCAAACTGTAATGAAAAGCTAAATATTTTTTCGTATTGTATTTCTTGCATCAATTGATGCTCTGTTGTCATTGTAATTACTTTGGTAAGCGGAATGAGATCTACTTCTATTTGTTCTATATGACTACCCATTGTATTAATTTTGTTATTACTTACGACCCCATATACCAACTGTATAACAATCATTATCATTGAATAAGTAATGATCATTTTAATTATCGACATTTTTTTCATTTCATTTCCTTAAATATAGCCATGAATAAATAAAAATTATTAAAAACGATCAATATATTTAACATTCCGTTAAACGCATTAATCAAAAAATGACACTTCTTAATTCATATGAAAAGTTAAAAAGTACTTAGGATTAATAATTCCAACAGAGTGTAGACAGTTTTAAAAATGTATTTAAAAGTAACGTCATTAACTTACCGTTTTAACGTGTAGGTCACTTAATGGCTGGCACAATATGATATTTACTAAATGCTTCAGTTAAAAATATTGATGGTTATAAGCCACTTTTTTGTAAAAGATGACTGGTATTGTAAAATTTCAAATGTGAATATATGTATCAACATTCTTAAATATAAAAATGAAATATGGAGTAATTAATATGTTAGAGAACTATAAAAAAATGGATATTAATATGCTGTTGAGTATTGTTAATATGAAATTAAGAAACGAAAGTCAAACACTCGTGGACCTATGTGTAACCTATGAAATTGAAAAGCCATTGCTATTAGAAAGGCTTGAAAAGCATGATTTTGTTTATGATGATGATCACCATCAGTTTAAGCAGCGCTCTACACAATAAGTATCATAGGTAACGTTTATTCCTCAATAATTAAAACATGATGTTATAGCGATAACATCATATTACTGAGTTACCTATAACGATATGGGTAACCTAACCAAGCTCCTTTAGCTAAATGCTTTTTATGCCGCTTATGTTTCGCTTCACTCAATCGCTTTATCTTTAAACTGCTATAACAAAACACTGCAATAAATAACCCACTGAACAACATGATTATCGTCGGTGCGGGTGCGCTATCAATAAAGAAACTAATATAAATGCCTAAGAAAGAGCAACTACTGGCAATTAATACGCTAATAACTAACATTTTATAGAAATTTCTAGTGACTAAAAATGCAATAGCACCTGGCGTAATTAACATCGTGATCACTAAAATCATACCTACCGCTTTTAACGCAAACACGATAGTAATCGATAAAATAGACAATAAAGCATAATGTAAAAAACGCACAGATAACCCCATAACTTGCGCATGTTGCTTATCAAAAACAAAAAGTAATAGATCTTTGCCTTTTATAAATAAAAAAGCACAGACAACTAAACTAACAAGAGCAACTTCACCTATCCCTTGCCAGCTACTGCCTAGTAAATCCCCAAAAAGAATTTGGTCGAGGTGTACGTCAGTTTCTATTTTGGTCATTAATAACAAACCTAATGCAAACATCGATGAAAATACAATTCCCATGACCGTATCCTCTTTGAGACGACTATGCTCTTTAATATAACCAGTGCATACAGCGCAACTAATGCCTGCGACGAAAGCACCAACAGCAAAAGGAATCGCTAAAACATATGCGATCACGATACCCGGCAATACAGAATGAGAAATAGCATCTCCCATTAATGACCACCCTTTTAAGACTAAAAAACAAGAGAGTAAAGCCGTTGGAACAGCTAATAACAACACCATCACAAATGCTTGTTGCATGAACTCAAATGTAAAAGGAGATACAAGAGATTCAAATAGAGCCTGCATGAGCAACCTCCCTTTTATTTTTTTGGTTTAAATGGGTTGAATGGTTCGAAGACTTCACCGTTGGCTGAGCTGTTGATTTATTGGTTGATTGCGAGGCGCCCTGAGTCACTGGCTTTTGCTTCTTTCTGTTACTTATTAAGCCGTATTTAGGTGCAAAAAAGAAACTAATCACAAAAATAAGCGTTTGAAATAAAACAATAACTCCGCCTGTCGCACCATCAATAAAATAACTTAAATAAGCACCAATCAAGGACGACAATGTGCCGATAGCAATGCTAATAAAAATAACATTACTAAATTTATCACTTAATAAATAAGCAGTTGCTCCAGGAATAACCACCATCGCTATCACCAAAAATGCCCCCACTGTTTGTAATGCAGCCACGGTAGATGCACTCAATAAAGTAAAAAAAATAATTTTTAAGCCCGTAGCATTCAAACCAATACTTCTAGCATGTTGCTCATCAAAAAATAACACCATAAAATCACGCCATTTTAGGGTTAATGCAATCAGCGTAATAAAGCTAATTAATAAGAGCTGTAACGTATCGTAAGGGGAGATTGCGAGAATATTACCTAGCACTATAGTTTGAATATTGACCGATGTAGGACTCAATGAGACCATGAACAAACCAAGTCCGAAAAAAGAAGTGAAAATGATACCAATAATCGCATCTTCTTTAAGTTTTGAACGTTGATTTAAAAATAACATGACCGTTGCTGCTAAGCCTCCAGAAAAAAAAGCCCCAACAGCAAAAGGTAACCCCAACATATAAGCCCCTGCGACCCCTGGTACTATCGAATGAGAAAGTGCATCGCCAATTAACGACCAACCTTTCAACATTAAATAAACGGACAGAAAAGCACAAACGCCCCCTACCAAAGCACTTACAAATATTGCATTAACCATATATTGATAACTAAAAGGTTCTAATAAATAATCAAACATAACACCCTCTACTTTGATTGGTTAATTACGGTATTCGTATGTTGCTCACCATATAAAACAACGGGCCGTTCATCATCACTGATCACTGTCACTTGACGTTTATCATCATCATTATGTAAAAGGTCGCCTGCGAGAACGAAATGACGTAGTGCCCCACCAAAGGCTTTTTCTATATTTTTAGGTGTAAATACTTTCGCTGTTTGGCCTTCATCTAAAATGGTTCGGTTAATGAAAACAGTTCGATCACAAAACTCAGGAATGCTGCCTAAATTATGTGTCGAGACTAAAATAATCTTTCCTTCTTCCCTGAGTGCTTTTAATAGCACCATAATTTGTTCTTCTGTTTTTACATCAACCCCTGTAAATGGTTCATCTAACAAAATAACCTTACTTTGTTGGGCTAATGCTCGGGCTAAAAAAATACGTTTCTTTTGACCACCTGATAATTCGCCAATTTGGCGTTTACGGTAGCCTTGCATATCAACACGTAACAAAGCTTGCTCAACCAATTCCTGATCTTTTTTGGTGCTCATACGCAACATGTTCATGTGCCCATAACGTCCCATCATCACAACATCTTCAACCAAGATAGGAAAATCCCAATCAATCTCTTCAGTTTGTGGCACGTAAGCAACGACATTTTTTTTCAACGCTTGTTTAACCGTTAGCCCTAATATATTGACCGAGCCTGTTTTCAAGCTCACTAACCCCATGATTGATTTAAAGACGGTTGATTTACCGCTGCCGTTAACACCAACTAACGCCGTAATTGAGCCTTCCGGTAAACTAAAGGTCGTATCATGGATGGCAGTGAAACCATTACGATAAGTCACACTGATATTGTCGACTTTAATATGGTCTATTTCGGCATAGTTGGTATTCGTATTATTCCCGTTAACTTTACTTGTTATCATTACTGACTAATCCCCTTTGCAATATGACTCAAGGTTGTTGTAAGTAGGTCAATATAAGTCGGTACCGGGCCATCCGCTTTGCTTAATGAATCAACATAAAGGATGCCTGCATAATTAGCATCGGTTTCTCTGGCAACTTGCAAGGCAGGTTTAGCTGAAACGGTGCTTTCACTAAAGACTGCGGTTATATGGTTCGAGCGTACAAGGTCTATTACTTTTTTAACTTGTTGAGGAGTGCCCTGAGAATCAGAGTTCATCGGCCAAAGGTATAACTCTTTTAAATTGTAATCTCGTGTTAGGTAACTAAAAGCCCCTTCACTAGTCACTAACCAGCGTTTATCTTCAGGAACGGCGGCAATGGCAGCTTTAAAAGGAGCCACAGCATCTGTTATTTCTTGACTGTATTGTTTCGCATTTTTATTATACGTTTTACTATGCGGAGGATCGTATTTAACTAAGGCCGCTCGAATATTTTCAACGTAGATCAATGCATTAGGAGCAGACATCCAAGCATGTGGATTAGGCTTTCCAGTATAAGTCCCTTGTGTAATCCCCATTGGCTGAATATTGTTAGTCACAACAACTTTAGGCACGTCTTTTAAATTATTAAAAAACTTATCAAACCAAAGCTCTAAGTTAAGTCCATTATAAATAATCAAGTCTGCACCTTGAGCGCGACGTAAATCACCAGGCGTTGCTTGATAATTATGAATCTCAGCATTTGCTTTGGTAATTGACTCAACAATAGCGGCATCACCAGCTACATTTTTAACCATATCTGCAATAACTGTAAAAGTAGTAATTACTTTAAATTTTTCTTGATTAGCAGCAAAGCTACTTTGCGATTGGAATGTAAATATAAAAATAAATAGTAAAGGTCTAAACATACTGCATCTGTTTCCACATAAGACTAAAGTGAAATTAACAATAGCAGTGCTTAAACACAATCGCAAATGATATTCATTATCGTTAAGTTTTATTGTGCGTTTAGATCTAAAAAGCTGAAATAGAAGTGGCTCATTAATATCATTAAGCCTTTTATTGAACAAAAGCTTTACACTATTCTGTTATTACCGATTGATTGTTTTAACCTAAAAAAATACACTTCTATTTCTTTAAACAATAAGTGAACTAAAAAATGAAAAAAATTGCTTTAATTCTATTAGGTGGCGCACTACTAACTGGTTGCCAAACGACTAGCTCAGACCTTACTGCAGCAGCTAATTCAGCAGCAACTTCGGCGACTAACTCTGCAACAAGTACAGCGACTGCTGCGACTAGTAGCGCAACTAACTCAGTAACAAGCTTAACAAGTGGTCTTCTTGATACAAACTTTCCAAGCCTAAGCTGTTCTGCAATCAAACAAACATTTGTTGATTATGAAGCACAAGTAGCAAGTCTTGAAAGTGGTTCTGGTTTGCTAGCAACGGCTGGTGTGAGTACTGCAAGTGCAAAAGCTCAACTAGATAGTGCTTACGACACAGCAAAAGAAACAGCAACGCCTGTTATGAGCGCTAAAGGCTGTAGCGAAACGCTATAAGCTACAAGCATCAAATCCAGCTTCGCTACACAGCGAGGCTTTTTTACTAACAGTAATAACCCGCTCATAATCACTCTCTCAAAATGGCACTTAATGCTTATACAAACATTACACATATCATCGTCCTTAACATTACACCAAACATCGTACCCAATATAACTGCAGTCATAATACAGAGATAACAACTACCTCTGTCACCATCTCTGAATTTAAAGCTATTTGTACTCATTAAAAGCCTGCTTTTTAGCGTTACATATCTGTAACAAAATTAACTATTTGGATTCATTTATAGGTTAAAAACCTCTGGAATAATAATCATTACTATTAGTGATGGAATATTTATTATAAAGCATTAATTTCAGCTCATTTTTTGTTTTCTCTGTAGCATTTATTAGCTCATAATTGCTTTATAATCCCAGTATTATTAATGGCAGGTGTTAGACAATGACCCAAAGAATTAAAATCAAAGAAATTAAAAGTACTCATAAAAATAGTGCTGATCGCTTTAACCCAAGTAATCGAATTTATGTACGTGCCGTTTATGGTTTTTTTCAAAAATTACGTAAATTTACTGGATGGGGATTAATTTTATTCTTTATTGCAATGCCAATGATTCGCTGGGATGGACATCAAGCCGTATTATTTGATGTCGATAAACAACAATTCCAACTATTCGACATGTTATTTTTTCCACAAGATTTAACCTTAGTTGCCTGGGTCTTTATCATAGCCGCCTTTGCCTTATTCTTTTTTACCACCTATTTAGGACGAGTTTGGTGTGGTTATACTTGTCCACAAACAGTCTGGACCTTTATTTTTATCTGGTTTGAAGAACGTTTTGAAGGAACAGCGAATAAACGAAAACGACTTGATGAAATGCCTTGGGACTTTAATAAAGTATGGCGAAAAACAGCTAAGCACACAGGTTGGTTGGCTGTCTCATTATTAACAGGCTTGGCATTTTGCTCTTATTTTGTGCCCGTTGAAAAACTCTATACCGATTTTTTCACTGGTCAAAGTAGCATGCTCGTTTTAATCATGATTTTTATCTTCACATTTTCAACCTATGCAAATGCAGGATGGATGCGATCTATTTTCTGTGTTCACATGTGTCCTTATTCTCGCTTCCAATCTGCTATGTTCGATAAAAATACCTACAGCGTTGGCTACGATGCAACACGTGGTGAAAAACGTGGTCCTCGTTCACGCAAGGTTGACCGTAATGAGACAGGGTTAGGTGATTGTGTAGATTGTGACTTATGCGTACAAGTTTGTCCTACTGGTATCGATATTCGAGATGGCTTGCAATACGAATGTATTAACTGTGGTGCTTGTATTGACGCTTGTGATCAAACCATGGACAAAATGGGCTATCCTCGAGGATTAATTTCTTATACATCAGAGCAAGTATTAGAGGGCAAAGAAACCAAACTATTGAGACCAAAAATCATTGGTTATGGGTTGATGTTGTTGGTCATGGTAGGGTTATTTATTGTCAATCTCAGTACGTTAACCAACGCTGAAATGGAAATTTTACGCGATAGAAATTCGCTTTACCGTGAAAATGTAGATGGCTTAATAGAAAATACGTATACATTAAAAGTCATCAATAAAAGCACTGATGCACAAGTCTACCGCATTACTTTTGCAGGGTTAAAAGACGCAACATTAATTGGACCAAAACAAATAACCATCCAATCTGGAGAAGTATTTACACAGCCAATTTCAATTGCTGTTGACCCGTATGATATTAAAGCGAAAAAAATAACCCTGACTATCAAGCTAACTAATGTAGATAATAATGAAGTGATTGAACAAGATGCTTCGTTCTTTCTTGGACTTTAATTATTAGCTAAGCTGTATTAATAAATACTAGATTTGCTATCTTAGCTTTGTAAAGGCGCGCTAACACTTTAGCAGCGCCTTTTTTATTGGAGAAATATAATGTCTAGCGCCAGTTTAACCTATCAAAAGCTCACTCCTGAGTGCCAATTAGATGCTTTAGCAAGTATTGGTATTTATCCTGAAACAGGTTTATTAGCTTTAAATTCTTATGAAAACCGCGTGTATTCATTTACTGATGAAAACCAACATCGCTATGTGGTTAAATTTTATCGACCAGAACGCTGGAACGAACAACAATTGTTGGAAGATCATACCTTTTGTGAACGTTTGCTAAATGCTGGTTTAAATCTTTCAACCCCCTTAGTTTTTGAAGATAAAACGCTGCATTCTTTCGCAGGGTATTATTTTTCACTCTTTAATAACCTATCAGCACGCTCTTTAGCCGTAGATGATATCGATAGCCTATATGATGTAGGCATTGCATTAGGAAAACTTCATAAGATAGGTGCAAAGCATCAATTTATTGAACGTCCCACTTTAAATGTCATCGAAAAAATCAATTTAGCTGCCAGCGACCTAATGAATTGTCAGCATATTCCTAACGCGATCAAAGCCCCTTTATTTGAAACCATTGATAAGATTAAATATAAAATTAGTAATGCTAAATTAAGTGCATTACCAATGATTGCAATACATGGGGATGCTCATGCAAGTAATATACTTTTAAAAGATGGTCAACCTTACTGGGTCGATTTTGATGATTGTAAAATGGGACCTGCAGTACAAGATGTCTGGATGTTATTGAATGGGGATAGACAGGAACAGCTATTACAATTATCAATGATTTTAGAGGGTTACCAAGAAGAAAATGACTTTAATACCGATCAACTCGCTCATATAGAGAGTCTTAGAACGATGCGCATCATTGATTATGTGAGCTGGATCAACAAAAGATGGAGCGATCCTGCATTTTCTCGAAACTTTCCATGGTTTATAACTGACCAATATTGGAAAGAGTTGTTACAATCTCTGCAACATCAGTTAGTATTATTAGATGAAGTTCCCCTTACACTTCAACCACAATATTAATTAACACCCTAAAATGACAATAAAGGAACATATAATGAAAAAGGTTTTTGCTCTATTAATTGGCCTAGTACTGCTGCCATTAAGTGTTAATGCTGCAGATTTTAAAGAAGGCACTAACTATGAAGTTATTAAACAAACAGCAACTGAAAAACCAGAAGTATTAGAGTTTTTCTCGTTTTACTGCCCGCATTGCTTCAAGTTTGAACCACTAATGGAAAAACTAGCACAAGATCTACCTTCAGATGTGACAATTAAAAAGAGCCACGTTAACTTTTTAGGTGGTGCAATGGCTGATGAAGTCACAAAAGCTTACGCAGCTGCAGATCTATTAGATGTTAAAGAAGAAGTAACAAGTATTATATTTGACCGCATTCATACGCAACGTAAAGCGATTAGCAGTCAAAAAGATATTATCGATATCTTCGCTAAAGCAGGCGTTTCAGAGAAAGATGCAACAGCTGCATTAGCAAGTTTCCCTGTAAATGGTATGGCTTCACAAATGAAACGTAACACAGAAAACTTTAAAGTACGTGGTGTTCCAACACTGATTGTTAACGGTAAGTACAAAGTAAATACTGGATCAGTAAAAAGCGTTGAAGAGTTCACTGAGTTAGTGACTTTCTTAACTAAAAAAACGGACTAATACGTTTTTTAAACACCTCACTCTAAAATAAAAAGCCACTTTAGTGGCTTTTTTTATTTTTATGGCATAATAGCGCCGTCAAGAAGGGGAGATGACCGTTGAAAACGATGTTTAATAATGCAGCACAAATGAAAAGTGCTATTAAAGAACTGCATAACCACAAAGAATCTACGAAGGCACAAGTGGTTGCTATTAGTGGAATTGAAGGTAGTGGTAAACGCGAACTAACCGAAAAAATTGCCGCAGCATTAACCCTAGATGGTTTGAATGTTGCTGTTATTCATACCGATGACTGGGAAGCAAATAAGAACGTTCGCTTCAATGTAATGAACAGTCCCGAAGAATATTATCTTAATGCTTACCGTTTCGATGAAATGTTCGAAGAGTTAGTATTGCCTTTAAAGCTGTTTGGCAGCATTAAAACATCTGTTAATTTAGATGATGCCGAATGCCCTCGACAAGTAGACTATAACTTTGAAAATATAGATATTATTCTTATTGAAGGCGTATACCTTTTACAAGAAGCTTATTTAGATCTATATGATTATAGCTGTTGGGTAAAAAGTAATTTTGATACCGCATTAAAACGCTTACATGAACAAGTTAATATTGAAGAGTCACAAGAAGCCTTAGTCAATTTATTTGAATTACTCATTAAACCGGCAGGGCAATATCACCTTTATGCTGATGACCCAATCGGTAACAGCAAATCAATCTACCTTGAACAAGCCAGCGTGCCGAATGAGTAATCATGAAGCGTTTACTCAACAAAGTATTCATAGCGCTTATATGCACTTTGAGCGCAACCAATGGGCCGATTTACGGGACAACGTTAAGTTAACGCTATCTGAAGACGATATAAGCCAATTACAGGGCATTAATGAGTCATTATCAATGGAAGAAGTGGTCGATATTTATTTGCCTCTTTCTCGCTTATTAAACCTTTATGTAGAAGCTCGACAATACCGCCATACCGTACGCGATACCTTCCTTAACTCTCATAATGATAAAGTTCCTTATATCATCGGTATTGCAGGTAGTGTGGCCGTAGGTAAAAGTACTTCTGCACGTATTTTACAGGCATTGCTATCACGTTGGCCTGAGCATCCGAAAGTGGCTTTAGTCACCACAGATGGCTTTTTGCGCCCTAATAAAGACTTAGTTGCACGTAACTTAATGCATAAAAAAGGTTTCCCAGAAAGCTTTGATACCAAAGCATTAATTGAATTTGTTTCAGCCATAAAATCAGGCCAAAAAGAGATTACAGCACCTATTTATTCTCACTTAACCTATGACATTATCCCTGACAAATCATTGCAATTTGAAAAGCCTGATATCGTTATTTTAGAAGGCTTAAATGTATTACAAACGGCAGGGTTGAACGATCCAGAGCAATCTCACCGTGTTTTTGTTTCTGACTTTGTAGACTTTTCTATTTTTGTTGATGCCGATACTGACTTATTAAAAACATGGTATATCCAACGTTTTTTAAAGTTTAGAGAAGGTGCTTTTACCGATCCAAATGCTTATTTTCATAGCTATTCGAAAATGAGTAAACGTGAGGCGATTGCCATAGCATCAAAGATTTGGGATGAAATAAATGGGATTAATTTAGAAGAAAATATTAGACCAACACGTGACCGTGCTAATTTAATCTTAAAAAAATCGATTAATCACCAAATCAGTCAAGTAAAGTTACGCAAATAAAAGTAGTTAAGTTTATAAGAAAGAAACAAAAAAGGCGCTAATAGCGCCTTTTTTAATTTTATCGGTCTAGCTTAATCAGCTTAAAGGATAATATCTTTTAAATCCGGATCTTTACGGTCCAAGTAATGCGTAGAATGAATACGACGTATTGTACGCGACTTACCACGTACTAATAATGTTTCTGTTGTCGCTAAACGCCCATTAACCGATACGCCTTCAACCAAATCACCTTTAGTGATACCCGTTGCCGAGAAGATAACATTGTCGTTCTTTACTAAGTCTTCAAGCTTTAATACTTTGTTGACTTGAATGCCAGCAGCTTCACAACGTGCAACTTCTTCTTCACCAATACGAATATTCTCTTCTGTCGGGCCTTTAACCATCGGACGAGGAATTAAACGAGCTTGCATGTTACCGTCTAGTGCACGTACTACAGCAGCCGATATAACGCCTTCTGGCGCTCCACCAATACAATACAATACATCAACTTGATTTTCTGGCATACACGCAAGTACAGAGATAGCAACATCACCATCAGGGATAGCAAATACACGGACGCCGATACCTTGCATATCTTTAATAATACGATCGTGACGAGGTTTTGCTAGTGTCGCAACCGTTAATTCAGAAAGAGATTTACCTAACGCTAACGCAATCGCTTTTAAGTTCTGTTCTAAAGAAAGCTCTAGGTCGATAGCATCTTTTGCGCCAGGACCAACAATAAGTTTTTCCATGTACATATCAGGAGCACGTAAGAAGCTACCTTTTTCGCCAACAGCTAATACTGCAAGCGCATTTGATTGCCCCATTGCCGTCATACGCGTACCTTCGATTGGATCAACCGCAATATCAACCGCATCACCCGATCCAGTCCCTACATGTTCACCAATATATAACATTGGTGCTTCATCTATTTCACCTTCACCGATAACGATTTCACCATCGATATCAATTTGATTAAAGATAAGGCGCATTGCTTCAACAGCAGCACCATCGGCAATATTTTTATCACCTCGACCTAACCATTTATATCCAGCTAATGCAGCTGCTTCTGTTACTCGAGAAAATTCTATTGCTAGTTCGCGTCTCATTTTATGAGCTCCCAGTTTTTTAAATCTAATTGAAACAAGTGTTGTTAATGATAAAGCGCATCAATTAACAAACCTTGCTTTTAAGTATCTTTATTAACGATATTTTTTACTGCTTGTTTCAGTTTCAGCATTGCTTGTTCAATCAAGTCATCTGAAATATTCAAAGCAGGTGCGAAACGTAATACATTTGCACCAGCAACTAAAATCAATAAGCCTTGTTGTGCAGACTCTAAAAAGAAGGTTTTTGCTTGATCTTTGTATTGTTCGTTTAATACTGCGCCCAACAATAAACCTGCACCACGAATTTCTTTAAACACTGAAAATTCATCGTTGATGGCTTCTAGATGTTGACGTATTAATTGCTCTTTGTGTTTAACGCCTGACATCATCTCTTGAGTATTAATAAGGTCAAAAGCCTTCCCCGCAACAGCACAGGCTAATGGATTGCCACCAAAAGTCGTACCGTGTGTACCTACTTTCAAGTGTTCTGCAAAACATGTTTTTGTTAACATCGCGGCAATAGGAAAACCTGCACCCAGTGCTTTAGCAGAAGTTACAATATCAGGAGTGACATTCAACCCCATGTAAGCAAATAACTCACCCGTTCTTCCCATACCTGTTTGTACTTCATCAAAAATCATTAAAGCATTGTGCTTATCACACAACGCTCTGACACCTTGTGCAAATTCTGGCGTGATCGGTAAAACACCACCTTCACCTTGTAAAGGTTCTAAAATAACAGCACAGGTTTTATCTGAAATAACCTTTTCAAGCTCACTCAAATCGTTATATTCAAGGTGCGTAATATCAGCAGGTTTAGGACCAAAACCATCTGAATAAGTAGATTGTCCACCAGCGGTAACAGTGAAAAAAGTACGACCATGGAAGCCTTGGTAAAAAGCAATAATTTCTGTTTTCTGAATACCAAATTTATCGAATGCAACACGACGAGCTAATTTTAAAGCAGCTTCATTAGCTTCTGCACCTGAGTTAGCAAAAAACACTTTTTCAGCAAATGTATTATCCACTAGTTTTTGTGCCAAGCGTAATGCTGGTTCATTAGTATAAATATTACTAACATGCCATAATTTTTGTGCTTGTTCTGTTAGCGCCGTAATTAGTTCAGGATGGGCATGACCCAAAGCATTAACCGCAATACCACCAGTTAAATCAATATATTCGTTATCTTCTTGGTCCCACACTCGAGAGCCTTCACCGCGTACAGGGATCATTTCTAACGGAGCATAGTTTGGCACCATAACTTGATCAAATAACGGACGGGTGATATGAGTGTCTGACATAAAAAAATCCTCTGATAATTAGCAAAGTTTATAAAAGATGGTTTGTAAAAGCCTTAATATACGCACTTATTTTGACAATCCAATAGCTTGTCCAATAAAATTATTGAGCAATACTAAGCCTTGCTCTGATCGAATACTTTCAGGATGAAATTGTACACCCTCTAATACCATTTCTTTATGACGAATCGCCATAATTTCCTGACTTTGTATGACTCTTGCTGAAATATCAAAACAAGATGGCAAACTGGCTTCTTGTACAATTAAACTATGATAACGCGTTACATCTAATGGATTGTTCAATCCTTTAAATAGACCTTTGTTATCATGCTCAATTAATGAGTTTTTCCCATGCATTACTTTATCAGCACGTATGACATTTGCGCCAAATACTTGAGCAATGCTTTGATGGCCTAAACACACACCTAAAATAGGAATTTTTCCAGCAAAACGTTCAATAGTTGCCAATGACACACCCGCTTCATTAGGAGTACAAGGGCCTGGTGAGATAACAATATGGTCAGGGTTTAAATCTGCAATTTCTTGTAAGCTGATTTGGTCATTACGCTTTATGATCACTTGTTGTTTTAGTTCACCAAAATACTGAACTAAGTTATAGGTAAAGGAGTCATAATTATCGATCATTAGGAGCATAATTCAATTTCATCTCAAACATAAAGATCCATTTTAACATTAGTAACGTATGTAATCCTAATAACATTAAGGGATGGTCATGAGTAAAACAGCGGATAGCAATAACAACGTTTTAATAACAGGCGCTTCTGGTTTAATTGGGAGTGCACTAGTGCCATTCTTAGAAGCACAGGGCTATATTGTTCATGCTTTGCAACGTACTCCTGACTCAACCCGACCTTATTGGAATATAGAAAAACAAGAAATACACCTCAATGGATGCCCAACTCCTAATATTATTATCCATCTAGCAGGTGAAAATATTGCGAATTCTCGCTGGACAACAAAAGCAAAAGAAAAAATCACTAACAGCCGCATACAATCAACACAACTTTTAGTCGACTTCATCAACAACAGTGCAACACCGCCAAGTCTGTTTATTTGTGCTTCAGCTATTGGATTTTATGGCGATAGAGGGCAACAACCGGTAGATGAAGGAACCTCAAAGGGCAAAGATTTCGTCAGTGAATTGGCGGATAGGTGGGAACTGACTTGCCAGCAGATAACATCGCCAAAAACACGCATTGTTAATCTACGTACAGGTATTGTTTTAAATAACAAAGAAGGGGCCTTAGCGAAAATGTTACCAGCCTTTAACATGGGCTTTGGTGGGAAAATAGGTTCTGGCAAACAAGTCATGAGCTGGATAGATTTAAAAGATCAGTTAAATGCTATTTTATTTATTATTGAACAATCAAAGTTGGTTGGCCCTATTAACTTAGTTTCACCACATCCAGTCAATAATAAAACCTTTTCCATTATATTGGCTAATATTCTAAAACGTCCTTGCATATTGCCATTACCAGCATTTTTAATAACGCTACTATTTGGACAAATGGGTAAAGAATTATTACTTTCAAGTACTAACGTACGTCCTACAAAGTTATTAAAAGCGGGCTTTAAGTTTGAATACGAATTATTAGAAGACAGTTTAAAACATCAATTGAAGTAACACTTTAAATAGTTGTACGAAAAGAAATTCTATAGGTAGGTAAAACTAGGTAAATAATTTCTGGTATTCCAGAAATAGGAAAGGGCAGCCGAAGCTGCCCTTAATTTAGTCTTTCTATCGAATCCGTGATA
>NZ_JBAKBA010000041.1:0-39250 GCF_038155225.1 Psychromonas arctica | reverse complement strand
ACATTTCCACCATGCTGTTCAAAAATTACTCTTGAAAGATCAACACACCCTAGTACTATTCAATGAGGTTGAGTGGATTGTCTAATACCTGTTTCTTATAAATATCTACCCAAGCTGCTGTAGCACCACAAACGGCAATTGGCATGATAATAAAATTCACTAATGGAATGGTTGTGCAAAAGCTAATAATCATACCGAACGTGATATTTTTACCGAAACGAGTTGCGAGGGTCTTTCTCATAGTCAAAAAAGAGACTTTATGATTATCAAATGGGTAATCAGCATATTGAATAGCCATCATCCAGCCTGCAAAAATAAACCAAACTATTGGCGCAAGAGTTTGTCCAATAACAGGAACAAAAAATAAAATAAGGCAGCCCAACATACGAGGCAAGAAATAAAGCCATTTTTGACATTCTCTTTTTAATATACGAGGAAGATCTTTAAAGATATCTTGCCAACCATCATCATTTATTTGTGCATTGGTTAACAGGATCTCAGTTTTTTCTGCTAACAAACCATTAAATGGCGCTGCAATTAGGTTTGCTATCGTAGAAAATATAAAAGAAAATGAAAATAAGATCGTAAAAATAATGATTGGCCATAAAATATAAGATAACCAACTTAAAAAAGTAGGAAGATCTTGCATGTAGCTTTCTATCCATGTTGTGATACTGGAAAATAAAAACCAAAATGCACTGGCAAAGATCAATACATTAATCAGTAACGGAATTAACACAAATACTCTAAGTTGTGGATGACGAAGTAGTTGAATGCCTTTTAGTAAATAGCCTAAACCACTTAAAGGTTGATCGATTATGTTTTTACTGTTCATTATTAAGCCTTCTTATTGATATATCTGATAATATTACCTTGTAGACAGTAAATATCAGCTAATAAATACATTCTTTTATAAATACATTCGTCGTTTTATAAAAAATTAGATGCAAACGATAGACGTATAGGGCGATACAGGGTAATTTAAGGGTCATTAAATTATCTAAAATGAATCAAGTTAATTAACACGAATCAAGAGAATCAATAATGCAGCATTTTCAATCTATTCTTATTGTCATTGGTATTTTGGCTATCGCCGGAGTATCAATTCACGGTTTTTTATTAAACAGAAAAAATAAATTAGCATTAAAAGCTGAGAAACAAGCTCAATTAGATGAGCTTGAAGAACAACAACGCGAAGAAGCAGAAGAAATCGACGATTCTGAAGAACTTGATAGTAAACGACCATCAGAGCGAGATTTTGATAATGTTTCATTTACTTCACATATAGAAAATGAAAAAGAAGAACTTGAACCGTTCGAATTTAATCTTGGTTCGAATATACACGATAATCAAACTGATTTTGTGAATTTAAATCATGCTCAAGAAAATGAAGTCATAACCTCTCTTGCTCAAGCCGCTGCATTATCATCAGAAGATGACGTATTAAGAACTGAAAAACATTTAACAAATAATGAAAAAGCATTAAAAGGTTCTGAAGAAAGCTCGTGTACAACTAAGTCAGAGCAAGAAGATAAAGTAAATAAAGAAATAAATAATAACGATGATCCTGTTGAGTTATTTATATTTAATGTAGCAGCGAGAGAAGGTAAACGTTTAGGTGGACATGAATTATTGCAATTCTTTTTAACGTCAGGATTTCGCTATGGTGATATGAATATATTCCATCGACATGAACATTCAAATGGTACTGGTGAAGTGTTATTTAGTATTGCTAATATGATGGCGCCAGGGACATTCGATGTCGACTATATGGAACAATTCAATTCACCTGGGATTTCATTTTTCTTTACCGCTCCTAATCATAAAATTAGCGTAAATAAATCGTTTGATATGATGTTAAGAGCTGTTGAGCAGGTTGCTGAAGAGTTTGATTGTGAAGTATTAAACGAAAAACGTGAACAGTTTACTCAAGAGCAATTTATTGAATATCGTAAACGTTTAGAAAAATATGAATAAGGTCTGGTATTAACATCAGGACTTACTTCCTAAGAGAGCCTCGTTTACGAGGTTTTTTTATTAGAAAAAACCAATAAGAGCAAAGATTCATGAGTAATAACAACCAAGTCGAACAACAAATACAACAGTTTAGAGAATTATTGGAAGAATATAATTACCAATATTATGTTCAGGACGCCCCTTCCGTTCCGGATGCAGAATACGATCGTATTTTTAAAGCATTACAAAGGCTTGAAACAGAACACCCTGAACTGTTGTCTACGAATTCACCTACGCAAAAAGTAGGTGGAGCGGCATTATCTAAATTTGATCAAGTGACGCATCAATTGCCTATGCTTAGTTTAGACAATGTATTTGATTCAGAATCATTGAATGATTTTATGCAGCGTGTAATGGATAAATCGGCACTAGTAGAAACTGCTTTTTGTATTGAACCAAAATTAGATGGGTTAGCGGCTAGTATTATTTATGAAAATGGCTTTCTTATTCAAGCTGCTACACGAGGTGATGGTTTAACAGGTGAAAATGTCACTGAAAACGTTAAAACTATTGCTAACTTACCTCTTAGATTACGTGGTGAAAACATCCCTTCTTTATTGGAAGTTCGTGGTGAAGTCTTCATGTTAAAAGCGGGATTTAATAAATTAAATGAAGGTTTAATTGCCGCGGGTGAAAAACCGTTTGTTAATCCGCGTAATGCTGCTGCGGGTAGTTTACGTCAATTGGATTCTAAAGTCGCAGCGGCAAGACCTTTGGCTTTTTATTGTTATTCAGTCGGTGTATTTGAAGGGGATCTCGCTGATAGTCAATACGCTAGAATCGAGCAGTTAAAAAATTGGGGATTGCCTGTTTCAAGTGAAGTGAAACGTGTCGTTGGTGATGATGCTTGTCATGACTTTTACACTAATATTGCTGAAAAAAGGCCTTCTCTGGCTTATGAAATTGATGGTGTCGTTTATAAAGTAGATGATATTGCTCTGCAACAAAAGATGGGCTTTGTGGCACGTGCACCTCGTTGGGCAATGGCTTACAAGTTTCCTGCAGAAGAAGCCGTGACAACAGTTGAAAATGTTGAATTTCAAGTGGGTAGAACAGGCGCAATCACACCGGTTGCTAAATTAAAACCTGTATTCGTTGGTGGGGTTACTGTGTCTAATGCGACGTTGCATAATAAAGATGAAATAGAACGTTTAGGCATATTAATTGGTGATGTTGTTGTCGTTCGTCGAGCCGGTGATGTGATCCCTCAGGTCGCAAGAGTTGTTGTTGAACAACGAGATGCAGCTAAAACAACAAAAATCCTTTTTCCTGAAACATGCCCTGTATGCGACAGTGACGTTGAACGTATTGAAGGAGAAGCAGTCACTCGCTGTACTGGAGGCTTATATTGTGAGGCCCAACGTAAGCAAGCGATTAAACATTTCGCATCTCGTAAAGCACTCGATATTGATGGTTTAGGTGATAAATTAGTCGACCTGCTAGTTGACCATAATATGATCAAAGATCCATCACAGTTGTTTTCATTAACAGTACAACAACTCTCTAGTTTGCCACGGATGGGAGAAACATCTGCTAAAAAATTAGTGAACAGTCTGCAACTAAGTAAAAAAACCACCTTAGCGCGTTTCTTATATTCATTAGGTATTCGCGAAGTAGGTGAAGCAACTGCTGCTAACTTAGCACTTCACTATAAAACACTGCCAGCGATTAAAGAAGCGGGTATTGAATCATTGAAAAGTGTCAGTGATGTGGGGGAAATTGTTGCTAAGCATCTTTATTACTTTCTTCGTCAAGATCATAACTTAGACGTTATTGAGCAATTATTAACGGCAGGTATACATTGGCCTGAAATCAAAGAAGTTGATGTTAGTGAATTACCACTGCTTGATAAAACGTTTGTGATCACTGGAAGTTTTGATGCAATATCCCGTAATGATATCAAAGCAGCATTACAAGCTTTAGGTGCAAAGGTTGCTGGAAGTGTGTCTAAAAAAACCAACACGCTAGTGGCTGGTGCGGCTGCAGGTTCAAAGTTAGCAAAAGCGACTGAACTTGGCATTGAAATATTAGATGAAAGTGCAATATTAATACTCTTAGGAAAATAGGTGTTAACAAGTATTAAATAAGTAATATAATCGACTTGTCTTGTATTACTTGTTTGAAGTAAAAATGTTGTAAGTTATTCACATAACTAACATTTATTTTGTATATGATGAATTTTAATAAGTGCAATATAAGAACGTTTAAGGGATAGATATGAAAAAAATTAAAAATGAATCTCAGTTATTACAGCATGCAACGAAATTGGGTACTGCTTATGCCGCTAAAAGAGGGTATGTCGGTATCGATAGCACTACTTCTGCAAAGGATAAACAAGAATGTATTTATCGTTTATTAGTGCAAGATAAATTAATTAACTCGCTAAATGAAGCCGACGAAAATACAGCTAATATTCGCCACAAGTTAGTGACTTGGATAATGAAAAATTTACCTGCTGACCATTCACTTTTAAAATAACGTTTAAGTTATTATCGCAGACTGCACTAAATTAACGTTTCCTAGGATCGTATAATAAGTGCAGTTTTTTGCTTTAGTTAACCGTCTTATTTAGTTTTAGCAGGTAATAACGCGGTAATTGTAACTACTACAAAGGTAACAACATAGATAGAAAAGCTTACAATCAACCATTGTGGCATTGAGTAATCTAAAAAGGTCCAAACGATATCAGAACAGTAACCTGTTGGGTTAAATAACCACGGAAATAGTTCATGCAATGGTAACCAACTTGGAAAGTTTGGATAAAAGTCGCAAGTGGCAAAAGGCGATGGATTCATTTGATAGTCAGTATGCTCCATGGCTAATAACAATCCCCAAATTGAACCTAAGCCCCAAGTAGCAAAAGCAATAAGACGGACAAGTAGATTGTGAGGTGCGCTAGCTCCGATTAAACCAGCAGCGACGATAGCAAGCATAGTAAGGCGCTCATAAACGCACATAACACAAGGTTCAAGTTTCATGACATGTTGGAAGTAAAGTGCACATAATTCCATTGTTAATGCACTGGCTGCCAGTAATAACCAAGGCCAACGTTGCAATGAAAGTGGTTTTAAATTTGAAATCAATGGATTCTCCTAATAGAATATTTCAACTTATTAAGTTCTATTGTACCTCTTAAAAGTTCAATATAAACAGAGGATTACTGAGGAAAATTTAAATAATTTAAGACACATTAAAAATTACACTCAATTCAAGCATTTAATGGTACTGTTTTTCTAAACAGTCATCGTTGAGTTGAATGAATATGTTAAGATGTCGCTATATGATATTGGAAAACCAGAATAACCATGATAATGAAAGTTAAAGGCCCTGCTGATGTAGCAGAACAATACCTGATTGAGTCTATTTGGAACGGTACGATACCGATCCATTCCGAGTTACCTGCGGAGAGACTGTTAGCGGATAAAATAGGTGTCACTCGCACAACTTTACGTGAAGTATTGCAACGATTATCGAAAGAAGGGTGGATAACCATCCGTCACGGTAAGGCAACTAAAGTTAATGACTTCTGGGAAACGTCAGGATTAAATGTTTTAAGTACATTAACGCGTTTAGATAAGGAACGTCGTGGTGATTTTATTGACCAACTAATGTCTGTAAGAACAAATATCAGTACGATCATTTTACGAATGGCTGCAAAACATAATAGTAAAAGCGTTATTGAATTCTTAAAAGATATTCCTGCCGTTGATGCGAGCAGTGAAGTCTTTACTGAATTTGATTATCGTTTTTATCATCATGTTGCTGTTTCATCGAATAATATGATTTACGTATTGATTTTAAATGGCTTACAGGATTTATATCGTAAAGTAGGTATGTTTTATTTTTCCAACACGGAAGCAAAATTAATCGCACTATCATTCTATGCTGATATTAAAACAGTATTTGAAGAAGGTGATGGACAACAAATAATGCAAATCGTACGAGATTCTGCATTTGCAAGTGGCAAAATTTGGCTACGTTTGCGTGATCAATTACCGGATAATTTTTTAGATTAAAATCGTTTTATTTATTTTTATTATGCCATTAAGCATTTTTTATTTTTAGGGTTATTTTCTTGTCAAATAGCAAATTATTAAATCACCTATCAGGGGTGCAAAAGTTATTAGAAGTTGGGATTATTGTCAGCGCTTTTGTTGCCATATTTATTACCTTATCCTTATTCACTTTTTCACCAGTTGATCCAAGTTGGTCACAACAGCAATGGGTGGCAGAAATTCAGAATTCAGGAGGCAGGGTAGGCGCTTGGATTGCAGATATCTTATTTTTTGGGTTTGGTTTTCTAGCCTATCTTATTCCAGTGATCATTATTTCATTTGCTTGGGCTATATTATGGAAACCAACCTTTACTTTAGAGGTTGATTTTTTAAATCTGAGTTTGCGTATTGTTGGTTTTATTTTTACTTTCTTTAGCTTAAGCGCCTTAATAGCACTGAATGTTAGCGATTATCTCTACTACCCCTCTGGTGGGTTAATTGGCGATATTCTCGCACAAAGCATGTTAGGTTTTTTTAGCTTAGTGGCGGTCAATCTTATATTACTTACTTTTTTAATCTCAGGCACAACGTTGTTGTTTGGGTTTTCGTGGATTCGTTTAATCGATGGTCTGGGCGAATATACGCTTAACGGCATTTCATGGTTAGCCAACCTACCTAATAATCTTAAGCAAATGAAAGAAGAACGATCTGATAGTGATCAACAACGCTTATTAGATAAACAACAAGTTTTGCAAGAAAAGTTAGAGAAAAAACAACAAAAACAAGCAATAAAAGAACAGAAAAAACTCGATAATTTAGCGAGCAAAGCGACAGATGAAGACGATGATATGTTTTTGTCTGAGCAGAGTGATGATTCAGATGAATCTTTCCTAGGAACTAGTTTTATTGATACGCCAAATGAGGGCGAGCCAGAACTAAATATTGATGATATCGACTGGCAATCAGATGATGTTTCTGATCAAGAGTTTGAACCTATCGCCGCTGAACCTAAAGTAGAAAAAAAGCTAGCGAAGGTCGATTTCTCTCATTTACCAGAACATGCTCGTCCAGTAGAACGATTTGTAGCCGATCAAAATATTGCGCCTTTACCCCATATTGATTTATTAGATAGACCTGACAAAAAAGAAAACCCTATTTCACAGCAAGAGTTAGATACAGCAGCTCGTTTAGTTGAATCTAAATTGCTTGAATTTAAAATAAAAGCAGATGTCGTTAATGTATTACCGGGGCCTGTGATCACTCGTTTTGAATTAGATTTAGCACCTGGGATGAAAGTCAGTACCGTTAGCAGTCTGGAAAAAGACTTAGCGCGCGCGTTATCTGCAATGAGTGTACGTGTTGTCGATCAAATACCAGGTAAATCAGTTATCGCTTTAGAGCTACCTAATCGTCATCGTGAAATCGTTTATATTTCAGAAGTGTTAGATTGCAAAAGATTTCATGAAAGTAAATCACCATTAACAATGGTGTTAGGTGCAGATATTTCTGGCCAACCTGTTGTTGTTGATTTAGCTAAAATGCCACATCTTTTAGTGGCAGGTACAACCGGTTCAGGTAAGTCTGTTGGTGTTAACTGTATGCTAGTCAGTTTATTGTATAAATCATCACCTGAAGATTTACGTATGATCTTAATTGACCCTAAAATGCTTGAGTTAAATGTGTATGAAGGTATCCCACATCTATTAACTGAAGTGGTAACAGACATGAAAGATGCCGCTAATGCGTTGCGTTGGTGTGTTGGTGAAATGGAGCGTCGATATAAACTATTGGCTGAAATCGGTGTCCGTAACTTAGCTGGATACAATACTGCTATTAAAAAAGCCAAAGCCGCTGGCGAGCCTATCGTTGACCCATTATGGAAGCCCGGTGACAGCATGGCAGAAAGTGCGCCTGAGTTAGAAAAACTACCCACAATAGTTGTGGTGGTTGATGAATTTGCAGATATGATGATGATTGTGGGTAAAAAGTGTGAAGAGTTAATTACACGAATCGCGCAAAAGGCCCGTGCAGCAGGAATACATTTGATTCTAGCAACACAGCGTCCGTCAGTTGATGTTATTACAGGTTTGATTAAAGCGAATATTCCGACACGTATTGCCTTCCAAGTATCGAGTAAGATTGACTCCCGTACTATTCTTGGACAACAAGGCGCTGAAACGTTATTAGGCCATGGTGATATGTTGTATATGCCGCCAGGTGTTGGTGTCCCAACTCGTGTTCACGGTGCTTTTGTTGATGACCATGAAGTACATAAAGTGGTGGCTGACTGGAAGAAACGTGGTCAACCAAATTATGTTCAAGAGATATTAGCCGGTGATGCTGATTTAGATATGCTATTACCAGGTGAACAAGCAGAAGGGGATGAAGAAATTGATCCTTTGTTTGATGAAGTAGTTAGTTTTATTACAGAAACCCGTAAAGTTTCCATTTCAAGTATTCAACGACGATTCCGTATCGGTTACAATCGTTCTGCTCGTTTAGTTGACCAATTACAAGCGCAAGGTGTTATTAGTGCGCCTTCTGGTGCAAATAGTAATCGTGATGTACTTGCACCACCGCCGATCAAGGATTAAAAATGAAAAAAATTATTATTGTTACATGTTGTTTATTTATCTCAATATTTCAACTAGCACAAGCACAAACTGATAGTCAGTTATTACAACAAAAATTATCTAAATTCAACACACTAAACGCAGACTTTACACAACAAGTGACGAGTCCAGATGGGCAAGTTATCCAAGAAAGCTGGGGGAAACTAACCATTTCTCGTCCTGGTAATTTCCATTGGCAAGTGACTAAGCCTGACGAAGAATTAATCGTCTCAAATGGTGTTGATATGTGGTTATTTAGTCCTTTTATTGAACAAGTGACTATCATGAATTTTTCTGATGCTATTGCAGGTACACCTTTTGCATTATTATCTGGTGCAGATGCTTCTGAGTGGATGAATTTTGATGTAAAAAAACAAGCCAATCAATTTATTGTTAAAAACAATAAAAATGAATTAAACGCCAATACTTTTACCTTTATTTTTGACAATAAAGATAATGTGAGTGAGTTTATTGTGCAAGAAGCACAAGGTCAAAAAAGTACTTTTAAACTTAGTAATAACGATCAAACGATTAAGTTAAGCGATGATTTCTTTGAGTTTCAAATACCACAAGGTATTGAGATAGATGATCAACGCTAATGCAGGACTTATTTTCAGTCGATAATCAGTTTCAACCTTTGGCCGCTAGAATGCGGCCAAAAAACTTCGACCAATATATTGGTCAGTCTCATCTGATAGCGAAAGACAAGCCTTTACGTAAAGCATTAGAAGCCGGATTTGCACATTCAATGATCCTATGGGGACCACCCGGCACCGGTAAAACCACATTAGCTGAATTAATTGCAGAATATTGTGATGCGCATGTTGAACGGTTATCTGCCGTCACTTCTGGTATTAAAGAGATTCGTTCTGCTATTGAAATTGCTAAACAAAATCAGGCTGCAGGACGTCGTACCTTATTATTTGTTGACGAAGTCCATCGTTTTAATAAAAGCCAACAAGATGCTTTTCTGCCTTATATTGAAGATGGCACTTTTTTATTTATTGGTGCGACGACTGAAAATCCTTCTTTTGAATTAAACAATGCTTTGCTATCACGAGCGCGTGTTTATTTATTAAAAAAACTAACTGAACATGAAATTGTTGATGTTATTAAACAAGCCTGTGAATCTGAACAAGGCTTGGCAGCGCACAATATTGAATTTACTGAAGGTGTATTAGATAAACTTGCTCAATTAGTACAGGGTGATGCACGAAAAGCGCTTAATTATTTAGAATTACTTTCTGATATGGGGGAGCAACAGCAAGGGAAATTAATAATCGACGTGTCATTATTAATGGAAATTGCAGGTCGAGAAGGCGTTAGCTTCGATAAGCAGGGCGATCTTTTTTATGATTTGATTTCGGCTTTTCATAAATCAGTACGAGGCTCAGACCCTGATGCTGCTTTATATTGGTATGCGCGCATGCTAGCAGGTGGATGTGATCCACTTTATGTTGCACGACGTTTATTAGCGATTGCTTCTGAAGACATTGGTAATGCTGATCCTAGAGCAATGCAAGTTGCCATGTCTGCATGGGATTGCTTTACTAGAATTGGGCCTAAAGAGGGAGAAAGAGCGATCGCGCAAGCTGCCGTCTATTGCGCCTGCGCAGCTAAGAGTAATGCTGTTTATAAAGCATTTGCAAAAGCTAAACAAGCTGTTGAAGCCTACCCTGATCTTGAGGTTCCACACCATTTACGTAATGCGCCGACAGAATTAATGAAATCGCTACATTATAGTGAAGGTTATCGTTACGCCCATGATGAAGTGGGAGCTTATGCAGCAGGTGAAGTGTATTTACCGGAAGCTTTACAAGGTGTTGAGTTTTACGAACCTGTTGAACGAGGTTTAGAAACAAAAATTGCCGAAAAGCTACGCTATTTAAAAAATCGTGACCAACAAAGTGATAAAAATCGTTATTAACATTGAATAGATTAGATGCATTATTGAGTATTTAATGTAAAAGAAAAGAGAACCGATATGAACAGTTTAATGATGAATATTACTTTAGTTGCTTGTGGCGGCGCATTTGGGGCAACTTTCCGTTATTTAATTGGCTTTGGCATAGTTAGCCTCTTTGGAAAAGGTTTTCCTTTTGCTACACTTACCGTCAATGTGATTGGCTCGTTGATAATGGGTTGTATTTATCAATTAGTTCAACAAGGAACAATGTCGAGTTCGCCTTGGTGGCCATTAATTGGTGTAGGTTTTTTAGGTGCATTAACCACATTTTCATCATTTTCAATGGATAGTTTATTATTGATCCAACAAGGTGAGTTGTTTAAAGCAATGTTAAATGTAGTATTGAATGTAGTGGTATGTTTGCTTGCTGCATATTTAGGTACTTTATTAGTTTTGAAAAGTTAGGGAATAAGATGTTAGACGCAAAGTTTTTACGTAATGATATTGAACAAACTGCTGAGTTATTAAAAAAACGTGGATTTGATTTAGATGTTAGTTTACTTAGTGAATTAGAAGAAAAGAGAAAATCGTTACAGGTCTCTACTGAGAACTTACAATCAGAGCGTAATACTCGTTCAAAAGATATTGGCCAAGCAGCAAAACGTGGTGAAGACATCAAACCATTACGTGAAGCAATGAATGAGCTTGGTGAAGCATTAGATAAAGCAAAAGAAGAATTTGCGTTAGTAACTGATCAGATTAAAACGATTTCTGACATGGTGCCTAATTTACCACATGAGTCGGCTCCTATCGGTAAAGATGAAAATGAAAACGTAGAAGTATTAACTTGGGGCACACCTAAGCAATACGACTTTGAAGTGAAAGACCACGTTGAATTAGGTGAAGCGTTAGGCGGTTTAGACTTTAAATCAGCGGTTAAAATTTCTGGTTCTCGTTTCATTGTTATGCAAGGTCAAATTGCTAAATTGCATCGTTCTTTAGCACAGTACATGCTTAACTTGCATACTAATGAACATGGTTATACAGAAATGTATGTTCCTTATTTAGTGAATGCAGATAGTTTGTATGGAACAGGTCAATTACCAAAATTTGGTGATGACTTATTTAATACAAATCCGGCTACTGAAGAAGGTGTTGGTATGTCATTAATTCCAACAGCAGAAGTACCATTAACGAATATGAGCCGTGATGTTATTTATGATGAAACTGACTTACCAATTAAAATGACGGCACATACACCTTGTTTTCGAAGTGAAGCGGGTTCTTATGGTCGTGATACCCGTGGTTTAATTCGTCAGCATCAATTTGATAAAGTTGAAATGGTGCAATTGGTACATCCTGAAAAAAGTTTTGAAGCGTTAGAAGAGTTAACAGGCCATGCTGAACAAGTGTTAAAAAACTTAGGCTTACCTTATCGTAAAGTTGTTTTATGTACTGGTGATATGGGATTTAGTGCAACTAAAACCTATGATTTAGAAGTCTGGTTACCAGCACAAGATACTTATCGTGAAATTTCATCATGTTCGAATGTTGGTGATTTCCAAGCCCGTCGTTTACAAGCCAGATTCCGTCGAACTGGTGCTAAGAAGCCTGAACTATTACATACATTGAATGGCTCTGGTTTAGCCGTTGGTCGTACGTTAGTGGCTGTTTTAGAAAACTACCAATGTGCTGATGGTCGTATTGAAGTGCCAGAAGTATTACAACCTTATATGGGTGGTTTGACACATATTGGTTAGTATTTGAATGTGGTATTTTATGATTACTCTACCGTCGATAAGAGAATAGATAATCATTCTTTACTTGTTAATAGTTAATAATTGATGACAAATTATTAACTATTAACAAGTAAGTATTAGCTAGCAATCAAATACATAAAAAGGAGCCTCGGCTCCTTTTTTGCTTTTAACTTTTTGTTTTTTGTTATGCGATGGGGCGATAGGTAGGCTTATATTTTTTATCAGTACTTTTATTTTTACTGTAAAAGCCAATAGCTCGCTATTATTTTTTAGCCATTTAGCCATTTAGCCATTTAACAAATACAGCTATGCTTTTATTTATGGATTTTTTAACATCACCCATTAATACTCATTTATAGCTTTAGTTTTACCAATCACACTAATTAACTGATCTATTTTACTTGTCAAAATAACTTATTTTTTCGTTGTAGGTTCCGTAAAGGGGACAAATATTCAAGGATTAACATTTTTTAGTTAATTCTCCGGCAGACGATTAACAAAGTTAATCTTCGAAAGCCTCCATTTACGCCTTAAACTAAGTCATTTTTTTCTGCGCAAAATTTAGAACAGTTATTTAATGTAATTAATCTTATTACGCTAAATTCTTTCGCTTAGGCCTATTAATATCCATCTACTGATTTATGCCTTGAGTTGAATCTATTAATCTAAAGCTGGTGAAATACACCTATTATGGGTAATTTATCTCATGCGTATAACTCATGCGTATAAGTAGTGGAGTGATGCTCTTGTTGAATCGTTGATCTATTTACATAAAATATGATGCTGTATGTCGATGCTTTTAATGATTAATACATTTTAATCATTATCGTTGTAATCACTTAACACTAAATTAGCGGCTGCAAAGGCTGCTGATTCTCTGGTTGTTTCAGGGAGGCTTGTATCGTTTGCTATTTCATCTAATGTTTTAATTGCACAGGTAATTGCTTTAGGTACATAGGCTGCATCGCCACTACCAATCAAGTTTATTAAATTTTTTGTTTTATCACTGTACGGGTACATAATCTTTCCTGTGTTGGCGTCATTAGTCATGGTCTTTATTAAAAATGCTTATTAATGATAAGTTATTGTATTTATTATCTCGGCTTATACTCTTAACACTTAAGCGTTATTACTATTCATTCAATAATTTCAAACTACTTTATTATTACTTAAACTATAAAAGATTAAACTTAACCTTAA
Source organism: Psychromonas arctica (assembly GCF_038155225.1). GTDB lineage: Bacteria > Pseudomonadota > Gammaproteobacteria > Enterobacterales > Psychromonadaceae > Psychromonas > Psychromonas arctica_B. The sequence continues at coordinate 25,761 of NZ_JBAKBA010000041.1, read as the reverse complement.
GTTATTAATATTAAGTTGTTAGAACATTCTTAATAGTCGATATGATTATAGTTAATTCGAATAAGTGATCACTGATTTTAATCAATTTTGTCACAAGTTATTCATATTGGTCTGTGGAGTATTTTGTGGCTATTAAGCTCAGTACTCATTTTTATTAACATCTAAACCAATATTTGCATCACACTTACATTAACATTTTTGTGAAATAAAAAAGCTGTTCTTATTTCATTAAGCCACTGTTGTTGCCTACACTTTTTACTTTATAAATTTTTATGTATTAAAGACGTTTTTATTGTTTACAGTAAACAAAGCAGCTTGTATTCGTTGATTGAGCATCTGCTTCGATGGCTAAACGTGTTGTTTCTGATAGTTCGTTTACCCAAGTTACTACGGTGCAATAGTTGCTGCTTTTTAGTAATGTAGATAGTAGTGAAAGGTTATCACCGACCTTGCTTGAATCGATCATTAATACACGGCTTTTATCGACTCCTGCCTTTTGGAAAAATTGTGTATTCGGTTTACCAGGAGGAGCTAGAAATAAAATCCAACCGTGATCTTGTCCTGTTTGTATGTGTTCTAACAAGGCTTGGTAGTTATTTTCTTGGTAATGCACATTAACTAATGCATTTGATTTTGTATCACTATTATCATAATCGCGTAATAAATATGGGTTAGTTTGTGTTGTTGTCAATAATGTAGATAGCATGTAATTCACCTGTATAAATAAACACTGTATAAAACGACAGTAATGTTATTTTGTTTATTGATCAAGCTTAAATTACATAATTAGTTCATTTTTTGTGTTTTATGACTAATTAATAGGCTATTTTGGTTTTTTAAGTATCGTTAGTAATAAAAAAAGGCAATACAGATTGACTGTATTGCCTTATAAAATGCGCAAAATTTAGATAACATATTTAATGTAATCGGTATTATTCGTCATTAAGATGTTTAATTTAGTTGAATTTATGTCTTTCAACTATTTCCTTAAATTAAACTAATTACCTTAAATAAAACTAATTTTCTATTTCAAATCTTTCTACGTTATTTAATAAATTACTTTAACGGTTTGACTTACTTGTTTGGCATTTTCAATCGCCTCTTCAATATTTTTACCACGTGCTATCGCCACACCTAATCGTCGACCGCCATTAATATTTGGTTTAGCAAATAAACGAATCTGTGATCCCGAAGTTTTGCCTAAAGCGTTGGCTATATTTTTAAACTTAATGTCCTTTGATACCCCATTCCCTAAAATTACACTAGAAGCGGAAGGGCCGTATTGTGTAATTTCTCCGATAGGAAAACCTAAAATAGCTCGTACATGCAAAGAAAATTCAGAAAGGTCTTGAGATATGAGAGTGACCAATCCTGTATCGTGTGGGCGAGGTGAAACTTCACTGAAATAAACGTCATCACCTTTTACAAAGAACTCCATACCAAATAGGCCATACCCACCTAAATCAGTCACTACCTTGCGTGCTATTTCTTGTGCTTGCTGCAGTGCTTTTTCTGACATAACTTGTGGCTGCCATGATTCACGATAGTCACCATCTTCTTGACGATGCCCAATAGGAGCACAGAAATGAATGCCGTCAACAGCACTAACCGTTAATAACGTTATTTCATAATCAAAAGGTACAAAACCTTCAATAATGATACGCCCTTTGCCTGTACGTCCTCCTTCCTGTGAATAGGTCCAAGAGTAGTCTAAATCAGCATCACTTTTTACAACACTCTGGCCTTTACCTGAGCTACTCATGACGGGTTTAATCACGCAAGGTTGGCCGATGGTTTTTACTGCTTGTAAATACTCTTCTTTAGTATCTGCAAAAATATAAGGGGAGGTTTTTACAGATAACGTTTCAGCTGCTAAACGACGAATACCTTCTCTATCCATCGTTAATTTTGCAGCGCGTGCAGTAGGGACGACATTAAAACCTTTTTGTTCTAAGGCTAATAAGGTATCTGTGGCAATGGCTTCAACTTCTGGAATAATATAATCAGGTTGTTCAAGGCGAATGATCTCTTCTAAACGTTTACCGTCCAACATACTAACAACGTGTGAACGATGTGCGATTTGCATAGCAGGTGCATTTTCATAACTATCTGCGGCAATGACTTCTATACCGAAGCGCTGTAACTCAATAGCAACTTCTTTGCCAAGTTCGCCTGATCCTAATAATAATGCTTTAGTCGCACTATTTGCTGTTGCACTGCCTAAAATTGAACTTGTCATATTATTCACTCTCAGTTTGATTAATTAAAAAGATAACTGATAACAATAATAACATTTATTAAAATGTGTGTTTATGAAAAATAATAAGTGCATAAAAATAATGAGGACTGATTAGTTATTAGAAAAGTATAAGCAGGCGTAGCGAAAGTAGTGTTTATAACAATCACACTCATTAACTGATCTATTTTACAGGTTTAAATAATTTATTTATTCGTTTTAGATTTCTTAAAAGGAATAGCCATTAAAAAATTAAGATCTTTTGGTTAACTCTCCGATAGGCGATTAACGAAGTTAATCTTCGAAAGGTCTAAACTTATGTTTTAAACTAAGTCATTTTTCCTGCTCAAAATTTAGATCATTTATTTAATGTAATCAGTATTAAAAGGAAACCAATAGAAGAATAAGATATAAAAAAGCCCAGTGGTTAAACTGGGCTAAAGCGATCATACATAACGATTTAGTGAGCCTAAAGCGTTTGTTCGCCACCAAATATTTCAAGTAATGATGGAATCAATTGTTTTATTTCACCAACCATCAATACAAAATCAGCATCAAAGCGTGCTGCAAAATCATCTGCTTCAATATCTTCATTTTGTTCTTGTAAAACGTCAGAGAACTTAAGGCGTTTTAACGCAAATTCTTCGCCTATTACAAAAGAAATACTATCAGCCCAGTTAAGAGCTAATTTAGTCACAAATTTATCTGAGTTTAAATGATTTTTAATCTCTTCTGATAATAAGTCTTGCTGTTTACAGCGAATAATACCGCCACCTTCTAACGCTGAACAAAGCTCTGCTTCATCTTCTAGTTGGAAGTTTGCTGGAATATTACCTTCCATCAACCAATCAGTCATCACTACATCCGTTTGGTTTTGAAGCTGTACTGGCACAACCGGTAAACTACCTAATGTTTTACGTAATAACGAAATTAATTCTTCTGCTTTACGCGAACTAGAGCAATCTACGTAAAGCATATTAGTTTCGTTATCTATCCAAGCAAAAGTTTGTGATGTACGACTAAATGCGCGTGGAAGTAACTGCATGACGATATCTTCTTTTAAACTATCTTTCTCTTTTTTCTTTAATGCTCTGCCTTGCTCCAATTCAATTGCTTCAACACGCTCATTAAGTTGATCTTTAATCACACCTGCAGGTAGCATTTTTTCTTCTTTTTTCAGACAGATTAAAATTTGCTTTTGATTTATATGGGTGTACATACTGCCACTTTTACCCATTGGAAATACCCAACCTAGCTTTGAAATATCTTGGCTACCACAAGGTTTAAATTTAAATTCTTCTAGATTTCTTTCTAGGGCGTTGTCATCTTGTTCCATCGGACGAGTAAAGCGATAAACTTGGAGATTTTTGAAAAACATGAAATACACCTTAATGATGAGAAATAAAATAGAGCCTGAGTGTAAATGATTTTATATCAACCAGCAAAATTTGCTTGTTGAGGGTAATCCCTTTATTCTTGTAATGGTTTACCTTTAAATTGGTAGTAAATTGCTTTTTAATTATGAACTTAGTCATTACAACATAATTAAAATGTAAAGAAACGATAGTTAGGCTTATTTAAAGCGTTAAACGTCATCGCCCTTTATAAAAATACGGATGTTTTTATATCCAATACACTCGAGCTTATATTATGCATAATTTATTTAGCCACAGGCGTTATATCGCCACTGTTATATTGTTATCTAATCAAATGTTAATGCCTAATAATGTTATGGCTCAAGATGAGTCTGTTTATGCTTTAGAGGAGCTTTCGAGTCTGGATTTCGACGATCTAATGGCCGCAGATGTTCAAGTTACATCGGCAATGAAACGTTTACAGAATATGTCTGAAACGGCCGCATCTATTTATGTACTCACTAATAAAGAAATCAGAGAATCTGGAGTGACTAGCGTACCTCAAGCATTAAAATTAGTGCCAGGTATGCAAGTACGCCAATTAGATAATAATCAATGGGCGATTACTTCACGTAGTACTGCGGGCAAACATTCTAGTAAATTATTAGTGATGGTAGATGGACAGAGCATCTATAACCCTGGTTTTGCAGGTGTGTATTGGGAAACATTAAATATTCCTCTCTACGACATTGAAAGAATCGAAGTGATACGTGGGCAAGGTGGTTTGTTGTGGGGGAGTAATGCAACCAACGGTGTTATTAATATTATCAGTAAACATACGTCCGATACACGAGGGACATTCGCTCAAGTGGTAACCGGAGATCAGATTGATCATAAAGCGGATTTTCGAATAGGCGGTGGGTTGGGTAATTATAGTTCATTTAGAGTTTTTGCTAGTACAGAAGAGACGGATGCTTCAACAAAAAGCACTAAAAGTACTATTGCCAATGACGATGGTAGAAAGAAAAGCGTTGGCGGGCGAATAGATTTAAGCTTGAATGATGAGTTTTCTTTTATCACTCAGGCACAATATACCAGTATAGATATGGGCCAAAATCTAAGGTTAGCGAACTTAGATACTTATCAACGCGTTTATTTACAAGATCAGTATACGCGAGAGCATTTTCAAATCATGGCAAAATTAGAACAGACTCTTTCTTCTACTTCTAATCAAATGATTCAAGCTTCAGTGAGTTCTCAACAAGGCGAACAACTGTATTATAAAGATGACTTTGTTATTACTGATATTGATTACCAAATGAATACTTTAGTTAAAGATGTTCAAATAGATTGGGGTTTAAATTATCGTTACACTTCCATTTCAATAGATGAAACAGATTATTTTACTAATATTCAAAATATTGACTCATACAATCATTTTGGTGGTTTCTTACAAGCTCAATTCACACTTTTACCAGATGAACTTAAACTCATCATTGGTAACCGAAGTGAAAAAAATAGTTTCACGGGGTGGGAACATCAACCTATGGCTCGTTTACTTTGGACGCCACATTCAAAACATACTTTCTGGGCTGCTATATCACAAGGCGTACGTATTCCTTCATTACTTGAATATAATAATCGTGCATTAGCTTCTTCCAGCGGTATCAAGACAGAAATAGTTGGGAATGCAGATTTGAAATCTGAAAAGTCAATATCAAAGGAATTAGGTTATCGTTATACTGAAAACTCTTGGGGAATAGATGTTTCACTTTTCCACACTAAAGCGCGAAATGTACTTGCTGTAGAGGCAATCCCTAATGCCACTTTCACCTTGATTAACCTTAATTTTGTTTCTGATGCGGATCTAACCACTTATGGTGGTGAAGCGGTTATCAAATGGAAACCTTTCGATAAGATAACAACTGAACTGGGCTATAGTATTACAGCTTACGAGTATGACCTTCCTCCCGGAACAACTGAAGCAATTGGTTTTGACAGTTATCTACGACAGGTTATTGTTAAATCACAATACGCATTGAATCCTGAACATTCTATTGCTGCTATTTACCGTATTGAGTCAGGTGAAGCCTATGATACTGCTGATTTTAGCGTTTTAGATTTGACTTGGAATTGGCAAATAACGCCTGTCGTAGCATTTTCATTAACGGGTAATAACTTACTCTATGGTAAACATTTAGAATATAATAACACTAATGAAACCTATACAGTGCCTACTTACATTGAAGCAAGTTATTACGCTAAAATAACGGCGAAATTTTAGGTCATTTATGATGCAGAGTTTGCATAGACTATTTATTATTAAATTGTTTCTCGTGATATTTTTTATGTCAGGGGAGACGGCTGCAACACCGAGAGAGGATGCCATAAAATCAGGCTTTCTCTATAACTTTGCGCGGTATTCTGATGGCGATTGGTTCAACCCTGGTGTTAATAGCAGCTACAATATATGCAGTTTTAACCCTGAATTTATTGCTGCCGCTCGAAATACACTGAAGGACCTTACTATTAAAAACCGCCCTATTATGGTAAATCTTTTAACTTCTGAAGAGGGAGGTATAGCTGATTGTGATACCTTATTCATATCCAAACATGATATTGATAAATGGGCTGTTTTATTTAAAAAAGAAACTTTTTCAAATTTGATGTTAGTAGGAGAGTTTGATAATTTTCTTTCATCTGGCGGACATATTAATTTCTTCATCATTGGTGGTAAGGTTCGTTTTGAAATTGATCCAATAAAATTGAAAAAATCAGGTATTAATATGAGTTCTAAAGTATTGCGTTTAGGTAGAATTCACGAGAGGGAGCTTTAATGACTGTACGGCGGACATTATTCGGTTCATTAAATGCTAAATTGTTAATGATATTGATGGTCGTTGCTTTGTTTAGCACTATTACCATTGCAGTTATATTTACTATTTATGAACTTAATGCTGTGACGAAAGCGGAACAATCTAGGCTTAATTCTATTGCAAACATTTTAGCGCCTAATTTAACTGCCACACTTATCTTTCAGGATGAAGTGAGTGCAAAAGAACAGATAAAACCTTTATTAGAGCAAAGTAATATTGTTAGTGCGAGAGTAGAAGATACATCTGGGAAAGTATTTGTAGGGATCTTTTCACAAAAAAATAATGATGTGAAAATATTCACTAATTTAATGATAGTTAAAATACCATTAACAATGAAAGGGGTAGATTACGGAACATTAACCATCAAAGCAGATTATTCTTTAATTGAGCAAAGTTTAATGTTTTTTAGTGTTTTTTTACTGGGTATATTAGTGTTGATTCTAATACTCAGCTTTATCCTGTCTTTATTCTTACGTAAAAATCTTATTTACCCATTAACTCACCTCGCAACTGTTGCAGAGCATGTTACCAAAACCAATAATTACAATCTACGTTCAAAAGTATTATCAACTGATGAAGTAGGTAATCTTGCTTCTTGTTTTAACTTAATGCTTGAAACAATTGAACAACGGGACCACTCCCTAGAAGAAAAAGTACTACAAAGAACTAATGCTTTAAAAGTTGCTAATAGCCAGCTGACAACGCAAGCTTTTAGTGATCCTCTGTCTGGTCTACCAAACCGTCGATTTATCTTAGATAAATTATCAGATTTAATTAACCATGCGAGTGAAATGAACTTTGCTATTTTAGGGTTAGATCTTGATGGTTTTAAAGAAATTAACGACACGATGGGGCACGATTATGGCGACCTTCTTTTAATTGATGTGAGTAGATGTATTGCTGATGCATTACCTGAATCAGCTATTTTAGCGCGATTGGGTGGTGATGAATTCATTATATTAGTAGAAAATTTTTCAAATAAAGCCACCATTAATCAAATAGCTATTGATATACATCATCGTTTGGCTGGTGGTTTTAGCATTAAAAATAAACATGTTTATGTCACCGTCAGTATCGGTATTGCAACTTATCCTGATGATGGAAATACAGTAGAAAACATCGTTAAATATGCAGATTTAGCAATGTATAAATCTAAAGAAACAGGTAGAAACTGCCATCATTTCTTTAATGCAATTATGTTAGACGATGTGCTTAAAAAACGTGAGTTAATTGATGATTTACGTAGTAGTATCGTCAACAACGAATTTGAACTTTATTATCAACCTATTATTGATTTATCAACTAATAAAATTCGAAAAGCAGAGGCGCTGATTCGTTGGCACCATCCTGTAAGAGGTATGGTTCCGCCGTTAGAGTTTATTTCAGTTGCTGAAGAAGTTGGGTTGATCGTTGAAATTGGAGAATGGGTAGCACGTACTGCTGCTCAAGATTTAGCTGATTTGAAAAAGTTAGGTGCTGACGAGCATTTTCAGATAAGTGTTAATGTTTCGCCTATACAGTTCAAAGATGGCGGACAATGGATGAGCCATTGGTTTGAATATGTGGCAGGACTGGGCTTGAGCCATGATGCGATTATTGTAGAAATAACTGAAAATTTATTGATGGAAAGTGAGGAAAGTGTTCGCTCTCAGTTAACTAAACTAAAGAAACAAGGTGTTCCTATTGCTATTGATGACTTTGGTGTCGGTTACTCATCTTTATCTTATTTACAAAAAATGGATGTAGACATTCTAAAAATTGATAAATCATTTGTAGACGATTTAGAAACAGAGAGTAATAGTCGTGATTTATGCCAAATAATGATTATGTTAGCACAACACCTATCTATTCAAGTGATTGCAGAAGGAATAGAGAACGAAGAACAAAGAATGATATTAGCTAATTTAGGTTGCCAGTTTGGCCAGGGGTATCTATTTTCTAAACCTTTACCTTTAACGTTGTTTAAGCAAAAATATTTTGATGATAGTGTGCTTAGTGATTAAGTCATGCCATCATTTATAAACTTTAACTTAATAAGTGAAATAAACAGTAATATTCGTGAAATGATAGATTTGTAAGGTCCTATTATCTATTTTATACAGAAATATGAGTTACAAGTAGTTGTTTTTTAAATAAAGTATTGATTATATTACAGTTTGCATACACTTGTCATATAACTGTCATAGTTACTGGTGATAATACTCATATTTAGAATACACAATAAATAGGTAAACTTAATGGCAAGTCGAATTTTAGTAGTTGAAGATGAAGTGGCAATCCGAGATATGCTGAGTTTTGTATTAGAGCAGCATGGTTATGAGACATTAGAAGCTGATAATTATCAAGCCGCTTTAAGTTATCTACATGAACCTTATCCAGATCTTATTTTATTAGATTGGATGTTCCCTGGTGGTAGTGGTATTCAATTATTGAAGTTTTTAAAACAAGATGAAATATTACGCCAAATCCCCGTTGTGATGTTAACTGCACGTGGTGAAGAAGAAGATAAAGTGCGTGGTTTAGAAAATGGTGCAGACGATTATGTAACCAAACCTTTTTCTCCTAAAGAATTAATGGCTCGCCTTAAAACGGTGATGCGTCGTGTTAATCCAACTTCATTAGATGACACACTGAAAGTAGGTAAGCTAAAACTAGACCCAATTTCTCATCGTGCCACACTAAATAATACGCCCTTAGAAATGGGACCTACTGAGTTTAAATTACTACATTTTTTTATGACGCACCCAGAGCGAGTTTATAGTCGTGAGCAGTTACTAAATAATGTATGGGGTACTAACGTTTATGTTGAAGATCGCACTGTAGATGTCCATATTCGTCGCTTACGTAAGGCATTAGCTGACCATGATCATTTGGTGCAAACAGTACGTGGTGCGGGTTATCGCTTTTCAACTCGTTCATAATGGTTAATGGCTTATATCATCAATAAGTACTATTAGGTCGAGATGATTAGTTAGATTAATTTCAATAAAGAGTATCCCATTTGAAAGTATATACATGGAAGCAGTTATTCTGGGCGATTTTTTTAGTGTATCTCCCAGTGATTATTTTGGGTTTATTCACCGAATTGTTACTGGAGTTGTTACTCGTTACTACGGTGCTGCATAATGCTTGGCATTATTATTTTCTAAAAAAGTTAAATGATTGGTTATGGGTCAGCAAAAGTACGGTACTACCACCTGGTAAATCAGTATGGGAACATGCCTATATTGGTATTCACAATATGCAGCAAAGACATCGTAAACGACGTAATAATTTAGCGAATGTGATTAGTCGTTTTCGTGAAGGTTCGGAAGCATTACCTGACGCAGTAGTGGTGTTTAAAAAAGAAGGTGAAATTGTGTGGTGTAATCGCCTAGCTCAATTTCAATTGGGTTTTAAATGGCCCGAAGATGCTGGCGAAAATATTACTAATTTAATCCGCCACCCTGATTTTGTTAATTACTTACGCAGCGATGTTTATAACGAACCTTTAGATCTCGTGTCACCTATTAATAGTGATAAATTACTTGAATTTAGGGTGATGCCTTATGCGAAGAATCAACGTTTATTGATCGTTCGTGATGTCACAACTTACCGTCAAATGGATGAAAATAGGCGTCATTTTGTGGCTAATGTCTCCCATGAGTTACGTACTCCCTTAACCGTTTTGCAAGGCTACATAGAAATATTGGAAATGAGTGCGCAAGACGACAAAATGCAATTAAAAACGATTCAAGTGTTAGACCAACAAACCGCAAGAATGTGTGCATTAGTAGAACAGCTAATGACGTTGTCAAAAATAGAAGGGGCAGCAACATTAGATTTTCATGAAAGCATTAATATCCCTGCCTTATTAACTCAAATTGAAAGTGAAGCGATTGCATTAGGTCGTAAAAAATCACAATCAATACAATTTAAAATGGATCCTAAGCTTTCAGTGGTGGGCGATGAAATGCAATTGCGTAGTGCAATGTCTAATTTAGTTTATAACGCGATTAACTACACCCCTGAAGGCGGATGTATTAAAGTGTTATGGAAAAAGTTACCTGAGGGAGCTTACTTTTGTGTGATGGATACCGGAGATGGTATTGCGCCTGAACATATCTTACATTTAACAGAACGTTTTTATCGTGTTGATGCTTCTCGTTCTCGTGATACTGGAGGGTCTGGTTTAGGGTTGTCTATTGTGAAGCATGCATTATCTCATTATGACACTAAATTACAGATTGAAAGTAATGTGGGAGAAGGTAGTCAATTTTCTTTTATTATTCCAAATAATTATATTTGTTAAGTACTTACGACAATAGGAATCATTGCTTAGGTTATTGTTTAAGGTGTTTTGAATATATTTTTTAAGGTGTTACACAAGGCATTAGCTAAGGCACTGTTTAAGGTGTTAATTCAGTGTTACTGAGTTAACACCTTCCTTTTTATGCTTCTATAGATTGCTTCATTTTATTAAAAGCAGGTTATTTGTAATACTCTTCTTTTTTCGATAATCAACTTCAAACCAATAATTTAAATCATAAAATGGTACTTACCTATCTTGATTATCAATGAGATGCCGCTATTCTTGTTATATTTCTTATCTCCTCTTTCGTATATTCATTCTCTGCTTTAACACAGCAAAAGGGCCTCCGATGTTTCGGTTATTAAATTGTTCTATTTTATTAACGACTTGGGTTTTAACCAACTTTCTAATGATCACTCCTTTACAAGCTAAACCGGCCGTTGATTCAACTGTGGAGCAATTGATAAATAGGTTTAATTTACCCGCTTTTACAGAAACGATTTTTGTTGATTCAACATTAAATCAAAGTTGTCAGCAGTATGATCCAGAAACCCGTTTATGTGGCAAAGGAGATCAATTGTCTGTCTCTCAACTCTCTGATGCCACTAAAATAGCTAAGCCTGGAATCCTATTTTTAATACGACAAGGTGACTATCAACAAGCATTACATGTGAGTATGTCAGGTAATGAAAAAGCCTATATTGGTTTTAGTGCTTATCAGAATGAACAAGTACGTATTAAAGGCGTAGACTCTATTGATCAACGACAAGCATACGGTGCGATTTGGTTAGATGAGGTCTCTTATATTGTCGTTAATGGCATTACCGTGACCGATAGTATTGGCTTTGGACGCTTTTTAAACGCGCACCATAATATATTTTCAAACAATGATTTCACTGGTTCGACTATTTATAATGAAGGTGAAAATGCCAGTAAACGTGGTGGGTTGTATATCGCGTTTAGCCATCATAATCAGATAATTGATAACCGTTTTCAGAAAGGTACCGATTTATTATCACTTGTACATTCAAATTATAATCGGGTTGAAGGTAATATAATGACGCTAGCGGGTCACGATATTTGGAATATCAAATGTGGTAGCTTCAATGTTATTAGAAACAATGTCTTTAGTAATAAAAAGCAAAAGTTAGGTGCGGTATTTGATTGTGAAGAAGGAACGATGGATTGGCATGGGAATGGACGTTTCAAGCAACCAGCGCCAGTATTAGATGCCAGTCAATATAATCTCATCGAGCATAACGTTTTTAAAGATGCTGTCCGTTACTATTCAACGAGTGGCGGCAATGGTATTCAATATGCTGGACAACATGGCATTATTCGCTTTAATACTTTTTATCATACCAATGTGGGGTTTAGTCTCGCCAGTTATCGGACAGAAGCTGCTTACACTTATAGTAATCGTATTTATAATAATACGTTTCATGATAATTGGTGTGTAGGTATTGCGGTTGGTCGTTGGATAGAAAAATTTGAAGATAATCAGTTTGTAAACAATATTTTATGGAACAACCAAGGTGTGGGAGCAAGCCAGTGCAATACCCAAAATGCGACTCAAATTTTATTTAGTAGAAAAGAGGGCGATCAATGGTTTGTGCGTAACAATATTGCCAGTGATAAAAGCGATCAAGTCATTGGGTTATGGGGCGTTGCAAATAAAATGAGTGTTTATGATTTCGAAGGGAGTTTTATCCCTGTGCAATTCAAAGATACCTTAGCTAAAGACCCTTTATTCGTTGAGCAAACTAAACACAATTATCAACTCTCAGCGAACAGTCCGATGATTGATGCTGGGGTTATGTTAAGCAAAATTATTAGTGACAGTGGGAAAGGGTTGCAAGTTGAAGTGCAAGATAGTCAATTTTTCTACGACGGTGCCGGCATTGAAGGTGAGTCTGGTGATCAAATCATGATTCAATCTGCAGAGAATAGCAGCTTACAAAGTGCGACCATTGTTAATATTGATCGAAAATCGAATCTTTTAACGTTAGATAAAATCGTCTCTTGGCAAAAGGGCGATATGATTTCTTTATCGTACGAAGGAACTCAACCTGATCTCGGTGCGTTTGAATTTGTTAAAAAGCTTCAATAGCATTAATAACTTCTTTATTATGACTTATTACCTAGCTTTGATAGCTTAGCTTTAATCGCTATGTCTATTGGGCTATAAAGACCTCTATTTAAAAGTGAAGCATATGAATAATCGTAAACTCGCAAACAAGCTCGATCAATTCTTAGAAATACACCAATTCAAGGATTATTGCCCTAATGGATTGCAAATTGAAGGGCGTGAGCAAGTTAAAAAAATCATTACCGGTGTAACAGCTAATCAAGCGCTCATTGATGCAGCAATAGAACACAATGCAGATGCCATTCTTGTGCACCATGGTTTTTTCTGGAAAGGTGAATCTCAACAGATTGTGGGAATGAAATATAATCGAATTAAAGCGTTAATTGAGAACGGCATTAACTTATATGCGTATCACTTACCACTCGATGTTCATCCTGAATTAGGTAATAACAAACAATTAGCCGATTTATTAGGGATCACTGATCGCCGCCCATTAGAACCATGGGACAAACGAAGCGTAGGGCGTGTCGGTAAGTTTGAACAAGCAGTAACGCCGAGTGAATTAATTAACTCGATTACAGAAAAACTTAACCGTGAACCATTATGGATTGATGGTGGAAAGCCTGAAATTAAAACCATTGCATGGTGTACTGGTGGCGGACAAGATTATATTACCATCGCCGCAGAGCAAGGCATTGATGCGTTTATCAGCGGTGAAATATCTGAGCGTACCGTGCATATTGCAAAAGAGATGGGCATTCATTATTTTGCTGCAGGGCACCATGCTACGGAACGCTATGGTGCAAAAGCATTAGGTGAATGGTTAGCTGCTGAAATGGGATTTGATGTCACCTTTATCGATATTGATAACCCTGTTTAAGAAAAGTGATAGATTGATGATCTGAACGTGTTAAAAATCTACCTGATTACTTATAAAGCTTAGCCATGCTTAAACATCGGTGTGGCATAGGCGGAGTACGTATTGCAACGTGTATAAATAGGGTCAATATATCTTTAACAGTAAAGCGACAATTGAACCTATAACAGTATTCAGCTAAATACTTGGCATTAATTGAGTGATAAGAACTTGTTATTGAATTTTTACATTTTCTCTCATTGTGTTAAACCCAAATAAACTGTTCTTTAGTAATGCTGTCAGAGCCACTGTCATTAGCGGTACTAAAGTAATTACATTTTGTTTTATGAGCCGCTGTAAAACAAGCCCATCAGAGACAACAATACTCCCTTCGGCTAAATGTTTCTTAGACCAATGTGCCGCCTCTAATTAAGTGAAAATCTTCAATAACATTGAAGTTCATATATACCGGATGACCCTTTTTATTTGTAGAGACTGCTAGAATGAAGAGGATTTATTTTCTCATGACCACTCTTCATTTAGGTACACTAATATTATAGTTTGCCTTTTGATCGATCATAACTGAGTAATATGCACAATCAGAAAATCTATTCTAAAAGGATTTATACCGATTACATTAAATATGTTATCTAAATTTTTCGCTGGAAAACAGCTCAATTCAAGGCGTAAATTGGCTTTAATGGCTGTTCCTTTACTAAATTTACAACGAAGAAGTGGGCTGTTTTAACAAGTAAAATAGATAAGCTATTTATTGTGATTGGTATTACTATAAAACGTTAACTCTTTTAGTCTCATCTCCTTTACAGAGTTTCTACTGCAAAGTGGTTTTATTTAATCAGTAATATTGCGCTGCTTTGAATTAAAATTGATACTCTTAACCTGCTCCTCATCTTTAAAATAGCGATTAAACTAGATTCTAATAAATAGCATTCTATTAAATCACTACGTAGTATTTGCTTTAATGCCATTTTCCTTTTATTTCTATTTCCATTTTTAAGTTTATTAATCAATTGATTAATATTTTTATATGTAAGCCTCAACCCCCGCTAATTTACTCGATAAATTATAATTCTGCCTAGTGAGATCAAAGTATCTTTTCAGCTCGAACGTATTATGAGTTTGATTAATTTGCTCTAAATTATTGATTTATAGCACTTGTTTGGTGCAAAAAGTAAAATGATAAAAACAGAGAATCTCTATCTTATTGATAATAAAGGTTTTAATTGTTGGACCTTATATTGCACTTACTTTTTATAAGTGTTTTAGTGCTTCTTCTAATAATTATTAACTTGTGAGCACTAATCTGAACCATCTAATTAAAAAATTAACGTAAGTTTGATATTTAAAAATTCAGTAAATTTATACAACTCAAGGAATTAATTGTGAATAAAAATAAAATAACAAAAGCATTAATGCTAGGGCTTGGTCTTTCTTTTGCCGCTACCTCTTTTACAGCGTTTGCTGCTGATGTGCCTGAAGGTACTAAACTCGCTGCGAAACAAGAGTTCGTAAAAGGGAACGGTTCTGAAGTGGCTTCTATCGACCCACATAAAACGCAAGGCGTTCCTGAGTCAAATGTTATTCTTGATCTGTTAGAAGGTCTAGTGACACAAGATGCTGATGGCAATACCATTCCTGGTGTTGCAGAACGTTGGGAAACGACGGACAATAAAACCTTTACCTTTTACTTACGTAAAGATGCCAAATGGTCAAATGGTGACCCAGTGACAGCGCATGATTTTGTTTACAGCTTTCAACGTGCTGTTGACCCTGCGACCGCTTCCCCTTACTCATGGTATCTAGATATGACAACGATGTTGAATGCATCGGATATCATTGCAGGTAAAAAAGATAAAAGCACTTTGGGGGTTAAAGCAATTGATGACACTACCTTTGAAGTGAATTTATCATCGGCAGTTCCCTATTTTGTGATGATGATGGCTCACACAACTATGATGCCTGTGCATAAAGCAACGATTGAAAAGTTTGGTGACCAATGGACTAAACCTGAAAATTTTGTTGGTAATGGCGCTTTTGTGATGAGTAAATGGGTGGTTAATGAACGCATTGAAATGACCCCTAATAAAAACTACTGGGATAATGATAAAACAGTATTAACCAAAGTCACTTATTTACCACTGGAAAACTATGTGGCAGAAATGAACCGCTTTCTTGCGGGTGAAATTGACATGACGTATGAATTACCTAATGAGCATTTTAAACGATTAGAAAAAGAATACCCAGAATCGTTGACGATAAAAGGTGATTTATGTACTTATTACTACAGTTTAAATACACATAAAGCGCCGTTTGATGATGTACGTGTTCGTCAAGCAGTGTCTTATGCGATAGATAGAAATGTTATTGCTAAATTCTTATTAGGTAAAGGTGAAAAACCTGCTTATGGGCTAACACCCGAGATTGTTGCCCACTTTGATCCCGTATTACCCCCTTATGCTAAGTTAACGCAAAAAGAACGTAATACAAAAGCGAAAGCCTTATTAGAAGAAGCGGGTTATAACGCATCTAATCCACTGAAATTTTCACTTTTATATAATACTAGTGAAAACCATAAAAAATTGGCTGTCGCGATTGCATCAATGTGGAAGAAGACATTAGGGGGAGAGGTGACACTTGAAAATCAAGAGTGGAAAACTTACTTAGAGACTAAAAATCAAGGTGACTTTCAAGCTGCTCGTGCCTCATGGTGTGGCGATTATAATGAAGCCTCTACCTTTACATCATTGATGGAAGGTAGTAACACAACAGGTGGTGTACATTATCAAAGTGCTGAATATGATAAGTTAACAGAGCAAGCAACGTTAAGTACTTCAGAGGAAGAGCGTCAGAAACTATATTATGCTCAAGAAACATTATTAGCTAAAGATATGCCTATTATTCCTATCTATCAATATGTTAAAGCTCGTCTATTGAACCCTCATGTCGGTGGTTATTTCTATAATAATGCCGAAGATAAAAACTACTCTAAAAATATCTACATCAAAGCAGATTAAATTTTAGTTGTTTTATTTAATATATTAGAGGGTGGATTGCCCTCATTTTCATTTTTGAATCACACTAAACAAATTTAACCTTGTTTAGTGTGATCTATTCAATCGAGAAACTTATGTTTAAATTTATCTTAAAGAGATTCATTGAAGCGATCCCTACTTTATTAGTGTTGATCACTGTCTCTTTTTTCTTAATGCGTTTTGCTCCCGGGAATCCTTTTTCTAGTGAACGTGAATTACCCCCACAAGTAATGGAGAATATTAATGCTAAATATGGTTTAGATAAGCCAGTGTTTGAACAATACACTACTTATTTAACCAATGTACTTAAGGGTGATTTAGGTCCATCTTTTAAGTATCAAGATTTTACCGTTAATGAATTGGTTGTTGCTGCTTTACCTGTATCGGCAAAAATAGGCGTCTTTGCTTTTATCTTTTCTCTCATCTGTGGTGTTGCAATCGGAGCTCTCGCAGCATTGAAACAAAATACTTGGTTAGATTATGGACTGATGTCGACTTCAATGTTAGGTATCGTCATGCCTTCTTTTGTGCTTGCTCCCGTACTTATTTATATTTTCTCTATTAATTTAGGTTGGTTTCCTGCTGGTGGTTGGTTTGATGGTTCTATCCAATATATGGTGTTGCCTGTGTTAGGGATGGCAATGATGTATGTGGCCACTTTTGCCCGTATCACGCGCGGCAGTATGATTGAAACGCTCAACAGTAACTTCATTAGAACTGCTCGCGCTAAAGGGTTAAGTTTTTCTTATATTGTTTTACGACATGCTTTAAAACCTGCCATGTTGCCTGTTGTTTCTTATATGGGACCTGCTTTCGTTGGAATTATTACTGGTTCGGTGGTAATTGAGACTATTTTTGGTTTACCGGGTATCGGTAAGTTGTTTGTTAATGCTGCCTTTAATCGTGATTATTCGTTAGTCATGGGGATTACCATTCTGATTGGATTATTGTTCATCGTATTTAATGCCATCGTTGATATTTTATTAGCTTATGTCGATCCAAAAATTCGTTATTAAAGGATAGCTTTTATGTTTATTAAGAAAAAAAACGCCCAAGTCCTTGATAATTTATCTACTGATTTAGAGATTAAAGGTCGAAGCCTTTGGCAAGATGCACGTATCCGTTTTATGCGTAATAAAGCGGCTATGTTGAGTCTTTTCATCCTCACCGCCATTATTATTGCTGTGATAATTGTCCCTATGTTAAGTGAATTTTCTTATGACGATACTGATTGGTATGCCTTGCACCAGCCACCATCTTCGGATCATTTATTTGGCACTGATAGTTTAGGAAGAGATCTCTTTGTTCGCACTTTGATTGGCGGACGAATCTCAATGATGGTCGGAGTTTTAGGTGCATTGGTTGCTGTCATTATAGGGACTGTATATGGTGCTACTTCTGGCTTTATGGGCGGTAAAGTAGACCGTATTATGATGCGTATTTTAGAAGTACTTTATTCAATTCCATTTATGTTTTTAGTGATTGTATTGGTTACTTTTTTTGGTCGTAATATCGTCCTCATCTTTATTGCTATTGGCGCGATCGCTTGGTTAGATATGGCACGTATTGTACGTGGTCAGACTTTAAGTTTACGGGGTAAGGAGTTTATCGAAGCTGCGCATGTTTCTGGCGTGAGTAAGTGGAACATTATTAGGCGACATATCATTCCAAACGTATTAGGAATTGTTGCTGTTTATTCAACACTACTAGTGCCTAGCATGATTCTAACTGAGTCTTTCTTAAGCTTTTTAGGGCTAGGGGTACAGGAGCCAATGACCAGTTGGGGCGCATTGTTACAAGAAGGTGCGCAAAGCATGGAAGTCGCTATATGGCAGTTAGCTTTTCCTGCTGGATTCATGGTTATTACATTATTTTGTTTTAACTACATTGGCGACGGTCTTCGTGATGCGTTAGATCCAAAAGACCGATAGTGGCATTGAGGAACAGAATATGAATTTATTAGATGTTAAAGATCTGCACGTCGAATTTACTACTCAAGATGGTAATGTCACGGCAGTTAATGATTTGAATTTTTCACTACAGCCAGGAGAAACCTTGGGCATAGTCGGGGAGTCGGGTTCAGGTAAGTCACAAACAGTATTCGCCTTAATGGGCCTATTAGCAAAAAATGGCATTATTTCGGGCAGTGCTAAGTTTGAAGGCAATGAAATTCTAAACCTACCTGAAAAAGAATTAAATAAAGTACGTGCTGAACAAATTGCGATGATATTTCAAGATCCAATGACGTCACTTAACCCGTATATGAAGGTCAGTGCACAAATGATGGAAGTATTGATACTACATAAAAAAATGAGTAAAAAAGAAGCATTTGAAGAATCGATAAAAATGCTTGAGGCGGTTAAAATTCCTGAAGCAAGAAGTCGCATTAATATGTACCCGCATGAGTTTTCAGGCGGTATGCGTCAACGAGTGATGATTGCCATGGCACTGTTATGTCGTCCAAAATTATTAATTGCTGATGAACCTACCACTGCACTCGATGTGACTATTCAAGCGCAAATTATGGACTTATTGAACGAATTAAAGCATCAATTCAATACAGCTATTATCATGATCACCCATGATTTAGGCGTTGTGGCAGGTAGCTGCGATAAAGTATTAGTTATGTATGCTGGAAGAACGATGGAATATGGGTCAGTTGAGGATATTTTTTATCGACCGAGTCATCCATATACAGAGGGGTTATTAAAAGCTATTCCTCGCTTAGATAGCGAAGCTGATACGCTGCCCACGATTCCTGGTAATCCGCCGAATTTGCTTAATTTGCCTGAAGGTTGTCCTTATCAAGATCGCTGTCATCGGGCGATAGAAAATATTTGTAATGGAACACCTACGTTAACACCATTTGCACAGGATCGCTCACGTGCTTGTTTTTCTGACTGGGAGTCTTGGTAATGGAAATTAAAAAGAAATTAATTCTCGATATTAAAAATTTAAAAGTACAATTTGATATCCCTTCTAAATCACTTTTACCTTGGGCAAAACCAATTCCTTTGAAAGCGGTTAACGGTATTAATATTAAGCTATATGAAGGTGAAACACTGGGTGTTGTAGGTGAGTCTGGTTGTGGTAAATCAACATTAGCGCGTGCCATTATTGGGTTAGTACCTGTTACCTCTGGAAGTGTTGTGTGGTTAGGAGAAGATCTAGCAAGTTTGAATGACGAAGCGATGCGTGAAAAGCGTAAAGAAATCCAAATGATTTTTCAAGATCCATTGGCTTCATTAAATCCGCGTATGAATGTGGGGGATATTGTTGCTGAGCCTCTTCGTACTTTTTATCCTCATTTGTCTAAAGCTGAAGTAAAAGAGCAGGTGAAAGATATTATGAATAAAGTAGGCTTATTACCGAACGTGATTAATCGTTATCCTCATGAGTTTTCAGGTGGGCAGTGTCAACGTATTGGTATAGCAAGAGCCTTAATTCTAAAACCGAAGATGATTATTTGTGATGAGCCAGTTTCAGCTCTGGATGTATCGATTCAGGCTCAGGTAGTTAATTTACTTAAATCCTTACAGAAAGAGTTAGGAATTAGTTTAATTTTTATCGCGCATGATCTTTCTGTTGTGAAGCATATATCTGATCGTGTATTAGTGATGTACCTTGGTAATGAAGTTGAATTTGGTGAATGTAAACCTCTGTTTGCTGAACCTAAACATCCTTATACCAAAGCATTAATGTCAGCCGTACCTATTCCAGATCCTAGATTGGAGCGCGCTAAAAAGATACAAATGCTGGAAGGGGACTTACCTTCACCGATGAATCCACCTTCTGGTTGTGTTTTTAGAACTCGCTGCCCTATTGCTGTTGAGGCTTGTACATCGGCAAACGTTACATTAAAAGGGGACGAGATACACTCTGCTGCCTGTATTATGCAATAAATAATTTAATCCTTTATTATAAAGCGGTTAAATTAGCTTAATATCTCTTCATAAGGTTAATACAGAAGGACTGACCGTTCGTATTAACCTTACTTGAATCTATTCTGTTTAATATTCATTAATTTTGCTTAAATATGCGAAAAAACACCATCATAAATTGAAATTTAGTACACTTTTACTTTATGATGTGCCACGAAATACAATCCGAAAATCATTTAGGGAATCAGAATGACAACATATAACATTGCTTTACTAGCAGGCGACGGTATCGGTCCTGAAGTAATGAAAGAAGCTGTAAAAGTTTTAAAATTAGTTGAAGAACGTAATGCTGACGTTAACTTTGAATTAAATGACGTATTATTTGGTGCTGCTGCTTACTTTGCAACAGGCAAAGCTTTCCCTGAAGAGACTAAAGCAGCATGTGATAAAGCAGATGCTATTTTAAAAGGTACGATTGGTTTAAATCACGAAGACTCTAAAAAAATTCCTGTTGATGAGCAGCCTGAACGTGGTGCTTTATTACCTTTACGTCGTCGTTACAATACTTATGCTAACTTCCGTCCAGTATACTTACCAAAAGGTTTGGCTCACTTTTCTCCTCTTAAAGAGTCAGTGGTAGGTGAAGGCATCGACATCATGTTAATTCGTGAGTTAGTGGGTGGTTTATATTTCGGTGAAAAAGAAACAGGCGTTGACGCTGAAGGTCGCCGTTATGTACGTGAAGTATTAGAATACGATGAAGACCAAATTCGTCAAATCGTGCGTGTTGGTTTTGAAGTTTCAATGAAACGTAAAAAAATCATGCATAACATCCATAAATCAAACGTTTTAAAATCAAGCGTTTTATGGAATGAAATTGTTGAAGAAGAAAGCAAAAACTTCCCAGAAGTTGAAGTTGTTAATATTTTAGTTGACGCTGCAGCGACTTACTTATGTTTAAAACCAACTATGTTTGACGTAATGGTAATGGAAAATATGTTTGGCGATATCTTAAGTGACCAAGGCGGCGGTATCTTAGGTTCTTTAGGCCTAATGCCTTCTGCTTGCAAAGGTCCTGAAAAATCTTACTACGAACCATCACACGGTTCTGCGCCAGATATCGCAGGTAAAGGCATTGCAAACCCATACTCAATGATCGGTTCAGTAGCATTAATGCTAGAAATGAGCTTTGGGATGGAAAAAGAAGCTAAGAACCTTTGGGCTGCTATGCAAGGTGTATTTGAAGATGGTTACTCAACATCTGACCTGTCTAAAGAAGGTGAAGCTAACTTAGTAAGTACTGCTGAATTTGGTGATTTAGTGTGTGCTAAATTAGCGAAAATGCCTGTTTAATTCTTATTAATTAAACTTCAAAAATTACTTTATAAAACCACGTTCTGCGTGGTTTTTTTATGCCTTGAAAATGAGTTGATAAAGCTAATTACAATGAATTACTGATCTATTCCGCTGCAAAAAATCCACTTTTTATTATAAATTTCGTAAAAATAATAACTATTGCATTAATTTAAACTCTAAATTGAATTAAGTTAATCGAACTGGAGATACTTTAAAATAATTATTAGCACACCATAAAACTTCTTTTATTTGACATTGTAATTGACTATTTGTTTATTTTTATTGATATTGTTATTTATATTTGCTTTTATAATCTTTAATTTTAATTCTGTTAAGGATAAACATGAAAATATTTAACAAAATCATATTGGTATTGATTATTTCGCTTAGTAGTTTATACAATTTTTCATATGCTAAAGTGATAGATAACGGTACTTATACAACAATAAATGGATTAGATTGGTTAGATTGGTCATTTACATCGGAGTTAACACAAGAGGAAGCAATCGAAACATTTGATAAATCGGGTTATGGTAATGCATTTCGTTTAGCGACTCATGATGAAGCCATTGCCATGCTAGAAACTCTTTTTATTGAAACTTATAAAGGTATCGATGGACGGGAAGGCATTCCTTGGAACGGGGATAATATAGTTTTACACCAAGATGTTTATGGTGCTGAGTTTACAATTGATTTTTTAGATTTATTTGGAACATCAAATTCACCCGATTCTTATTCTGGAAAGTTTCGTTCATATGGCTATATTAATGATGGCGCATATGGAATTTATGAGGAAGAATGGATCTTTGGTGGTTCTGCATCATTTAACCCAAATCAAGGTGGAATAGTATTAGTAAGAGTACCTGCTCCTAGTACTTCAATTCTATTTGCTATATTCTTAGCTTTTATAATTATAGCTAGACATAAATCATCCGTGTAGTTCTCGATATAACGCTAACGAATAAGTAACATTCTAGTTAATATATTTTTAAACCACGTTTTATAACGTGGTTTTTTTTTGGAGAAACAAAATGGCGTTAAAGCCTACTATTTTTAAAATGAATATTAATGTATCGAATTTAGATAATGATATTTATGAAACGATTGCCTTGACCGTCGCACAACATCCTTCTGAAACCACAGAACGCATGGTGACGCGCATCTTAGCTTTTGTATTAAACAATCAAGAATTCTTGAGCTTTACCACTGGGTTAAGTGAAGCTGATGATCCGGATATTTGGGCTAAAAATTACAGTGATGAATTTTTACTGTGGGTTGATGTAGGTGAACCTACTTTTGATCGTATCAAAAAAGCATGTCGTCAAGCTAAAGTAGCTAAAGTCTATACGTTTAATACTAAATCTGGCGTGTGGTGGAAGCAATCGCAAAAAGATTTCTCAACCATTAAAGCAGAAGTCTATCAATTTGAATTTGAGCAAATTCAAGCACTAGCGGCTTTGGTTGAGCGAACAATGGATTTTAGTATTACTATTACAGACAATATTTTTTATATAGCCGCTAATAAAGGCAGTTGTGAAGTTAACTTAACTGCTTTACAGCAGCCTGATTAGTATAATCATTGCGCACGACCAAGTAGTGCGTATAATTCGCACTTCAAAATTAATACAGTCCTGAATCCAAGAGTGGTACCCATGAAATTTATCGTTAAGCTTTTTCCTGAAATTATGATGAAAAGTAAACCTGTGCGTAAGCGCTTCAGCAAAATGTTACAAGGCAATATCCGTAACGTACTGACTCGTCATGATGAAGATATTAAAGTGATTCTAGAGTGGGATAAAATTATCGTTCGTAGTGAAAATGACGACCCTGATAATAAAGCTAAGGTGATTCATTATTTACAAAGTACGCCTGGTATTGCGTTTTTCTTAGAAGTGACTGAATCTACTTTTACTGATATTCATGACATATACGAGAAAACAAAAGCGTGTTTTGGCGATAGTCTTGCAGGCAAAACATTTTGTGTTCGTGCAAAACGTATTGGTACCCATGACTTTGGATCAAATGAAGTTGAACGTTATGTTGGTGGTGGCTTAAATCAACATACAGATGCACTTGCGGTTAAATTAAAAAATCCAGATATGACGGTTAATATCGAAATTAATCAAGATAAATTATTTATGGTTGATCAACGTCATAAAGGATTAGGTGGTTTCCCATTAGGAACACAAGAATCTGTTTTATCATTAATTTCGGGCGGTTTTGATTCAGGTGTATCTAGTTACCAATTATTGAAACGTGGCTCACGTGTTCACTATTGTTTCTTTAATTTAGGCGGCGCGGCACATGAAATTGGTGTTAAGCAAGTCGCTTATCACCTTTGGGAACGTTTTGGTGCGTCGCATCGAGTTAAATTCGTTTCTGTTCCTTTTGAACCCGTTGTTGCTGAGATCTTAGAAAAAGTAGACAACGGTCAAATGGGCGTTGTATTAAAACGGATGATGATGCGCGCTGCGGCAAAAGTAGCTGCGAATTTAGAAATCGAAGGGTTAGTAACTGGGGAGGCATTAGGTCAGGTTTCAAGCCAAACCTTACGTAACTTATCAGTGATTGACCAAGTAACCGACACGCTTATTTTACGCCCATTAGTGGCTACTGATAAACAAGATATTATTGATTGTGCGCGTGAGATTGGTACCGCTGAAATATCTGAAACAATTCCTGAATATTGTGGTGTTATCTCACAGCGTCCGACTGTTAAAGCGGTGATGACTAAAATTCAGAAGGAAGAAGTTAACTTCGACATGTCTCTCATTGATAAAGTTGTTTTTGATGCAAAAGTCTTAGATATTAAAGATATTGCGACGGATGCAAAAGAGCAGTTGGTAGAAGTTGAATCTGTTTCTGCATTTGAAGTTAATGAAGTCGTATTAGACATTCGTTCTGCTGACGAAAGAGATGAAAAACCATTAGAAATTGAGGGAGTTGAAGTAGAACATTTACCTTTCTTCAAACTAAGTAATCAATTTGAAACATTAGCACAAGATAAAACTTACTTACTTTATTGTGAACGTGGCGTAATGAGTCAATTACAAGCCCTTTATTTAAAAGAAGCCGGATTTGATAATGTTAAAGTATATCGTCCTTAGGATTATATTAACTGCGTAATTTAGTATATCAGGACGTAGTTTATAATAATGTAACTTACACATTTTGAAATTAAGTTAAATCGGATAAAAAAGAAACGGCTATATGCCGTTTTTTTGTACATCTAAGTTGTTGATTCACAATTTTTTTGAGTAATAATATGCCTTTGAAGTGAATAGTTGTATGCTGATTTCATTCAATAGGCTTCATACAAGGGGTTAATATGCCGAATTCAATTGAGAATTATAAATTAATTACAGGTAAGGATGATGCTGAATTTTGTAGCAAAGTCACTAAAGTATTAAAAGAAGGTTATGAGCTTTATGGCTCTCCTACTATGACCTTTAATGGTGAGAGTGTTATTGTCGGACAAGCGGTTATTAAAAGACCATCACAATTGGTTTAAAAATTTAAATTAAGGTATTTAGCGGTCATCGCTATCTTAATGTTAATAACGATATCAACATCAACATTAAGATTAAAGCCTTAAAGTGAATACCAATATATTAAAATGCCTGTCATTGATTTGCTCATAGTAAGAGTAACGTCAGTAACAGGCTTTTTTATACCTAAATTTCAATTGCTTATACCAATGGAATTAAATAAGTGATTGCGCAGGAAAAATTAACACTAATAAGGCGTGAGTTGTAGGAGATAGTTGTT
>NZ_JBAKBA010000040.1:0-39986 GCF_038155225.1 Psychromonas arctica | reverse complement strand
AGTCATTTTTCCTGCGTAAAATTTAGATCACTTATTTAATGTAATCGGTATTATTAAGCTAAGTTTATTTCAATCAAAGATAATTGAGTTTATTTTAGGCATAAAAAAAGGTCGAATGTTAAACATTCGACCTTTTTAGCAAGCTTTTAAATTAGCTTACTTGTGTAAATGAACATCCATTTGTGGGAAAGGAATACTAAGTCCTTCAGTCGCAAATGTTTTGTATACATTTTCATTCATCGCAAAGAATACACCCCAATAATCTGGTGCTTGTACCCATGCACGAACAGTAAAGTTAACAGAACTGTCCGCAAGTGCTGAAACTACAATGACTACTTCTGGATCTTTTAATATACGAGCGTCTGCATCGCACATTTTTTTGATTACAGCGCGAGCTTTATCGATATCATCGCCGTATGCAATACCAATAGTCCAATCTACACGACGTTTTTCTTCCGTAGAAAAATTAGTCATTGAACCTGTAGATAAACCACCATTTGGTAGAATGATAGTTTTGTTATCACCTGTTTTTAAAATGGTATTAAAGATTTGAATTTCTTTAACTGAACCTGCATGGCCTTGAGCTTCAATGAAATCGCCTACTTTGAAAGGTTTGAATAACAATATCATTACACCACCTGCAAAGTTTTGCAGTGTGCCAGATAATGCCATACCTACTGCTAAACCAGCTGCTGCTAAAATCGCAACGAACGAAGTCATTTCGATACCTAACATGCCAAGTACAGTAATACCCAACATTACTTTCAGTATCATACCAGTAAGACTATTTAAAAATGGTCTTAATGATGCATCAACATTACTTTTAGTCATGACTTTATTTAAGCCGCTTAAAAGCAACTTAATAATCCACGAACCAACAATCCAAACGACCACTGCTGCGATCAATTTAGGTCCATATACTAGGGCGATATTCGTTACCGAATCTACCATCTCTTCTGGGTTCATTTTACTATCCTTAGTGTGTACGTACATAAAATTGACAATGTACCGAAAAATGTCAAATACATCCAGTATTCATTTTAAATAACACTTATTCTAGTGACTATAATCACTTATAACTAAGTGTTATTTTATATTTCATCTTTTGTGTATCACCAAATGGGTGCTTTTTTGTTTTTTTGGTGTGTAAATATTTATTAATAGATATATCAGAGCATGATATTTAATATTTAGTCATGTTTATGCTCTTTTGTAGTGCTCTCATTGTCGTTAGTTTCAATTTTTTGAATTGGTTGATTTCTAACACACATCAATGTTTCTGACATGTATTGACAACTACCAATGTATAAATTTTGATGGTCGTTTTCATATTGGCAAGATTGAGATCGAGATTTAACATCGCAAGCTTTAACTGCAATTTCACTTAATGGGCCAGAGTGAGCTTGCACCAAAGTAGTTGTAAATAATAACGTAACAACAGTAAATAATGTTCTTTTTAAAAGCATGATAAGCATTCTTGTTGATACTCCTATTATTTCGAAAAGGGTGGTGGACCTTGGTGCGTATCTGGTCCGCCACCTGGAGGTCCTCCTGCTGTTTGTACTGTTTCACCGTGCATACATCCAATAAACATATTTTCACTCGGGCTTGCTGTGTGGTAATGGTAACCTCTAATGTCATCTGTTGTGCCACGACATTCATCTAATGACTCTTCTTTACCTTCAGCATTTTTCATTGCATAGATACCATAACCGTCTACTGCGTAACCAATTAATGCTGCGTGACCATCATCAGCTTTATCATTTGTATCGGTACAGCCTGTTGTTGAATGATAGTGATAGCCTTGATGTACATTGATATGCCCACCACAATCATCGAAGGCTGCAATGGTATAACTTCCTAAAATAGCACCTATTGGTGCTGGTCCAGATAGTTCAGCTCCGTCTAATGCAATCCCAACCGTTCTAACTCGTCCTGGCTTATCGGCAGGGATGGGTGTTACAGGGATCAGGTAAGTTAGTGAGAAGTCATCATCAAGGTAAGATAGCTGACACTCGATACAGTTTTGCTTATATTGTTCTTCAACATCTGGACGAGCGGCACCTAAACAAGCTGCTTTAGTTGCGGTATAGCGTACTTTATTGGTTTTTGCATCGTAAATAACCCATTTTTCATCACCATAATAGTCACTAAGTTTTAAAATAAACTCACCAGTAATATCAACTAAATCACCTGTACCTTCTTTACTAAACCAGCCTCCGCCTGCTTCTGGACCATCACTGGTTGTTCTTGGACAAAATGGGCCTGGCTCTCGACCTGCTGGCGCACCTGATGTGGTTATTTCATAACAACTGGTTTTTGTGCCATCAGAGGTTTCACAATCAACAATGTTAGGTGTGTCGGTAAACGCACCGTCAGCAAATAATGAAAGGTCGATTCCTTTCGCACCCGTCGTTTGAGAAGTGGCTTTAATTTCTTCTGAAGATGAATCCGTAGACAATAAGTCACATCCCGTTAATGTTATTGCACTAATGATGATGATTGTCATTAGGGATAATTTTTTAGGTATTGTCATTGTTGGTAAATCCATTATTTACTCCTTTTATCATTCAGATAAATGACTTCGACGATTAATATTAACGCATGGTACAGATCAAATGTGTAAGAAATAAGGAAGTGTGTGAGGCTAATGACGCTAGTACATCCGTATACCGTATTTAATTTCGATGATAAAAAAAAGGTAGGATGAATAACTTATGGGCAATAAAACTATGAGCGTTTCCAGTAGAAAACGTTATTACTTATTTTAATCATGCTCTAGTGAAAATGATGTTATCTAACAATAAAAAACGCTAAAAGACATTGACTATGCGTTGAACTGAACTAGAACGGTAACTATTTATGCTTCCTTAGAAATACCGTTCATCAGAGCGATTGTAAATGATTTACGCCATCATCTATGAATACTCACAGGTAATGGCGGGAATATTATCGTAAATTTTCCTACTTATTGCTAAGCACTTATTATTTATTACTATGTTCTTTTATTACTTTATTTGTCTCAATCTCATTTGATGTTCGAGACCAGTATCCCGCTAAAATAGAACCGCTGATGTTATGCCAGATAGAGAAAATAGTCCCGGCAATAGCCGCTGTTGGGGCAAAGAACTTCATTGCCAATGCAGTAGCTAACCCTGAATTTTGTAAACCAACTTCAAAGGCAATTGTGCGACAGACTTTTTCTTCAAAGCCTAGTTTTTTAGTGATCCAGTAACCGGCTAATAAACCAAACGAGTTATGTAAGATAACTGCAATAGCGACCATTGAACCCACTTCTACTAACTTTTCTGCATTAAGTGCAACAACAATTGCAATGATAATAACAATGGCAGCCATTGATATTAGTGGTAAAGCGGGTGCAATTTTTTTGATCGATTTATGCAATAAAGTATTGAGTACGATACCCAGTACGACAGGGACTAACACAATCTTTATCAGACTGATAATCATACCTGTAACAGGGATATCAATACTTTTACCTGCTAGTAACTCAACGAGTAAAGGCGTGAAAATAACGCTTAACAATGTACTAATAGCGGTCATTGAAATTGATAAAGCAACATCACCTTTCGCTAAAAAGCACATGACGTTACTGCTCGTTCCCCCTGCTACTGCGCCAACTAATACTAAGCCAACGGTTAAGTTTGCATCAAAGTTCATTAATGTCGCAATGATCAATGCAACAATGGGCATCACAGTAAATTGTAATATAACGCCTACAGAGACCGCTTTAATATTTTTGCTGACATTTGCGAAGTCTTTAGGTGTTAATGTCAGTCCCATAGCAAGCATAATAATGGTCAATAAGGGAACGATGAAAGTTTTTAAAGAGGTGAATAACGATGGCTGAAAGAAGGCTAATAAAGATAATAAAATAGCCCATACAGGGAATAGATTAGTGATGGTTTTTAACATAATGAGTCCATTCTTAGGAAGTAAAAAGGTGAAGCAGAATAAACTGTCATATTTCTTTATGCAATAGTGGTGATGAAACCGACGTGTAGAAGTGAAATCAGTAAAATTTGTGACCCTGTAAATAATTCAGTTTATATTGTTACTCTTTATCCGTTGAACAGGCTAGGCTTGTTCGGTGTAAAGATGCTCGAAAATCTACACATAAACCTATTTACAATCTTACTCTCAAACATTGCGATTTTTCGAGCATCTTTACTAAATACTATTCACCTAAATCAGTAGGAAAGTTACTGAGTTATATTTTCTGCATTAACACAGTTTTGTGTTAAATCTCCAGAACAAGCTGCTTTAAGACTGTCTATTGCGCTGCAAATCATAGCCAACCTGGTTTCCGCTGTTGCAGAGCCAATATGTGGAAATAAAGTGACATTATCTAAAGACATTAAAAGTGATGATGTAGGTAAGGGCTCTACCTGATAAACATCTAAACCTGCCGCTCTAATAGCTCGATTTTTTAATGCGATTGCAAGTGCTTGCTCATCCACAACATTGCCTCTGCCACCATTAATAAAAATAGCAGAAGGTTTTATTAAATCTAATTCTCGTTGTCCTATTAATAAGTCAGTGTGTTCATTGGCTGGCAAGATAGAACAGATAAAATCCGATGTTGTTAATAATTCATCTAATGCCATTTTTTCTGCATTAAAATCATGTTCTGCTTGTTTATTGACACTGCGGTTATAATAATTAATGTTCATATCAAAACCATGATGAGCTCGCTTAGCAACGGCATACCCTATACGACCCATACCTAATATTCCTAAGGTTTTTCCATGAACGTCGACACCAAAATATTGATCTTTTAAGTTGTTAGTCCATTGCCCCGAGGTCACCATATTATTTAATTCAGTTGTGCGTCTAGCTGCACACATGATTAGCGTGAATATGGTATCTGCTGTCGTATTGGTTAATACATCCGGCGTATTAGTTAATGCGATATTACGTTTATTTAAGTAATCAAGGTCAAAGTGATCAAAGCCAACCGAAATGGTTGAGATAGCTTTTAATTGAAGGGCATTATCTAAAATTTCAGGCGTTAATTTAACGCCTGCGCCAATTAATCCATCTGCGTCTTTAATTTCATGGATAAAAGCATCCATATTATTTCCATCTACTTTATCAAAGCACACAAGGTTAAAATATTCACTTAATAGTTGTTGCTGTTGGTTTGGTATTTTTTTAAATAAAACAACTTTATCTTTCATATTGAACCCTTGTGCTATGTGCTAGTGTTAGTAATCATGTAAATGCTGAATGAATTATTCAGCTGTGAAGATGATATCTCCGTAATAAGATTCTGCTTTGCCTGCGCTGTTATCGGTATCGGTCATAATGGCTATAACATCAATATATTGATAAGCGGCTAAGTTCTTTTTAATACTGCCTTTATCGCCAAATTGGTCAACGAGGTCTTGGAAAACATTACGTTTTTCATTATACCAATGATCTACTTTTGCTTGTTTGCCTCGTACTGACAGCATTTTTACTTTGTCACCAATGAACGCATTATCCCAAACTTCACCTTCACTTTGGTTACTTGACCAGACATAGCTTAAACATTTACTGTTCCAAATTTTAAACCCTCCGTCAATGACAACATAAACCCGTGCGACGTAATCATCACCACTTTTACTCTTTTCATCTAATCCAGTGAGCTTGTTTTTGGTTAGCCAAGTCCAATTGATATAAGGTGTTTTTAATAAATCTATTTTCTTTTTTAACACTAATCCTGATGCTGAGTTATTACTTTGCGCTTTTAAAACCGTACGGCCATCATACTTAACTACGTTATAAATTGATTCGCCTTCAAATGATTCGCTTTCCCAGTTATTAATACCATCACTTTCTAATGACGTGACATTGATTGATGCATTTACGTTGAAAGCAAGCCCTATACTAGCCACTATGACTAGTTGAATTAACTGAGATGAAAACGAGATAGTTCCTCTAAATAACATTGGTTTTCTCTTTAAATAGAATTTGTTGAACGGTCATAATAACGTTGAATAAAGTAAAATAACAATAGTGGTAAACTCTGAAATGAACAGTAATAGACAGAAAAACGATTTAACAGAGATTTAATTGATAGTCAGTTTCGATAAATGATTGAAGGCTTATTTTTTTGTAGAGAGACTTTTTTGAGTAGAAGTAGAAATAAAAAAGTAATAGGTTAAAATTAACTATTTGTTAATTTTTTATTACAGCCTCAATTAGGTTCGCTGAAAGCAAATTAACGAAGTATCAATATTTTACTTCTCATAAATTGTAGTGTCATCGTTACATCGCAGCATTTTATCAAATACTCATACATCAAACTTTCATTTCAATAAAATAAGAGTTTGATGTAATGCTACGAGCTATGTATTTATATTGCTATGCAGAAACAGCGAGTTTCTTTTTTGTATTTAATTGCATATAGCTCAATACCCACATAATGAAGCCGCCTAAAAATAAAGCAGCGGCAACGTAACCTGTTTGGTTCGGTTGTGCTCCTTGTGCAATAGCGATTCCTCCAACCCAAGGACCAATAGCATTGGCTACATTAAAAGCACATTGAACTAATGCGCCGATCATCGCGTGACCATCGGGAGAAACATCCATTAATAATGTCTGAATCAATGTCGCTAAACCAATGCTACAGCCAATTAAGAAAATAACGGCATATAACAACCAAATATTATGGCTCGCATTAACGTAAGCGATAGCAAATATAATGGTACAAATTAAACAGATACCCGTTGCTTTAATTGCCGATACATCAGCCGCCTTACCTAAAAAGTAATTACCTAAAGTACAGCCAATACCAAACATAACCATCGCAATTGAGATGGTATAAGCGGGCGTTTGTGTTACATCTAAAATAGTGTCTGCGATATAAGTATAAATACAAAATACGCCACCAAAACCAATGATCACTATGCCTAAAATAGACCAAACTAATTTATCTTTTAATACACTAAATTCATTAAGTAAGTTAGATGGCTTTCTATTATCAACGGTCGGAACGACTTTATAAACAAAGACTAAAGCAATAAGTGATAAAACAGATGCGCCAGCTAAGCAATAACGCCAGCTTAAATTTTGTCCAATCAAGGTGACTAAAGGAACACCAACAATAGTGGCAATGGTTAACCCCATAAATATTTTAGACATAAACGCAGAACGTTTCCCTTTGGGGGCGATATCCGCAGCTAAAAGAATCGCAGCGCCAAAGTAAGCACCGTGAGGTAACCCACTTAAAAAACGAAATAAAATCAATTGACTTAATGAGTTTGAAAGAGCACTTAAACCATTAGCAATAAACATTAACGTTAAAAATATTAATAATGCTTTACGTTTACGCATATTCGCAGTAGTTAGCATTAAAATAGGCGCACCTACAACAACACCCATCGCATAAGCACTGATTGCATAGCCAGATTGTGTTGGTGTCACATCAAATGTTTCACTGATGAGAGGTAACATAGGCATCATTGAAAATTCAGTGAGTCCTAAAATGAAAGTCCCTAATGCTAAGACAAACATAATCGCGACGCGGTTTGTTGGTTGAGGTAAGTGAGCTGACGTCATAAATATCCTTTAAAAGGGATGATTACTTAGGACATTCATATTTAGATAGGGACGTTATACCAAGTTCAAATATTAGAATGTTAATAGTAATGGTTAAATATAGACTGCATGTTAATTGTAAATGTGATCTTAGTCACCTATAAGTTTTTAACTTTTTTAAAATATAGCCTTCAAGATTTTCTGATATTTATGTTGATAAGAAGGGGATGGCAGGAGTGAATAAATCATGATGTTAATAAAATGGAACGGATAAATACGTCTATCGAGTTTAATATACAGCAAGGTTGTTTTCATGGACGACTACAGCTAATCGAGTATTCAATTAATAACTTAAAAAATACAATATATACTCACCAATGCCAATTAATCAGTGTGACTTGCTAAATGTCACTTATTAATTGAGTGGTGTTACATTTTTATTATGTGTTTTTAGTATGATGAGTTTTTTATTTACGATGAACACTTTTTATTAAAAATATCGATATTAGCGATCGCCATGCCACACAGCATACTGGCAATAAATAGATAAATGGATATAGAGCCTCCAGCAATGCTGCTTATTGACGGGCCAGGGCAAATACCCACTAACCCCCAACCGATACCAAAAATTGTAGCGCCAGAGAGTAATTTACCGTCAACTTTCGTATTCTTCGTCCAGTTAAATTCTTTACCATTAATTGCATGACTACGTTGTTTTATGAATAAATGATAGCAAGGTGTAAATACGGCTAGAGCACCAATAATGACCACTGCGAGGCTAGGGTCCCAAGGACCCATCATATCTAAAAATCCGATGACTTTAGTCGGATCTACCATATTTGAAACAATCATACCGGTGCCGAATAATATACCTGACATTAGAGCGATGATGGCGTTTAGCATTATAAAGCTCCTACATGTAAGCGAAGAAAAACAACGAGGGCTGCAACGCTTATAAAAAGACAAGTTGCAATAATTGAACGTGTAGAAAAACGACCGATACCAACAATACCATGACCACTTGTACAACCATTACCTAAGCGTGTGCCGAAACCCACTAATAACCCTGCAATAATAAAAACGAGCGGTTGCCCTGACACGGTAGGTAATTCAATTGAAAAAGGGACTAGTAATAAAATACTTGATGCCATGCCTAAGATAAAAAGAAAACGCCATAAAAAATCACCTTTTTTCGGTGTCAGTAAGCCGTTTAAAATACCGCTTATCCCTGCGACTTTTCCTGAAAATAACATTAGTAATACAGCAGATAGGCCTAATAAAGCGCCACCTAATAACGATGTCCAAGGGGTAAAGTTTTCCATGTGACTGACTCCAACGTGAGTTTAACTAAATTATTATTCTGATTTACCGTCAGACAATAAAGTAGGGCAGAAGGCTTGTTGCATTGCTTTTAATAATATATTCACGCGTTCATCTGCTAGTGAATAAAAGACTAGTTGCGATTCTTTTCTCACTTTAACTAACTCATTTTTTCTTAAAACACTTAAATGTTGAGAGAATGCTGATTGGCTTAATTGGGTATGTTCGCGTAACTCAGCGACACCCAACTCACCTTCAGATAATAAGCACAACACGACCATTCGGTCTTTATGAGCCATCACTTTAAGCAGATCACTTGCTTCACCCGCATTTTCATGAATCATTGCTAATTTATTTTTCATCTTCTAATCCTCTTTAATAATGATGATATTACATTCATTTTTCATCTTATCAATCTAATTTAGATTTTTCTTTATTAGCTTTAGTTATATTAGTTATAGTTAAATTAGGTTTTTATATATTAGATTTATCTAATTTAGTTTGTTATGGTTTTAATTAGTCATTTATAGGCACACATTAAGTCATTTTTTAATGTTTGTTCTTATTTTGGAATTGAATCAAGAATGGTACTGGGGTGCCATTTTTATATTAATTTGGAGTCAATATGTCTAAAAAGATATTAATCATTGGTGGTGTTGCTGGTGGCGCTTCCGCTGCTGCAAGAGCTCGTCGTTTAGATGAAACCGCTGAAATCATTATATTAGAACGAGGGCCACATATTTCATTCGCTAATTGTGGTCTGCCGTATCATATCAGTGGGGAGATTGAATTAAGGGAAGCGTTACTTTTACAAACCCCGGAAAGTTTTAAGAAGCGGTTTAATGTAGATGTCCGTGTACAAAATGAAGTCTTAGCTATTAATAAAGAAGAAAAATTTATTCATATTCAGAATACTCTGACAAATGAAAAATATACTGAAACTTATGATGTGCTTATTTTAAGTCCTGGTGCGAGTCCTTTTATTCCACCTATTTCAGGGATTAATAACCACCTAACCCATTCTTTGAGAAATATACCTGACATGGATGCCATTATGGCTTCAATTGAACAGAATAAACCTCTACATGCGACCGTTTGCGGTGGTGGTTTTATTGGTTTAGAAATGGCAGAAGCGCTTCGCCACCATAAAATTGACGTCACATTAGTTGAACTTGCTCCTCAAGTGATGGCACCGGTTGATATTGAAATAGCGAATATGTTACATGATGAATTAGAGGCTCATCATGTTGAGTTAAAACTAGGTAAAGCTTTAAAAGAAGTCGCTTTATGTGAAGAAACAGATCGTACTTTATCTTTAACATTAAATGATGGCACCCAGTTTCAAACTGAATTGTTGATTATAGCGGTAGGAGTCAAACCTGAGACATCTTTAGCAATGAAAGCAGGATTAGAGATTGGTGAATTAGGCGGTATCAGAGTCGATGAATCTATGCGTACCAGTGATCCCTCTATTTTTGCGGTAGGTGATGCAATTGAAACTCTGGACTTTGTAACAGGTCAAGCAATGCTCGCGCCTTTAGCTGGACCGGCCAATCGACAAGGTCGTTTAGCGGCGAATGTTATATTTGGAACCACGGAAAGCTATAAAAAAACACAAGGTACAGCGATTTGTAAGGTATTTGGTTTAGCGGTGGCTTCTACTGGTTTAAACGAAAAAACCTTAATGCGTAAAGGCATGGCTTATGAAAAAGTCTATGTACATGCCGCGAGTCATGCAGGTTACTACCCAGGTGCACATCCAGTTACGCTAAAACTATTATTTAATCCTTATACAGGCGCCATTCTAGGTGCTCAAGCGGTAGGAAAAGAGGGGATTGACAAACGTATTGATATTATTTCTGTAGCGCAAAGAGCGGGGTTAAGTGTCTTTGACCTTCAAGATCTTGAGTTATGTTATGCGCCACCTTTTGGTTCTGCACGTGATGTTGTCAATCAGGCTGGTTTAGTCGCATCTAATGTAATGAAAGGCGATGAATTTATTTTTCATACTGAATCCTTAAATTGCCTTTCTGAACAACAGATTTTACTTGATGTTCGTA
The DNA here is from genome assembly GCF_038155225.1 of Psychromonas arctica. Taxonomy (GTDB): domain Bacteria; phylum Pseudomonadota; class Gammaproteobacteria; order Enterobacterales; family Psychromonadaceae; genus Psychromonas; species Psychromonas arctica_B. The sequence continues at coordinate 29,061 of NZ_JBAKBA010000040.1, read as the reverse complement.
CTGAAGCAGAGGTGGATAAAATGGGCATGATCCCAGGAGCGATTAATATTCCCGTTGATGAACTTCGTTCAAATTTATTTAAACTCGATCAAAGCAAAGACATCTTTGTCTATTGTCAAGTTGGTGTCCGAGGACATGTTGCGGCTCGATTATTAACTAATTTAGGTTATACGGTGAAAAATATGACGGGAGGTTTTAAAACTTGGAAACTAGTCACTCGTTAACATCTTCGGATAAATTAATATAATAAATTAGCCTCTAAATAAGCGAAAAAGCATGTATTAGGGAAGCTCTTTTACAATGAGTTTTTTATATGCTGGTTTGCTTATTTTATTTCTATAAGCAAACTATTTAGCAATAGGCCATTACTATATTGTGATAACAAGATTTACATATCTATTGTATTTGAAAATAGCTAGTTTACTCATTTATTGATCTGCTTGATGGCCAATTTACCGATCTGAACTTTAGTAAAAATGCTTTTATCTAAGCGAGTTAATTAAGTGTATTATGGTCAAAATTATCAATAATTATAAATTGATTTTTATAATTCAATCGTCTTTAATTTGACTTATTGAGTCTGTTTAATCTATTGCCTATAAAACGATTTACTTCTGTATCAAAGAGTATTTATTGGAGCACCTTGTGTCAATTACTAACCAGTTAATGTTATTCATCGATGTTGTACAGCAAGGATCATTTGCTAAAGCCGCCGCCATTCACGATATGGATAACTCATCATTATCCAAGCAAATTAAAAAGCTAGAATCGACATTAGGTGTACAGTTACTTAACCGCTCAACACGTTCATTTTCTCTAACCTCGGCAGGTGAAGAAATACTGGTTCAAGCACATACTGTTGTTGATACACTGAACGACATTAAAAGCACCGCTGATTCCTATCAATCTCAACCTAAAGGCATGTTACGTATTACATCCGGTATGTTTTTTGGACAACAGTATATCCAGCCTGTTATCAATCAATTTCTGCAACAGTATCCTCATGTAAAAATAACGCTTATGTTAGATGATAAACGAAGCGACATTATTGGTGACCATTTTGATTTGGCTTTTAGAATCGGTAAGTTAAATGATTCAAATTTAATGGTTAAGAAAATCGCGAATGCGCATTATGCGTTAATTGCTTCACATGATTTTATTGCTTATTACGGGCTACCTACAACACCAGAAGAGTTAATTGCTTTGCCTGCTATTATTTACGGAAATGGCGATGTCAGTCTGGACCAAATAAAAGTAAGTGAACAACCTCATGGCGAACTAATGAAAACCTTTAAGATAAAAGGAAATTATAAAGTCAGTGATGTACGCGCGATGATGGATGCCGTACAAGCAGGAGTAGGCTATGCGATTATTGATTTATTTAACTTAGAAAAGCCAATAGAAGAAATGGGGCTAGTGACATTATTAACCGATTATAAACTGTCGACGATGGATACTGGAATCTATGCGCTTTACCCACACCGAAAACAAACACCTCTAGTCAGTGAGTTTATAAAAACAGTTCAGGAATATATAGGAACGCCCGCTTTTTGGGTTGAGCATGTGCCTAATTATAAAGAAATGTATAAATAAAATAGCTGATTAACTGCTTCCTCTTTTCCAAAATGAAGCAATAAACGCTGAACAAAAAATAGTGGTAACTAAGCTCTTTTGTTGAGCTGTATTATTGACTGAGCTCGAACTCAGTCAATAAATTATTCAGTAAGTTGATATCTGATAAAAAACGTTATTAAAACCCTTCTAATACCACTTTACCTTTAGCTGTTTGTGATTCTAAATATTGGTGTGCTTTACGTAGATTCGTCGCATTAATAACACCTAAATTGTCACCTACAGTGGTTTTAATTGATCCATTATCAATCATATTGGCAACGTTATTTAAAATGTCATGTTGTTCTTGCATATCATCTGTTTTAAATAATGAACGAGTAAACATTAATTCCCAGTGAACTGAAACCGCTTTTGTTTTAAAAGGTTTAATGTCCAAGGTAGTCGGATCATCAATCAATCCAAATTTACTCTGTGGTTTAATGATTTTTATAATTTCCGGTAAATGTTGCTCTGTACTATTTAAACTGACTACATAATCAACATCTTTTAAGTTTTTGGCTGCGAATTCTTCGCTTAATGGATGACGATGATTAATGATGGTATCGGCACCTAAATCTTCTAACCAAGAGACTGTTTCTGGGCGTGATGCAGTCGCAATAATTTCCAGCTTAGTGAGTTTTTTTAGTAATTGCATCATGATGGAACCTACACCGCCAGCTGCACCAATCACTAAAATACGTTTAGAGGCATCATCTTTAGCTATGTTAAGGCGATCAAATAAAAGTTCCCATGCAGTGAGACTGGTTAACGGTAATGCTGCGGCTTCACCATAAGATAATGTATTGGGCATATAGCCAACAATGCGTTCATCAACTAATTGAAACTGTGCATTACTACCTGAGCGAGTAATATCACCTGCGTACCAAACTTTATCACCTGGTTTAAATAATGTGACATTTTCACCGACTGACTTAACAATGCCTGCCGCATCATAACCTAATACTTTGTATTCATTTTCAGTAGCAGGAGCTGTTTGACGCACTTTAAAATCAACTGGATTGACAGATATCGCTTTGACCTCAACTAAAATATCATGGCCTTGTGCAATAGGCGTATCTAATATTATATCTTGTAGAGATAATTGATTTTCTATAGGTAAATTTTGTTGATATCCAATGGCTTTCATTTTCAGTACCTCTTTACTTTATGTGTGTATATTATGCAGATAAGGTTATTTTGCCTTGAGAAGGCTAGGTTAAAAAGAGGCATAAGTCCCAATCATTATGGAATAAATTAACCATAGAAAAGGAGTTATGTTTTTTTATTGAAAACCAAACTATTAGATGGGTATTAGCATAAGCAAATTATGCATTTAAACAAATGACTAATAATAAAGAGAGTGGGCTGGATAGTCAGTAAATAAAAACTAAATACTTTTATACTGAGTTATCATAAAACGAGTCACGTTATTTAGTTACTCGTTTTATGATTGATAGACTAAGACATATTGATATTTTGGCCTGAAAAGGAACTGTAATAAAAATTGTTTAACTACTTATTTAATTTATCTTTTGCTTCTTGTACTTTAGCGAAGTCTAAACCTAATTCATCTGTTGCTTCTTTAATTAATTGAGGTTGGGCCATTATTGTACCCATCAATTTTTTCAGCTCTTCTGGTGGGATACCTAATTGTTGTACAAGGCTCATTGCCATCATTGGATTATCAGTTAATGCTTCAAAAAGTGATTTTATTTTTTTGTCATTTACATTGTGTGTTTTTAAAATTGCAATAATTGGGTTCATTTGTAGCCTTGTTTAATTATCATTGACTTGCCGTTTCTTAAATTGCTTTTTCATAATTTAAGTTGCGTTGTTGTAAATAGAGTTATTAATAGAACAATTATATTGGTTGAACATGGCATTCACAAACTAAAAAACATATTCAATATTTTTTAGTAGCGTTATTCTACTCATAATACAAGCTTACCTGTATTTTCGTTTCATTTTAGAATGGCTTATTCACTGACATCGTTATGAATTAATACGGCTTGTTCTTTTTTTGTAGTTTACCTAATTCAAGTAGTACTTCAAAAGCCGTTCAACAAACGTCACTAATAACGGCTCTTTCTCTCATAGATAGGTGATCTGGTAATAGCCTCAACTATTGACTCTCAATGACTACGTCTTCGCTGTTTAAGGTACTTTAGCAAAGTACAAAAAACGGAATTATCGATTGTTATTTAAAAAAATCATTAAATTTTATGGATATTGTTTTAGATTACGATGGTATTTACATGTAGGTATTTTTACTTTCATTAGTAATGACCAAGATCAATTGTTTGTTAAAATAACGACATAAAAAGAGCAAAAGCTAATTGCTTCACACTTTGTTATTTAAGTTCTTTTGTTTTCTATTTTAATTATATTATTTAAGCTATAAATCTGCCATTGTAGTTTGTAGTTACTTTTCAAACTTTCACTTCTCAACTTCAAAATATAAGCACTATATTGTAAAACGTATATAATGAAGTTGTTCAGTACTCTTATTATTTTAGATGGGTTTTCTAATAAACAATCCATTTTACTTATTACGATTAGGTAGGGATATGTCTTCTTATGTCGCTCGACAACCAATTGTCGATAGAAACAAAAAAACCATTGCTTTTGAATTACTTTATCGTGACGGGAAAGAAAATTCATTTCCAAATGTAAGCTCAGACTTCGCAACTAAAAGCATATTGGTTAATCAAATATTAGTGCATCAAAAGCGTATTCTTGATGGGAAGAAAGGGTTTGTTAATTTTGGCTATGAAAGCCTGCTCGATAGGCTTCCATTTGATTTTCCAAATCAAAACTATGTCATAGAAATTTTAGAAGATTGTCCACCAACTGATGAGTTGTATAATATTGTTATTGAATTAAAAAATAAAGGCTACACCATTGCTTTAGATGATTTTGTGCCGACTAAAGAATGGGAACGCTTTTATAAACATATTCATATTATAAAATTTGATATTACTACTTATTCACTCCCTCAAGCTGCTGCGTATATTAAAGCATTATCAACTTACGATATTCAATTTTTAGCAGAGAAAGTAGAAACCTATGAAGAGTTTCATACTGCAAAGGAATATGGTTTTGAACTTTTTCAAGGGTACTTTTTTAGTAAGCCAGAAATGATCTATAATAAAATATTAGACTCATCGCTTAATTCAAAAATACAGTTATCAGTTGCCGTATCTAGTCAAGATTTAGACCTTCAACTAATTGAAAAAATTATCGCAAGTAATCCTGGGTTATCATTTAAATTATTAAATTTTGTGAACCAATACTCGATGGTTCGATCGCCAATAAAATCATTACAGCAGGCACTTGTTTATCTTGGCGAAGACCGTGTACGTAAGTTTATAACCTATGCTGTTATTAAAACTTTAAATGCAGACAAACCAAGCATACTTTCTAATATGTCCTTACAGCGAGCCAAATTTTTTGAAATGATACTGTCTTCAATGGGCTTGCATCATAAAAAAGAAATTGGTTATCTTTGTGGGATGCTCTCCGTTATTGATGCTTTACTCGATTCTGATATGTCCATTATTGTAAAACCTCTCAATATTAATCAAGAAATTAAAGATGCACTTTTAGGTGAAGAGGGGAGACTTCAAGATCTCATTAAATTAGCTGAGGCAGTAGAGAATTCAAATTGGACTAAAGTTGATGAATTAAGTAAAACCTTAAACATTACAGAAGCTGAAATTATTAATTCTTCTGTCGAGTCAACACTATGGGCAGATGAGATTTCTACTTAACCTTCTTTAACTCAATAATAAAAATAGATACTGAAAATAGTCATTGTTAGTTCGTTTATAAAAGTGATAAACGAATTAACCATTTTTATTTCAGAGATAATTTATCTATATTTTTGCTGGTCTTTATGTGCTTTATAAACCATTTTTTGAATGCTTTTTTAATTATTTTAGATACTTTTATCTATAAGATTTTGCATATTAATTTGCACATCTAAAAGTCAAATTTTGTCATAAAGCTCTTTTACTTCGCTTTTTAATGAGAGTTATAGCCTGTAAACTAAAAGAGATTCACCAGCTTGATTAACTGCTTGTGTTTGGTTGTGTCAATAACCAATACTTTTTCAGTTACATTATTTAATGGGATTATTCAATCAGGCTACTTAATGATGCTTTATATAGGAGGATATGATGGATTTAATCATTTTCGATTGTGATGGTACGTTAGTTGATAGTGAGTACCTTTGTAATTTAGCGTTACAACAACAACTTGCTGAGCTTGGTATTGATTCAGATGCGGAAGAATTAATGGCATTATATCGAGGTGTTAAACTCAATGTCATACTTACTAGTTTAGAGTCTGAATTTGATACACGTTTTCCAGACTCTTTTATTCCTGATTATCGTCTTAAAGTTAAACACCTTTTCGAACAACATTTAAAAGCGAATGAAGGTGTTAAAGATTTATTAGCATCGTTAAAAACGCCTTTCTGTGTTGCCTCTTCTGCGCCTAGAGATAAAATTGAGCAAGCGCTTCAAGTAGCTGGGTTAGCTCAATATTTTAACGATAATATTTTTAGCTCTTATGAAATTGATTCTTGGAAACCTGAACCTGGTATTTTCTTACATGCGGCTAAAAAAATGAAAGTTGAACCTGCTCAATGTTATGTGGTTGAAGATAGCCTAGTCGGGTTACAGGCTGCTAACGGAGCAAAAATGCAAAGTATTTATTATGCTCCAATGTTGAAAGACAAACATCCACTTGCCACTATACAAATTAAGCATATGGCCGAAATTATAAATATTATTAAATATGCACAATCAAAACAATAATTGCTTCATATTTGGGTTCTTCAGGAACGCACTCTTTTTGTTTTTTCTTTAAAAAAACGATGTAAAGTCTCCTGAATAGATTAAAAGGAGAGAGTAGAGAAGCGAGCCTTTGCATTTAATATTTAAGCGCTGAACATCTAGCTAAATTCTTAAGATAGAAGATATGATATTTTTTCAGTTTTTGTCGTTTATTAGATAATTGAAATGGAGATTCAAATATTGTTCACTATTTGAGTGGGGGTGATGTGATAAATTACTTTTACTAAATTTAAAACTATCTAAATGGATTACCTTCTTAAGCCTTATTATTAACCGATATATTTTTGATTAAATAATGCTTTTCCCTTCCTGATTATTTCATATACCTTGTTTCTTATGATTAAACCTTCGTTAACTTATTGATTAAATAATTACGTTTGATATTGTGTGATAGCTTTAATATTAAAGCTATCTATCCACCGTAAATACGGAGTTATTGTATTTAACAAGATGTTAAGACGATGGTACTTGTAGGTTTTTTTAAGTTAACTAAAAATTAATGGAGATTTTTATGAAAGCACTCTCTGGAGTTGCCCTATTATTTGCTTTTTTATCACCCAGTGCATTTGCCCAATGGGATTTGTCTAGTGATAATTCCTCACTCAATTTCGTAAGCGTTAAAAGCTTAAAAGTTGGAGAAGTACATAGTTTCCAAAAGCTAACAGGGGCAATTAGCGACTCTGGTCAGGTGGAACTCAATATCGACCTTAGTAGCGTTGAAACCAATATTGGTATTCGTAATGATAGAGTCAAAACTATGTTATTTGATACGGCGAAATTTGCAGATGCAAAATTATCTGGATTTGTTGACGTAGAGAAAGTGGCGAGTTTGAATATCGGTGATACTTATATTGAACCTGTTCAATTCAACCTATCGCTTCACGGTGTCTCAAATCAAGTTACAAGTGATGTTCAAGTGACTAAATTAAGTGGTGAAAGATTATTAGTGACTTCACTTATGCCGATAGTTATTAATGCAAGTGACTATGGTTTAGAAAAAGGTATCGAACAGCTTAGAAATATTGCAGCGCTTCCATCAATCAGTAATGCTGTACCTGTTACATTTAGTCTCATTTTTAAACAATAAAAGCAACTTTAAATTAAACGTATTTTAAACAATATATTTTAATTAATTAAAGGCTTTTATTTTCATGTTTTAATTTTTTAATATAAATCAGGAGTAAATATAATGACACACTCAGCCATTTCAGCAGGTTCACCTTTTCCGAGCTTATTAGTTAAAGACCTTGATGGAGCCAGTGTAGATCTTAGCACCATATCAGATGATGCAGATTGGAAAATGGTCGTTGTTTATCGTGGCAAACATTGCCCATTATGTACTAAATATCTTAATTTACTTGAAACATTCAAAGAGAAAATTATGGCTAATGGCGTTGAAATTGTAGCGGTATCTGCAGATAGTAAAGCACAACTTGAAATGCATTTAGCAGATTTAGAAATCAGTTTTCCTATCTATTACGGTTTAACTGTTGAGCAAATGAAAGCTTTAGGTCTTTATATTTCTAATCCTCGCTCTGAGAAAGAAACGGATCATTTATTTGCTGAACCTGGCTTATTTGTTATTAATGAAAAAGGCCAAGTACAAGTAATTGATATATCTAATGGCCCGCTTGCTCGTCCTGAAATTGGCATACTAGCTGGTGGACTTGAATTTATCAAAGCGCCAGAAAATGATTACCCGATACGTGGTACTTATTCTTAATCATTGTACCTGCCAATTACTAGATAAGGATGATTGGCAGATAAGCATTGCTTGTAAGGTTTATTCATAGATATTTAATGCGAAATCTTTTATTCTCATAGACTTCGCATTAAAACATAAACAATATTATTTATGTTTCGTCTGTTCAATCATTTTTAAAAGTAATATTAAATTAGTAATGGAACGATAGAAAAAATTAGGTAAATGGAGTGGGATTAGTTAAATGGAATTAAGTACTTGGCTAGTTTATGTCAGTGTTATTAGCGTATTAATATTTAGCCCGGGTCCTTCCGCACTTTTATGTATCTCTGATGGCGTTAAGTTTGGTAATAAAAAAACGATTCCTACCATCATCGGTGGTGCAATTGCTGCATTAATGCTAATGACCGTTTCTGCTGTTGGCCTTGGCGCTATATTAACGGCTTCTGAAACACTTTTTTTTGTACTCAAAATATTTGGTGCAGGGTATTTATTATATTTAGGCTGGAGTGCTTGGAGAGAAGGTGCATTAAATAGTATACCAGAGATAAAACCTACAGAGTCTTTAGTTGAAGTTCAGAGACATCATCAGCTTAGCCATTATTCTGCTTATTCATTGTTTCGAAAAGGTTTTATGGTGGGCATCAGTAACCCTAAAGATCTATTATTTTTTATTGCACTATTCCCTAGTTTTATGAATGCAGATTTACCACAAGTTGAACAATATGCCGTGCTCGCTTGCACTTGGTTTTTTATAGACTGTTCTTCAATGTTTATGTATGCAGGATTAGGCTCAAAAATAAGTCCACTACTTACAAAACCTAACACAATGATGTTGGTGAATCGCACTGTTGGTAGCGTGTTTGTTATTTTAGGGAGTGCTTTAGCAATATCAGCAGGAATGAGTAGGAAAGGCTAGTTGTACCAATCACATTAATTAACTGATCTATTTTATTGGTTGAAATAATTTATTTCTTCGTTATAAGTTTCGTAAAAGCGGAAAACCATTAAAGCATCAAAGCATCAAACTCTTTTGGTTAATTCCCCCGACAGACGATTAACGTAGTTAACCTTCGAAAGGGCTCAATTTACGCCTTAAACTAAGTCATTTCTCCTGCGTAAAATTGAGAGTACTTATTTAAATAATTGGTATTAATAAAGATGTTTAGACTTGTTTGTTATGTTTTGGAGTAATAATGAAAAAAGAAATTGATAAGTTAGCTTGGTTGTATATTTATGAGGGAAAATTATTAAATGCGCGATCAATAAATAAAACGCTTTTTTACCTTCCTGGTGGAAAACGTGAGTTGGGTGAGTCAGATGAGACTGCACTTATACGCGAAATTAAAGAAGAGATATCTATTGATTTAATACCCGAGTCAATTAAATATGCAGGTACCTTTAAAGCCAAGGCTGATGGTCAAAGTGAAGACGTTATTGTTAAGTTAACGTGTTATTTTGCGGAGTTCAGAGGGCGTTTATCTCCTGCAGCAGAAATAGAAGAAATTCAATTCATTGATTATGAAAATAAATCACTCTGCTCACCTGGATCAATTAAAGTTATGGAGTGGCTTAAACAACAAAAGTTAATGTAGAACAAAGCTCAGTATAAAATAAAGCTTAATATAGTCGAAGTGAGGTTAATGTAGATATTCGACCTTTTCTTAGAACTTTTATTTAATTGACTTTGTTAGGGTTAAAAAGCGGTTTATTTGATTTAATTATTCAACTACAGATCAAAAAATAATGGCTTTTATATCCAATATAGGGAGCTTAGTATGGAACATAGTTACTTTGTTATTGCACGTGCATTACATGTCGTTGCAGTTGTGCTTTGGATTGGCGGTGTCGCTTTTGTGAGTACGGTGTTAATTCCAGCTATTAGAAAAATGCCATCCACTGAAAATAGGTTAGCTTTATTTGAAACCTTGGAGCATAAGTTTGGTTTTCAAGCTAAATTAACAACATTAGTCACTGGGCTCTCTGGTTTTTATATGTTGTACGTTTTAAATGGATGGGCATCAATGCAATGGTGGGTGCATTTAATGCTGTTTATCTGGACTCTATTTATGTTGGTTTTGTTTGTTCTTGAGCCTTTATTTCTACATAAATGGTTCCATCAACAAGCACAGAAGAATAGCGAAAGAGCATTCCATTATTTACAACTCATGCATTCGATTTTATTATCAATTAGTCTACTTGCTGTTTTTGCCGGTGTGGCAGGTGTGCACGGTTTGTTCTATTAAGGAATACTTGTTAAAAACTAACTTAATTAAAGTAGTTAGTCATTAAACTAATTAGGGTTTTTATGAAAATTAATGGTCAATGCCATTGTGGTGATATCGTTTACACAGCTGAAATAGATGAAACTAAAGTAGTGAGTTGTCATTGCTCAGATTGTCAGGAAATGTCTAGTGGGCCTTTTCGTAGTGCAGTTATCTCTTTACCTAATAGCGTTATTTTTAGTGCTGGTAAGCCTAAAGAATATGTAAAAATCGCTGAAAGTGGTAACAAGAGAGCACAGGGGTTTTGTGGGAATTGTGGAACATCACTTTATGCCACATCTGTAGATGATAGTGACAAAGTATATGGCTTACGCATCGGTGCTATCAAACAACGTGAACAGTTAACACCTAAAGCACAAATATGGTGTCGTTCTTCTGTTCCATGGCTTAAAAAATTAAGTGATGTTGCTGCATTTGATAAGGCGCTACCTGTTAAATAGTCGTTAAATAGCTTAACAATTTTACTTCCCATGACTATTTTTTTTTAATAATTTCAAATTAAAGTAGCTAAGCATTAACCTTAGCTACTTTTGATGCTTATCATTGACGTAAGACGTTTAGGCATCCTCATTTAGACGAACATTTCGGCCACCTAAATAACCAAATACACCACATAACAAGCTTGCTAAAGCACATAGCCACAATACAGGTGCCCAGCTATCAAAGTGTGAATGCAAAGCACCAGCAAACATTGGTCCGATAGCTGCTAATAAATAACCCACACATTGAGCCATGCCTGATAATGAAGCTGCTTGTCTTGAATGATGAGTTCGTAAGCTTATGTAGGATAAACCTAAAATAAAAATCGCCCCAGCACAAAAACCTAAAGTCGTTGACCATATAAAAGCAAAGTGAGGAAAGTATAATAATCCCAACGCACAAACAAATCCTAAAATTGCTAATGATAACGCTAATATTCGTTGATCTTTTAATTTTGATAGCAAAGGTATTAATATAATGCCTGGCACAGCTGAAGCCATTTGAAATGCACCGTGTAAGACACCAGCTTGTTGTGCATCGTGTCCACCTTCTATTAATATATTGGGTAACCAAGCTATCATGATATAAGTAAAAAATGAGTTGAGACCAAGGCACAAAGTGACATGCCATGCTATAGCATGATGCCAAATCTTACCTTGAGTATGAGATTGTGTTAGGTCTTTAATTGGTTTTGTATGCGATTTTAACTGTGGTAACCAAATAATAAGGCTGAAGAGAGTAATTAAACCATAACTAGCTAAGGCAATTTGCCATCCGATATCCTGATATGCGGCTAATGGAATAAGTAAAGCTGAATAACTACCTGCAAATACACCCATTGCTAAAACATATGCGGAAGTCATGACTGCGACTTTATGTTGAAAATCTCGTTTAATTAAACTGGGTAATAAAACATTACCAATTGCAATACCTACACCGATTACTGCGGTGCCGAGATAAAGGATAATTACAGAATCAACCAAACGAGTGCTTAGCCCTAAACCAATCAATACGAGTGCAATAAACAAAGATATTTCAAGGCCTTGTTTTTTGGCTAAAGTTGTTGCCATCGGAGAGGCGATAGCAAAAGCAAGTAGCGGCAATGTAGTTAACATACCCGCCTGAGAGGAGGTAAGTTGGAAACTGTCGATGACTTGATCTAATACTGGCCCAATACCGGTGATCGGTCCTCGTAAATTGGCTGCAATTAGTAAAATGCCTAAAATCAAAATTACGGAAGAAAAAATGGATCGAGTCGGCGAAATTGAATTCATCACAATATTCCATAGTTAAAAAAGACGGGAGATGATAACAGACAAATAATTGTTATTTGCATTAAATTCTTTGAACATTAATTTTATTATTTAACCTTATTTCTAGATAATGGGCGCGTAATGCTACTAATAAGCATCGCTAACTTTATATTTAATTTGAAAATTGGTTCTCATTCTAAATATCAATTTATAGTACTTAATTTAGTGATGCAGTTAATTTAAGTTAACTTAAATTATTGTAATAAAAGATATAATGAAAAATATAAGTAAGTTAAAGAAGAAGTTATAAGGGAATAGAACAAAAATAGGGGTTAAAAAAGTACTTCTATAAAAGGGAGTGTTTATTAAGAAGGGTTAAAAAATCATGTTTACAACCAAAATAACTACATGTCGCTTGCCTGCCTTCAATAAAAAATAATGACACAGCTAAAACGAGTTTTGTTAGAAAATGACTATTCCTTTATTGAGTTGCCAGCTTTTAATGCACCTCAAAATCGATAAAATTATGTTAATAAGAGATCAAAGTAAAAAAGCATGGACCTATTAACTGGATTATAGAAAAAGTATTTTCAGTTAAAAGCAGATATTAATATCCACTATATGAATCTATAAATGAAATACCCACACCAGTAAAATAGATCACACATTTTTAATGTAATTGGTATAAAAGAGTTTTGAACCTTTTACATAATAAACTGCTAGAATACAAGCAGAAGAAACAATGGGGTTAAATAGGAAAATAAATGTTAATAGTAGATTACCAAAGCAAGAGTTATCACCGATTCTTAAATGATATGCCACAAATTGCAAACCATAAAACACGTTTTTTGATTACATGTAATGGTGCTAATGAAAGTGATTTAGCTGCAGCCACTGCTGATTTAACATCGTATACAAAAAGTACAGTACAACATACAACTGCCATCATTGACAAAGCATCTGAAAGTACTGTTGATGAGTTATTTACGGATGTACGTAATAGTAGAAATATATTACTTTTTGAAAATTCAGATTTATTATTTGACAAAAAAACTGAAGTAAAGAACTCACATGAACGTGATAATGGATTTAACTTAAATAACCTATTTAAAAATATCGCTAAACATAACGGTATGGTGATTTTAGCAACAGATAAAAAGCAAACTTTGAGTGCGACTATGTCGACAAAAATGGATGTAGTGATTCGCTTTAAGTAGTTCGACGTTATAACAATGTTGTATATTAATCTTTAATGCCAATACTGCAGCGTAATAGCTGCAGTATTATTTTATAGAAAAGATACATCAAAAAATCACTGTAAAAAGCATGGCTAACAATCACAGTCAATAACACCCATAGCAGTATAGGAAGAACTATAAAGGTATAGGAATATAAGCGTTAATATAGCTAGCTTAACAACCTTAAACTTTATTAATTATTGCTTTTATTTATACTTCTTCTTCTGAATTCTATTCACTTTGCTAATCGTTAATAATCGCATAAGTACCTGTTGCATAAGCAATAAGCGAACCTTCATCATGTAATTCGATGGTGACAAATGAAGTAGTGCGACCTTGGCGTTTAATTGATGCTGACGCTAGTAGATACTTTCCTAAAGCAGGTTTTAAGTAATTGATTTTTATTTCCATAGTAACCGCTGTAAAGCCATCTTCAAGCCCTGATACAGCAGCATACCAACCGGTATTATCCATTAGCGTCGATATTACACCCCCATGTACAAAGCCTTTATGTTGTAGGTGATAAGGTTTTACATGTAACTCTACCTCTGCTTCACCTTTAGAAAAGCTTTTTAACGACGCTCCCGTATGCTTAAGAAATGGGAAATTAATATCTTCCATGCATTATTCCTTGTTTTAAATGAAAGTTTTAAATAGAAACTATTTTTAGGAAAATAGTGAAATATAAGACTTGATGGTTTATTAAGGTGATATATAAAAATTATTATATGGATATATAATTGTTTTTACTATGTTCTTCTTTGCCGATATAGCGGGTTTTCCGGTAGATTAAGGTGCTCGGACACTATTCATTTTAGCAGGTTATTAATACCTAACTCACAATCATGAAATAGAAATGCTATGGTTATTACATTATTTTTATTTTAGAGTAAAATCACAAAAGTAACACTTTGTGATTATTTTTTGTGATTTTTTTTGATTTTAACGTGTTTTTTATACATTGTGATTAAACAAATACTTAAATTATTTTCAGGGCTATTTATGAAACAAGCAGATATTCCACTAAATGAAAAAGACCGTATCAAAATGCTTAAATCCCTTGATATTCTCGATACATTCGCTGAAGAGCGCTTTGATCGTGTGACGCGTATGGCGAAAAGAATGTTTAATGTCCCTATTGCGTTAGTTTCATTAGTTGATGAAAATCGTCAATGGTTTAAATCTTGTGTTGGACTCCCTATTCAAGAAGCCTCTCGCGATATTTCTTTTTGTGGTCATGCCATATTAGATGATGACGTTTTTATTATTCCTGCTGCCAGTAAAGATGAGCGTTTCGCAGATAATCCAATGGTTATTGAAGCACCTTATGTTGAGTTTTATGCTGGCTGCCCATTAACAGTGAATGGTTATCACTTAGGTACATTATGCATTGTTGATAATATTGCGCGAAATTTTGATAGTGAAGATATCGCCGCTTTAAAAGATCTTGCTGCAACTGTAGAGTTGGAACTTTCAGCGGTACAAATAGCGACACATGATGAATTAACAGGCGTCTTAAATAGACGAGGTTTCCTTTCTATTGCACATAATACATTAAGCCTAAGTGTGAGAAATAACTTTCCAGTAACACTCGCTTATTTAGATTTAGACAAATTTAAAGCCATTAATGATAATTTTGGTCATGCGTCTGGTGACCTTGTTTTAACAATATTTTCAAATCTGTTAAGTGACTCTTTTAGAGAGTCAGATATTATTGCAAGGTTAGGTGGAGATGAGTTTATAGTGTTGCTTAGCAGTACTTCAATCAAAGAAGCTGCGAAAGTTATTGATGAGTTTGAAATAACTTTACATTCCTACCTAGAGCAGAAGGAACCTTCATTAAATGTCTCATTTTCTTATGGCATTGCAGAGTTTAATCACGAGCTGCACGATTCGATTGAAGCTTTATTAGCTGATGCTGATGCTCAAATGTATGAATACAAACATACTAGAAATAAAAGCGAGTGAATAAGCCTTACCTTAATTTTTAAGATAGTTAAAGATAGAAAGTCTTACGAAGTAATTAATATTTTATTCTTAAGATTATGCCGTTGATCGTCATCAATTATATTGTTCATATTGCTAGCAGCACACTTGAACAGTCGTGTGACAACCAGCTTTATACCGATTATATTAAATCTGTCATCTAAATTTTGTGCTGAAAAAGCAGTTCAATTCAAGGCGTAAATTTAGTCTGTGTAAGATTAACTTCGTTAATCGTCTATCGGAGAATTAACCAAAAGCGGTTAATTCTTTAATGGCTGTTCCCTTTACGACATTTACAACGAGGAAGAGCGCTGTTTTAACCAATAAAGTAGATAAGCTATTTATTGTGATTGGTATTGCTTTGTTAATTATTCACTCTTTGTAAATAACTCTGGATTAATAGAGGGATAGGCAAAAGATTTATGTTGCTTGATCTCTTCAAGCGACAAACCTTGTAATTCATAGGGAAAAACCACCCAATCATCAGTCGCATTAACAAAATAGTCTGGTCCAGTATTCTTCGGTAATGATGCTTTCTTCCAAACCGTTGCTATTCTCACATCAGCAGGCATATTTCGTTTAAGTCTTACTTTTAGTTCTTTAATGACAGCATCTGCGTTTTTTCCAGAACGGTACATGTCATCAACAATTAATAATTTATCTTCGGCATTTAACTTTTTAACTAAATAAGTTAAACCGTGTACATGAATAGGTTGATCGCCATCAGCCTGTTGGTGATAACTATCGTAGCCACCGTATGAGGTTCTAATAGAGATATGGTCAGTTTGTACACCTAATGTTTGTAAACATTCTTGTACATAAATTCCAACTGAACTACCACCACGCCATAATCCAACAATAAAAGTTGGTTTAAAATCACTGGCCATAATTTGTGTTGCTAGCTGAAATGACTCTTCGATTAACGTATCTTCATCTAAAAATATTTTTTCACTATATTTAGCCAAGAAATCACCCATTTAATATGTTATGTTTGCAGGATTTTAAATCAAAAATTAGAACATAAAGAAGATTTTTATTCAATCTTTAGTGGCACTATCTTTAATGTTTTTACTTGGAACTAACATGGCTGACAAACAATACTTAACTGCGCAAAACCTATTAGAAGACTCTTATGCTTTAGCACGCAATATTCTAGATAGTGACTTTAAACCGACCTTTATTGTCGCTGTTTGGCGTGGTGGTGCTCCGATTGGTATTGCAGTGCAGGAGTTCCTAGCTGTTCATGGTATTCAATCTGACCATATTGCGATTCGAACTTCTTCTTACGCTGCTGCAATCGATCAACAACAGAAAGAAGTTAAAGTGCATGGCTTAAACTACTTGGTTAAGAACCTGCAGCACCATGATAAATTACTGTTAGTCGATGATGTCTATGATACTGGTCGTTCTATCGAAGCTATTATTAAAGAGCTACATAGAAAAACCAGATTAAATATGCCGGAAGATGTCAGGATTGCAGTACCTTATTATAAACCAACACGTAATCAAACCGAGCGTATACCTGATTATTATCTACATGAAACCGATGCTTGGTTGAAATATCCTCATTCATTAGAAGGTTTATCGGCAGAAGATATTGCTATAAAACGTCCTCGTTTGTATGAAATTATAAAAAACTTTTTACCTGCTAAAAGTGAATAAAAACACTGTTAAATTGCACTTGTGATTAATCAAGTGCAATCAAGTCCACTTTAAAATGATTTAAGCTTGAAAACTTCTAGCATGTATCGGTTATTTATTCTTAATAAAATATAAGCCATACACGTCATCAATTCCTTTTTCATAATCTCACTATTTAAAATATTTTATTAAATCTATATCAATTTAAGTATTTATTTGATTTTTAAATGGATTGTTCATTAATTTGCGACTAGGCTACAAGATTAAATAACGATTTTTCATCCATTTAATCTTGAGCAAAAATATGACGATTAATTTACGATTGGTTATTGGTTTTGGTGTGGTCATTTTAATGATGCTTACCCTTAACTTTATTAGTATTCACCGTGTTAACTTTATTGATTCTACCATCACAGAAATAACCGATCAAAACTCTGTTAAACAAAGACATGCTATTAATTTTAGGGGGAGCGTTCATGATCGCGCTATTACATTACGCGATATCTCATTAGCAAGAACCCAAGGGGAGCTTGATAGTGCAATTCAAGAGATGAACGATTTGGGTAATGATTATCAGAAATCAGTTGTTGATATGAATGAAATTATGTCATCTGGCATTGTGATAACTGCTGAAGAGGAGCGTATTTATTCAAAAATAAACAATATTGAGTCACAAACCTTACCATTAGTTGATCTGATCATTGAGGCTAAACTAGCTAATAACATTGAATTAGCAAACGATATTTTATTTAATCAGGCTAAACCTACATTTGTTCAATGGTTAGCATCAATCAATGAATTTATTGATTACCAAGAAGTTGTCAATCAAAAAGCGACAGAAGAAGTGCGGCTTGTAGCGAGTTCATTTCAAAGTTGGATGGTTAGTTTAACAAGTTTAGCGATTATCATTGGATTATTGGTGACTTATAGGATCAGTTTTCAAGTAAAACAATCTGTTGGTGGTGATCCTCAAGAAGCAGCCAAGGTTGTTTCTAACATTTCTCAAGGTGACCTAACAGGGGAAGTTATTTCCTGCTGCCCTGAAAGCATGATGGCATCAATCAATGTTATGCAACAGCAATTAAAAACTACAGTGAACAATATTATTTCATCTTCTGCTGAATTATCTGAACGTGCGATCTCAGTAACTGCTGGTTCTTTACTGGCACTTAATGCCGCGGATAGGCAGGTAGTTCAAACCAATGATGCTAAACACCATTTAGACTCAATGAGCAATAGTATTGATGCTGTTGTTGAGACGGTGAGACAGACTGAAGATAATTCAAAAGCAACGGTAGAGTTATCTCAACGTGGTAGAGATGCTGTGTTGAATGTGGCAACAGAAATAGAAAAAATTGCAACAACAGTCAATGCTACTGTAACGCAAATCAATATCCTACAACAAAGAACACGTGAAATTGGTGAAATCATTAACGTGATTAGAAGTATTTCAGATCAAACAAATTTATTAGCGTTAAATGCTGCTATTGAAGCCGCTCGTGCAGGTGAAACGGGTAGAGGCTTTGCGGTTGTCGCTGATGAGGTTCGTCAACTTGCTATTCGTACTGGCGATGCGACTGGTGAAATCGAAGCAATGATCAATCAAGTTCAAGGTGATACGCAAGCTTCTGTTACAGCAATGGAAACGACAGTACCGCAAGTTGAAAAAGGGTTGACGTTAACTCACCAAGCGAATGAATTACTTAACGATATACAACGACAGGCTGGCGACTCATTAATTAAAGTATTAGAAGTGGTCAGTGCAACCAATGAGCAAGTTGCTACGATTTATGATGTTACACAAGGAATGGAAGAAATTTCTGTGATGTCTAAAGAAACAAGTGAAACACTTAAAAATAACGTAACTCAAGCCGAGTTATTGGAAACCTTATCTAACACGCTTAAAAAAGATACAAATTACTTTACTGTTTAATATAACTCAATCTTATAATAATTTTTAAAGCTCCGCTTATATGTGGTGGCTTTAAATTTACTATATATTGAAAATATCTATCATTTTAATCTTAAGGACGTTTGTTATTCGTCCTGATTTTTTAAAGGTTTATTATTGTTTATTTAGTATGTCGCTCAGTACATCATAAATCAGGTTCTTATCCTTTCATTTATAGTCGTTTTTTGTGTTTTATCGATTCCTTACTGCCTTGCATTTTAGCCTTCAAAAAGACGCTTATTATTCACTTTTAGTATTTAACAAGCTTTGATATATTCTTGTTGATTATCAATTCGGTTATTGGTTTTCGAATTAAATTTCATTATTTTTGTAAATTAAAAGTCATTTTTTAATGTTATTTATAATAAGTTACAAAGAAGAACGGCACCAATACAGAGCATTTATTGACCTTTTGGTCAGAATGCAATCAAAGTATAGCCTTTGATTACACTTGTCTAATAAACGAAATGATATTTTAAAGTAATATCAAATCCTCAAATAAGGGCATCATTAGCACCAAAAAAGAGCGTTGATAAATTTTTAAATGAGAATGTTTACTATTGATCTTCAGTTTTATTTATTAGATGGTGTAACACTAAATGGATTTTTTATAATAATAAAACACATATAAAAATTTAAAGTTACAGACTATTTATTGAATTTAAAGGATTAGATCTATGAATAATAAACGCTTCATTGTGGCGAGCATTGCGTCTCTACTATTGACCGGATGTTCAACTCTCACATCGACCACCACCACTCAACAAAAATGGCTGCAAGATAAAGAATATAACCTCACTATTCTTCATACCAATGATAACCACGGACACTTTTGGCAGAATAAATATGGCGAGCGTGGCATGGCTGCACGTGCAACGTTAGTCAATCATATTCGTGCTGAAGTCGAGTCTGCTGGTGGTTCTGTATTGTTACTGTCTGGTGGAGATATTAATACTGGAGTACCAGAGTCAGATCTTTTAGATGCTGAACCTGATTTTATTGGTATGAATATGATTGGCTATGATGCAATGGCTGTCGGTAATCATGAATTTGATAACCCTTTGGATGTACTTGCTAAGCAAGCGGATTGGGCAAACTTTCCTTTTCTTGCTGCCAATATATACAAAGATGGTAAACGTATGTTTGATGCTTACAAAATCTTTGATAAAGATGGCGTTAAAGTCGCTGTTATTGGTTTAACCACAGAAGACACTGTTAAAATTGGTAATCCAGAATTCATTAAAGATATGCAATTTACTGACCCCAAAGTCGAAGCTAAATTGGTGATTGCAGAACTTAAAGCCAAATATAATCCTGATATCATTATTGCAGCTACACACATGGGGCATTACTTAAATGGTGATAACGGATCGAATGCACCGGGCGATGTTCAATTAGCACGTTACCTTGATGAAGGTTCTCTCGATATGATCGTAGGTGGTCACTCTCAAGAGCCTGTTTGTATGGAAGGTGTGAATGTATATGCAGACTTTAAAGCAGGACAAGCCTGTAAACCAGATATTCAAAATGGAACCTATATTGTACAAGCACATGAATGGGGTAAATATGTAGGGCGTGCGGATTACACATTTAAAAATGGCGAGCTTGAACTACAGTATTACAATCTTATTCCTGTTAATTTAAAGAAAAAAGTAACAGACGTTGACGGTAATAAAACACGTGTGTTTATTCAAGATGAAATTCAACAAGATGAAACTGTATTTAACACACTAAAACCATTCCAAGAAGAAGGGCAGGCGGCGTTAAATATTGTGATTGGTAGTAGTAATGGATTACTACAAGGAGAGCGAAAGGTTGTTCGTAATAATCAGACTAACTTAGGACACTTGATTGCTACAGCCCACATGCAACGTGCTCAAGCTGATTTTTCTGTTATGAATTCTGGCGGTATTCGTGCTTCGATTGAAGCGGGTGATATTTCTTATAAAAGTGTTTTAACGGTACAACCGTTTGCCAATACAATCACTTATGTTGATATGACAGGAGTCGAAGTCGTTGGTTACCTTAATCAGGTTGCAACAAAAAGCAAAGATTCTGGTGCTTATGCACAATTTTCAGGTATTACAATGACGGTTGCTGATATGCAGGTTAGCAATATTGTTATTGGTGATAAACCGATTGATTTAAATCGTACTTATCGTTTTACCGTTCCATCATTTAATGCTGCTGGTGGCGATGGTTATCCAAAGCTCTCTGAGCATCCCTCTTATGTTAATACCGGTTATGTCGATGCGGAAGTTTTAAAGGATTTTATCCAGCACAACTCACCGATTAATATTGCTGATTTCATACCTAAAAATGAATAATTTATTTAATAAAAATAAATTCCAATTAATATTTCATAATAAAAAGTATCAATTAATCAGTTACATATAACTGTCATAAATGCATGATAATTTCATACGCATCATGGTTATAGAGCTCTAAAAGTTCATTTAAATTATTAGTAATATATAAATATAGTAATACATTAAGACAAATAACATTCAATTAAGGATTATAAAATGTTAAAGAAATCAACGCTATGCATCGCATTATCAACTATCTTGGCCGGGGCTACGGTACAAGCCGCAACCATTTATGAAAAAGAAAATGGCGACAATCTGAAAGTCTATGGTGAAGTCGGTGTCGGTGGACATATTGGTGCCGATTATGAATATGGTGAATTTTATACGGATGATAAATCATATATCGATGACAGTTTTGCAACACTGGGCCTGAAAGGTGAATACGAGGCTATTTATTACCGATTAGAGGTTGATTATGAACGTGAAAATTGGGCATACGGATCTGGTGACCTGGAATTAACAATAGATAAATTATTTATCGGTTATAAGTTTTATAAAAATCATGCCATTGAAGTGGGTTTAACCGACACCGCATTAGATGATTACGATAAATATGGTGACTTTACTTTCGATACAACGGTTGAAACTGGCGAAGCAGGCGATCAAGAAAATACAATTAAATATGAAGGTTCTTTTTCTGATTTTAAAATGGGCCTTTCTTATTCTTATGAAGGTGAAAGTTCATCTGGCTCTGAATTAGGCGACATTATTAATGGTTATGTTGGTTACTTCAGTGATTATGTTGATGTGGTGATTGGGGCTGAAACACGCAGTGGCTCAGAAGGTATTTCTAAGTACGGAGAGCAAACACTTTTCTCCTTAGGCCTACGTGCTTACATTACGGATGATTTCGCTATCGGTTTAAATGGTTATATTGAAAATGAAGATATTGCACAAACAAGCACGGTTATTTCTATTAGTAATGACTTTGAAAAAACAAGTTCTTTTAACAATTACCAAACACTTAAGAATCAAGGTGGATTAGTTTCAGCTCGTTACACTTTAAATAAAAAAGTTGAATTTACTGGGTCATTAAATTACGAAGAATACGAAATTTGGGATATTAACAGCACTTATGGTGTTTCGCCTGATAGTGAATTTTCATGGGGTAAAGAGCGAATTTGGGGGACGTTAGGTGTTAATTTCAAACCAACAAGTTCTGTTATTTTTGCATTGGAAGGCAACTTTGGTGAAGCAGCACAAGATGCTTATGCATACGCTCGTGTTTATTTTTAATTAGCTATAAAACTTAAAAAATAAAAGAAAATTGAAGGATCAAATAATGAATAAGAATTTAAATAAAAGTCTATTAGCATTAGCAATAAGCGGTATTTTATCGAGCCATGCTAGCGCCGCAATAACCGATATTATTATCAGTGAATATTTAGAAGGTTCGGGTGATAATAAAGCGATAGAATTAACTAATACTGGTACAAGTAATTACACTTTCCCAAGCAATATCGAATTGCAATATAGTTCTTATAATAATCAAGTTCGTAATCCTGCTGGTGGCAACGTACTTGAAGGTGTCACGATTCCCGCTAATTCAACATTAGTTATTTATAACAGTGGGTCAGATATCGCATTATCAGAAGCCATTGCAAGCAGTGCAACAAGTGTTATTGCTGCCACGTACGATGAACAATCATTTAATAGTTTAAGTTTCAACGGTGATGACAAAGTATCTCTTATCAATACTGATACTAATACTACCTACGATATTATCGGTATAGATGGAACTTATTGGGGATCTGGGCAAACATTGCGCCGTAGATTTGTCGAGGGAAATGCAATACCGACTCAATCATCAATCTACAAAGCAGCAGATTGGGAAGACTTTGGTGAAGATGTATATGATGATCTAGGAACGGCAACTTACTCAGAATATCAAGAAGTTGTTGCTTCTACATGTGCGTTAGATACGCAAACCACGATCGCAGAAGTCCAAGGTGCAGGTACATCTTCTCCATTGATCACAAGTGGTTTTACCACTGCAGAATCTTACAATGTCACAGGTATTGTGACGGCTGTAACGACTTACCCTGAAAAAGGGTTTTATATGCAAGATGTTCTGCCAGATGGCGATGAACTGACCTCTGATGGTATTTTTGTTAGCACTGCTAATGTAAGTGATGACATGATCGGTACTACTGTTTGTGTCACAAGTACGGTCACTGAATCTTATAATTTAACGCAACTTGAGACTGATGAATGGGATACCGTTGATGCAACATCGTCGGTACCAACTGCAACGGATATTGAAATGATCGCGGCAGATGGTGAGTCATTTAATGCAACATTAGAGCGTTATGAAGGTATGCTAGTTAATTTACCTGAAGATATTGATGCCAACACGAGTGGCAATCAAGATATGCGTGTATCTAAAACATTCGGGTTTAATTACGATACATTCCGTAACGATATGAGCCTATCTTATCAACGACCTAATTTAAATCCTACACAAGAAAATGTTCCTGGAAGTGATGATATTTTGGCCGCCATTGCTGAAAATAATGATTATCGTTTGGTGATAGAAAGTAGCACCAAAGCAGCTGATGGTGAAATTCCTTATTATTCGAGCTTTAGCTCAGATCCTGCTAATAATTATATTCGTGTTGACGATAGTGTTATCGGAATGGAAGGGGTGATCACCTATAGCTACAGTAACTTTAATCTAGTGGTTACCAATGAGTTATATAACAACAACTTTGTACATAATACAGATAGACGCTCATCACCAGATTTAAGTACAACCACTGAAAACGGTCATTTTTCTATTACAATTGGAACGAAAAATGTATTAAATCTATTTAACTCGCCATACGGTGGAGAGACTAACTCACATGGTGAAAACCGTGGTGCCGATGACGAAGCTGAATATCAAAAACAATTAGCTAAGTTAGTATCAGCTATTACAGGTCTTGACGCTGATATTGTAGGCTTAATGGAAATTGAGAATAACGGTTTTGGCAACGACAGTGCTATTCAAGCATTTGTTGATGCGATTAATGAAGAATATTACGACGAAGACCCTAAAGATGAAGGTAGTGCGGTATCTACAAGTAACCGTTACGTTTTTGTTGGATATGACTCTAACGGAGACTTAGTACTTGATGAATCTGATTCATTAGGTTCAGATGCTATCACGACGGGGTTATTATACCGTCCATCTAAAGTCAGCATTGAAAGCATGAGAGTTATTTCTATGCCAGAACAGCACGCACCTGTTGTGGTGAATAGTGCTAATACGGTCATGAAAGATAGTAGTGGTGCCGTACTTGAAAGTGGAGATAACTATCAACGTGAAACAATCGCAGCTACCTTTAAAGTTAACAATACAGGCAAAACATTAACGGTTGCTGTTAACCACTTCAAATCTAAAGGTTCAACTTGTTGGGAAGAGTGGGATGGTGTTGAATTTGGTGATGAAAGCACATGGTCAGATGATGCCCCAGATGAAGATTTACAAGGTGCTTGTGAAAACCTACGTGTTGCCGCAGCTGTTCAGCTAGGTGAAGAGCTTGAAGACCTAGGTGGAGACCGTATTATTGTTGGTGATTTAAATTCTTACGGTCAAGAAGATCCTCTTTTAGTGTTAACTGAAAATACAACAGGTAAAATCATTACTACTGCTCGTGATACGTTCATTGGTGATAAACCTCAGTTTACAGTGGCTGGTACCCCTCAAGAAATAACTAAAACCTATGGTTACATCAATACTATTGCCTTAAAAGATGCAGAAAAAGGCCAATCAAGTTGGAGTTATTCTTACAATGATGAAATTGGTTCTCTTGATCATATTTTAATTAGTACTTCATTAGAAAATCGTTTAATCGATGCAGTTGATTGGCACATTAATGCACCTGAATCTTCTTTATTCGACTACAACACTGAATATAAAGGTGATGATTATGAGAACTTCTATGTTGATGACGAGTACCGTTCATCGGATCACGATTCAGCGATTATGTCATTAAGCTACGAATATGGAGAAGTGGGAGAAGGCGAGCCTGTTTACCTTACAATTAGCAGCAGTGCGGTCGATGTGCCTTATGTGCTTGAAGAAGGTGCTTTAATTGGTGATGTTGCGCAAATTCAATTGTCTTCATCAACAGATATGAGCGATGTAGTTCTCCCTAATGTCACCATTACCGAAGATAACCAATCATTGGTTGAAATTGAAGTTTATGGCCTAGATGCAGGAAATTACACTGCAAAAATGACATTAATACGCGATGCAGAAGTGATGCCTGCGTTTACAAAAACAATGTCCTTTGAAGCAGCGTCTAAAGATTCTACGACAACGAGTGTTGCGCCTGTAGAAGAGTACGATGGTTCAGGTGGTGGTTCATTTAGTATATTTGGCCTTATCTCATTACTAGGCTTGGGGTTCTTACGTCGTTATAAAGCGCAGTAATAACTGAATTCGAATCTAATCATTATAACGATAGCACTTACATTAATTGCGCTTTTACATTAGTTGAAAATACGCTTGTTGTAAGTGCTGTTGTTTTTATGATGATTAGCCATCAATGATTAAATGGAATTTAAAGAGAGATATAATGGATAATAAATTAAAAAAAACAGCACTATGTTTATTGGTGTTAGGAAGTCTTACTGCCTGTAATAGTGATGATTCATCAACGGTTTCTAGTAACGATTATATAACCGCAGTTCAAGCCGCTGAAGAAGCTGAAGAGACGGTAGAAGATGTAAGCGAAGAGACTGATTCAGTAGTTACGGAAGGTAATTTATTACTGAATAGTAATTTTGAAAGTTGGACAGATGGACTACCTGACGGTTGGACCATCATTGATGATGGGATTAGTGTTGCACAGAGTACGAGTATTTATTATACAGGCGAAACTGCAACGTTTGCTGTTGGTGAAAATTCAGCAGCAATAACTGTCACAACTGAAGCGCAAGGCGATACTGATTTCCGTCAATCAATTGATGTTGTTTCTGGCACAACTTACTTGTTTAGCACATGGATATATCATACGGAAGGGATGGTTAGTGCTCGACTTTATGTTGATGGTTACCAAGGATATTCTGATGCCGATCTAGTTAATCAATGGCAAGAAGTGACCTATAGCTATACAGCTGATGAAGATAAAAGTATTGAAGTCGGATTACGTTTTTATGACCAAACGGGTTTTGATGGAGAGGAAATTGTTTATGTTGATAATTTCTCATTCTCATCTGATGGCGAGGAAACGATAACTGATGACACTGTGGAAGAAATAATTGATGAAGTGATCGTTGAAGAAGAAACGACGGACAAGAACAATGCAGATGATTCTAATGGTAATTTATTAGTTAATGGTGGTTTTGAAAGTTGGTCTACATCTTTACCTGATGAATGGACAACTATCGACAGCGACGTTAGTGTTTCACAAAATACGACTATTTATAATGAAGGAGTATCTTCTGCAGAAATATCAGTTAACAGTGGTTCACAGGGTGACACTGATATTCGCCAATCGATTGATGTTACTGAAGGCATAACGTATAGCTTTTCAACGTGGGTTTATCATACAGAGGGCTTAATCAAAGCACGTTTATATATCGGTACTGAATATGCGACTTATTCAGATAATACTATTTTAAATGCATGGCAAGAGGTGACTTATAGTTACACTGCCGCCGCTAGTGGCAGTATCGAAGCTGGGATTCGTTTTTACGATCAAACTGGATATGTTGATCCTGAAATTGTTTATATTGATGATTTCTCAGTAAGCTCAGACAGCAGCACTGATACGAGTGAGTACTATGCAAGTGCTGCGGATTTAACGGGTCTAGAGTTAAAAACAGCACTGTATAATATTATTAAAGACCATACGACTAAAACTTATAGTAACTTATGGGACTTTATGGGCACTAATTCGTTAGATGTCTATTATGAAAATGATGGCACTATTTTAGATATGTATTCTGAAAACCCATCAAGTTCTGATACTTACAATTATACGCCAGTGACTGATCAGTGTGGTAATTATTCTGGTGAAGGTAGTTGTTATAATCGTGAACACTCTTTCCCGAAAAGTTGGTTTAATGACGAATACCCAATGTACACAGATATCCACCACCTTTTTGCAACGGATGGTTATGTGAACGGTAAACGTAGTAATTACCCTTATGGTGTTGTTGGTACAAGTACATTTGTATCAGACAATGGTAGTAAAGTTGGCTCTGCAAGTAGTGATTTAGGTTACTCTGGTACAGTATTTGAGCCGATTGATGAGTTTAAAGGTGATTTTGCTCGTGCTTACTTCTACATGGCAACACGTTATGAGGATATCATTTCGACATGGGAAGTTAACTCTGATTCTGCAGATGCTGTGTTAGATAGTCGTTCTGATTATGTGTTTGAAGAATGGGTTATTACTATGCTGAAAACTTGGAATGAAAATGATCCTGTGAGTCAAAAAGAGTTAGACCGTAATGAAGCGGCTTATGAGTTCCAAGGAAATCGTAATCCATTTATTGATCACCCTGAATATGTTAGTGAAATTTGGGCTGATTAATCTCGTTGTAAGAGAGTTATCTTTATTTAGAGATAACTCTCTTACTCAATAAAGATCCAGTAATAGAGATATAACATGTTAATATTTAAAGGTTATACCTTATAGCTCTTCAATCAAACTATTCCGGAGAAAAAATGAAGAATCTTTCTAAAAGCCTTTTAGGTCTTGCAATGGTGGTTGCACTTAGCTCAACATCTTTTGCCGCTGAGAAACAATTTACAACTAAAGACTTAAATGAAGAGTCAGTTTTAGCCCTTTCATGGGTACAAAATTCAGCTGAATTTACTGCACTTTCTTACCAGGCATTTAACCTTGCTAAATTAAGATGGGATATGGATAAACAAGAAGGCAAAAAAGCAATTGTTGTTGATGTTGATGAAACTATCATTGATAACAGCCCATACAACGGTGGTTTAATTGATAAAGACTATGGTTATAGTGGCGATACGTGGAAAGCGTGGAGTGAAGATAAAAGTGCAACAGCAATGCCCGGTGCTGTGGATTTTTTGAATTATGTTGTTGAAACAGGCGGGGATGTTTTTTATGTAACGAACAGAAAATCGATGCCTGAAAAAAATATGGACCTGAAGCAATCAACGATGGAAAACTTAAAAGCATTAGGTTTTCCACAGGTTGACGAGAAGCATATGATGCTTAGAACAGGCACATCAAAAAAACAAGAACGACGTGATAGTGTGACAGGAATGGGCTATAAAATTGTGTTGTTAATGGGCGATAACCTAGCGGATTTCGATGTTGCTTTTGATGGCGATACAATGGAAGGGAGAAGTAAAGCTGTTGAAACTCATAAAATGAGTTTTGGTGATAAGTTCATTGTATTACCTAATCCAATTTATGGTGCATGGGAAGCTGCGGTTTATGGTGGCGGTGAATGGTATAAAAAATCAGCACAAGAAAAGTCTGAACTTAGAAAGAGTACATTAAGAAAGTTTGAATTTGAAAAATAAAGTATCAACTGTTATTGATTAATCGCTCATTGAGCTATTAATCAATTCAAATTAACACAAAAGGCCTAATATAAAATATGAGGCCTTTTGTGTTTTTAACGATTGCGAGTTACTTTTTAGATCTCGTTATTAACTTTCTAGGGCGTGTTGATCTTTGGTGCTCAATAATTACTCTGCATGCATAGGGAGCC
>NZ_JBAKBA010000039.1:0-40287 GCF_038155225.1 Psychromonas arctica | reverse complement strand
AGGATGTTTATCGTTAAGGAAGAGCACGGAAGATATTACAGGATGTAATAAGGACGCTTCAAGAATTGGAGTTAGATAAGCAGGATGTTTATCGTTAAGGAAGAGCACGGAAGATATTACAGGATGTAATAAGGACACCTTCCAAGGATAGGGAGCAGTTAATAAGCAGGATGTTTATTAAATATGGATGTGTCATGGAAGAAGCCAGCAGGATGTTGGATTGATGAACTGGATGTTTGTCGGATAAGGATATGAAACAAGGAAGAAGCTCAAAGGATTTGGGAAGAGGATGCCTAGTATGGCGGTAGTCAAATGGATTTATTGCATGGAGCAACTTCTATCATGGATTTGATAGTGTGACTAAATTAGGGCAGCTTAGGCTGCCCTTTCCTGTTTTTACATATTAGAAAAGTTTTTATCATATCGCGCTACTTTAATCAGACTCTATAATGACTATTAAACTCCATCACTATTCTTACAATTAATTACTGCAATCAGATCGACTACTAAGTGCAGCTTTAATATATGCCGAAGAAATTAGATCATTGATTATTTTTGATTCAAAACGTACCCTTAGCTCTTTTTACGGGTAAATAATATGGCCACTTTCTTTGCTGTCGAAGTTCCTTTTAACTATCGCAATACTTGCTGGTTTTGTGGTGAGCCAAGCGATAAAAAAATTAAGTTCCCTAAGCATGAATACGAAATCAATATCTTAGATCACCAAGCATTGAGTTTACCTAGCTGTAAAGAGTGTGCGAATATCGTAACGCGTTCTGCATTTCCTTCTATTTACAGTTATCGTGATGCTGTTAAACAAGCACTTACTACCAAACATCAAAAAGTACTTAGTATCGGCTCTAATTGGACGAAACAAGAATTAGAAGAGTCGGAGTTAGAAGGCAGTGCGTTTGAGGGCTTCAAGCGTAGTGCATGGCCTATGTTTGAAATGATGCAAGCGCGTATTAATTATCAAGGTTGGCCACTAGTTATTAATAATGAGTTATTAGTAGTGGATAGCGATAATGAAAGTTTTGAGTTTGATGGGGTGCAATACGTCTCTTTAGATGACGCAGTAACACATGCTGTTAAAACATTTTTTTTAGATGAAGCATTGTTTACAAAAGTGTTGAGTGTATTAGGTAAAAAGAAGTTTAGCCAAGCAATCCGCTTATGTCGTTTGTATCCGAACTTAACTCCTAAAACTCGAGAAGATGTGTTCTTAGAAATACTAGATAGCATTGGTATTTAAGGTTTTCTAATAAGGCCCTCTGATAAAGAATTTTTTACTTGTAAAGGAAAGTATATGACTGATAAAAAAGAACAAATAAATAAAGCTAACAAACCGAGCGAAGAAGAGTTACAACAATGGTTAGATGGCGTTCACTTTGGCAGTTGTTGTAGTGACCCTGTGACATCAGATAACGAAGCGCATAATAAAGTTAAAACATGCGAAATAAAGAGCGAAGCTAGTACTAAGGTTAATGACAAAAAATAAGATATTTTGAATACGCTTTTCTTATTTAATACTCTTCAGTGTTGATATAAAAAAAGCCTAACAATCAAACGATTGTTAGGCTTTATAGAATTACTCAATTTATAAAGAAAAGCGTCTTATTTAGCTTTTTTGTTACGACGAGCGAAACCAAAGCCTAATAAAGATAAACCTAATAATGCTGCACCGGCTGGAGCTGGAACGGTAGTTGCTGAGAAAGACACTTGTCCATTTAATAACTCACCAGTAATGGCCCATAATCCACTAGTTGTATCTAATAGAGGGTCTGTACTTGTAAGGAATCCTGAACCAGAAATTGTACCTGTTAATCCACCGCCTAGAGCTGGATTAAGGCTATCAATTGAAAAATTAGTTGCTGTGAATGTAAAAGAATCTACTGCCCAAAGTACATAAGGTAAAGAATCTCCGAAAGTATAGTCAGTGAATGTTGCAGCCCATCCTTCTAAACCATCAAAATCACCTGTTACATTTGCATCAGTTAAACTAACATAAGTATCAGTAAACGCAATTGAACTAATTGTCGGGTATGTACCAGTCACTGTTGCAGAACCTGTAAATCGTATAACACCTTCAATAGGTGTTGCATAAGCAGAGCTGGTTGCTAAAAAAAGTAAAAATGAACTAGTGATTAACGTAATAAATTTTTTCATGTGTTCTCTCCTTCGTATAAATGGATAATTCCATATATAGTAATACAGCATGTAATGTGCCAACTTTTAAATCTTTTATTTATCAATGCCTTACTTATTTATCAAGGTGTTTAAAGTGCTTTTTATTTGATATTTAATTTAAGTTGTAAAGTTATTCAACGGTGTTTTTTGAGTATAAATAAATTTGTAGTTTAAGCTTTAAACCTTAGTTTATTTAAGGACATTATGAGTTTGTTGTAACTCTTTGTTTTTAATGCGCTTTGTTTTTTTGTGATATTTGTTTTATAACTATTTTTGGTTAGTTTAAATTTTATATTTAAAAAGTATTGATTGGGTTAATTTAGTGTAAGATTTTTCGATATCTAATTGGAGATAGTCGGATTTTTATTAATTAAATTTATATTTTAACCAGTAAGTGATTGATTTATAGTTATTTTTTTTGATTTATCTATTAGATGATTTTTTATAGTCAATTACTCTTCCCTTATAATACTTAAACTTAGAACATCATTTTATTATCGAGGTTATTTAACCATTTGTTATTAATTTTTTATATAGAATGACCATCAAGGTTATTCGATAATAAAGTTTCTATTTAACCACTTAAAAAATTAAACATATTTTTGAAGTTTTTAGCGGGATGTCGTGTGTTAAAACATAATTTTGATAAGATTGATCGTTATTTAACGGCAACGAAACAATACTGGCACTATAATGCTTTCATTTTAAATGATTACCCCTCCTTTTCAGGCAATAGCGCATTAATTAACTTTTTACACCGTATCGATGATAACCAATTACTGAGTTATCAGCAAAACCCTGCTTCGTTATACCCATTATTAAAGCAATTTATTCCCGAATTATTGAATATAAATGATCCTCTTTTTGATATTAACAATAACAATTTTACCCATGATCTTGATGTGCCTTTTTGGTTAAAAAAAGGAATTAAAGGACGAAAATGGATACAAATAGATCGATTCTCTCATTATATAGATGAGACGCTCCCTGTTTTAGAGTGGTGTGCTGGTAAAGGACATTTAGGGAGGTTGATCCATTATAAGACAAAAAATGAAATCAGTGCAGTGGAATGGAATGCTGGGCTATGCAATCAAGGCCAGGCATTAGCCCAACAACAATCTATATCACAACCTTTCTTTGTCGCTAATGTTTTGTTGGGGGAGGGCAGCCAATTACTTAATAAAGAACAGCATGTTGTTGCTTTGCATGCTTGTGGTGATTTACATGTGCATCTTATTAATGGTGTTAAAAAAGTATTAACAGAAAAAGTAACCATAAGTCCATGTTGCTACCATTTGACTGAACATGATAATTACCAAGCGGTGTCCTCTTATGCTTCACAACAAAGCCAGTTATTATCATCAATCACTTTAAACAAACAGGATTTGAAGTTAGCAGTGGCACAACAAAGTACGTCTGGAGAGCGACAAACACAATTAAATGATCAAGAAGTTTGGTGGCGTCTAAGTTTTGATTGTTTACAAAAGGCACTTTTAAAAACAGAAGACTACTTAACCGTACCTAGTTTCCCCAAAACGTTGTTATCCAATAACTTTAGAGATTTTGCAGAATGGGTTAAAGCATATAAACAATTGGATATTGAATTACCAGCCGATTTATCGATGTATTTAGTTCAAGGTAAAGTGCGTTTTAATCGCTTAAGACGTGGTGAGTTAGTATCACAATTCTTCCGTCGCCCCTTAGAGTTATGGTTAGTTTATGAC
This sequence comes from Psychromonas arctica, assembly GCF_038155225.1. Lineage (GTDB taxonomy): Bacteria > Pseudomonadota > Gammaproteobacteria > Enterobacterales > Psychromonadaceae > Psychromonas > Psychromonas arctica_B. The sequence goes on along the minus strand of NZ_JBAKBA010000039.1, from coordinate 36,376 downwards.
CGTGCGTTAAGTTTGCAAGAGGCGGGTTATCAAGTGAATATATCAATATTTTGCGATGCCAATATTACTCCCCGTAATCTTTTAATTCAGGCATCACGTTAATTTTTTAATGGTGTTTTTTAAACCTTAATTGGCTGAACAATAAAACTAATAACCCTCCGATAACGCCCCATACCACTGAGCTTAATCCCCACAAAGCAATGGGAGATGCTGTAATGAGTAAGGTGATCACTGCTGCTTCATTAATGTGTTTAGATTTACTATTAACACTTTGCTGTAAGCTATGAGTAATGGTGCCAAATAATGCAATGCCCGCTAAGGCTAATATTAATGACTCTGGTAGTAGGGCGAACCAAGCAATGATATAGGCAGCTAGCAACCCTAAAATAATATAAAAAATACCAGCCCAAATGCTTGCCCAATAGCGTTTATTAGCATCTTTATGTACATCTTCAGTCATACAAATTGAAGCACTAATAGCTGCTAGGTTGAGTGCATAACCACCAAACGGAGCTGCGATAATATTAAATAAACCAGTCAGTGATAAAATTCGCTTAATGGGGGCTTGGTAACCAAAACTTTGCAGCATGGCTATGCCTGGTAAGTTTTGAGCGGCAGTGGTGACAATAAATAAAGGCAAACTTATCCCCACAATGACTGACCATGAAAATGCAGGTTTGATAAACTGCCACTCACTCCATTGCCATTCAATTACTTTACTTTCAATCAGTTGTAAGTACCAAGCTAAGATCGCTGAAATAACGATGACAATTAATAAGGTCCATTGTGGTATCAATCTTTTTGCTAATAAATAACTGATAAACATACTAATAATTAAAATTGGTTGAAGTTCCATTTGTGTAAAAACAGCAAAGCCAAACTTCAATAAAATACCAGCCAACATTGCTGAAGCTAACTGTGTAGGTAACCATTTAAATAATTTATCCAGTGGTATTAATAATGGGAAAATAAATAGCAACAATGCACAGACAATAAAACCACCAACCGCTTGGTTAAGGTCAAAGCCTTGTATGTTGGCAATCAGTAATGCGGCCCCTGGCGTAGACCAAGCAATAAGTATTGGAATGCGATAGCAGTATGAAAGTAAAATGCTTAAAATACCCATACTCGTGCCTAGTGCAAGAAGCCAACTTGCCACAAGATGGCTGTCACCACCTAAATTAATTACCAATTGGTATATTAATGCTATTGAGCTAGAAAATCCGACGATCACTGCGACTAACCCTGCACTCATTGCTGCAATTATTGAGTTGACCTGTTGGAAAAGTGTTTTCATAATACCCTTGTGCGTTTTAACGTACAAAAAACAAAGTTAACATCGACTGTTATAACGCACAAGGTAAATATGTCTGATTCAATCAATAAAACAGTAGCCACACAGCTGAAAAAAATGCGAGCTAATAAAGGCTGGAGTTTAGAGGTAGCAAGTCAACATTGTGGTGTTTCCAAGGCAATGTTAGGACAAATAGAACGAGGTGAATCAAGTCCGACAATTGCTAAACTATGGAAAATAGCAACAGGTTTTGAATTACCTTTATCAGAGTTTTTAGGGCAAAAGAGCCCCTTAGATAGTGACACTAAAGGTTTTAATCAAGAACATACTGTTAGTATTGAAACTATTTTCGAATATGATCAAAGCACCGGTATTGAGATGTTTGAGCTATGTTTTACAGTGGGTCATGAGCAACATTCAGAGGCCCATCAAATAGGCGTTATAGAGCATATTGTCGTCACCAGTGGTTGCATGGAGTATTTTGCTGGTGGACAATGGAAGACATTGAATACAGGTGAAAAAGCTAAGTTTAATGCCGATCAGCCTCATATTTATCGTAATATTGGTGATATCCCTTTACGTTTTTTTAATATTATTCATTATTCTTAATATAAACACTGAATATAAAAAATCCTTAACTGAGAAAGTTAATTACAAAAAAATTTCTTACAAATAAATGGCTTATAAAAATAAGGTTCAAAAAATTAATGAATATCATCAAACGTTTGTTGGTCGTGTTTCTTGGATGTACTGTTTGTACCATTGCTTATGCCGATCAAGCTCAACGAATCAGCAAGAAAGAAGCGAATGCCGCTTTGCAGCTTTTACAAACTGAAAATATCCATGTTATTCAAAAACTATGTAGTCCATGTGGTGACGTGCTCCCTCAAAATATTGTTATTGACCAGGTCGCAATACAAGATGCTAATTACAAAGGTTTATGGGAGTTGACGGTTAATGGTCAGGCTATCGATTTAGCTTATTATTATGTACCTGTAAAAGAGCGTTGGAAAAATTTTGCAAGAGCGGTAGATATTTATGTTGATGATATGCCTAAGTACTTAGATAACATTCCTATACAAACGAAAGTGGAAGAGAGTAAAGGTTGGTATATTAATAAAAAGCAGAAAATGATTATTACTAAGGAAGTGATTAGCGGATCATTAGTCGCTATATTAGGTAGAGGATCATATCAGCGCCTGAGCGTGTTCTTTCAAGCAAGTGCGGAAAAAGGCTGTGAAGATGAATCTCTTCAGAAATCTCAGTCAGTGCCTATGTATGTTAATGATGATTTAGTTAAATTCACTCTTCTATGTAAAGAGAAAATAGTGGCGTTTTATGCCGATACAGAAGAAGGTAATGACTTTGTGCTTGATCAATTCATGAAGAGTACAGTGGTTAAATTAAAGCCTTATACAGGCGAAGAAAGCTTTGTATTTAGTGCTAAAGGTTTTAAAGAGTTATATGAAAAAGCGACGACTCACTAGTGCTTAAGTGTATTGTTATAAGCGTAAATTTATAGCTGAGATGGTGTCAATAAGGGAACAGAATGAGTCAAACTACTATTTACTATTTAGAAATGCAGCAAGCAAACCAACTTAACGAAAAATTAAAAGTTGATGGCTTAACTATTTCCGAAGCCATTATTAAAGAATATCGCTTTAATCGTTTCTTATATTCTTTGGTAGGCGAGAAATGGGAATGGTTGGACAAATTAAATGAGTCTGATGAATCTTGGAAAAACTATGCTGAGCGCGATAATTTACGTACTTGGGTAGCGTATTATCAAGGTGCTATCGCGGGTTATTTTGAGTTAGAAGTGAGTGAAGAACAGGAAGTTGAAATTAAATATTTTGGATTGGCACCTACTTTTATTGGTAAAGGTTTTGGTGGCTATTTATTAACATATGCAATTCAACAAGCTTGGACTGTTTGTAATGCTAAGCGAGTTTGGGTGCACACGTGCAGTTTGGATCACCCTAGTGCACTCGCTAATTACCAAGCGAGAGGGTTCGTTTTATATCATCAAGAAATAGAATAAACATGGACATTACTACCCCCTAGTAACACCCTAAGGCCTATTACTTAACGTCTATTAATAGTGCTCTTTTAAAGTGATGATAAAAAATAAAAGTAGTTTTACAGTCATCATTTTACCGCCCTTGATGTATTTTTAGAGATAACCTATGCCAGCAGGACTCTGTTTTATAATCGCTACTTTTTTATGGGGTAGTTCCTTTGTTGCTTTGAAAGCGGCGATTGATATTTACCCTCCGTCTTTTGTTATTTTTTTACGGATGTTAATCACTCTTCTCATTTGTCTATGTTTGTGGCGTTGGATAAAACGTTTTGAGTATCAACAGGGCGATTGGAAGTGGTTGTTGGTTATGTCGTTAGCTGAGCCGTGTTTATATTTTTTATTTGAAGGTTATGCAATGCAATATACCTCTGCATCGCAGGCTGGCATTATTGTCTCTTGCTTACCATTAATGGTGGCCTTGTTTGCGTTCTTCTTAATTAAAGAAAAACTCAGTAAGCAGATCATTATAGGTTTCAGTTTTTGTATTGCGGGCAGTATTTTGTTAAGTATGGTTTCTCCTAATACGGATCATGCTCCGAATCCTTTACTCGGAAATACGTTAGAATTTTTAGCCATGGTATGTGCTGCTTTCTATGTTGTTAGTATGAAACATTTATTGAATAGATACTCCGCTTTGTCATTAATCGCTTTACAAGGTTTTTCAGGTACCGTGTTTTTTGCCCCTTTTTTATTTTTCATTGAGTTACCACCACAACATGATGTTAATGCGTTAATGAATATTGTTTATTTAGGTTCTGCGGTGACACTAGGTGCTTATGGGATGTATAACTATGCACTTGTAAAAAGCTCAGTATTAACCGCCGCTGCTTATTCAAACTTAGTCCCTATTTTTGCTTTGTTATTATCGGCATTATTACTAAATGAGATATTAACGCTTTGGCAATGGGGAAGTATTTTTGTTGTTTTTGCTGGTATCGTGGTCAGTAAACGCCATGTTAACGTTAGCCAAAACATACAAACTCAATAGCGATTAAGGTAAAGCCATTATGAACTATCTTGCACATTTACATATCGCGGCTTCTACCAATACGAGTTTTAGTGGTAATTTTTTAGGAGATTTCGTTAAAGGCAATCCTGATGGCCAATTTCCTACTAACATAGTCCAAGGTATCCGTTTACATCGTTATGTCGATAGTTTTACGGATAAACACCCACAAGTACTCGCTGCTAAATTACTATTTCCTAAAGTATTACGGCGTTACGCTCCCATTGCACTTGATATGTTCTGGGATCATTTCTTAGCTCGACATTGGACCACTTTTCATCATTTAACTTTAGCTGAATTTTGCCAATTAGCAGAACAAAAGATTGTTAGTGAAACACAAGTAAAGGACGTTATTTTACCAGAACGTTTTGAACGTATTAATGGTTGGGTTTGGCAAGATAAGTGGCTCGAGTCCTATCAAAAGATAGAAAATATTGAGTATGCTTTAAAACGTATGGCAACACGAAGCGAACGAATGGCACCTTTAGCTGAAACAGGAAAAATATTGAGAGAAAATTATGCAGATCTGAGCGTCGTATTTTTTGCTTTATATGAGGATGTGTTAAAAGCGAGCCAAGAATTTATAGAGGTTAAAAGGTAAGTGATTATTCACTTTTTTAGTTGTTGTTTAATTTTTTCGATACAAAAAAGGAGACGAAATAGTCTCCTTTTATAAAATAGTATTATTAAGCTTAAGCTACTTTAAACTTAATTAACTATAAGTCATTGTTTAGTCTTCTCTAGTAAACAAGTGTGCGATATTTTTTAAGTCGCTTTTACCTTCAGAAATTTCTTTAGGTGACAAACCTGATACTTCATGTGGGAATACTAACCATTCATCTGATTCATGAATATAGTAGTCTGGCACAATAGATACGGCTTTGTTCTTAGGCTTGTAATAAGGCGTTGCTATGCGTACGTCGCGTGGCATATTTAAGCGCATTACTTCATTTAGTTTTTCAGTTAACGCAACAACACTACGGCCTGAGTCAAATACGTCATCTACAATTAGCAAGCCATCATCGGCATTAGCATTTTCAATAATGTAATGTAAACCGTGTACTTTAATTGTTTTACTTTGTTTGCCGATACCGTAATAAGAAGAAGTACGTACTGCGATATGATCTGTTTCTACTTTTTGATAGTCAAAGAATTCTTGAACTGCAATACCGATTGGAGCGCCGCCACGCCAAATACCAACAATAAACTGTGGGCGAAAACCACTATCGTAAACTTGTGCTGCAAGACGAAATGAGTCTTCAAGTAATTGTTGTGCAGTGATAAAGACTTTATCAGACATATCATTTTCCTCTGGAATTAATTTAGTCGCGCAGTTTAAACTAAAAAAGACCTCTCTGCACAATTTGCATGCTAAAAATCCTATAAAATAATGGCTACACAAGGTAAGTTATAGATTTACAACACGTTACTATTATTTATTCTGGCATTTAATCGTGATGCTTTTATTGATCTTAGTGTTAGTAACACTTTATTTAATGATCTGTTTATGGGAAAAGGGTAATCAAATGCAACGAATGATGAAGTATCCTCCGTTAGTCACTCTGTTATTTATGCTCATGATATATTTGATGAGCTTGTTAATTCCTTTTTTTAATGTTGGTTCACTTGTCTTGAATGGGTTTTCTGGCTTTGTTTTGTGTGCTTCTGTGTTAGTCATCCTGAGTAGTGGTTGGAAGTTTAAAAAGGCAAAGACGACAGTCGATCCAACGACACCTGAAAAAACCACGAGTTTAGTCACTTCTGGAATATATCGTTATTCTCGAAATCCCATGTATTTAGGATTATTGGGGATCTTAATCGCTGAGGTTTTGTTGTTGGGTAATCTATTGAGTTTAGTTTTATTACCTCTTTATATTATGACAATGAATAAACGTTTCATTAAGCCGGAAGAGGTTGCGTTAGAAATCCTTTTTGCACCGTCATTTATCGACTATAAGCAGAAAGTCAGGCGGTGGCTTTAAAGGTAGCGTATAAAAACAGATAAAACCCTTAACTTATAAAGCTTATTGGGGTTTTATCTGTTGAGTAATGTTAGTGACTATTCACTAACTTGATTAACACTCGTGTCATCCTCTAATAGTTCGCGTAAATTATCGAGCGTTGTTTGTGCAATGCTAGTTAATGCTTCTTTAGTTAAGAAAGCTTGGTGACCTGTAAATATCACATTGTGGCAAGCAGACAAACGACGGAAAATGTCATCGGCAATAATTTCACTTGAATGGTCATTAAAGAATAAATGCTCTTCTTCTTCATATACATCTAGACCTAAGCCACCAATACGGCCTGATTTTAATGCTTCAATAGCATCATGTGCATTCAATAAACCACCACGACTGGTATTAATAATGGTGACACCATCTTTCATTAATGCAAATGTGTCTTTATTTAATAAGTGTTTATTGTCACTAGTGAGTGGGCAATGCAGGCTAATCACGTCGCTGTTTTCAAAGAGTGTTTCTAAGCTAACGTACTCTGCGCCTAATGCCGTCGCTTTATCTGATGGGTAAGGGTCAGAAGCTAATATTTTACAACCAAAACCTTTAAAAATGGCCATTGTTGCTAATCCAATTTTACCGGTCCCGATAATTCCAACGGTTTTACCGTGTAGATTAAAGCCAACTAACCCTTCTAATGAAAAGTTTGCATCACGGGTGCGTTGATATGCTTTGTGTGTACGTCGGTTAAGCGTCATTAATAATGCAATGGCATGCTCTGCTACGGCTTCTGGTGAATAGGCAGGAACACGAACAATCGTCATACCCAGTGATTTTGCACAAAATAAGTCAATATTATTAAAGCCAGCGCAACGCATGGCAATATATTTAATACCTAACTCGTGAAGTTGATTTAAAACGGGCGCACTTAAATCATCGTTTACAAACGCACATATCGCATCATAGCCTGTTGCCAGTGCTGCGGTGTGTGAATTAAGTTGAGTATCAAAAAAGTTAATGCTGATTGGGTCTGAAATCAATGGTTTAAAATGCTGAATATCATAACTACGGGAACTGAACATTGCGACTTTCATAAAGGGAACTCCGTGTTGAAAAGTAATATTGTAATAAAATAATCGTGCTTTTAATCAATAACAGCAATACAGATAATATCTATTGTTGTTTTATATTTTACAATTGTACACCTTATACGTCGTAACTTAAGCAAAGGGATTACTTTGTTGTTATATAAATAAGCATATTAATAACGATATAAATTCTTTCATTAATTATTATATTTGAAGTGCAATAAATTGAGGTTATTGACGGTCAACTGTTGGTGCTCATGGCGAACTTTTTAATTTTTATTCGGTCACAGGCGGTATTTATGCTACAAACTATTTCATTTGGTATTTTCTCGGAGTTTTCATGTCCTTTTTAAAGCATTTTTTTTCATCATTACTGTTCATTGTCAGTCTTTCCAGTAGTGCATTTGCACAAGCGCCAGAAACAGGATGGATCACTAATTTTAACCACCTACCTGTTAAAGTTAATTTGCAGCTAACAGGGCAAGTTCAAGAAAATACTGTGAATGGTATTTTGAATGTTGATTTAGCGAAAGATTGGAAAACATATTGGCGATCTCCTGGTGAAGGCGGGGTTGCTCCTACATTTGAGTGGACTGATCAATCATATAATATTGATACGGTTGATTGGTCTTGGCCAACCCCTAAACGTTACCCTGTATTAGGCGTTGAAACAGTTGGTTATAAAGATCAAATTCATTTCCCCATTCAGTTACAACTGAAAGATCCTCAACAAGTCAGTCGATTAAAAGGTACGTTAACGCTAGCGTCATGCACCACGATTTGTGTGTTAACTGATTACGAAATTGATTTAAGTTTTGATCCTAATGGCCTCAGTATTAATGAAGATGTTGCTTTTGCTTATGCGCAAGCCGCTAGTAGTGTACCGATTTTAGTTGATCAAAGTGCCATCAAAGCACAAAAGAATAATGCCAATATTACAAATATTATCAGTTCATGGGATCAATTTAATCAAGAAGTCTCAGTGCAGCTATCACATCAAATAGGGTGGGGAAATCCTGACGTATTCATTGATAGTAATGATCCTGAATTAGAGAATGTCTTCTTTTCTAAACCTATTATCTCAGTGTCAGGAAAACAAGTTACAGCGACGTTTAATGCGAGTAGTTGGGGTGGTGAAGTTGATTTAAGTAATGCGAATGTCAATATTACAGTGGTTGATGCAGATATTGCTGTAGAAGTTGCGACTACCTTAGGCAATCAGACCATTTCAGTGGTTGGTGAGTCTATTTGGTCTATTTTCTTGGTGGCATTAATAGGTGGTTTAATTTTAAATATCATGCCTTGTGTTTTACCCGTTTTAGGGATGAAATTGAGCTCAGTATTAGGTGTCGATGGTAGTCAACGTTCACAAGTTCGTAAGCAATTTTTAGCTTCTAGTGCCGGTATTATTAGTTCGTTCTGGTTGCTCGCTCTGTTTCTATTAGTACTTAAACTGTCAGGTGAAGCGTTAGGCTGGGGGATTCAGTTCCAAAGTCCTTACTTCATTACTTTCATGGTTATTGTCACTGCGATATTTACCGCTAATATGCTTGGTTTATTTGAAATTCAGTTACCTTCTTCAATGCAAACATGGTTAGCAACAAAAGGAGGGCATTCTTATCTAGGCCATTATTTACAAGGTATGTTTGCAACGTTATTGGCAACACCTTGCAGCGCACCTTTCTTGGGGACGGCGGTTGCATTTGCATTAGGTGCATCGGCATGGCAGTTATTTGCTGTCTTCACTGCATTAGGTTTAGGGATGGCATTGCCTTGGTTACTCATTGCCTTGTTCCCAAGTATTGCCTTGTTAATGCCTAAACCAGGTAAGTGGATGGGGACTATTAAGTTAGTGTTTGGATTACTTATTTTAGCAACGTGCCTATGGTTAGTGAGTTTGTTAAGTAGTTTTATCGGACTACTTTATACCATTTTAGTTGCTGCGCTTATTTTAGTTATATTTGCTGTTTTGATCCTGAAAAAGCATGGTAAACGTTTATTCTTTATCACTTTTGGTATATTTATGATCGTAGCAGCTATTGTTTTGATCGTAGGTAGTTTAACGGCTAAGCATTGGGCCAACCCATTACAAGATGAGATCACTTGGGTACCATTAAATGCACAGTTAATAGAACAAGAAGTGAATAAAGGCAATGTTGTCTTTGTAGATGTGACTGCAAAATGGTGTGTCACTTGTAAGGCCAATAAAATTGGTGTGTTATTGCAAAACCCTGTTTACAGTGCATTACAAGAAGATGGTGTTATAGCGATGAGTGGTGATTGGACAGTACGTTCTGACTCGGTGACAGCTTACTTACAATCATTCGGGCGTTATGGTGTTCCTTTTAATATTGTTTATGGTCCAGCGGCACCTAATGGTATTGAGTTATCTACTATTTTAAATAGCGAAGATGTTCTCAATGCCTTACAACAAGCTAAGGGGCAATAAAATGACGGAACCAAACCCTCAAGAGCCTAAACCTAAAAAAAGCTGGGGAGCTCGACTGAGATCTCTAGCTGTTTATGTGTTTTTAGCATTGGCATTAGGTTGGGGCGTTGATATATGGCGAGCTCAATCCATTGCATCTGGTAAAGCACCTGAATTAGTGGCAACCAGTGTACAAGGTGACAAGGTTGATTTGGCCGCAATGAGTCAAGATAAGCCTGTTTTAGTTTATTTCTGGGCTACATGGTGCAGTGTCTGTAGCTTCGTTTCTCCCTCTGTAGACTTTGTGAGTGGTCAGATGCAAGTGGTTACTGTTGCACTGAATTCTGGTGAAAATAAGCGTGTGCAACAATACCTTGGTGCTAAAGATTATGATTTTACTGTAGTCAATGATCCTAAAGGGGAAATAGGTCGTGAATGGGGAATTAGTTTAACGCCGACTATCCTTGTGATTAACAAAGGAGAAGTAACTTCTGTAACAACTGGGTTCACTAGTCCATTTGGTATGTGGGTAAGAATGTTGTTAAGCTAAGTTAAATCAGGCTTATTCATTCAAAGCCATTATGTATACTCATTATCAACCAAGATGTATTATTCAGTCGTTAACTCGGCCAAGCGTAACATGATGGTAATGACGATTCCTTATCGAGTGTTACAACGCAGTATCGGTTGTCGAGTTGGCGACCCGCAGGACTTTCTGATTTTTGCATCTTGAATGGTGACGAGTATATATAGCCGCTAATCTAAGTAATGATTTAAAAGGAATTAAGCCTAATTCCTTTTAAATTTTATAGCTATCTTGGTTTAGCAAATACTTGAGTCCAATAACGCTGATAGTCAGAGTCACTATTTACTTGGCAAGCTAATCCCATCTCAGTCACATCTGCATTCATGATATTAGTGCAGTGACCTTCACTAGACATCCAACCATCAACAACTTCTTGTGCTGAAGTTTGACCGCCGGCAATATTTTCAGACACACGACTCCACGTGTAACCTTGTGCAGTAACACGTGTGCCAACAGTACTGCCATCTAAACCTGTATGATCGAAAAAGTTATAATTTGCCATATTATTTGAATGCTCAGTGGCAGCTAATGTTAATGTGCTACTCCAAGCCACTTCTGCTACGGCTGGGTAACTCGTATCACCGCAGGTTTGGCTTTCAATACGAAGTTGGTTAATTAGTGCTAATACATCAGATAAGTCATCTTCACATGTCATTAGGCTGTAATCGACACTTGCTGTCGCGGTATCAGTTGTAGTCGGAGAATCAGTTGCCGAATCATTAACTGAGGTTTCATCGGAAGTGCTTTCATTATTTGATTGATCAACCTCAGTAGGCGAACTTGTTGAGGTGTCTTCTATATCGTTGGCACTCGTTGATTCAGTTGTGCTGCTTGATGAATTACTACCACATCCAGTGACCATCAATATGCAAAGTAAAGAGGCTAACCAATATTTCATTTTATTATTTCCTATAGGGTAGTTGATTATCTAAATTTTCTTAGTTAGAAATAAGCAATTATATTTAAATCCTTTTTCTGGAAAAAATAGACAAGTCTTATTAATCTAAGTTCAACCTCACCTAAAGCACTGTATATGGGGTGTCCGATTTAAAAAATAAAACACTTAAATAAAAAAAGCCCATATTCACTGTTTAATATAACGTTAAACATATGAATATGGGCTTGGTAGCCTATTATACCAATCACAATAAATGGCTTATCTATTTTACTGGTTAAAACAGCCATTTACGCCTTGAATTGAACTGTTTTTTTAGCGCAAAATTTAGATAACATATTTAATGTAATCGGTATTAATAACTAAGTGTTGATTAACTTGTAAATATTGGCCCGGCAGAAAGTAATACTTTACCTTCTTTTTTATCGGTATAACGATCAAAGTTCTTAATGAACAAATGCGCTAGTTTTTCTGCTTTAGTATTCCATTCTTCTGTATCAGCGTAAGTATCACGAGGATCTAAAATCGCACTATTTACATTAGGTAATGCAATGGGTACTTCTAAGTTAAATAATGGGATAGTTTTCGTTTCTGCTTTTTCAATCGATCCATCTAAAATAGCATCAATAATACCGCGGGTGTCTTTAATTGAAATACGTTTGCCAGAACCATTCCATCCGGTGTTTACCAGGTAAGCTTCTGCGCCACAAGCTTCCATACGCTTCACTAATTGTTCTGCATATTGTGTTGGATGTAGACTTAAAAAAGCTGCGCCAAAACACGCTGAAAAAGTAGGGGTAGGTTCTGTGATCCCTCGTTCTGTACCCGCTAACTTAGCTGTAAAGCCAGATAAGAAGTGATACTGTGTTTGTGCTTTAGTAAGTTTAGATACTGGCGGTAAAACCCCAAATGCATCGGCGGTTAAAAAGATTACTTTTTGTGCATGACCGCCTTTTGAGATAGGTTTCACGATATTTTCAATATGGTAAATTGGGTATGAAACTCGGCCGTTTTCAGTTTTACTGGCATCATCATAATCAACAACACCTTGTTCATCTATCATCACATTTTCTAGTAGAGCATTACGTTTAATCGCTCCAAAGATATCTGGTTCAGCTTCAGCACTTAAACGTACTGTTTTAGCGTAACACCCACCTTCAAAGTTAAATACACCATCATCATCCCAACCATGCTCATCATCACCGATCAATTGACGTTTAGGATCTGTTGAAAGTGTTGTTTTACCAGTGCCAGATAAACCAAAGAAAATAGCCGTATTGCCAGCTTTTCCGACATTGGCTGAGCAATGCATAGAGGCCATACCGTTGAGAGGTAATAAGTAGTTCATGACAGAGAATAAACCCTTTTTCATTTCTCCACCGTACCAAGTACCGCCAATAACCTGTATTTTTTCAGTTAAGTTAAAGGCAACAAAGTTCTCAGAGTTCAACCCTTGCTCTTTCCAGTTTGGGTTATTTGTTTTTGACCCATTCATCACTACAAAATCAGGTTCAAAATCAATTAATTCTTCCGCAGTTGGGCGAATAAACATGTTGGTGACAAAATGTGCTTGCCAAGCAACTTCCATAATAAAACGCACTTTTAAACGTGAATTAACATTAGCACCACAATAGGCATCAACCACAAAGAGTTTTTTATTAGAAAGTTGGTCTGTTACGACTGTTTTAAGCGCCGACCAAGTTGATTGATCAATCGCTTTATTATCATTTTTACCTTGATCGCTCCACCAAACAGTATCGCGAGTCGTGTCATCTTTTAATATATATTTATCTTTAGGAGAACGACCAGTAAAAATGCCAGTATCAACAGCAACGGTTCCATTATCAGTAATGATACCTTTTTCACAGCCGCTCAAAGAGGTTGCTGTCTCTTCTATAAATAGGATTTCATAACTAGGATTGTAAATAACCTCAGAGATATCTGTTATGCCGTATTTTTCCAGTTGTGTTGTCGATAGTACTGTCTGAGCCATGTTATTTTTCCCCTTATAACTTATGATCTTTCTATTAAAAAAAAGTGAAGTAAGAATTTGGAGAGTAAGTGAATTGTGGCAAAAGAAGTGGGATCTGAGTCTAATTCTTGATCAAATAGATGCCACAGAAAAATATCTATGGCAACTTTGTGAGGTCACACTTTTGTATGATAATTAATGTTTTGGGTCTGTAGAAGTAAATAAAATTTGAAGATCTTTTTCTTTAAAAGAGTAAGTTGTTGCACAATATTCACAACGCATATCAATGCTTTCTTGCTCTTCTAATATTTCTTTTATTTCTGTTTCATTAAGAGATGCTAATGATGATAAACAACGTTCTTGTGAACAACCACATTTGAAGCTAATCGGTTGCATTTCAAATAGACGTACTTTCTCTTGATGATATAAACGAAATAATAATTCATCATTTTGTAATGTATAAATTTCTTCAGCTTTAATCGTCCCAGCTAATGCACATACATGAGCGAAGTCTTCTTCATGCGTATCACTGTGAGCTGGTAATGTTTGAATTAATAGACCCGCAGCCTGCACAGGAGTTGCGTGGCTATCTGCAAATAGACTGATTTTAGTTGCGAGTTGTTCAGATTGAACAAAGTAATCTTCTAAACATGCCGCTAGTGTTTCTTTTTCAAGTGCAACTATACCCTGGTAACGTTCACCATCTTCAGGTGTGATAGTAATCATCAGATTACCTTTACCAATTAGTTGTGAAAATGATAAACCTGTTGTATCACCTTCATAACGCGCTGTACCACGTACTTCTAAATCTTGATTCGCATTAATGACTGCCATGCTGAGTGGACCATCACCTTGAATTTGTACGGTTATTTTCCCTTCAAACTTTAAGGTTGCGGTTAGTAAGCTAGTTGCTATTAGCAGTTCTCCAATAGTATTCGCTATTTCAGCAGGGTAGTCGTGGTTATCAATGCATTGTTCAAATGCACTGTGTGCTTGTGCAATTTCACCACGAATTTCAAAATCATCAAATAGGAAGCGTTGTAGTTGGTCTGTCATAAAGTCTCTCAATATATATTCTGCAGCGGCTAGTCAAAATTCGCTGTGTTACGTTGTGTTTTTGCGTGTATTAACTCACGGCGTTCTTTTTTATTTGGCTTACGATCTGGATGTGGCGCGTTCTGTAAACTTAGTTTACGAAGCAATTGGTGTTGTTCTCGTTTAACGACACTTTTTTCTGTTTCTTGATATAGCGTTTGTGCAATCGGAGCACCTCTGCGATGCTCTGAAATCGTTTGAACGGTTACCTCAAACAGAAGTTCGCCTTGACGTATTGATAGTGTTGCGCCAATTTCTACTATTTTACTCGCTTTACAGCGTTGGCCGTTATAATGAACTTTGCCACCTTGCACCATATCTCGTGCTAAGCCTCGGGTTTTATAAAACCGAGCTGCCCATAACCATTTATCTAATCTGACTGTTGATTTTGTCATAATTTATAACTCGAAAAAGCGAAGTGTAGTATAGCAAAAAGCACTTATTTACTAAACTAAAACAAAATAATGAACTGATTATTTATAGATGGGGTCAAAAGCAGATAAATCAAGGCGTGTTTATGCCATAATATTGATTATAAAGTCGTTATTTTATCGACAACTGCACCTTAAACTTATAGCCTAAGTCCCATTATTGAAATTGTCTTATGATATCTTTTTATAAACAGCTTCGTTAGCATTAATATGACAGCAATAAGAATTGATATTTAATGATTTAGTTACAGGATGAGAATAGAGGTTATGATTTCCCTACTACCGAAAATAATACTGGCAGTGATCTGTGCTTTAATCGCTTATCAATCAGGTGTATTAACTTGGTCTTTATACCCAGTTAAAGAATCATCTTATAATTGGAGTCCAACGGCTCAAAAAATAGAAAATAAAGCGATTGCGTTAAATACTAAAAAATTACAACAGCAATTATTATTTGGGAAGTATGAAGGTGAAGGTAATAAAGTCGTTAATAACGAAAGTCTGACTGAAGCTCCTAAAACACGTCTTAAACTTACCTTAGTGGGTATTGTCGCATCGTCTGAACCACAATTTTCAAGTGTCATTATTGAATATAAAAGAATACAAGATAGCTATTTTATAGATTCTGAAATTCCAGGTACAGATGCAATCGTTACTGAAATTTATAGTGATCGAATCATTATTAATGTTAATGGTGAAAAGCAAACCTTAATCTTAGATGGGTTAGAACAAGCTAATAAAAGAATGGATACTATCGAAAAAGGGCAGGAAGTTAATGTTCCTTCTAAAAAACGTAGAAGCCGTACAAAAAAGACAACAGAGATAGATCTAAATAGAGAATTATTAGTCGAAGACCCAGGAAAATTACTTGATTATATTAATATCTCTCCTGTACGAGATGGAAATCTGATCAAAGGTTATAAAGTTAACCCAGGTAAAAAACCAGAATTATTTGAAGAAGCTGGATTACAAGCAGATGATTTAGTCATTGAACTAAATGGGGTCGATTTAACCGATATAACTCAAGCATTAGGTTTAATGAAAGAGTTCCCTACCATGACGGAAATGAGCTTAACGGTTGATCGTGATGGCGAGTTAAATGAGTTATTTATTAGTATTCCATAATATAAAAGCAAGTATAAAAATAAGTTTAGACAACTAAACTACTAATAACAGTCGTTTATTAACTAATGACTATATACAGAAATATGTAAAAATGAGGTTGGTGTAATGATTTTAGGGATTAAGAAAAAACTGGTCAGACTAATAGGGGCCAGTGTTTTTATTTTACTTTCACAGTCCACTCTAGTGCAAGCGGCTGAGTTTTCAGCAAGTTTTAAAAATGCCGATCTTAATGAGTTTATTAATATTGTTGGTAAAAACTTACAGAAAACAATTATCTTGGATCCTGCTGTACGAGGTAAAATTAATGTACGTAGTTATGACCTTCTTAATGAAAAGCAATATTATCAATTCTTTTTAAATGTATTAGAAGTTTATGGTTTTGCTGTCGTCGAAATGGATAATGGCATCCTTAAAGTTATTAAATCGAAAGATGCCAAAGTAGCCGCCATTCCTGTTATTGATGATGGTAATCAATACAAAGGTGACGAAATGGTTACGCGCGTTGTGCCCGTCATCAATGTCTCAGTAAGAGAATTAGCGCCTTTATTACGTCAACTTAATGATAGTGCTGGCGGTGGTAATGTTGTGCATTACGATCCTTCAAATGTCATTATGATCACTGGGCGTGCTGCGGTTGTTAACCGTTTAGTCAAAATTATTCAACGAGTGGATAGAGCCGGTGACCAAGAAGTTGATATTGTTAAATTAAAATTTGCTAGCGCGTTAGATATGGTCAATATGATCAATTCTATTCAACAAACATCGACTAGTTCAAAAAACAGTTCTACTAGTGTGCTTAAACCTCGCTTAGTGGCTGATGAAAGAACTAATTCAGTTATCATCAGCGGCGAACCCAATACGCGAGCACGTGTTATTAAGTTAGTTAAATCATTAGATAACGAATTAAAAAATAATGGTAATACACGTGTTTTTTATCTGAAATATGCCAATGCTAAAGAAGTTGTTCAGGTGTTAAGTGGTGTTAGTCAAGGTCTTGAAGAAGCAGGTAAATCATCTAACTCAACAAATAAACAACCGAATGTAAATATTCAAGCGCATGATGCGACTAATTCAATTATCATTTCTGCACAACCCGCGTTAATGTCATCATTAAGCAGCATTATTCATCAGCTTGATATTCGTAGAGCGCAAGTATTAGTTGAAGCCATTATCGTTGAAGTATCTGAAGGTGACGGTGTAAATTTAAGTGTGCAATGGGCTTCTACTTCAGGTCTTGGTACTCAGTTTAATGATAACGGAGCTTCTATTGGTGAATTAGCAGCAGGCGCTTATGCTATTGATAATGATTCAGATGATTTTGAAGATTTAGCCTCAACTATTTCTTCAATTTCAGGTGGAATTGCTGGTTATGTTGGTAGTGATTGGGCTGCGATTTTACAAGCCTTAAGCAGTACGAGTACATCAAATATTCTTGCAACACCAAGTTTAACAACACTCGATAATCAAGAAGCTAGTTTCATTGTTGGTGATGAAGTACCTGTACTAACAGGTTCTACGTCTAGCTCAACAAATGCCAATCCTTTCCAAACAATTGAGCGTAAAGAAGTTGGTATTAAGCTGAAAGTGACGCCACAAATCAATGAAGGTGACTCGGTGCAGATGGTCATTGAGCAAGAAGTGTCGAGTATCCAAGGGCAAACTTCTGTGGATGTTGTTTTTGCAACCCGTTCAGTTAAAACAACTGTGTTAGCAAAATCAGGTGAAACTATCGTTATTGGTGGGTTAATTGATGAAGAAGTTAATGAGTCCGTTGATAAAGTGCCTATCTTAGGTGATATCCCTTATATCGGTTGGTTATTCCGCTCGACTAAAAGTAGTACTGAAAAACGTAACTTAATGATTTTTTTACGTGCAACCATTATTCGTGATGACGAAACGATGAGAGAATTAAGTCAACGTAAGTATAGCTTAATGAGAGAAGTGCAACTTGGTGAAGATGAAAAAGGCATTGCTCTAATGCCTGATAGTAATGTGCCTCTTCTACCTGAATGGGGGCAACCAGTTGAAATTGATCCTGAGACTTTTATAGGGCATTCTGATGCTTTTATTGATAAAAAAGTTGAAAGTGTAATTAAAGAAGCGGATCGACCAATATGAGTGATTTAAACGATGTTGATGCTGCGCTTGTTGATCAAGAAGTCGTTGAATTTACGCCTTCGGGGCAGTTGCCTTTTGCTTTTTCTAAAAAGCATGAGCTCGTTATGTCTCACGATGGTAAAAGTAGTGCGCTATGTTTTAAGCAAGTGCCTACTGTTGATTTATTAGTAGAGGCTCGACGTGTTATTGGCCACTCCTTTACTACTCAGCAGGTTGATGATGAAACCTTTGATAGGCTCGTTGCTCGTGCTTATCAATCATCGTCATTAGAAGCACAACAGTTAATGCAGGACTTGGGTGCTGATGACTTTTTTACTTTAGCGGAAGAACTACCAAGCGATGATGATTTATTAGAAGCCGAAGATGATGCGCCGATCATTAAGTTGATTAATGCGATGTTAGGCGAAGCTATTAAAGAAGAAGCCTCAGATATCCATATCGAAACTTTTGAACAAACATTAGTTATTCGTTTTCGTATTGACGGTGTATTACGTGAAATATTAAAACCACAACGTAAGTTAGCAGCATTATTGGTTTCACGTATCAAAGTAATGGCAAAGTTAGATATTGCTGAAAAACGTATTCCACAAGATGGCCGTATTTCATTACGTATCGGTGGTCGAGCGGTGGATGTACGTGTGTCGACTATGCCTGCTAGCCATGGTGAGCGTGTTGTATTACGTTTATTAGATAAAAACGCCGTTAAATTAGATTTATCAACGCTTGGTATGACAAAGCAAAACCATATTTTGTTGCAAAATTTAATTCATAAACCACACGGTATTATCCTCGTTACTGGTCCTACTGGTTCGGGTAAAAGTACCACTCTCTATGCGGGTTTATTAGAAATTAATTCTAGAGATAGGAATATATTAACCGTCGAAGACCCGATTGAGTATTCTATTGACGGTATCGGTCAAACACAAGTTAATACAAAGGTTGATATGACCTTTGCGCGGGGTCTGCGTGCTATTTTACGGCAAGACCCTGATGTTGTGATGATTGGTGAGATCCGAGACCTTGAGACTGCGGAAATATCAGTACAAGCCAGCTTAACAGGCCACTTAGTATTATCTACCTTACATACTAATACGGCCGTTGGTGCGGTAACTCGTTTACGTGATATGGGTGTAGAACCTTTCCTTTTGTCCTCAAGTATTCTTGGTGTGTTAGCGCAGCGTTTAGTGCGACGGTTATGTCCGAAATGTAAAGCGGCTCATCCAGCGACTTTTTCTGAAAAAGTTATTTTAGGTAAAGCTGAAAACGAAGAAGCTATTATTTATCGACCTGCTGGTTGCCATAATTGTAATCATACAGGTTATCGAGGACGTACAGGTATTCATGAATTATTAGTGGTGAATGAAGTAGTACGTGAATTAATTCATACTGGTGCTGGCGAACAAGCCATTGAACGTGAAATTCGTAAAACCTCTCAGAGTATCCGTGATGATGGTCTACAGAAAGTCTTAGCGGGTCTGACTACGTTAGAAGAAATCTTACGTGTAACTAGAGAGGATTAGTGTGGCTACTTTTTCTTATAAAGCGCTAGACGCAAAAGGTAAACAAAAAAAAGGGACTCAAGAGGCTGACTCTGCCCGTATGTTACGCCAACAACTACGTAATGCAGGGATGACTCCGTTAGAAGTGGAGGCCATTTCAACTAAGCGTAAAAAAGCAGGTAAGGGTTTTCTTCAAAGCAAAATTAAAACGGCGGATCTTGCTTTAATTACTCGTCAATTATCTACTTTAGTTGCTTCCTCTATTCCTATTGAAGAATCATTACAAGCCGTTGCAGATCAATGTGATAAACCAAAAATAAAAGATATGATCTCATCGGTTCGTGGGGGGGTGATTGAAGGGCATAGTCTCGCTGATAGTATGCGTAGTTATCCGATGATCTTCGATAACTTATTCTGTGCAATGGTTGCCGCCGGTGAAAAATCAGGACATTTAGAAAAGGTATTAGATCGGCTCGCTGATTACGCTGAGCAACGACAAGAAATGAGAAGTAAAATGATGCAAGCTTTGATCTATCCGATCGTTTTAACGCTTGTTGCTATATCGGTTGTGGCTATTTTATTGACCTCTGTTGTGCCCCAAGTTGTTGGACAGTTCCAACATATGGGAGCAGACCTTCCTGGCTCGACTACTTTTTTGATTGCCGCTAGTGATGCGGTAAGCGCTTATGGTTTCTATTTTGTTGTTCTGTGTATTATTGCTTCTTTACTGTTTAAACAGTATCTCAAAAAAGCCAAGAACCAATTACGATTTGATCGCTATTTATTAACTGTGCCTATCGTAGGTAAGGTCGCTAATGAACTAAATACAGCTCGTTTTGCAAGAACATTGAGTATTTTAAACAGTAGTGCTGTCCCATTACTTGATGCGATGAGTATTGCTGGTGATGTATTAAGCAATCAATACATTCGTTTAAAAGTTGGCGAAGCTGCTGAACGTGTTCGTGAGGGGACAAGTTTAGGCAGAGCATTGGAAAGCACTAAGCTATTTCCTCCTATGATGCTACATATGATCATGAGTGGGGAGCGTAGTGGCGAATTAGGTAATATGTTGGAACGATCTGCGGATAATCAAGACAAACAGTTTTCAGCACAAGTAACATTAGCGTTGGGCTTATTTGAACCTGCACTGGTTATTTCGATGGCCTGTGTTGTTTTGTTTATTGTTGCTGCTATTTTACAGCCTATTTTGGCACTTAATAATATGGTATCAGGTTAGCTGAGCCATTCGTTTTATATAATAAAAAAGGATTAAAGAGTGAGAAATTTCAAATCAACTACTCAACAAAAAGGTTTTACTTTATTAGAAATCATGGTGGTTATCGTGATTTTAGGTGTACTAGCAGCCATGGTTGTTCCTAATTTAATCGGTAACAAAGATAAAGCTGATATCCAAAAAGTAAAATCTGATGTAGTCGCATTAGAAAATGCATTAGATATGTATAAATTAGACAATAGTATTTACCCTACAACTGACCAAGGTTTAGAAGCATTAGTTACAGAGCCAAGTTCTACACCATCACCACGTAACTACCGTGAAGATGGTTACATTAAGCGTCTTCCGCAAGACCCTTGGGGAAATGACTACGTGTTAAATAGTCCTGGTGAAAAAGGAAAAGTCGATATTCTATCTGTTGGTCTTGATGGTGAAGAAGGGACTGATGATGACATCGGTAACTGGAACTTAAATGACAAATAATAACTTATATTATTAATGTTGATAACGATGCGTAAAGCACAGGGTTTTACTCTCTTAGAAATCATGCTTGTTATGCTATTAATGGGAATGATTTCTGTTGGTGTAGTAATGACTTTACCAAGTTCAGGCATTACTGCCCAAGGTAGCCAATGGCATGCGCAACGTTTTAGTACATTATTACAACTTACCCAAGATCAAGCGTTAATATTAAACACTGAATTTGGTATCCAGTTTAATGAGCAAGGCTATACATTTGCTTCGTATGACGTTAATAAAAGACAATGGTTACCACTGGTTAATTCTCGTATCGAAGCCGATGTAATACTCCCTGATACAGTGATTGCTGAATATAACTTAGCGGGTAGTGTTTGGGGTGAACTTGAAGCTGCACAAAGTGCTGTTAATGATGATTCATTCATCGATGAGTCATATACAGTGGATCTTGGAGAAGAACAGGAAAGTACTATTCAGCCAAGTGTATATGTTATGTCTAGTGGTGAAGTGACCCCTTTTAGTTATCAATTTTCTAATATCGGTGACGAAGAACATACTGTCACTGTTAAAGTCGCCATGACCGGCTTAATCGAAATATTAAGTGAGTAGTGACATGACAAAACAACTTAATAATAAACACTCTCTCTACAATAAAAGTGGTATGACGTTATTAGAAGTAATGTTGGCACTAGTTATTCTTGCAACAGCTGGATTAGCAGTTATGCAAGCCGCATCTCAATCTTTAAATAATCAAAATTATTTACAACAAAAAACATTTGCTACTTGGATCGCAAGTAATCGTCTTGCCGAATTGAAATTAGAAGAAAAGTGGCCTGGTTTGGCTTGGGTTAGAGAAGAAGTAGAGTTTGCCGGTGTTAAATGGTATTTACGCTATGAAGGAGTAGAGACAGCGAACTCAAGATTTAGAGCATTAGATGTAGAAGTGAGTGACAGAAAAGATGGCCAGGCTCTTGGTTACATAAGGACTTATGTTGCTAAACAATAGAAACTGTCAGTATAAAAAAAATAGTGGTTTCACACTTATTGAGCTGTTGATTGCAATTGCTATTTTTGCAGTATTAAGTTTTGCTGCTTATCAGATTTTACAGGGTGTTTTACGTAGTGGTGAAATTAGCAAAGAACATGACCAAAACTTAGTTGAAATTCAACGAGGTATGCTATTGATTGAGCGAGATTTCGTTCAAATGGTTGCAAGGGCATCACGTACTGGCAGCACTGACGATGAAAACTTACAAGTTTTATATGCAGGAAAAAATACCTTAGATTCAGATTATCAAGGTATTGAATTTAATCGTTTGGGCTGGGCTAATCCTCTTAATTTATTACCTCGATCAAACATTTTACGTGTTGGTTATCGAGTTCAAGAAAGGCAGTTACAGCGTTTATATTATTTGCACCCTGATACCGTATCGGGCGAAGAACCTGAACAACAAGTGATTCTCCATGATATTGAAAATTTAACCTTTAGATTTTGGGGTGATGATTGGGTAAGCTCATGGAACTCCTCTTCAGAAATACCAACAGGTATTGAAATTACTATTACTAGTAAGCATTATGGTGAGTTAAGACGTGTTTTTATATTGCCTAATAGTGTGGTGGGTGATTAATGACTAGCCATAAAAAACAAGCAGGCATTGCATTAATTACAGTATTACTGGTTTTGGCTATTATGGTAACGATCGCCGCGACTATGACAGGCAGAATGACGGCTAGTTTATTACGTACTGAAGGGCTCAACTATTCTGAAAAAATTTATTGGTATGGACAAGCAACTATAGAGCTTGGTCGTATGATTTTAGAGAGTGACTTTGAAGATAGTGAAGTAATCAGTTTAGATCAAATTTGGGCGACACCTGATCTGGTGTTTCCTGTCGATGAAGGAACTATCACTGGGAATATTGTTGATTATCGCAGTTGTTTTAATATTAATGCGCTTTCAGTAGAAAAAGAAGACGATACTGAACCATTAGCTTTGACTCAATTTAAACTACTGTTAAATGCTTTAGAGGTTGAGGACTTTAGTGTTGATGTTATTGCAGAGTCAACTCGAGATTGGCTAGATAATAATGATACCGTCGATGAATCAGAAGGTGCAGAAGATAGATATTATGAAGCTCAAAATGTCCCTCATTTAGCGGCCAATGATTTGATGGTTGATATCTCTGAGTTAAGATCTGTACAAGGAGTGACTGGTGATATTTATGATCATATACAGAAACACTTGTGTGCTTTACCCACGTCAGAACAATTGATTAATGTTAATACGGTCAAACAAGATAAAGCCGAGGTTTTATATGCTTTATTTCCAGAAGAGCTAGGTTTATCAATAGAAGACTTTCAAGGCTTATTAGATGATAGGCCCACTAGTGGCTGGAGTTCCGTTGCAGATTTTTTACAGACAGATTTATTAACAGATAAAATAATACCGGAAGACGTACAATCACAATTAAGTGTAACCAGCGATTATTTTCAATTATACGGCTCAGCAGAGTTTGATGACCGAACAATTGCATTAAAGTCATTATTTAAAGTAGAAGATGAGGAAGCAACTACGGTTCGTTTCCAATTTGCAGGAATAGACGACATGGTAGGAAATGGAGATGCTCAGTGAGTGAACAATTAATTATTCGCCTAGCAAGTGAAGCACATCAAACTATTCATTGGTTGATTTGGTCTGATAGTGAAAAAGAGATCATTGCTTCTGGTGATTTAGGAAATGCTCAAGACCTACAATTGTTAACTGAAAAAGCACAATCACGAAAAGTGATTTGTTTAGTACCTAGTGTAGACGTCACTTTAAAATCAGTGGTGATAAAAGGCAATTTTACGCGTCAAATGCAACAAGCTTTGCCTTATATGCTTGAAGATGATTTAGCCAGTGATGTGGATAAATTACATTTTTCAGTATTGGCTAAAAAAATTGATTTAGTTGATGTTGCTATCTGTTATAAAAGCAAATTACAAATGTGGTTAGATTGGTTAGCTGATGCAGATATTTTTTGTCAGCGATTACTACCAGAAGCGTTAGCATTACCACTACCAGAAGAGCATGAATGGCAAGCGTTACAATTAGAAAAACAATGGCTTATACGTGAAAGTGTATACCAAGGTTGGAGCTGTGATAGTGAAATGCTCAATGATATTTTACAGCTGCGACTATCAGATAACCCGCAACAAATTATTAAAAGTTATAGTCCTGTACCTAAACATATCTTCGGACAATGGCAAGCTGAGCAAGCGATGTTACCGATGCAATTATTAGCAGAAGGTTGTTTTCAACATTCTTTCAATCTATTAACAGGTGAATTTTCAGTTAAGAAAGAAAGTAATTTACAATTGTATAAATGGAAAGCACCAGCGATCGCGGCGCTAGTATTATTTGTTCTGCTATTAGTTAACTTATTTGTACAAACAGAGCAAATAGATAAACAAACCTTACAAGTGAAAGGGCAAGTCGAGGCAGTGTATGAACAAGCTTTTCCTGAACAAAGTCCTTTGAGATATAGCCGTATTAAGAAAAAATTAAAGGGATTATTAGCTAACGCATCAATTACAGAGCAAGATTCTGGGCTATTGATTATGTTAAATGACCTTCTTCCTAGTTTAAAGGCTGTGCCGAGTTTACAAATATCAACGTTAAAATTTAATGGTAAAAATCAAGAAATCAGCTTAGCGATTAGTGCGGATAGTTTTCAAGCTTTTGAGCAGTTTTCGTCAAAAATACCAACACAATATAGCTTTAAGCAAGGTGCATTAAGTAACAATAAAAATCGCATTAGTGGTGTTGTGACTGTAGGAGTAAAATAATGTTTGAAGAAATCAAAGATTGGTGGGAAAACACTACTGAAAGAGAACAAAGATTAACAATTATTTCTGCCGTGGTTGTTTTTATCGCTGTCGTCTATTTTCTTTTATGGCAACCACTAGCTAATAATTTAGCGATTAGCCAGCAGAAACTAAATAGTGCTCAACAAACTTTACAATGGGTTGAAGTTAATTCAAATAAAATTATTGCTGCAGGACTGATTGACACCCAAACGCGAAGACCGCAAAATTTATCACAGCTTATTAATAGTACAGCTAAACGCAATCAGATTAATATCGCACGTATCCAAAGTCGTAATGGAACAGTTGATCTTTCTATAAACCAAATTGAATTCAATCAATTTATAGAGTGGATAACAGTATTGCAAAATCAGCATAATGTACAGATTGCGAATGTTGATGTAAGCCAAGATAAAGTTCAAGGCATGATTAAAGTTAGCCGCTTATCGTTAAGTTATTAATCATTAGACCTTGGATTTAAATTCAAGAACAAAAAAGGTTTCAAATGAAATTTAAAATCGTGGTATTAATCGTCCTCGTTTACCTCATGACCTTGGTGGTTAATTTGCCGATGGCTGTTGTGGTTGATTGGCTTCCTAGAGGATCGATTAAAATTAATAATGCCACAGGTACGATCTGGAAAGGGCAAGCCAAGCAAATTGTAGTTAACCGTAAATTGAGCTTTGATAATGTAAAATGGGATGTGCAGTTAATGGCATTACTCACATTAAACCTCGAGGCCGATGCTTCATTTAACAATGGCTCTCAAGCTATGTCTGGTAAAGGTATTGTTCGTTATGGTTTTTCAGGAATAAGCGCATCAAATGTTATTTTAGATTTAAGTTCAAAAGAGTTATTAACATTATTGCCAATGCGTTTACCGGCTAAAATTTCAGGAGATTTTTCTGCAGTCATTAAAGAATTTACACAAGGTAAACCCTATTGTGAACAATTACAAGGTAACGTACTTTGGCAAAATGCTGTCGTATCTAGTCAACTAGGCGTAGTCAATTTATCTTCTCCTACTGTTGATTTAGGGTGTGATAACGGTGAGGTTACGGCATTTGTTACTCAAGAGTCAGATGAATTAGCAACAACCTTAGATATCAGTTTGGGCGAAGGCGGCATATATAAGTTAAATGGAGAGATTCAAGGAACCGATAACTTAGCGCCATCGATTGCTCAATCATTAACGTGGATTGGCCCAAAAAACGAAAATGGTGCAACGACACTTAGCTTTAGTGGGCAACTTTAAGTAATAAATTAATAGAGTATTGTAGGGGCATTATTTGGCGTAATTTCCTATCTAATAATAAAAAGAAAAGTCTTAACTAGTATTTAACCATGTATGGATATACACTGTGTTTGTTTACAGTTTATTATCGCGTGGAGATCCTAATGAAAGAGTTAACTAAACGCCAAGGCGAAGTCCTAGACGTAATAAAAGATCAAATTACAAAGACTGGCATGCCACCAACACGCGTGGAATTAGCAAGAATTCTAGGTTTTAAAAGTGCTAATGCAGCAGAAGAGCATTTAAAAGCATTAGCACGTAAAGGGGCAATTGAAATATTATCTGGCACATCTCGCGGTATTCGCGTTATTAGTGAGCATAAAGATAATGAAGCAGTCAACGAAGGGTTACCTTTAATCGGTAAAGTTGCTGCTGGAGAGCCGATTCTAGCTCAAGAGCACGTTGAAACTCATTACAATGTTGATCCTACTTTATTTCATCCTGCGGCAGATTTTTTATTGCGTGTTCAGGGTGAAAGCATGAAAGATATCGGGATTATGGATGGCGATTTATTAGCTGTGCATAAAACCCAAAATATCAATAATGGCCAAGTGGTTGTAGCAAGAGTTGAAGATGATGTAACCGTAAAGCGCTTTTATCGTGATGGAAAACAAATAACATTGAAAGCTGAAAATACTTCATTCGAACCAATTAAAGTTGATTTGGAATATCAATCATTTGATATCGAAGGTATTGCGGTTGGTGTTATTCGTACTGCTGATTGGATGTAGATGCTCTTCTGTCTGCTTTGAAACTTAATCGCTTAAGTAAATGCAGTAAATAAATTAATAAAGCGAAGAGAATGCCAATAAATAGTTATGCTATTTATTGGCATTCTCATAACTTGCTTTAAGAAAATAGAGTAGATAAATGAAACGTATAATACTGATATGCAGTCTTGTTATTGTAGGCTTATTTTTCGCGTTAGGTGGATTGGAAGTCATTAACCCGAATACTAAAAATAACAAAACATTTGAACCAGATAATAATGCTTTATTTTTAGCTAAACCGCGTATTACATTAAATGAGTTTGCTTTTGAAAAAGCGGGAAAAGTTGCTTTTACAAATGAATCATTAAAAGGAAAGTGGACGCTTTTCTTTGCAGGCTATACTTTTTGTCCTGATGTTTGTCCTACCACACTCGCTGATTTAGATCGTATTTATCCTAGTTTAACCAATGATAACAATACAACCACTCAGGTTGTATTTGTTTCTGTTGATCCTAATCGAGATAAAGCAGAACAACTGGCAGATTATGTTCATTATTTTAATAAAAATTTTATTGGTGTGACCAGTACACATAAACAACTATGGCCTTTTGTAACACAACTAGGTTTGATTTATGGGATTGTTGAAGCAGGCGACACCGAAGATTTTTACTTAGTCGATCACAGTGCATCTATTGTTTTAATTGATCCTGAAGGTAAGTTACATGCCACGTTTAAGTCAGTACCTAATAAACAAGGTATCAATAGTGTTGATATGGATTTAATGGTTGAAGATATTAAAGAATTACAGCAGCAATATGATAATGAAATTAATCAGTAGGATAGCGAATATTGGCCCATTATTTAGAATAACCGCGTAGCTAATGAAGACTAAGCGGTTTATTTATCTTTAAGTGAAGAATCAACGTAACGTAAATTAAATCTTCTTTGTCCAAAATAAAGCACTGCCAAATTCAGGATCAAGTTGATAATCAGAAAAACCTAAACGTTGGTAAGCTTTACAAGCAACTTCATTACCGCTCAATACTTCTAATGTGATTTTGCAACAATCACGAGCTTTAGCAATCTCTTCAATTTTTTCGAATAAGTGTTGAGTTAATTTATTCCCTCTAAAATCACTATGTACAACGACATCATGAATATTAAATAACGGTTTACAGGCAAAAGTAGAAAAACCTTCAATGGCTGTTAATAAAGCAGCGGGTTTTTCACTACTAAAAATTAAAACGATAAAAATATCTGTTCGTTTTAGCAGTGTTGAGACCAAATTTTGTTTTGCAAAGTCATTAATATCTTCGCCACCGCCCATTGGATCACAAGCATAATGGGACATTAAACTAAGGTAAGCATCTGCATGCTGTTTATTGTTTAAGTCAGCTACAACAGTTTGAATCTCTAACATTTTAATTCCTTTTATATCTGATAATTAATACTCTTTTTCAGTCTAACTAATGGGTTATATGGATACCAGTAAAAGCCTTATTTAAATTTTATGTTTTCAAATTCAATTTTAGTGTTAGACTTCTAGATGTCTAAATGAAAACTTGTAAAGGGAACAGCTATGCCAATTCGTATTCCAGATGATTTACCAGCATCAAATATTTTAAAATCTGAAAATATTTTTACTATGTCTGAATCACGAGCTAGTCATCAGAATATTCGTCCATTGCGAGTATTAATTTTAAATTTAATGCCTAAAAAAATTGAAACTGAAACGCAAATAATGCGTTTATTATCAAATACACCGCTACAGGTTGATATTGAGTTATTGCGTGTTGATGCAAGAGCAAGTCGGAATACACCCCAAAAGCATCTCGATAAATTTTATGGTGACTTTGAACGTATAAAAAGTCAGAAATGGGATGGGTTTATTATTACTGGTGCACCTTTAGGTACAATTCCATTTGAAAATGTTTATTACTGGGATAAGTTTACTGAAATCGTAAACTGGTCTCGTCATAACGTGACTTCAACACTTTTTCTTTGCTGGGCTGCACAAGCTGCCTTAAAAATACTTTATGATTTAGAGAAAGTAACGAGAGACGATAAGTTATCTGGTATTTATTCTCATAATACTCACCACCATCAGCATCCACTTGTTAGAGGGTTTGATGATCAATTTTGGGCTCCTTTATCGCGTTATGCAGAATTTAATAGTAATGACATTCAGAGTAAAACGGACTTAACGGTTTTTGCTGATGCGCCAGATGCTGGTGTTTATTTAGCTGCAAGTCCTGACTGTCGCCAAGTATTTATTACTGGACACCCAGAATACGATGCGAATACCTTACACAATGAGTACTTAAGAGATATTGAAGAAGATTTAGAGCCTGTACTTCCTGTTAATTATTTTCCAAATGATGATGCCAATCAAGCACCTCGTGCTATTTGGCGTAGTCATGGAAATCTTTTATACAATAACTGGTTAAATTATTGTGTTTATCAAGTTACGCCATACGACTTAACCGATTTGAAATAGCAAATGCGGGTTATTTAAGTTTTTAAGAATAAATTCAATAATAAACTGGTAAAGGTGAAAAGCTCTCCTATACTTATTTAGTAATAGGAAAACGACAAGGAGCTTAACGAAGAAATTGTTAGATAAATATATATTATTTCGAAAAGGTTCTGTGAAGTTCACAGATTGGTTTTTAACATAGCGTTATTATGTCGTGGAATACAATTGTTTAGTTTTCACATTGTTCATAAAAATAAGACGGAGGTATAAAGTTATTTTAAATTTTACTCGTACCAGTGTTCTAAAATCATCAATCATTGAGTTGGTTTACTAAGCACTCATTTCCCTCGATAGGGAACTGTTTTGGTTTTAGAAGTTAATGCTGGTTGTATTCAAATATACAGGAGCTTAATTATTATTACGTTTTATCACTTTATTAAAAGTGAATGTCAGAGCTAGGAGTTTTTTATTTTAAAACTCATTGCCAACAGGCGTTTCTAACATTTACTTTTATCAAATTAGATAGTGGATTGTTTGTAAAGGTTTATTGATAAGTGATTAATCTTATTATGAATATCAATGATACTTTTAATAATCACAATTAAATTGTTCTTTTATTTTTAAAGCGAGCTACTTAGCTCGCTTTTTTATGCTTAATGATTGTCGATACTGATTTTTTCCATCATTTTCCCCTATTACAACTATCAAAAAATTCATAATTTATAACAGAATATTTCAAGACGTTATCCGCTTTGAAAGGGTTTGCTGATGACTTTTATGTTATTATGCAAATTGGTTTTTATCTTAGAATAAGTAGCAGGGAACTCTATGTCAGTAAGCGATCGTAGTGCGTTGATTAAAGCACAACTAGAAAAACACATTCTTCTGATTGATGGTGGTATGGGAACCATGATCCAGGACCATAAATTTGAAGAAGCAGACTTTCGTGGCGAACGCTTTAAAGATTGGAACTCTGATTTAAAAGGTAATAATGATTTATTAGTACTTACGCAGCCTGAAGTCATTGCCAATATACATCGGGAATATCTTGATGCTGGTGCAGATATCCTTGAAACCAATACATTTAACGCGACGACCATCGCAATGGCTGACTATGGAATGGAATCTATATCGGCAGAAATCAATTTACAAGCGGCTCGCATTGCTCGTCGTATTGCTGATGAAAAAACAGATGAAACACCTGAACGCCCTCGTTTTGTGGCGGGTGTATTAGGTCCAACTAATCGAACTTGTTCTATCTCTCCTGATGTTAACGATCCTGCTTACCGTAATGTGACCTTTGATGAATTAGTCGTTGCTTATATCGAATCAACTAAAGCTTTGATTAAAGGTGGTTGTGACTTAATTCTGATTGAAACTATTTTTGATACCTTAAATGCAAAAGCCGCTGTTTTTGCGGTTGAAACTGTTTTTGAAGAGCAGGGTTATAAATTACCACTGATGATTTCAGGTACGATCACCGATGCTTCTGGACGTACGTTGTCAGGTCAAACAACCGAAGCTTTTTATAATTCTTTACGTCATGCAGAACCACTTACGTTTGGTTTGAACTGTGCATTAGGTCCTGACGAATTACGTCAATACGTCCAAGAGATGTCACGTATTTCAGAAACTTATGTTTCCGCTCATCCTAACGCAGGTTTACCGAATGCCTTTGGTGAATATGATTTAGAAGCTGACGAAATGACAGTCCATATTAAAGAATGGGCTGAAAGTGGATTCTTAAATCTAGTCGGTGGTTGTTGTGGAACAACACCTGCGCATATTAAAGCAATGGCTGATGCGGTTGCTGATATCAAACCTCGTCAATTACCAGAAATTGAAGTCGCGTGTCGTTTAAGTGGTCTTGAAGCATTAACCATTCGTCATGATTCACTATTCCAAAACGTCGGAGAGCGAACTAATGTAACGGGGTCAGCACGTTTCAAACGTTTGATTAAAGATGAATTATACGATGAAGCACTTGAAGTTGCCTTACACCAAGTAGAAGCGGGCGCGGATATTATCGATATCAACATGGATGAAGCGATGCTTGATTCATTATATGCGATGAAAAAATTCTTAAACTTATGTGCTTCTGAACCTGATATTTCACGTGTTCCAATCATGGTAGATTCTTCTAAATGGGAAATTTTAGAAGAAGGCTTAAAGTGTGTTCAAGGTAAAGGGATCGTCAACTCTATCAGTATGAAAGAGGGCGTTGATAACTTTATCCACCAAGCTAAATTAATTCGTCGTTATGGTTTTGCTGTGATTGTGATGGCCTTCGATGAAGATGGTCAAGCGGATACACGTAAACGAAAATTTGAAATCTGTAAGCGTTCTTACGATATTTTAGTGAATCAAGTTGGTTTTCCACCTGAAGACATTATTTTTGATCCTAATATATTTGCAATAGCAACAGGGATTGAAGAGCATAATAACTATGCTGTTGATTTTATTGAGGCTGTTAAAGATATTAAAGAGAACCTACCGCATGCCATGATTTCTGGTGGTGTCTCGAATGTATCATTCTCATTCCGTGGTAATAATCCCGTTCGTGAAGCGATTCATGCTGTATTCCTCTATTACTGTATTCAAAATGGTATGGATATGGGGATTGTTAATGCAGCTCAATTAGCGATATACGATGATATTCCTAAAGAGCTAAAAGATGCCGTTGAAGATGTTGTATTAAACAAACATGCCAACGGAACAGATGCGTTATTGGATCTTGCTGAAAAATATCGTGGTGATGGTGCCGTTAAAGTTGATGACAAAAAAGCATTGGAATGGCGAGCATTACCGGTTAATGAACGTATTGCACATGCTTTAGTAAAAGGTATCACCGAATTTATTGAGGAAGATACAGAATTAGCGCGACAATCGGTAAATATGCCTATCGAAGTAATTGAAGGTCCATTAATGGACGGCATGAATATCGTGGGTGATTTGTTCGGTGAAGGTAAAATGTTCTTACCACAAGTGGTTAAATCTGCGCGTGTAATGAAACAAGCCGTGGCATATTTGAACCCTTATATCGAAGCAACAAAAGCAGTTGGCGCAACCAACGGTAAAGTCGTGATGGCAACCGTTAAGGGTGATGTGCATGATATTGGTAAAAACATTGTGGGTGTTATCTTACAGTGTAACAATTATGAAATTATCGATCTTGGCGTGATGGTACCGACTGAAAAAATCATTAAAACAGCGCTTGAACATAATGCTGATTTAATCGGTTTATCGGGTTTAATTACCCCCTCATTAGATGAAATGGTTTACGTAGCAAAAGAAATGCAACGTCAAGGATTAACCATTCCATTACTGATTGGTGGAGCGACAACGTCTAAAGCGCATACCGCAGTTAAAATTGAACAGAATTACGATCAACCTGTTGTTTATGTTTCTAACGCTTCACGTGCTGTAGGTGTTTGTCAGAAGTTATTAACGCCAGCGCATAAGCCTGAATTTGTTGAAAAATTGAATTTAGATTATGAACGTGTACGTGAACAACATGCGAATAAACGTCCACGTAGTGCTCCGGTTGGGCTACCTCAAGCACGTGCGAATGCCGCTAAATTAGATTGGGTTAATTACCAACCTAAAGTGCCTAACAAGTTAGGTGTTCAAGTATTTAAAACTATGCCGATCAGCGTGTTACGTGAATATATAGATTGGACACCTTTCTTTATGACATGGGGATTAGCGGGTAAATATCCACGTATCCTTAAAGATGAAGTAGTTGGTGAAGAAGCAACACGTTTATTTGCAGACGCCTTAGCGATGTTAGATACAGTGGAAGCTGAAGGTGAAATTAGCGCCGCAGGTATTGTTGGCTTATTTCCAGCTAACAGCATTGGTGATGATATCGAAATTTATACCGATGAAACGCGCACTGAAATCTTACAAGTGAGTAATCAGTTACGTCAACAAACAGAGAAAAAAGCACCATTTGTGAATCACTGTCTAGCTGATTATGTCGCGCCTAAATCTTCAGGTGTTGCCGATTACATTGGTGCTTTTGCGGTAACCGGTGGTATTGGTGAACGTGAAGTGGCAGAACGCTATAAAGCAGATAACGACGATTATAATGCGATTTTAGTACAAGCTGTTTGTGATCGTTTAGCGGAAGCATTTGCAGAATATTTACATCAACAAACACGTAAAGATTATTGGGGCTTTGCTGCCGATGAAACGTTAGGTAGCGACGATTTAATTCGTGAAAAATACCAAGGTATTCGTCCAGCACCCGGTTACCCTGCTTGTCCTGAGCATACTGAAAAAGCGGTTATTTGGGATTTGATGAATGTTGAGCAAGAAATTGGTATGGAGCTAACGTCAAGTTATGCAATGTATCCAGGTGCTGCAGTTTCAGGTTGGATATTCTCTCATCCAGAAAGTCGTTACTTTGCGGTTGCACAGATTCAACAGGATCAAGTTGAAGATTATGCTAAACGTAAAGGCTGGGATATGTTAACGGCTGAACGTTGGTTGGGGCCTAATATTGGTTAATAATTACTTATTTTAAAGGTAGTTAAATATTCACACTTATATAAACCTACAAATATTATAGTGAAGTAAAATTCCTATACCAAAAATTAATTTAAACAGCAGCTAGTAGACTATTGGCTGTTGTTTAATAATATCTAAATAGCATTAAC
The DNA here is from genome assembly GCF_038155225.1 of Psychromonas arctica. Classification (GTDB taxonomy): domain Bacteria; phylum Pseudomonadota; class Gammaproteobacteria; order Enterobacterales; family Psychromonadaceae; genus Psychromonas; species Psychromonas arctica_B. The sequence continues at coordinate 2,106 of NZ_JBAKBA010000039.1, read as the reverse complement.
CATAACTAAAAAAATCGAATATTTAAACTCTTACTATTTAGTGCTTTATTAATAAAAATTTCTGAAAATAAATAACTATATTTGAGTTGATTTTGTTGGATTAATTTAGGATTTACTCTGTACTAGCTAGATATGAATTGTCATATTATTAGTAAATAATAGAGGGATAAAATCCTGATTTTTTATTCGATTATTTTTTGTTTTTTACGCAAAGATTAATTAATAATCAAATTTACTATTGTAAGAGCTTTGTCTATAGTTATTACTTTAGGAGTGTTCTATTTGATTTTTAACATTACCTTTTTTAAGAAAAAAGAAAAAAGATTAAAAAGGACAGCATAAATAGTTAATTTTAATGCTGACTCTATTGTCAATTATGTCGTACATAATTATTAGAAGTTTTAAAAGTCACGTGGGGAATAATCATGGCCGAACAGAATAATCCAGTTAATGAAAGTAAAGATACTGATGTTGAATTAACGACAGAGCAGTTAAATCAAGCTAAAGAGCAATTAAATCAGTCTGGAGAAGCATTAACCTCAGCCGAACCACAATTCCCCCCACTAGTCGATGACGAAACTGTCAATTCTGATGCTGCGAAACCTAATGTGCCTGAATCTGCTGCTCCAGGTGACATAAACCCTGACATTGATGTGAATGATCTCGAAGCGATACTTGCACTTGGTGAAGAAGTTTTTGATTTAGATATTGAAACCGCTGCTGGTGAAGAATCGGGCGGTGGTTTTACACTTGTTGATTTCGAGCGAGATGCAGAAGAAACAATCGCAACCACTAACTTTCAAACTACAGGCTTAGATGATGACGCTTCCCCAATCGTCACATTTACAGATGATAGTTTAAACAATATTAATGCTACTGCTGATGGTGTAATTGATAATTCAGTACCTACTCTAACCATTACGAGTTCAAACGACTTTACTGAAGATGATGGCAGTGCAGTAGAAGGCGCAGTGGTATCAACGTTTGAAACAACCGATGAAGATGGCGACGACGTTACAGTTACCCTAAGCGACACGATTAATTATGAAATTGTGGGTAATACCGTTGTTTTAACCGAAGCTGGCGCAGCACTTGTTAATAGCGGTGAAGAGTTACCTGCTTATACCTTAACCGTGAATGATGGTACAGCCGATGGCGACACGGTCAGTGATGATCCAAGTGTCACGATAGTAAACGATACCCCAACGATCACCATTACCAGCTCAAATGACTTTACTGAAAATGATGGTAGTGCGGTAGAAGGCGCGGTAGTTTCAACGTTTGAAACAACTGACGAAGATGGCGACGACGTCACGGTTACCTTAAGCGACACGATTAATTATGAAATTGTTGGTAACACCGTTGTCTTAACCGAAGCTGGTGCTGCATTAGTTAATAGCGGTGAAGAGTTACCTGCTTATACCTTAACCGTGAATGATGGTACAGCCGATGGCGACACGGTCAGTGATGATCCAAGTGTCACGACAGTAAACGATATCCCAACAATCGCCATTACCAGCTCAAATGACTTTACTGAAGATGATGGCAGTGCGGTAGAGGGCGCGGTCGTTTCAACGTTTGAAACAACTGATGAAGATGGCGACGACGTTACGGTTACCTTAAGCGACACGATTAATTATGAAATTGTTGGTAATACAGTTGTTTTAACCGAGGCTGGCGCAGCATTAGTTAATAATGGTGAAGAGTTACCTGCTTATACCTTAACCGTGAATGATAGTACAGCCGATGGCGATACGGTCAGTGATGATCCAAGTGTGACCACGGTAGATGATCCAACTATTGTAACGTCTGATACTGCTACAACGAGTGAAGATACCTCGGTTACGATTGATGTATTAGCGAATGATACTGATGTTGATGGCGTGGTCTCGGCAGTGGCTTCTGTTACCGATGGCGAGAACGGTACTGTGACGATCAATGATGATGGCACCGTGACCTACACCCCGAATTCCGATTACAACGGCACTGATACGTTCACTTATACTAATGAAGATGGCACCACTGAAACAGTGACTGTCACCGTTGACGCGGTAGCCGATGACACGGTTGTGGCTGCGGATAACGCAACCACTGATGAAGACACGC
>NZ_JBAKBA010000038.1:0-40291 GCF_038155225.1 Psychromonas arctica | reverse complement strand
ATAGGCAAAAAAAATCCCCACCGAAGTGAGGATTTATAAATCAAAGTAGAATATTAATCTTAACCTAAGTTAAATACTAATATTACTGACCTTTAACTTCTTTAAGACCATTGTAAGGTGCAGCAGCGCCTAAAGCTTCTTCGATACGTAGAAGTTGGTTGTACTTAGCAACACGGTCAGAACGGCTCAATGAACCTGTTTTGATTTGGCCGGCAGCAGTACCAACAGCTAGGTCAGCAATTGTTGAATCTTCAGTTTCACCTGAACGGTGAGAGATAACAACAGTGAAACCAGCGTCTTTAGCCATTTTGATTGCAGCTAAAGTTTCAGTTAAAGAACCGATTTGGTTAAACTTGATTAAGATTGAGTTAGCAATACCGTTGTCGATACCACGCTTAAGAATCTTAGTGTTTGTTACGAATAGATCGTCACCAACTAATTGGATTTTATCACCCATTAGTTTAGTTTGGTGTGCAAAACCATCCCAGTCAGACTCGTCAAGACCATCTTCAATAGAAACGATTGGGTATTTTTTAGTCAAATCTTGTAGGAAGAAGTTGAATTCTTCTGAAGTGAATTTTTTACCTTCACCTTTAAGGTCGTAGATGTTTGCTTCTTTGTCGTAGAACTCAGATGCAGCACAATCCATCGCTAATGTGATGTCTTTACCTAGTACGTAACCAGCATTTGCAACTGCTTTTTCGATTGCAGCAAGTGCAGCTTCGTTAGACTCAAGGTTAGGAGCAAAACCACCTTCATCACCAACAGCAGTTGAGTGACCGTCAGCTTTAAGTACTTTAGCTAGGCTATGGAATACTTCAGCACCCATACGTAGGCCTTCACGGAAGTTAGGCGCGCCAACTGGTTGGATCATGAATTCTTGGATATCTACAGAGTTATCTGCATGCTCGCCACCATTGATGATGTTCATCATTGGAAGAGGCATAGAGTAAACACCAGAAGTACCGTTTAAGTCAGCAATGTGAGCGTATAGAGGTACTTTCTTAGAGATTGCAGCAGCTTTAGCAGCAGCTAGTGAAACAGCTAGGATAGCGTTTGCACCAAACTTAGCTTTGTTTTCAGTTCCGTCTAGGTCGATCATGATTTGGTCAAGCTCAGCTTGTGCTAATGCATCTTTACCAGCTAGTGCTTCAGCGATTGGACCGTTTACAGCTGCAACAGCTTTAAGAACGCCTTTACCTAAGTAACGAGCTTTGTCGCCGTCACGTAGTTCAAGAGCTTCACGAGAACCAGTAGATGCACCAGAAGGTGCAGCAGCCATACCGATAGAACCGTCTGCAAGATGAACTTCAGCTTCTACAGTTGGGTTACCACGTGAATCCATGATTTCACGACCAAGTACTTTAACTATGTTTGACATGATTATTCCTTTGTTTTAATAAAAATAAAATTTTAAAAATTCTTTGTAACGAGTTGTTAATAACTTCAACAACGTTTTATTGTGCAATTTTTTAACAAAATAACGTGACCTGGTCAACAAAAACTATGAAAAACGACCTTGTTGATGATCTATCGCAGCTTTTATAAACCCTTTAAATAATGGGTGACCATCACGTGGTGTTGATGTGAACTCCGGATGGAATTGCGCAGCAACAAACCAAGGGTGATTTGGATTTTCAATTATTTCTACTAATTTTTTGTCTTCTGACAAACCAGTAATTTTCAAACCTGCTTTTTTAATCGCCGGTAATAAATTGTTATTAACTTCATAACGATGACGATGACGTTCAAAAATTTCTTTACTACCGTACATTTCTAATACTTTAGATTTGTCCGCTAAATGACATTTTTGAGAGCCAACGCGCATCGTACCACCAAGATCAGAGTCTTCAGTACGTTGTTCAACTTCACCTGATTTATCGATCCATTCAGTGATTAAACCAACCACGGGGTATTTTGTTTCAGCATTAAATTCTGTTGAATGGGCATTTTCAAGAGCAGCAACATTTCGTGCAAATTCAATAAGCGCTACTTGCATACCTAAACAAATACCTAAGTAAGGAATTTTGTTTTCTCGTGCATATTGCGCCGCTAAAATTTTACCTTCTACACCACGTTCACCAAATCCACCTGGAATTAGGATTGCATCAATGCCTTCTAATACACCTAGGCCTTTGATTTCAACGTCTTGTGAATCAATGTATTTAATTTTAACTGTCGCAGCATTTTTTAAGCCGCCATGTTTTAATGCTTCGTTCACTGATTTGTAAGCATCAGGTAACTCAGTGTATTTACCCACCATACCAATAATAACTTCACTGGTTGTATTAGCTTCTTCAGAAACTACTTTTTCCCATTCACTTAAATCTGCTTCAGGACAATCTAAACCAAAACGTTCAACACAGATTTGATCTAAACCTTGTTGTTTTAACAATGCTGGAATTTTGTAGATTGAATCTACGTCACGCAATGAGATAACTGATTTTTCTTGCACGTTACAAAACAATGCGATTTTTGCACGTTCATTTGCAGGGAAGCTTACTTCACTACGGCAAATAAGAATGTCAGGCTGAATACCTAAACTACGCAACTCTTTAACTGAGTGTTGTGTTGGTTTAGTTTTAATTTCGCCAGCTGTTTTCAAGTAAGGCAATAGAGTCAAATGCATGAACATTGCATTTTCTTGACCTACTTTTAAACCTAATTGGCGAATAGCTTCAATGAAAGGTTGTGATTCAATATCACCAACCGTTCCACCTAGCTCAACGATTGCCACATCATGACCTTCGCCACCAGCGATCACGCGAGCTTGAATTTCATTTGTGATGTGTGGAATAACCTGAATAGTTGCGCCAAGGTAATCACCACGACGCTCTTTAGCTAGTACATCAGAGTAGATTCGACCTGTAGTAAAGTTATTACGTTTAGTCATTTTGGTACGAATAAAGCGTTCGTAATGGCCTAAATCAAGATCTGTTTCTGCGCCGTCGTCAGTTACAAATACTTCACCATGCTGAATTGGGCTCATAGTACCCGGGTCAACATTAATATAAGGGTCAAGTTTCAGAATCGTTACGTCTAAACCACGCGCTTCTAAAATTGCCGCTAGAGAACCTGCAGCAATACCTTTACCAAGTGATGAAACCACACCACCCGTTACGAATATATATTTTGTTGTCATAATAACCCTGAGCCATTAAGAATGAGAAAAAACAATCCTCATTTCACTGCCAAATAAAAACATCACACAGCAAAAAAACTCAACTTATAAATAAGTAAAGTTAGGGTCTTGAAGTGTGACCGTTTTATCAAAATGGAGAAAATTGAGCATTTAGATGGGACAATAGTATAACAAGGTGCGCTATTTTCGACAAACTAAAAAGCACTTTATTACTAATAAAGTGCTTTGATGATGATTGTTAGACGTTAGATGAGGTCTAGTTTAAGACGGGATTTTCTTTATCTGATTCCAAATTGAATCTAACTCATTCAATGTGCAATCTCCCATCTCTTTACCCAAAGATTTAACATGTTGTTCTACAAGCTTAAATCTTGATGAAAACTTTTGGTTTGCTTGATTCAGTACTTGTTCTGGATTCGCTTTTAAGTGACGAACGAGATTAACGTTAGCAAATAATAAATCACCTAATTCATCAACAATTCTTTCTTTTTGTTGCGCTTCAGTTAAGTCAGTTCTTTTGACTTCGACTAAGACTTCATCAATCTCTTCATGAATCTTAGCAATAACAGGTTCTAATTCAGCCCAGTCGAAACCAACACTAGCGGCACGTTTTTGAATTTTATAAGCACGTGTTAATGAAGGTAAAGCAAGTGGAATGTTATCTAAAATACTTTCTTTTGTGTTTAAAGACTTGGCTTTTTTAAGGCGCTCTTTTTCTTTCTCCGCTTCCCAATTCGCATTAATTTCTGCATCAGTTGTAAACTCTGAAGTAGAAAACACGTGAGGATGTCGACGGATCAACTTTTCGTTTAACACTTCTAGAATGTCATCAAACTCAAATAAACCTTGCTCCTTTGCTAACTGAGCATAAAAGACAACTTGGAATAATAAGTCCCCTAACTCCCCTTTTAAGTCATCGAAGTCTTTGTTAGCAATAGCATCCGCCACTTCATAAGCTTCTTCAATAGTATGGGGCACCACGCTATCAAAGGTTTGCTTAAGATCCCATGGACACCCTGTTTCAGGAGTACGTAGTTGCTGCATGATTGATAATAGTTGCGTTAAGTTTGCTGACATAATAGTTCCTAAATAAATACTTAGAAGAAAAACGGACTTAATTAATCGCTTAATTTAAACCTTACTTAATAGTCTAATCGATACTTAGCTTTGGTTTGTTAAAAGTTTAGTTGAGAGTCTACTTAATCACCTAAAATCTCAACAACCTTTTGTAATGCATCAACAAATACTTTGGCTTCGTCCAATGTGTTATAAACAGAAAAAGACACTCTTACCGTACCGCTACAATTTAATACTGACATTAATGGCATCGCACAATGCGTTCCACTTCTAACAGCAATACCCTGTGCATTTAATAACATGGCAATATCGGTGCTATGTTCGCCTTTAACAATAAAGCTAATCGCACCTGACTTTGTTACATCTTTGGCAAATAGGTTTATTTCAGACATCTCGCTTAGAGCATTTTCAGTATATTCAATTAAGCTTTGTTCATGATTTTGACAACATTCAGTGTCTAGAGCATTTACAAAATCAATGGCTGCACCCAAACCAATTGCACCTGCAATGTTAGGCGTACCTGCTTCAAATTTGAAAGGTAGTTGGTTGTAGGTGGCTTCTTCAAAGGTGACAGTTTGAATCATTTCACCGCCGCCTTGCCATGGAGGAAGTTGATTTAATAAATCCAGTTTTCCATACAATACGCCAATACCTGTTGGACCAAATAATTTATGCCCAGAGAAGAGATAAAAATCACAATCAAGTTGTTGGACGTCAACATCAATATGCGCAACAGCTTGTGCCCCATCTATAATCACTTTAGCGCCTTGTTGATGTGCTAATTCAATCACTTCTTTAATGGGATTAATAACACCAAGTGCATTGGAAACATGCGCAATAGAAACAATTTTAGTGTTTGAAGTGAGTAAAGATTGAAAGGCAGTTAAATCTAAACAATGCTGTTCTGTTAAAGGAATGACCTTAAGGACTGCACCTGTTTTTTTAGCAAGCATTTGCCAAGGGACGATATTGGCATGATGTTCCAAGGCACTAATAATAATTTCATCGCCAGCCTGTAACTGATCTGCAAATACATTAGCTAATAGATTAATGCCTTCGGTTGTGCCTTTTGTCCAAATGATTTCTTCTGAACGTTGTGCATTAATAAATGTTTGTACTTTGACTCGGCTTTGTTCAAATAATGACGTTGCTTGGTTACTTAACGCGTGGCTAGCTCGATGCACATTAGCATTACTGGTTTGGTAATAATGACAGATAGCATCAATGACTGATTGTGGCTTTTGCGTAGTGGCGGCGTTATCGAGATAAACAAGCTGATGCTCATTTACTTGCTGATCTAAAATAGGAAATTGGGTTCGTAACTGCTCAATATAAAGATCTGAACTCACGTGACACCTCTACAACGGGGAATGAAACAATAAATATATGATTATTAATATAAGTAGACTGTAAGTCAGCTTAAGTACAAAAGTAGAATAATAAGCATTAATCATTCAGTTTGATTAATGCTTATTAATAGTCAAATAGTGACTTATAAATACTAACTTATAGCTTACTTATACGTTATTGCCTATAAACTATGATTACGACCTTCAATCATCAAACGCTTCATTTCACTTACTGCAACAGAGAAACCATCTATTAATGCACGAGCAACAATGGCATGACCAATATTAAGCTCGATAATCTCAGGTAAAGCAGCAATAGGTTTAACATTGTGATAATTCAAACCATGACCGGCATTAACTTTAATACCCGCTTTATGACCATAGGTTGCCGCTTTAGCAACACGTGCTAGCTCAGCTTCTTGGATATCGTCATTTTTAGCATCTGCATATTGACCTGTATGTAATTCAACATACGCCGCTTTCATTTTAACGGCAGCATCAATTTGTGCCGCTTCAGGGTCAATAAACAAACTCACTTGAATGTTCGCCGCATTTAAACGACTTACTGCATTAGCGATTTTATCGTAATTACCCACTACATCTAAACCACCTTCGGTGGTGAGTTCTTCACGTTTTTCAGGCACTAAACAAACAAATGTTGGTTTAGTTTTTAACGCTATTTCAACCATTTCGTCAGTCACTGCCATTTCAAGATTCATACGAGTCTGTAATGTTTGTGCTAACACGGCAACGTCACGATCATGGATATGACGACGATCTTCACGGAGATGAATAGTAATACCATCAGCACCAGAGGTTTCTGCTACTGCGGCTAAATGTGCTGGTTCTGGGTAACATGTACCACGTGCATTACGAAGTGTTGCAACATGGTCGATATTTACACCTAATAAAATTTTGCTCATGTTATTTCCTTTATGCTGTTGCTATTAATTCTTTACTTTGGTCTGATTTTTAACGCGTTGAAATGACCCAAACTTTTTATTTAGCGGCGAAAAGTGCACGACTATGTAAGGGTTTATCACCTAACAAATTGGCTAATGCTTGACGGCAAAAACGTTTTGCCATTTTTAAGGTTGCTTCACTATCTAGTTCGCGTTGCGATAGATTAATTATATCTTGCCCATCATAAACCTGTTCTGGTTTACAAATAGCTTGTTTAGCAAAGAAACCAAGTTGCTGTTGATATTGATATTGAAAACCTGATTCGATAATATCATCACTGTAAACATCATGATCGAAGTTAATACCATAACCTAATGTTTCTAATAATGTTAATTCAAATAAGCGTAGTGCTTTTTGTGGGTCGTCATCACGGGCAATACTAATAAGAGTACGTTGATAACATTCAAAAAGACCATCGCAGGCCGTCTCAGCTTGCAATAAACGATATAGCAGCTCGTTAACGTACATCGCAATATATAAACGTTGCCCATGTAGAGGTACAACTTGAGTTTGCGCCTCTAGAGACTTAACCGTTTTTAAACTACCACGGCCAAAATAACTGGCGAGCAATAACGTGAATGGCTGAGCCATGCCACGTTTCATGCGAGTACTACTACGACCGCCTTTAAAAATAAGGCTTACTTTACCGACGTCTTGGCAAAACAGGTCAACAAGTTGACTAGTTTCACCGTAAGGACGACGGTGAAGTATAAAAGCATTGTGGCACTCAATAGACATTAAATAGCCTCTATAAGCGGAAAATAACCATTATGGAAGGTCAAAACTTGCCAGTAAATGGCTAAGCTAAGACCTATTAACGTCTATTAACCGTTATAATCATCGCCATAACCCAATGAACGTAATGCACGATCGTCATCAGCCCAACCAGATTTAACTTTAACCCAAATTTCTAGGAATACTTTAGAGTCAAATAACTCTTCCATATCGATTCGTGCTTGCATACCTATCGCTTTCAGCTTTTCGCCTTTATTACCGATAACCATACGTTTTTGACCATCACGCTCTACTAAGATCAGGGCATTAATATGCAAAACGCCATTGGCTTTTTGTTTAAATTGTTCAATTTCAACGGTGACTGAATACGGTAATTCATCACCTAAAAAACGCATTAACTTTTCACGTACAATTTCAGACGCCATGAAACGTGAAGAACGATCTGTAATGTAATCTTCTGGGAAATAAAACTCAGATTCAGGTAAAACGCCTTTAGCCCATTCACGAATTTTTTCAACGTTATCACCCGATTTAGCTGACATCGGCAAAATATGTGCAAAGTTATAAAGCTTACCGATCTTCTGTAAATGCGGTAATAATAATTCTTTATCTTCGACGTTATCAATCTTATTAACGGCTAAAATAACAGGGCATTTTAGGTATTCAAACTTTCTCAATACCATTTCATCATCAGCAGTCCAATGTGTCCCTTCAACTACAAACACAATCATTTCTACATCATTGATTGAGCTTGATGCGGCACGATTCATTAAACGGTTAATGGCACGTTTTTCTTCAATATGTAATCCAGGTGTATCAACAAAGATGGTTTGATAATCACCATCAGTATCGATCCCAAGAATACGGTGACGCGTTGTTTGTGCTTTACGTGAAGTAATACTTACTTTTTGACCAAGCAATGCATTAATAAGCGTTGATTTCCCTACATTAGGACGCCCGACGATTGCGACTAAGCCACATTTTTGTGTCATTATTTAGCTCCTAAATAGATGAAAGTTAAAGTTAATAATACAGGTAAATAAATAGCATTAAGAAGTAACATTATTTGTCACCTAACAATGCGGTTAACATAGTTTGTGCAGCAACTTGCTCAGCTTTACGGCGACTTGTACCCTTGCCTTGTACTTGTTGCATACCTTCAATTTCACAGCTCATAGTGAATTGTTGATTGTGAGCTTCACCTTTAACATCAAGCACTTCATAAAGTGGTAAAGGCTGTTTACGAGATTGTAAATGCTCTTGTAAACGTGTCTTAGGATCTTTTTGGCCAATACCTGGTTGAATGGTATTAAGACGGCTTTCAAACCAACTTAATACTAATTTATTCACCACATCGATATTAGAATCTAAGAAAACAGCACCAATAATAGCTTCAACGCCATCAGCGATAATTGAATCACGACGGAAGCCACCACTCTTTAATTCGCCTGGCCCTAAGATCAAGCAATCACTCAATACAAATTCACGCCCTACTTCTGATAACATTTTTCCACAAACTAAGGTCGCACGCATACGGCTTAAATCGCCTTCATCAACTTTAGGAAAGCGTTTATATAAATCAGTTGAGATAGCAAAACTTAAAATTGAATCGCCTAAAAACTCTAAACGTTCATTATGTAAACCAAGTGCACTTCGGTGTGTTAAAGCTTGCTTTAATAATGAAAAATCTGAAAATTCGTAACCGATACGTTTCTCTAAACGTTTTAATTCTTCTTCTTTCATCTTCATTTGATGCTACCTATACGTTCAAAACGTACATTACTTGGAACCCAATTAGGTAAAAAGTCGCTCGTATCACGGTCAAATTCAAAACTAATCCATTTAGCAACGGCTTTACCGACTAGATTACGCTCAGGCACAAATCCCCAGAAACGACTATCGCGACTATTATCACGGTTATCACCCATTACAAAATAGTTCCCCTCAGGTACAACCCACTCATAGGTTGCCGTTAATGGTTCTTTTTGTTGGTAATAAGCTTGTGTTTGTTCTCTGCGCAAAGGATTAATCAATAGTTGATGCTCAACATCGCCTAAGACTTCAGAGTAAACTTTTACGGTGTTGCTTTCATGTTTGAAATCTTGATCGCCGATGAACGAGGTATCTAATTTCTTGTAATCACCACAGCTTGCGTCACCACATGCAGGTACGATATATAATTCTTTATCTTTATAAACTATCTTATCGCCCGGTAAACCAACAACACGCTTGATGAAGTCTACACGTTGATCTTCAGGGTATTTAAATACCGCAACATCACCGCGTTCAGGGTGACCAGTTGGGATTAATGTTGTTTGCCAAACCGGCTCTTTAATACCGTATGAGAATTTTTCAACTAAAATGAAATCACCAACGAGCAGCGTTGGCATCATTGAACCCGATGGAATTTGAAACGGTTCATAAATAAAAGAACGCAAGATAAAGACGGTTGCGATAACTGGAAATAAACTACGTGCATTTTCAATAATTGGATTTTCAGGAACCATTTTTGCTAGTGTTTTATCGTCTAACTCAATCTCAGATTGAGCTTGTAAATCGGCATAAGCCTGCTTACGTTTTTTAGCCCATTTAATTTTATCGAAAACCCAAACTAGACCGGTTACTAAGGTCAAAATTACTAATATCAATGCAAATGAATTTGCCATTTTTTTTCCTATCCACTTATAAATCATATTAATTAATGGATTTTAACTAATATGACTCGTTTAAAATACAAAATGCGCGGGTTAGACACCAGCGCATTAACATTTTTTAATTACTATTTTCTATCATCAAACTCAAAAGAATTAGTAATCAAACACTACTTATCTTTACCGATATGTAACACCGCTAAGAAAGCCTCTTGAGGAACATCAACGTTACCAACAGACTTCATTCGCTTCTTACCTTCTTTCTGTTTCTTCAACAGTTTTTTCTTACGGCTGATATCACCACCGTAACATTTTGCCAATACGTTTTTAGTTAATTGCTTAACCGTTGAACGGGCAATAATTTTACTACCAATCGCAGCTTGTATTGCAATATTAAACATTTGACGAGGAATCAATTCTTTCATTTTCTCTACTAATTCACGCCCGTAACCTTCTGCATTATCACGATGTGTAATCAATGCTAATGCATCAACACGATCACCATTGATCATGACATCAACACGCACCATTTCAGCTAATTGGAAACGAATGAAGTTATATTCCAATGACGCATAACCACGGCTCGTTGATTTTAAACGGTCAAAGAAGTCCATGACTACTTCACCCATTGGGATCTCGTAAGTTAATGCGACTTGGTTACCGTGATAAGCCATTTTAGTTTGTACACCACGTTTGTTAATACATAAAGTGATTACGTTACCTAAATAAGCTTGAGGTACTAAAATATTACACTCAGCAATTGGCTCGCGGATCTCTTTAATATCATTTGTTGCTGGTAATTTAGCAGGGCTATCTACGTATTCAATTTCGTTGTTATTTTTTTCAACTTCATAAATTACGGTCGGTGCTGTTGTAATCAAATCAATATCGTATTCACGCTCTAAACGCTCTTGAATGATTTCCATGTGTAGTAAACCTAAGAAACCACAACGGAAACCAAACCCTAGTGCCGACGAGTTCTCTGGTTCATACAATAATGACGCATCATTAATACTTAATTTACCCAGCGCATCACGGAAGTTTTCATAATCGTCAGAGCTTACTGGGAATAAACCAGCGTAAACCTGTGGTTGAACACGTTTAAAACCAGGTAATGCTTTTGGTGATGGGTTATCAGCAAGTGTTAACGTATCCCCTACTGGTGCGCCTAAAATATCTTTAATACCAGAAATAACATAACCAACTTCACCGGCTTTTAAAATACCTGTTTCTTTCTGTTTTGGCGTAAAGTACCCCACTTTAGTCACTAAATGAACTTGACCTGTGGTCATTACTTTCATTCTATCGCCGACTTTAATTTGACCGTGCTTGATACGTACCAATGAAACAACACCTTGATAGTTATCAAACCATGAGTCGATAATTAATGCCTGCAGAGGACCATCTAGATCCCCTTCTGGCGGCGGGATCATACGTACGATTTCTTCTAATACTAAATCAATACCTAAACCAGTTTTAGCAGAGCAACGCACTGCGTCTGTAGCATCGATACCCACAATGTCTTCAATTTCTTCAGCAACACGATCAGGTTCTGCTGCCGGTAAATCGATCTTATTTAAGATTGGGACAACTTCTAAGTCCATTTCTAATGCGGTATAACAGTTTGCTAGTGTTTGCGCTTCTACGCCTTGACCGGCATCAACTACTAATAAAGCACCTTCACAAGCCGCTAAAGAACGTGATACTTCATAAGAGAAATCTACGTGTCCTGGTGTGTCGATAAAGTTTAATTGGTAAGTTTCACCGTCTTTCGCTTTATAATCTAACGTGACACTTTGCGCTTTGATGGTAATCCCACGCTCGCGTTCGATATCCATAGAATCAGTTACTTGCGCGGCCATTTCACGCTCAGTTAAACCACCACAAGTGCTGATTAAACGATCTGACAATGTTGATTTACCATGGTCGATATGGGCAATAATTGAAAAGTTACGAATATTTTTCATGAATACTTTTAATACCTTATTAGTGACTACATATTGCATTGCGATACAGGTTGATCATTTTTAATTACCACTTTATCGCAGCTAACTTAAACGCAATTTACTGTACGCTTTTAGTAACTTTAATGCTTACTTTTGATGTCTAGTTTTAACACGCCTAATTTACGCATCTTAATTGCCGTGCATTCTAGCGAATTTCTGTTTTAATCTCCATCTTTAAACACCTATCGTCGTAATGCTTTAGCAGTTAACTGCTTGTTATATTTTTTGTCAGAATAAAAAGTAAACATTTATCTTCAAAAAGATATTGAGAACAAAAAATCAGCACTAAATGGTCACATTTCCCTCACAAACAGCGAGGCTTTCCTCACATTTTTAACTTTTCTTCAACAAGATCAAAGATGATCAAGCAATCTATTAACGCTAATTAGTTTTTTTGACATACAATAGAGCTTGCTTTTCATGGATTGATAATGGCAGGGATTATGCCACCATTCTCAAAAAAGCATTATGAGCTATTTTCGGGATATCGAATCTACGCTTACGTTTCTAGTTCTTTTCTTTTATTATTTTTGAGGTTATTAAATTATGAAGTCAAACACTCCAGTGTTGCTTTCTGTTGCAGTTGCCGTTATTGGTGCAGCTGCCATCACCCTACTTTCAATCAGCCTAAATGGCGCGATGTTATTCGCCGCTGGTGCAGTGATAGTTGGTTTTCTTATTCAATTTGCAAATACAAGCAAAACGACTACAACAGCAACAGCGCCTGAAGCTGATTTTGCAACGACAACACTATATGTTGGTAACTTACCTTACCGCGCAAACGAAATGGCTATTCGCACATTATTTGCAGAACACGGTAAAGTTATTTCAGTACGTTTAATGAAAGACAAACACACAGGTAAACGCCGTGGTTTTGGTTTTGTTGAAATGCCAGAAAGCGATGCAGCAAATGCAATTGAAGCATTAAATGAGCAAGAGTTCCAAGAACGTTCATTAAAAGTACGTGAAGCAAACGAACGTACTCCACGTGAAGATTCTGTTGAATAAACTTTTCAGCTAGCATAAAAAAGCCCGAGGCAATTTATTGTTCTCGGGCTTTTTTTGTTTTAGGGCTGTTAATACCAACCTCAGTAATTATTGTTCGTATTTTAATTATCTATTAAAACGAATTATCTATAAGTGTATTATTTATAAGTGTATTATTTATAAGTCTATTATTTATAAGTGTAAGACTCACCTTTATCAAACAACATTTAGTCACCCTCTCTGTTCTACTCAGGTCTCTTTGTTTATGCCATTTTATGCTCAGTCATGGGTTTGATGTCAGGAAGTTATACTTATTACATTAAATATGTAATCTAAATTTTTGCGCTGGAAAAACAGTTCAATTCAAGGTGTAAATTGAGCCTTTCGAAGATTAACTTCGTTAATCATCTATCGGATAATTAACCAAAAGATGTTAATTAGTGTGATTGGTATTATCCCATTAATTATCTAGTGTGCTCTAGAAGCCAAGCGACTAATATGGGTAATGACAAATTGTTAGATGTTTTTGAACTTGCTAAATAATAACCTTTACCTGATTTTACCTGTAATGAATGCGGCATCACTAGTGCACCAGATTCCACATCTAACGAAGCTAACACAAGATCACCAATGCTAATACCAAACCCTTGCTTGGCAGCACTCACAGCAACATCCAAAGTCGCAAAGTGTTGATTATGCTTTGAAACTAATGAAGCACTATTGGCATGAGTTAACCATAAAGACCAATCACTTTGCTGTGGTGTGGAATGCAACCATGGCATATTTTTCATTTCATTTATGCTCAGCTGAGTTGTTCCTTCAGGCAATAAGGAAGATGCACATACGGGCGTTAATATTTCCTCGAACAATAAATCGCTAGTTAAGCTTTTATCTTTTATCTCAGTGCAATAACAAATAGCCGCATCGAAGGATTCTGACGAGAAATTAATATCATGTTTAATGGAAGAGGTCAGCTCTACTTTTATCTCGGGATAGGCTTGTTGAAAAGCCATCACCTTTGGCAGTAACCAAGTGGTAATACAGCTAGGTGCTTTTAATTTAATGATAGGTTTTATAGCTGAAACTTGTTCAACAGCGCTTTTCATTTGTTGAAGTACTTGTTTTATTAACGGTAAAAAGCACAGGCCTTTCTCGGTTAAGCTTAACCCTCTCGCATGTCGATGAAATAAAGTGATATCAAGCTTTTTTTCTAAAGAGATAATTTGTCGACTAACCGCACCTTGGGTCACATTCAATATTTGCGCTGCTAGTGTGAATTTTAGTTGCTCCGCAGTCACAATGAAGGCCTGCATCTCTTTAGTGGAAGGTAAACGATTATTCATTATTATCTCGTACTGACTGATGCAAATAGAACGAACATGTAACCGATTATGCTTCTTTCACATAACTAGCTATGATTTTTATTCATAGCTAGTATACCTATTTTTCGTTTCATCTTTCAATGAAGATTTGCTTTAATCAAGCCAACAATAAAAATGAATAATTATTCTAATTTAAAGCGTAAATATTCAATTATTTATAACACTGTATTTTTATTTAAGTTGGAAGTTGGTCAATGCAATCATTAGCATCAAAATTAGTCCCTAGCGCAGTACAAAAGCTTATCCCTTATCAATCTGCACGTCGCCTTGGTGGCAATGGGCATTTATGGCTAAATGCGAATGAACTTGAAACCTGTGCTCAATATGGAGATTTAAGCCAAGGTAGTAATGATCACTACCATCGTTATCCTGATTTTTTACCTCATGATACGGCACAAGCTTACCTCAACTACTGCGAACAACAATCGGGCAAACTAGATTGTGAAATAGTCGCTGTACGCGGCGCAGACGAAGCCATTGATTTATTGGTTCGTACTTTCTGTAGTCCGGGCAACGATCAAATCATTATATGCCCTCCCACTTATGGCATGTATGAGTTTTGTGCTGATTCATTTTCTGTAAAAACCTGTAAAGTACCATTATTAGAAAACTTTCAACTTGATGTAGAAAACATTAAAAAACAGTTACCAAGCAGCACCTTACTATTTTTATGCTCCCCTAATAACCCAACGGGTAATGGCATTAATGAAGCCGATATTGTTGACCTATTAGAAGCGAGTAAAGATTCTACATTAGTGGTGGTTGATGAAGCTTATATTGAATTTTCAAAGCATGGCAGTGCATTACATTTAATGCATAAATATCCGCACTTAATTGTTATACGCACCTTATCAAAAGCCTTTGGATTGGCTGCGATTCGCTGTGGTTTTTTACTCGCAGACACCAGTGTCATGGCTTATATCAATCGTCTGATTGCACCGTACCCAATTGCAGATCCGACGGCAGAGATTGCACTAAAAGCATTGTCTCAAAATGGACTACACCTTATGCAACAACAAACAAGTAAACTTATACAAGTACGTGAATGGTTTAAAGGTCAGCTAATGTTATTAGATTCTGTACAGCATGTATTTGGTAGTGAAACCAACTTTGTTTTGATTCGATTTAGTAATAATGTAAACAGTTATCAGTACCTTATTGAACAAGGCATTGTAACGCGAAATCAAATCCATGAGCCTGCTTTAAATGATTGTATTCGTATTACTATTGGATCTAAAGAAAGCATGCTTGAAACCTTAAACGCTCTAAAAAACTTAAATTAACCATTTATAACAATTAACAATATCTCTAAAAGGAACTTACGATGAAATCGTTAAAAATAGCAGTACTATTATCATCAACATTATTGTCATCAATATTTATGACCCCATTACAGGCAGCAGAATCAAAGGCCGTTCGTTTATCTTCTGATTTTACTTACCCACCATTTAACTACAAAAATTCAGACGGTAAACCTATTGGCTTTGATATAGAAATTGCAGATGCTTTATGTGCTCAAGCTGCACTAAAATGTGAATGGGTCACGCTTGCATGGGATGGTTTAATCCCGGGATTATTATCAAGAAAATCAGATGTGATCATGGCTTCTATGCGTATTACAGAAGAACGTCAAAAACGCGTACTGTTTACTGATAAATACTATCAAACACCTGCTAGCTTTGTAGCAGCTAAAACAGCAACCTTTACCATTGATAAAGCAGGTTTGAAAGGCAAAGTGATTGGCGTTCAAGTTGGTACAATACATGATAATTATGTAACCGATGTGTACGGTGACGTTGCGGAAATTAAACGTTATACAGGACAAGATCAAGTTTACATTGATTTAGAAAATGGCCGTTTAGATGCAGCATTCGCTAACTCAGATCAGTTAGTGTTAGCTTTCTTACAAAAAGACAATGGCGCTAACTTTGCTTTAAAAGGCAAATTAGTAACAGACAAAGCTTACGTTGGTGAAGGCACGGCATTAGCGTTACGTAAACAAGATAAGAAGCTAGCGGAAAAATTCAATACCGCGATAGCTGAAATCCGTAAAAATGGAACTTACGATAAAATCGCAGCTAAATACTTTAGTTTTGATATTTACGGCGAGTAAATTTCTGACTAAATAAACTGACTAGCTAAATAAAAAACTGACTTACCAAAACGGTAAGTCAGTTTCTATAAGATATTTTACTTCAGCAATGTATTCATTTTTACAATACGTTCACTTCTAGCCTCAACAACTATTTATGAGTTAACTTCTTAACTTGCTAAATCAATCAAGAAAGCAAACTCTCTCGCAATATCTTCAAAGTGCTTAAAGCGCCCTGACTTACCACCATGTCCGGCTTCCATGTCGGTATATAATAATAATTGATTATCATCGGTTTTGATTTCACGTAGCTTAGCAACCCACTTAGCAGGCTCCCAGTATTGAACCTGTGAATCATGTAAACCCGTTGTCACTAACATGTTTGGATAAGCTTGGGCAGACACTTGATCATAAGGGCTATAGCTGAGTATATAATGATAATATTCAGGATCATTGGGGTTACCCCATTCATCATATTCGCCCGTTGTTAATGGAATAGTGTCATCCAACATTGTCGACACGACATCTACAAAAGGAACTGCGGCAACAACACCGCGATACAGTTCAGGTGCTTGATTGACGATGGCTCCCATTAACAATCCACCAGCACTTCCTCCCATTGCAAAAACGTTATCTTTTGCGCCATAGTCTTTTTCGACTAACGCTTTTGAAACATCAACAAAGTCATTAAAGGTATTTTTCTTTTGCAGTAACTTACCTTGTTCATACCAATCTCGTCCAAGTTCTTCACCACCTCGAACATGTGCGACGGCATAGACAAAACCACGGTCTAACAAACTTAAGTTAGCAGAACTAAAACCAATATCTAAACTATGTCCGTATGAACCATAAGCATAAACCAACAATGGATTGTTATGATTAAATAAAGCATGCTTATAAACTAATGAAACAGGCACTTCCACGCCATCTCTAGCCGTTACCCAAACTCGTTCACTTTGGTAATCTTGACTATCAAAATCGCCCATGACCTTGCTTTGTTTTAATAACGTTGTTTCACCGCTATCAAGGTCTAACTCATAGACACTTGAAGGTGTTGTGAATGAAGTATATTGGTAACGAAACTTAGTGCTATTTGACTGCGGATTATAATGACTAAACACAGTATAAACAGGATCATTAAAAGTCAGTTCTCGTGACTCACCCGTTTTAAAATGAATTTGGCGTAGAACCGGTAAGCCCAATGAACGCTCTTCAACCACTAACCAATCATCCATTAGTTCATAACCTTCAAGCAGTACCTTTTCTCTTGCAGGGACTAATGTTTGCCATTCACTTGGCGCAACAACTTGGAAGGTTTCAACATCAGATCCAAGTGTATGTAACGCGAAGTTTTTACCGCTATAGTTACTTCGAATAAAGAACTTATCTTGGAAATGATCAACGCTGTATTCGTGATCTTTTTGTCTTGGTAAAAAGCAGGTAAAGTTTTGTTGCGGTTGGTTTGCATCTAAAATCAGACACTCAGAGGTCATCGTACTATCAGCACAAATAACTAAATAATCTTCTGAACGCGTTTTATATAAATTAAGGTAGAAAGTATCATCTTTCTCTTCATAAATAAGCTCATCGTTAGCAGAAGAATCACCTAATATATGACGATAAACTTGATATGAAAGTAAAGTTTGCGGATGCTGTTTAACATAAAATAATGTTTTATTATCATTTGCCCACACCACATCTGTGACATCTTCAATACTTTCACTCAATATTTCATTGGTGGCTAAGTCTTTAAAACGTAATGTGTATTGACGACGACTAACGGTATCTTCAGTAAACGCTAATAACATTGAATTGGGTGACAGACTTAAATCACCCAATTGATAATAAGAAAATCCTTCAGCGCGTTCATTACAATCAAAAAAGATCTCTTCTTCAGCTTCTAATGCACCTTTACGACGAGAATAGACACTGTAGTCTTTACCTTCATCATAACGAGAGGTGTACCAAAAACCTTTCTTGAAATAAGGCACTGACTCTAGTTCTGGCTCTTGCCTTGCTACCATTTCATCGTATAAGTTTTGTTGTAGATCAGCCAAAGGGGCCATTTGCTGTTCTGTATAATTATTTTCTTCTTCTAAATAAGCCAGCACCTTTGGATCTTCTCGATTATCATCACGTAACCAAAAATATTTATCTTCACGTTGATGCCCATGGGTTTCATGTACATGAAGTTGAATATCAGCAGTAGGCTTAATCGCATCGACTTTATTGGTCATATTATCTCTCTTTTACGGATTACATTTTGCGTAACATGTTGTTCAAATAAGTTGCTTACTTTATTTATTTAAAAGTAAAACAACGATCAACAATACATCGGACAAAGTGTGAAAGCTACAAGAGAAAAATCAGAGAGGCATAAATAATAATGTTAGTTAGCGCCATAATAAATATAAATGAAAATAAAAGAGTGAAAGAAAAGAAGAGTACATAAAATAATAGATTAACAGTATGAAGTTAGCTTAATACTTACCTTTGCTTTTTACGTTTATATTTTATGTTTAATGTTTAATGTTTAATGTTTAACACGTGAAACAACTTCGTGGTTGAGTCCATTTTCAGTGTTAACACTAAAAGAGATTCCCTCACGAAGCATAAATATTAATGATTACAACAACCACCCTTTTGCAACGGCAGTATTGGTCTGTTCCAAAACATATTGCCATAATTTAGGTGCCATGAATTCGAGGTATTTATTACGCTCTAATACTTGTGATTGGCTAATTTTATGCTTAGCCCAGCTACCACCTTGATTATTCATGTTTTGTACTAACGGCAATATTCTATCCATCGCTTTTGCAAATTGTGCATCATTTGTTTTTGCTTCTTCAAACTCAAACCACAGCGCTTTATAATGCTCATGTTGGGCTGCTGGTAATAGACCAAATAAACGTTGAGCGGCTTTTTCTTCTTTTAATGCTTGTTGCTCATGATCTTGTGATGCGGCAAAAGCAAATAAGTCACCGGCATCAATTTCAATAATATCGTGAATCAATAACATTTTAACGACACGACTAATATCAACAGGTTGTTCTGCATAATCTTGTAATAACTGTGCCGTTAATGTGATGTGCCAGCTATGCTCTGCACTATTCTCATATCTATCTTTATCTTCTTTGACAGTGGTTTGACGATAAACGGCTTTTAGTTTGTCAATTTCAATAATAAAAGCTAATTGTTGTTCTAAATCGGTCATAAAATTATTTCCTCTATTTATACTGTATAGAATATATTACTGGGCATAACGTGCTAATTAATACTTTATAGAGCCTTGTTCTTAAGAGTCTTCTTAATCATGTTTAATCAATCTATTTTATATTCAATAGCTTACAAAGTTTGAGTTAGCATAACGCCATTAGACAAAAGTGACATCAAAAATATAAAGGCTAAATAGTCTATGTCATCGATTAATGCCCAGCAGAAGCTTCAGTTGTAGGTAGTTTAGGATCTGACGTCGAGCTAGAAGACTTTATAAAAGGCCCTTTACTAAACCAAACAATCCCAATTAATACAAAGAATAAAATACCTAACATATAAAAGTAATCATTTAACGACATCATATAGGATTGCGATGTCACCACTGAATTAACCGATGCAAGGTTTGTCTGCGTAGCGCCGCCCATTTTATCTAAATACTCTACCGCGCCAGGATTATAGATATTCACGTGTTCACTCAAGTTTGCATGATGAAAATCCGCACGACGATTCCATATCCAAGTCGTTAATGAAGAAGCAAAACTTGCCCCTAATACACGTAGGAAAGTAGTTAAGCCTGAAGCATCTGCAACTTGCTCATGGTTTAAGTTAGACAAGAAAATAGTCGTCAATGGCATAAACATGAAAGCAATACCAATACCCATAAATAACTGCACTTCAGCAACAGAAGCAAAGTCGACAGAAGTATTAAAGTTAGCACGAAGGAAACAAGAGAGACCTATTACAACAAAAGAGATGCTGGCTAAAATCCGCATATCCATTTTATGTGCATATTTACCAATTAACGGTGCAAATATTAACGGTAAAATGCCCATCGGTGCTGAAGCAAGTCCCGCCCAAATAGCCGTGTAACCCATGTAGATTTGTAACCACTGTGGCAAAATAACATTAATAGCAAAAAAGGCAGCATAACTAAGTACCAATGCAATCGTACCAAAGGTGTAGTTACGATCTT
This sequence comes from Psychromonas arctica, assembly GCF_038155225.1. Taxonomy (GTDB): domain Bacteria; phylum Pseudomonadota; class Gammaproteobacteria; order Enterobacterales; family Psychromonadaceae; genus Psychromonas; species Psychromonas arctica_B. The sequence continues at coordinate 19,718 of NZ_JBAKBA010000038.1, read as the reverse complement.
TAAACAGGTATAGATTCACAATAGGATTTTTTTCAGTTAATTCCCAAATCACAAAAGAAATTAACGCCACGACAGAAATACAAGTCATGATAATGATTTGAGTGGATTCGAACCAATCAGCATTATTACCAAGGTCTAGCACTACTTGTAACAGTCCAACACCTAACACAAGCAAAGCAATACCAATAAAATCAATGGGCATTTTAGCGATAGTATCAACGCGTCCTTTCAATTGTTGCCATACGGCGACACAACAGAAAATACCAATAGGAATATTAATAAAAAATATCCAAGGCCAAGAATAGTTATCAGTGATCCAACCACCTGTTATGGGTCCAACAATAGGAGCGACCACGGTAACCATAGAAATCAATGCTAATGCTGCCCCACGTTTTACAGAGGGAAAAATAGCAAGTAACAAGGTCTGACACATAGGAAACATCGGTCCAGCAAAGAAACCTTGTAACGCTCTAAAAGCGATCAACTCAGGCATACTGGTTGCGATACCGCATAAAAAAGAAGTTAACGTAAATAATGAAACGGAAACGATAAATAATCTAAGTTGCCCAATACGACGAGAAAGCCACCCCGTCAGCGGTAACGCAATGGCATTACAGACGGCAAATGACGTAATAATCCAGGTGCTCTGTTCTGAACTGACACCTAAACTACCGGCAATCGTAGGTAAAGCAACATTGGCAATGGTACTATCGAGTACTTGCATAAATGTCGCTAACGCTAAAGCAATAACCGCTAATGTTAAACTTGGCGGCTTATAGGTTTGATCCTGCATAACTGCCTCTATTTTTCTTCAGGAAGAGTAACACCGACATTATTGTGCAGGATCTTGGCGACTAGCTTATCCGCCTCCTCTAATGATTTTTGATAAACATTAGTATCAAGACGCGCTTCCTGTTGAACATGTTGAGATAGTACATTACCGGTCGTATCTTCAATATCTACTGTAGCAACCATAGAAAGGCCAATTCTTAACGGGAATTCTGCTTGGTTATCTTCTTCTAAATGAATTTTAACCGGTAAACGTTGTACTATTTTGATCCAGTTACCGCTGGCATTTTGCGCAGGTAATAATGAAAATGCACTGCCAGTTCCAATGCCAAGACTTTCTACTTCCCCTTTATATTTAACGTCTTCACCATAAAGATCAGATACTAACGTAACCTTTTGCCCGATACGCATATCTTTCATCTGACTTTCTTTAAAATTCGCATCTACCCAAACATCATGCAACGGCACAATCACCATTAACTGACTACTTGGTTGCACTTGAGTCCCTAATTGCACTGCTCGTTTAGCAACATAACCACTCACTGGCGCAACAATGTTTGTGCGCATATTATCAAGGTAGCTTTTACGCACCCCCGCTACAGCCCACTTTATTGCAGGGTGATTCTCTATTACGGTATTATCAACTAATGCTAATGTCATTTTAAACGCTTCTTGTGATGCTAAATAAGCACTATTAGTTGTATCAACTAAATCTTGGTAATGCGTTAAATCTTCTTTTGAAATAGCACCTGCTTTAGCTATATTTTGACGGCGTTTATAATCATTAACGGCTTGTCGATAGGCAACTTTACTCGATTGCATTTTTGCTTTTTCGTTATCAGCTGCCGCATATAAACTACGTACTTCTCGTACTGCAATCCCTAATTTAGCTTCAGCTTCCTGCAACGCAATTTTAGTATCACTCGAATCTAAAGTGACAATGACCTGACCTTTTTCAACGTAGTCACCTTGATCAGCTAGCACCGTGGTAACAGTTCCTGAAATTTGCGGTGAAATAACCACTAAATCACCATTAACATAAGCATCATCTGTCTCTTCTGAATATTTAGCATAAACCTCATAATAGGCAAACCACGCGACACCGATAACAAGCAACGTGATAAATAATATAACAAAAGAGGTTTTACGTTTGCTTTTAGCATCACTAGGGGTTGTGTTAGTTGTACTAGTAGCTGTATTTTCCATGATCGACTTACTCATCATATTATTTATAGGTTAAAGGTTAAAGGTTAAAGGTTAAAGGTTCAGATTAGCTTAAATCTGAATGAAAAATGAAGAAAACTAAGGTAATAAACGTGTCAATAATTGACTAAGTTGATCTACTTCTTTTGGAGAGAGATCACCAATGAGTAACGGCCCTACATCATTTTCCATTGTGTCCATGCATTGCGTTAACAAAGACTCACCAGTAGGAGTCAAGTTTAATAACACACTGCGTTTATCTTCTAGATTCGGCTGCTTTTCTATTAAAATTTTTTTAACTAAACGCTCGACCATTCTGGTCATTGAACCTGCGTTAATGTTTAGATATTTACATATTTCAGCTGGGGAATTCATCTCGTAGTAATGGATAGCCACTAACACTTTAAATTGTGCCGATGACATCCCCAAAGGAGCAAGATATTGATTTAGTAATTGTTCTTTATGAAGATTAACTAAACCTATTAGTTTCCCTAATGGAATACCTAATGATTTAGTATTTAAGCTATGCATTTTTCTCTCACTTACTTGCCTAGGCAACTAACAATAAAAATATGTTACTGCCTAGGCAACTAATTTGTCAATTTATAATTGATGACCTTCGAAAATTTATCTCTTAGGCTCATTTTAAATACGATTATTTATCTCTATTTAGAATAAATAATGATATTTGACCTAAGAGAAAGAGAAGAAAAATCAAAAATAACACCAGAAAAGGATCATTAATTATGGGCAATTTTTTACTTTTAAACACAAATAAAAGACAAGTATCAAGCCATTTTGTAATTTAATAGCACTTTGTACTAAGCAGTTAACAGGCACTTAATCACTTGAATTTAAATAAATAATTATACCGATTACATTAAATAAGTGATCTAAATTTTGCGCAGGAAAAATGAGTTAGTTCAAGGCGAAAATTGAGCTAAATGGTTGTTCCCTTTACGAAATTTACAACGAAGAAATAAGTTATTTTAACAAGTAAAATAGATAACTTAATTAGTGTGATTGGTATTATATGTATCTATACCCATTACCGCTCAAGGAGCTTTGAGCTTAAACTCCAAATCAAGGCACAACATAATGACAATGGCGAGCTCTTATCGAAAGTTGTAATGGAGAGTTGGCTTTCAAGCTAACTACCCAGAGACCAAGCTATGAAGTAAACATCTTAGTTGTTGAAAGAGCCGATTTAACTCGTTAGATATTCCTCTTTCTGCCTAGCATCTGTTCATTTCACCGCTTGCTGAATTTTGCACTTTGAATGATAACGGGTATAGGGTTAGATTTAGGGGTAGGGATAGGGGTAGGTATAGATTTAGATTTAGATTTAAACTTCTAACGCTAATTGCTTTAAGTAACTCTCCATAAACCGAGTACGTTGAAGAGCTATCTCTTTGCCTAGCTCAGTATTCATTGAAGCAGCTAGTGTTAATAGTTTTTTATAAAAGTGATCTATCGTAAACCTCTGATCATCCACTTCTCGATCTACCGCAAAAGCATCTTCAGGTGAATATAAAGGTCGCTGTAATTGGCTACTAACTTGGATACAACGGGCAATACCAATTGCGCCTAATGCATCTAATCTATCGGCATCCTGTACAATTTTAGCTTCAAGTGTATCAGCTACTAACCCACCACTGACACTATGTGCAGAAATAGCATGATGAATAGCTAATAAATACTGTTCAGGGTAATCAATACTGCGTAAAAAAATAATCGCTTTATCTGCAGCATGTAAGGAGCTCAATGATCGTAATGCATGGTTTTTCGGGTAACTCAAACAATCATGTAACCAAGCGGCAGGTAAAACAACATTCAATTCAGCCTGTTCTCCTTTAGCAATTTGAGTCGCCAATGCCACCACACGTTTAACATGTAATAGGTCATGTGCTAAATCGGTTTTCATATTCGCGACAATAAATTCTTCACATTGCTGCTGGTATTGACTAAACATATGAAACCTTAATTTATGGGATTTACCATTATAACAGTAAGCTATTTTATGGATGAAAATAGCCAGAGTCGCTTATAAAAATCTGGTTTTGTATCACTAGCGCGTAACATACTCCCAGAGTTTGCACTGATCAAGTCCATCTAAAATAATTAAGTATAAAAAAGGCCAGGTAAATACCTAGCCAGTTTTTAACTTCACTTTAGCTCTAAAATATTAGCATGTTATTTAGCGATCTATTATGAGGCTCTATTATAAAAAAATATTGCAAAAATCTGTTGTAAAGGACTGTTTTAAAATGCTATTTAAAGTGAAGCATTAAAGAACAGTAATAACATCTTCAGCAGGTAAACGTGCTTTTTGTAAGCCGTGGTTATAATCTTCACCACCTTTATGGTAACCAATCGCTAACGCAACATCACAAACATAACCATTTAATTCGTCTTTAAACGTTTCGCCGATGAGTTCTGCATCAACACCTTCCATAGGCGTAGAGTCAATACCTAAACGCGCTAACACGTGCAACGCATTACCAAGCGCAATATACGTTTGTGCTTTTGTCCAATGTCCATTAAACCCTTTTTCATCAGTATTTGATTCAACAAAACCGAAAGCACCGTCTAACATAGCATCATATCTTTCTGCAGGTAAATGACCTGAAGAGACTTCAACATCAACCACTTTTCTATAATCATCTTTAGTAAAATTAGGATTATGAGCAAATAAAATAGTATGTGATGCTTGTTTAGCATGATGTTGATTGAACTGATGCTTATTAGCAAACGTTCCATGAAAACGCTCTTTTGCTTGGTCACTTTCTAGCACAATAAACTTCCAAGGTTGCGCGTTAATAGAAGAAGCAGATAAACGAAGAGCTTCTTTAAGCACGTCCATATCTTCCGCTGAAATGCGTTTAGCTGAATCATATTGTTTAGCTGTGTAACGATTATTAAGATCTTTGATTATTTGATGAGACATGACTTTTTCCAAATTTAAATTAATGATTAATGACTATGGAAGAATCATAAAGATAACAAAGCAGAAGAAAAAGGAACGCTAAATCCAATCATTATGGTTCATTAAGTCCACAATCACTTTTATAAGTAAGCATACCAATAAATCTATCGCTTAGACTATAAACTACCCCCTAAATGACGATCTAATAAAAACAGTGATTAAGCTTTAAATAAAAGAAGAGATAAGATAATCAAATAGTGTGAAAGCATTAATATAGCGTTGCTACATCAATGCTTTTATTTCGGGTACGTTAGTTAATAAGCATCATTGCAACGATGCTTATTAATCTATTAACCTATTAACAAACGAACTAGCGAATTAACGAATTAACGACTCAATCGTGCATTCGCACCTTTTTGCATAGCACTACGAATTTCTGGTTCAGTGACTAAGTTTAAATCACCACTAATAGACAGCTTTAAAACACTCGCTGCAATAGCAAATTCAATTGTTTCTTGTGGTTCAAGTTTATTAACCAAACCGTGTAATAAGCCGGCCCCAAAAGCATCCCCAGCAGCAACGCCTTCCATGACATTTACATTATGTATCGGTGTGTCATAGAACTGATCATTTTGGTATAAAATAGCCATCCAATCACTTTGTTCTACAGAGTTAATATCACGTAGAACACTTGCTACTGTTTTACAATTTGGGTAACGTTTAGTGATTTCTTTCATCCCTTCACGGAAATCTTCTATTTGGCAGATACCATTAGACAGGTCGCCATCAAAAGCTTTAATACCTAACATAGCTTCAAAGTCTTCATCGTTCGCGACACAAACATCAACGAATGGCATTAATTCATGCATCACCACTTGAGCTTGTGCTGGTTTCCACATTTTCCCACGATAGTTCAAATCACAGACCACGGTAATATTGTTGGCTTTACAATAATCTAATGCACTTTTTAATGCGATTTCTAACTCTTTTGAAATCGCTGGCGTAATGCCTGAAAAATAGAAAACCCCCACATCTTTTAATAAAGTAGACCAATCAAACTCATCACTCGTTGCGGTTGCAATAGAACTACCTGCTCGGTCATAAACGACCCCAGTGCCTCTAACGCCATTACCTTTTTCAAAGAAATACATACCTAATCTTGGACCACCACGTAAAGTTCGACTGGTATCGACACCAAATTTTCTTAATGTACCAACAGCGGCATCACCCAATGGATTTTCAGGAAACTTAGATAAATAAGCGGCGTCATGACCTAATAATGCCAGAGAAACTGCAACATTAGCTTCAGCTCCACCATAAGCTGCCTCAAAAGTATTTGTTTGTAAGATGCGTTCGAATGCTAACGGTTTTAGACGTAACATCATTTCGCCAAATGTTAATATTTTCATTAGTTTCTCCTCTAGTGATCAATAAATTCAATAAAATGGCTGAGTTTTTTTATTCTTGTATTCTTACTCGCGCTTTTATTGAAGTACTTTTATTAACGCTATTTACTAAGCGCTGCTTTTTCTACAAAAAATTGCTTCTTTTACATTTAATTTGTATTATTTTAGTATTATTAAACAATAATTAAGTTGAGTAAAACAAATAATGTTACTTTTTTAAAGTTTGAAGTTAATCGTATTATGAAATTAAATGTGTTATTAGGGTGTAAAACATAAACAACATTAAACGTCCTTTACAATAGATACAACCCATATAAAACTCATATTAAATAGACACTTAAGTTAAGACCCAAGATATTATTTAAAGGTATCATTTAAAGTATGGCTTTATATTTATTGATAGATAGGCATATAAGTTATTACAACAAACTAAAAAGAGAGAAGCTAAAGGAGGATGCTTTACCGGCTAATTCACCACCCACAATAAGTCATACAAATAAAGAGCTATTTTAGAGATAGGTATTGGTATTGGTATTTACATTAGTATAGATATAAAGGTTAAATATAAAGAGTGCTTTGAATATTGGGTAAGCAACAATAAAAGTCTGCTAAATACCTTCACACTCGATAGGAAGAAAAAGCTATTTGACAAACTCAGCATATATTTCTAAATCAATCTGATCGCCGACAATAGGTATATAACTGTCCATGCCAAAATCAGAACGTTTAATTTGGCCTACAGCGCTAAAACCAAGAGTGTAGTTACCTGTTAGCCAATTATCTGCACCACCATGAAAAGTTGCTTTAAACGTGACAGGTTTTGTTACCCCTCTTAATGTTAAGTCTCCCGTAAAGTTAAAAACAGTATCAGATACCAATGTCACGGTATGACTTACAAAAAATGCTTGTGGATATTGTGTGCTACTAAACCAAGTATCATTTTGTAATGTCTCACTTAAAGCATCATTATTAACATCAATGGAGTTGATATCTACAACAGCCTTTAATGAGGCGGCAGCCATATTCTTTGGATCAAAATTAAGTTGAGCATCAAACGTATTAAAACGTCCTACATAAGTTGATAACCCTAAATGCTGAATTTTAAAAAGTAAGGCGGCATGTTTAGAGTCAAGCTGATACTCACCGGCTTGTAATTCAACCAACTCAGATTTTACATTAGGCGCTAACCAACTAACGCAACCAGTTACAAATAACATGGTTAAAAGCACTAACAGAGTATGTTTAACAATACGTTTATTTTTCATTAAAATCCTAGAAGCTAAATGTTAAGTATGAGAATGATATTTATTAATTGCAGTAACAGCTTGGTTTTCTTGGGCAAACGGCTCCTCGAACACAAATAAGCTGGGCTTCTTGCTCAATACCACGTGCTATCCAATTAATATTAAGAATACGTGCAACGCTATTGAGTATTTTCTTAATTTTAACTGGGATATTGCTCGATCCACCATTGTCGACACATAACCTTTGTAACTCATCTACTAACGTAACAGAGTCGTGTCCTTGAGCATCAATCGCTGAGTTTAATTCAATACCAGTACACAATACGTGGCTGGCATCATTAAGATCTTTTACCTTAATAGATTCACAACAATAAATTTTCGCAACGCCATTTTCCGTTAAAATCGAAAACTGCGCCGCCGTCCCCTCTGCTTGTTTTTCTAACATTCTAAACACAGACCAATGTTTACAAGGATCATGTGCAATGGTCATATTTCCCCAGGGCAGTGGAATACCGTTCCCTCTGTATACCGCTCTTAATTTACCTTGCCCATAGGCATCAAAATAGTGCCAATGCGGGTAAGCAGAAACCGCCGTCATCCGTCGCATAACCACGGCTTCTGATACTTCTATTTTTTTACAAATATCAATCTCATAACCATGCTGATCAAGTAATTGTCGAAACGGCACTTTAGGACAAAGTAAAGCAGCGGCAAAAAAACTACATTCAAAATCACGCCACGCATGCAAGATGTCTTGGGCGTCTAATTGGCTAGAAGACCTGGTTTTATTATGTTGGCTATCGTATTGAGCACGCTCCCCTGCCACCATAATACTTTTTTCACCGTCACTATTGTGTAAAACATTATGGCCTATATGTACTGCTAGTTCATATTTTAGTCGCGTAATGTTTTTTTTCAGTATCTTATTTAAGTACACAGTACGAGGAGGTTTAAAAAAAGAGGTGACCATTTTATCACTATTGTTACTGTCATATTCACTATCAGGTAAACGTGTAAACCAGCTTATTTTCAAACCACGGGCTTCAGTAATTTCAATTAAATCTTCAACATGAAGTGGCATTTTTTTCAAACCGACTTCCTCTGCGGATCGCTCTAAATCAGGAAAATGATTTTGATGGTGTTCTTGATGTGCTCGAATTAATAAATGTGCGAATTGGCGACCTGTTGTCCCAGTTTGCGATAACATTTCTGGAATAGCGATTTGTAAAATTTCATTTGAAAATAAAAAACTAGGCTCGAGTGCCATCCCTCGAATACCACCTCGGTTACCTTTAGTAGGAATAATATCTTGTACTTCAGCCGCGTCATCTAAAAACCATTCTGGTTGCTTTTGAAATACAGTCGCAATCACTTCTAGCATCTCTTCTCTAGGAACTCGCTTACCACGTTCGATCATCGACAAATAAGAAACAGAAGGTGCATATTCTGCATCTAACTTAATACATCTCGAAGATAAATCATCCAAGGTTAAGCCATTACGTTTACGTAAATTACGTATTTTTGTGCCTAAGTAATGAGATTGCCTTGCCAAGCTCTTTTTTATTTTCATTTTGTAAAATTTACTCTGTGTAATTTTCTTTGTGAAATTATATAAATTATTTCTTTATAGTAACAACAACTGATTAACAAGTGAGCAACAAAAGTTCAATAAATGTGCGCTCAAAGGTTATTCAATATCTACTTTAAAGTTAATTGATAATATCAAGGAGACGAAATATGAATTTACCTCTAGAGAAACAATGCCTGACTAATCCTGAATTTTATCAGTTTATTAATGATGAAGTTTTACCGCAAACCTCACTTAATAGTATTCATTTTTGGGCTGATCTAAATTGTTTAATTAATGATTTTTCACATCAAAATACTGCCCTATTAAATACACGCCGTCAGATGCAGCATAAAATTGACCAATGGCATCGTGAAAACACGTTGGCTAATAATATTAGCCCAGAACACTCAACAAAAGCTTACCAAGCATTTTTACAAAGTATCGGTTACCTCACTCCAATGATCGATGATTTCACTATTGAAACTGACAATGTCGATGCTGAAATATCAACAATGGCAGGTCCACAACTGGTGGTACCTGTGAGCAATGCACGCTTTGCATTAAATGCAGCTAATGCTCGTTGGGGAAGCTTATACGATGCTTTTTATGGAACAGATGTTATTGCGAATAACGATGAGTTAGCCCATAAAGAAGGATTTAACCCGCAACGTGGCCAAGCCGTTATTAATAAAGCCAAGGATTTTTTAGATGAGCAATTCCCATTAACAACGGGTTCTCATCATGATGTAACAAGCTACTTAGTTTATTACCAACATATACTGGCTTTTTTATCTGATGGAACTGAATCAGGTTTAAAAAATCCATGTCAATTTGTTGCCTTTGATGGCTCTAAAACATCTCCGAATTACTTATTACTCAAAAACAATGGATTACATGTTGGGTTGCATATTGACCGCACAGGAAAAATCGGTGCAAACGATAAAGCAGGCCTTGATGATATTCAAATGGAATCCGCACTCACCACTATTATGGATTTTGAAGATTCTGTTTCAACCGTTGATAGTAGCGACAAAGTGGCTGCATACCGGAATTGGTTAGGTCTAATGCAAGGAACGCTTGAGGCGACATTTACCAAAGACAACCAATCTGTAACACGTAAATTAAATTACGATCGTAACTTCACGGCTAAATCTGGTGAAAGCTACCGAGTACCAGGTCGCTCAGTGTTGTTAGTACGTAATGTGGGTCATTTGATGGGCACAGATTTAATACAAGATGAAAGTGGCAATAATGCGCCAGAAGGCATTATTGATGGTGTGATTACGGCATTAATTGCTAGCCTCGATCTTCAAAAAGGTGAAAACGATAACTTTAGAAATAGCCGTACAGGCAGTATTTATATCGTTAAACCTAAACTGCATGGACCTGAAGAAGTGCGTTTCACCTGCGAACTATTTAGTCGCATAGAACTGATGCTTAACCTCCCAGAGAACACTATCAAGCTAGGTATTATGGATGAAGAGCGCCGTACTACGTTAAACCTAAAACAATGTATTCATGAAGCAAAATCGCGCGTGGTATTCATCAATACCGGATTCTTAGACAGAACTGGCGATGAAATCCACACCAGTATGTTAGCTGGCGCATTTTATCCAAAATCAGCAATTAAACAGGAACCTTGGATCAGTGCTTACGAAAACAACAATGTTGAAATTGGGCTCCGTTGTGGTTTTTCAGGCAAAGCACAAATTGGCAAAGGGATGTGGGCAATGCCAGATGAAATGAATCAAATGATGAAAGATAAAATAGCACACCCACAATCTGGCGCTAATACCGCTTGGGTACCTTCACCGACTGCAGCGACATTACATGCTTTACATTATCACCAAGTTGATGTGTTTGAAGAGCAGAAAACTATCATTAACCGACCACCAGCAAGCATCACAGACATACTTACTCCACCAGTGATGCCTGAAGGGTTGACATTAACAGACGCGCAGGTTTCAAATGAGCTTAACAATAATGTGCAAGGTATTTTAGGTTACGTTGTGCGCTGGATAGAGATGGGCATTGGCTGTTCGAAAGTACCTGATATTAATGATATTGGTTTAATGGAAGATCGCGCAACCTTGCGTATTTCCAGTCAACATATTAGCAACTGGTTAATGCATAACGTATGTACGACACAACAAGTCACCTGCGTTATGGAAAGCATGGCTCAAATTGTTGATAAACAAAACCAAGGTGTATCAGGCTATCGCAATATGACCCCTAATACCGACGACAGCCTTGCCTTTCAAGCAGCAAAAGCACTTATTTTTGAAGGGGATAAACAACCAAACGGTTACACCGAACCCTTACTACATGAGTACCGAGCTTTAGCAAAACAAGCATTAACCAACTAGCCACTAACAAGGCAACAATTAACAAAGCAACAACTTTAATCTAGACACTTTTATTCACTGTACATTAACAATTACTTATTGATAACACATGATAATTTGAGAGGTCACTATGATGAATTACAAAGCTGAAATGAATAACGCGCACCAATTTATAAACCAACAAGGTGCAACTTGGAACGCGATTAATCCAGAATATATTGCACGTATGCGCTTACAAAACCGTTTTAAAACGGGGTTAGATATCGCAAACTACACCGCTAAAATTATGCGTGATGATATGCAATCTTATGATCAGAATAGTGATAATTACACACAATCTCTTGGCTGCTGGCATGGTTTTATTGGCCAACAAAAAATGATCTCTATTAAGAAGCACTTCACCACTACCAAAGGGACTTACCTTTACTTATCTGGTTGGATGGTTGCAGCCATGCGCTCTGAGTTTGGCCCCTTACCAGACCAATCAATGCATGAAAAAACCTCAGTGCCAATGTTAATAGAAGAACTGTACACTTTCTTAAAACAAGCCGATGCACGCGAATTAAATCATTTATTTAATGATTTAGACCAAGCACAAAGCAGCGGAGATCAAGTTGCAGAAAGAGCAGTACAAAAGCAAATTGACGAATTTGAAACACATGTTGTCCCTATCATTGCCGATATCGATGCAGGCTTTGGTAATGAAGAAGCCACTTACCTATTAGCTAAAAAAATGATTGAAGCTGGCGCTTGTTGTATTCAAATTGAAAACCAAGTGTCTGATGCTAAACAATGTGGCCATCAAGACGGCAAAGTAACTGTGCCGCATGAAGACTTTTTAGCCAAAATAAATGCAGTACGTTACGCCTTTATGGAACTCGGCGTTGAAGAAGGCATTATTGTTGCTCGAACCGATTCATTAGGTGCAGGTTTAACGCAAAAAATACCTGTATCTCAATACCCAGGTGATTTAGCTGAGCAATACAACGCTTACATTGACGGTGAGAAAATAAATTCGTTAGCTGATTTAAAATCAGGCGATATGGTATTAAGCCGTGAAGGGGAATTGATTAAGCCAAACCGTCTTCCTAATGGATTAGTACGTTTTAAACCGAATACAGGTGAAGACCGTGTAGTGCTTGATTGTATTACCTCATTGCAACATGGTGCAGATTTACTGTGGATTGAAACAGAAACACCGAATGTACAGCACATTGCTAATATGGTGAATCGTATTCGAGAAGTCGTGCCTAATGCCAAATTAGTTTACAACAATAGCCCATCATTTAACTGGACCTTAAATTTCCGTCAACAAGTATTTGATGCGTGGGAAAAAGAAGGAAAGGACGTAAGCGGTTATCAACGTAGTGACCTAATGAGTATCAAATACGATATTACAGAGCTAGCCAGTGTTGCCGATTTGAAAATACAAAATTTCCAAAAAGAAGCGTCTAAACATGCAGGTATTTTCCATCACTTAATAACATTGCCAACTTACCATACGGCAGCGTTATCAACGGATAATCTCGCTAAAGAATACTTCGGGGAACGTGCTATGTTGGCTTATGTTGAAAATGTGCAACGCCAAGAGATAAGACAATCACTAGATTCTGTAAAACATCAAGATATGTCAGGCTCAAATATTGGTGACGATCACAAAGAGTATTTCTCTGGTGATCAAGCTCTAAAAGCCTCTGGTGAAAATAATACAATGAGCCAGTTCTCTTAGTGTTTTATTAGCCTTTTATTAGCAGTGAAATAAATAATGTTCCACCACAATAAAAAGCAGTGAGATAACTCTATTCATACAGAGGGTTATCTCACTTTTTCCTTTATTTTAGACTTTGTTACCTGACTCTAAAATAAACCCTCAGCACTTTTCAAAGCAATGCTTTTTAAAATAACGCTTTTAAAGTAACGCTTTACAATAGCGCTCCTAATCTAACAATAGCATCGCCTTAGTCGCTTCAATTAAATGATGTTTAGTATTAGTTTCAATAGAAGCATGACCAGACGCTTCACTGGTAATTAAGGTTGAGTTAGGTAGCTTTTGATGTAATTGCCACGCGTTATCAAATGGACAAACAATATCAAATCGACCATGTACTATAGTCACTGGGATAGCTTTAATTTTATCGGTGTTCGCTAGGATTTGATTCTCAGATAAGAAGCAATTATTGATCATAAAGTGTGCCTCATGACGAGCCATTGTCCACGCTTGCTCATCACTCGTTGCTGCATCAACAAAATCTTGATTTGGTATTAACGTACAACAACGAATTTCCCAAATACTCCAAGCTTTCGCCACTCTAAATGCCAAGGCTTTATCATCACCTACCATAATATCGTAAGCAGCTTGAACTGATGCTTGTTCTTTACCATGAGGTAATACATCAAGGTATTCTTGCCAAAAGTCAGGATAAATTCGCGTTGCACCACCTCCAGAGAAAGCCCAGTCAGTGTCTTGCGGTCGACCTAAGAAAATGCCACGTAAGACTAAACTCTTTACCTTTTTTGGGTGAGCTTGTGCATAAACAAGTGCTAAGGTCGTTCCCCACGACCCACCAAATATATGCCACTGTTCAATTCCCAGTTTTTCTCTAATTTGTTCAATATCGCTCACCAGAAAACCGGTTTCATTATTATCTAAGCATCCGTGAGGCAAAGAGCGACCACAACCACGTTGGTCAAATAAAATGATACGATATTTTTCAGGATCAAAAAATCGTCTGTCGTTTTTAGAACAACCTCCACCAGGACCACCATGAATAAACAGCACCGCTTGACCATCTGGATTACCACACTCTTCTACATAGATTTGATGCAGGCTATCTACATTAATTAAAAAATGATTATATGGCTCTATTTCAGGGTAAAACTCATTCATGGTCTTTGCTCTTTATATTAAGGAGATAATACTGACGATCATATTTTAAATATCATATCACTCTGAAGTAACTGTATTTTAAGGTAATAGCATTCTAAAGTAGCGGTACTCTAAAAAAATATCGTAAACTGTCAGTTAATAATAATTAATTATTAATTATTAATTATTAACCTTTATATAGACTTAAAATCGATTGGTAGCTATATATAATTATCAATAATCGTTTTATAAATTCATTTTAAACACTTAAACTGGATTAAGCTCGAGTGCCATTGCAGTTAAAAGCCCTACTTCTGATACTTTTTTAAAACCATGACGTTGATATAAAGCAATGGCTGGATTATCTGAGAATACTTTTAATTTAATAAAACGATCGCCCCTTGCTGCCGCTAAATCAATACCATAATGTAAACAATCACTACCGATCCCTCTTCCTTGATATGATTATTTTATTTGTAAGTCTCGGATGTAACAATTTTCATCATTAAATGAAAAGCGTACAACACCAACCCGCTCAGAGTTACAGTAAACCTCTAAGTTTTTAAATAGTCTCCAATGACGGTCAAAAAAATTGGAGTCCCATGTAATCCCTTTAGCAAGATAATAAGGCTCCATATTTTCTTGAATAAGCTCAGAGGAAAACCCACTTGATTCAGCTTTTCTAAATTCGATTTTCATTTTCTTTTCCTTTTAGCCGCTAAACAAGAGACAGATCTCCATTACTTTGTTCACTTTACTTGCAAGAAACACCCCTTTGTAGTTAACATGCATAAAGTCACAAAAAAACATATTATTTGTAATTTTATTATATAAAATCTAATTGGGTATAATTTAACTTAAATATTAATAACATATCAAAACATCTTTAATATTTGAAAAAACCTAGTATTTACAGGCTCTCACGAACTCAACTTCTTAGTTTATATAGTTATAAATATAAAAATTAATTTTTGATGATTTAAATGCATAACAATGACATAAAATCTAATATAAGGTGAAAGAGTGTGAATAAATACAATCAAAAAATTTCCTCTATTAACAATATCTTAACCACACGTTATGCCATCATCATTCTCGTAGTTTCTGTGGTTATCTCTTTTTTCTCTTACACTTTCATATTGAATAAAACACGTACAGATATCATTGCAAGCGCGACAAATGAAAGCAATTTAGTGATTAACCTCAGTAAAGGATTTGTTAAAGCTTATTCTGATTTTGAGGATCAATACGCCAATGGCTTATTACCAAGTCGTGCAATTTATCGCTCTCATGCACTCGAACTTGCTAATTTAAGCTCCTTATTTGAGGGATCTTTACATTCAGAAGTGGTTGGTTTTCCTGGTAAGTCGATAAATAAAGGGCCAACTGACGATAAAATGAGACGTCAAATGCTTTTACTTCAAACGAGCTCTCATCAAAATATGAACCTCACTTCGGTGATAAAAAATGATAAGTCAGTCGTCCGAACTGTAGCGCCTTTCTATGCAACAGAACAAGCTTGCGTGGATTGCCATAACAATATCCAACATTTAGCTGAACCTGAGAAATGGCAAGTTGGTGACCTTATGGGAGCACAGATAGTTGAAAAGAATATCAAACCTCAACTCACAACATCAAAGCGAGAAACTTTCATGGTTACTTTATTAATATTTTGTGCCGCAATCACCGTCTCGCTCTTTTTAATTATTATTTTTCAAAAAATGTTGTTAGCAAAAGAATCTAGCAAACAAAAAAATACCGATACAATGCCTGGCTGTATCAATAGATCTTAAGTTAACCCTCAAAGACAAAACTTTTATTTTGGAATAACTAACTGTTCTGATAAATGTTGTTTCATAAACCGATTAGCTCTCCATATATCTGCTAAGTTCGCCCCCGTGGTTGGATGTACATGAGCATAGGGAAATGGGCCAAATTCAGGTGTAATAGTGAATGCATTTTCTTCACGTGCAAATGCATTATTAACCACCTTCTGCCAACACTGAGTATGATTAATAAGGTGCTCTTGCCAACGAGGATCTTGAGGATTAGTTACCTGAGGGCCTTCTTCAAAACCCACTCGACCATGAATATGATGTACAGATTTAAATAGCTTATCCAACCTTTCCTGTTGGTCGGTCAAATCAGACTCATGTACTACCATCCAATGGCTTATGTCTAGATTCAATTTTAATTCAGGTAAGGCATCTATAATTTTCTCTGTACCAAAGGTGCTAAAAGTAGGTCTAAAACGATGAGTTTCATGAGTAATAGTAATGCCATGCTTTTGTTCTAGTTCAAGCGCCGTATTAAATAAAATAAGGTTATCTTCTAAACTAAAAATATCACGTCCTGTATGGCAATTTATTAACTTAGGAGAAAATAATAATGCGCGATCCACTTGCTTAATCAGACTCGCTAAATGCTCTTGTACATTTTTTCCATCAGTTGCAATACCCGTTATGATATCTAACTTCCTCAGTGCATGCGCTTCAAGAGTTGTATCAAGATCAATATCGTAGAAAGGTAAAAACAACTCTGTTCCTTGATATCCTTCATGTTGAATAACCGCTAAGTGATGGTTTAATTCACTCGCATTTGTACACTCTACTTCCCAAAGTGATTTATGAAAATTAAGCTTCATATTGAGTCTCTATTGTTAGTATTGATAGCTTTATAGTTTTATAGTTTTATAGTTTTAGCTATTCATCTCAATTACTTTCACTCGCAGCAACTAAAAGTAATTAAGTTAAAATAAGTAGAGACAGAATACCGCTGTTATTCCATTATTTAATATTCCTATTTGGAAAAATGAATATTCGATTTATTCAATATTAGAAATGTTTGGTTAACGTTATATTTGTTAAATAAAAGTAAAAATACGATGCCGTATTTACATTAACGACCATTTGAATTTATTAGCAAGGAAGATACCTATGTTATCAGCGGATCAAATAAAACATTATAATGAGCAAGGCTTCATCGTAATGGATGAAGTTATTCCTTTATATGAAATAGAAGCCATAAAAAAACGTGCGAATAAAATGGTTAATCAATGGTCTGAAGATAGTCCAGATCATGTCTTTACCACGAATGATAATGATCGCAGCGATGATTCCTATTTCTTAGATTCTGCTGAACAAATAAAATGTTTCTTTGAAGAAGAAGCCTTTAATGCTCAAGGTGAATTAGTTCAAGATCGCGCTTTATGCATCAATAAGATTGGCCACGCATTACATGAACTCGATCCTGTATTTAGTGCTTTTAGTCACCAAAAATTGTTAGGTGATATCCTGTCTGATATCGGTATGGTAACCCCGCAAATTCGTCAATCTATGTATATTTTTAAACAACCGAATATAGGTGGAGTGGTTAATTGGCATCAAGATGCGAGCTTCTTTTTTACAACTCCTCAGAGTGTTATTACTTTATGGTTTGCTGTTGAAGATGCCACACTGGAAAATGGTTGCCTTTGGGTTGAGCCCGCAGGCCATTTAGGACCACTAAGAGAACGTTTTAATTTAGAGGGGAAACAAACCACCATGGTTAAGTTAGATGATATGCCTTGGCCGACAGAAAAAAGTGGGAAAAGTGTAGAGGTAAAGGCCGGTAGCTTAATTGTCTTTCAGGGGCGATTACCTCATTACAGCGCCCCCAATCGCTCATCAAAATCTCGACAAGCATTTACGCTACATGTTACTGATGGAGAAGCTGAATACGCGGCAGAAAATTGGCTACAAGCTAAAACATTACCTTTGCGAGGTTTTAATCGTTAGCCAGTCCTTAATACTTAAAGACAGTTTCGTATTTAAAGAGAATTTCGTATTTAAAGAGAGTTTAATACTTAACCAGACTTTGAAGCTTAACTTTCCTAAATTGACAGCAGTAAAGAAAGTAAAGTTAGGCTTTAAATAGATTTAATAACTGTGTACGTAACCAACGATGAGCATGATTCGTTTCACTACGTCGATGCCAAATAAGTGAATAAACCACAGGCTCTGATGGACAAGGTAAATTGAGCTTCACTAATTGCTTAGATTTTAAAACTGAGTCTGCCCAGTTTTTAGTCGTCGTGAATACTAAATCAGAGTGGCAACATAAACTGGTCGCGGCATTAAAATCAGGAGCTTGTACTATCACATCCCTTTGAAAACCTAGTTTAGATAATGATTGATCAAATATAGGTAATCCTAATTCGTTATCTTTAACATGAATATGTTTACTATTTAAATAGGCATTCTGATCCCATTTTTTTTGCAATATAGGATTTTTGTCTCGTACTAAACAAACTAGTTCATCTCTGTATAACTCGTCGATATTAAGCTGATTATTTAAATTAATTTGTTGGCCAACATCATGAGGAATAATCACAAAATCTAATCGCCCTTGGTTTAATTGTTCAATGCTAATATTGTCTTTAAACCAAGTGTTAATTCTCATATTAGGCGCTTCATCTAATACTTGTTGCATTACTTTTGATAACACAAACTCAAACGCACTTTCTTGCATCGAAATATTAAAACAGCCTTTATACTCTTTAAGATTAAATTCTAAGGGAGAAAATATTTCATTAATCGCATTAACCGCGACATTCAGTTTGGGTTCTAATTCTTGTGCTAATGGTGTCGGCATTAAACCGTGAGAAATTCGATGAAATAGAGGGTCACCAAAAATATGCCTCAGCTGTGACAAATTTTTACTGATAGTCGACTGACTTAAATTCAATCTTATCGCAGCAGATGAAGCATTACGCTCCTGTAATAGCACTTGCAATGTGACTAATAAATTAATATTAATACGCGTTAATTGAGATATTTCCATATTCTATTTACCTACTTAATAGCTTCTCATACAAAAACGTCATCACACCAAACGTGTTATCAGAAACAAATAATACTTTATATTTGCCTTGATTATTAATTACCACACAAGAAAGGATTAGCGACTACTTATCCTTTCTTGTGTGGTCATATTATTGATAGCGACGGATAAAATAACACCAAGCAATACGACACCTAATGTTGATAATGCACGCCACACTAACCCCGTGTCGCCAATATATTCCCAAATACCTAACACAGATACTGTCGTGCCAAGCAGAATACAAATCAAACAATAGTTAACGCTATTTTATTTACGTTCATACGCACCTTGATATTTTTATCTTTAAATATTAATTTTCCACACTGTTATTTTAAATGTGAAATATCACAAGTATATGCGATACGTGATAATGAACAGCAATACTTTAATTATTTTTATTTGAAAAAAATCTAAAATAATGCAAAAACAAACCTAAAAATACAACAACCTATTTATACCAATCACACTAATTAACTGATCTATTTTACTGGTTAAAATAACTTATT
>NZ_JBAKBA010000037.1:0-41513 GCF_038155225.1 Psychromonas arctica | reverse complement strand
CCCAGAGTCAAAGGCTCATAAACTTGTAGCAACAAGTCAAAACAACACACAAAACCGCTGCTGACTGAAGTTAAAGACTAATAATAGTTGTAGAAAGCTAAGAGGTTTCGGTGTGTTGATTTTGAATTGAGGTCGCTTGGCGAATTATGCGAGAGCCTAGTATTATGAGCTGAGGGACTCTGTGAGTCCTGTTTTTAGCTTGCAGATCTTTTGTGTGTTGGTTTTAGAATTTACGAGTTATGTTTTCAGTTTGTAGTTTTTGGTTTTAGGGGCGCACGCTTTAGCTTGCAGATCTTTTGTGTGTTGATTTTTAGGGGGGTGATATTGCCTCCATACTTTCTATTATTCAACTTAAAGCCAAATCAACACATAACCCCCGCAGACTAAAGTCAGCGCCCCGAAGTCAAAAGCTTCGCCTCATTCACTCGAAGTCGGTGACTTTTACAAAGTGTGTAAACTCTTTGAAGTCTACACACTAAAGTTAAAGCTACTGGCTGCAAACCAAACACCCTTACAAACCAAAACTAACTACCTGTAATAACAGTTCTCAATCCGTAATCTAATATCTTACCTGTTTGGCTTTTTACGCTTAGCGTAGTGACTTGTACTTTTTCGCCGTTACATAAATCACTGGTGATTTGACGGATACGTTCTGCATCTAGGCGAGGGGAGTAAGTGTTGGCAATAATAAAACCACCTTTGGCGCGTAATGCTAAGGCTGCTTCTATAAGCTCAGGGAATTTGTTTTCAATCTTCCAGCGCTCTTTCTTTGCGCCGATACCAAAAGCGGGGGGATCCATTATCAAACCTTGGTATTTTTTTCCGCGTTTGATTTCACGCTGGGCAAACTTAAGTGCATCTTCTAAAACCCAATGCACATCTGTTAAACCGGAGGACTCCATGTTCTCTTTGCCCCATTTAATGATTTGCTTAACAGAGTCACAATGCAGCACCTCAGCACCTTGATCTCTTGCCACTAATGAAGCTACACCCGTATAAGCAAATAGGTTTAAAAATCGATCACCAGATTGAAGATTATCAGCAATAAAGTCCCAATTAGCGCGTTGTTCTGGAAACAGGCCAACATGCTTAAACTTGGTTAGATGCAAATTAATAATGATGTTATTGAACTTAATCTGCCAATCATGTTCCAAATTACCTTGTAGTGTCTTCCATTCACCGGCACTACTACTACTTTCAATAAATTCAAAGTGTGCTTTATCCAACCACTGTTTTTTTGAAAGTACAGGCTCAAAGTAAGCATTCATTTCAGGGCGAATAGTATAAACATTTCCCCAACGCTCTAGCTTTTGGTTATTACCGGCATCGATTAATTCATAGTCATGCCAAGGAGTAGTAAAAGTGCGTTTGATCATAGGAATGTTAACTTTTATAGAAAGTGAATAGGAGCGACAGATTATCGTCAGTCATTTTTAATAAATGCGCTTTAAAGTAAAATACACATGAAATTAATTGATGCGATATTTTATATTAATGCCATCACGGTGTCACATTAGTCCTTAGTATATTGCGTTAATTTTTTAAATATAACTAAACGCCTTTATGCGGATCTAAATGCTATCTAAAAATAGACGGGTGTTTTTTAAAGATATTTTTTTGGTGTTTGATATTTTACTCAGTATGACGCTTTATTTTAAATTAGAGTATCATCTGCCATTTATTGATGGTGGTTAACGGAATAAATATAAAGGTTTATGTTTTTAAGATCGCTGAAAAACAGAGTATATTAACAAACGCTTATAGATTGCTCCAATAGCAGCCTTTTGTTATGATTCGTTTCTTTTTTTGTCAAAATTATCTTTTTTAGGTATTTTAAGAGTTGTTATTATGATTAATATTTTATCTTCTAAACATTATAAATACTTATTAGTGCCTGTGGTTTTAGCACTAACAGCGTGTACCAGTAAACCGAGAGAAGTGCATGCTTCTATTCCGCTTGTTAGTAGCAACGAAGCTAAACCTGACCAAACAATATTACCTGCAAACTTTTCATCGATATTAAGTAACCCATCTTCTACACAATTAACACATGGACAATATGACGTTACTGTCATGCCAACCTATGTGTCTGCATTGGGTTACCCCTGTCGTAAACTGATATTTTCAGCATCGAACGTGCAACCTAAAAAAAGAATTGCTTGTGAAATCACTTATAAAGAAAACGATAAATTAGCTAAATCTTGGTTTTTAGAAAATGCCATTATCGAATCTGACGATAATATTGCTTTATAAACATGGCTTTATAAACATGGCTTTGTAGACATTATTTATAAAGATAAAATAACTACCAGAGCAATAAGCGCTGTATAGAACCAAAGTAATTTATAGCATCACAAACTTTTTCAATATTGAGTTAAAAAATGAATTTATTAAAAATGGACTTACTAAAAATAGCCACGGTTGGATTACTTTCAAGCTGTTTTTTCTTGCCTAATGCATTTGCCGCTTTTGAGCCAAGCTCTATTGATCTACAAAGTGGAACAAGCAACGGTATACCGCAAATAGATACAAGCAATACTGAAACAAGCTTAGAAACAGGATCTTACCAAAAGCAAAATCGCTCAGGTGTGTTACTACCAGGTGAAGTAGATGTTCGTGAATTATTACCGTCATCAGGCGAAGATAACCCACCGCCATACGGTGCCAATCTATTTGCTGGTGGATATGAAACAGAACGTGTTGACGGTTTAAATGAAAACTACCTGATTGCCGCGGGTGACAAAATAAACATCTGGATATGGGGAGCGGTCACTTACTCTAATATCGTGACGGTTGATAACCAAGGTAATATCTTCATTCCTAATATTGGCCCTATTAACGTATTAGATGTCCCTGCAAGTAGCATCAATAAACTTGTCCAATCAAAAATAAAACAGACCTACACTAATAACGTAGAAGTTTACGTCAATCTATTAACGGCAACACCTGTTAGTGTCTACTTATCGGGTGCCATCATCCGCCCTGGTCAATATGCAGGTATGGCATCAGACAGTGTTCTGTACTTTTTAAAACGCGCTGGTGGCATTGACTCTGATCGAGGTAGTTACCGTAGTATTCAAATTATTCGTAATAACAAAATATTACAAGAAGTGGATTTATATACCTTTATACAAACAGGTCGACTACCTAACATTACCTTTAAAGATAAAGACGTCATTTTAGTTAAACCACAAAAATCAGCCGTCAACGTTGCCGGTGGTGTAAAAAACCCTTTCCGATTCGAACTAAAAAACCTTCAAACTAAAGGTAGTGAGCTGGCTCAATTTGCCTTACCGCTTGCCAAAATAAGCCATGTGGGTGTGTTTGGTAATCGAGCGACAGGTCCGTTCTCTGTTTATTTAGAATACAAAGACTTCTTAAACTACACATTACAAGACGGCGATAGTTTAGTGTTTAACGACGACTCTCACGCGCAAGTCATCGATGTTCAAGTATCGGGTAGCTATTTAGGCCCGTCATACTTTGCCGTCAAAAAAAGCGCGCGTCTGCATGATGTATTAAATGCTATTCCAATTGTACCGGCACTTACTGATAACAAGTCTATTTATATCCTGCGTAAAAGTGTAGCTGAGCGTCAAAAACAGATCTTAGATGACTCCTTAGACAGACTAGAACGAAGCATATTTACAGCGCCAGCGTCTTCTGATGGCGAAGCTTCTATTCGTGCTCAAGAAGCTGAAATGGTGATGAAGTTTGTTGAAAAAGCAAGACAAGTTAAACCACTAGGTAAAGTGATTGTGTCTGACAATGGTACCACCGCTAATATCTTATTAGAGAAAGGCGACCAAATCGTTATTCCGCATTACACAGACTTAATCAATATTGGTGGTGAAGTGTTAATGCCACAAGCGGTTGTGTTTAATCCTAACGCGACAGTCGATGACTATATTGCATGGGCAGGCGGCTTTACCGACAGAGCAGAAGATGAGCGTATTTCAGTTGTGCGCGCAAATGGCATTGTTATTTTTGTGAAAGAAGGCGAAGAAGCCAAAAACATGAAAATTCAACGCGGTGATCAAATTCTAGTGTTACCTAAAGTGGACACTAAAATTGTGCAAGCCGTGAAAGATATTACCCAAATAGTTTATCAAATTGCTATTGCAGCAAACGTGGCTATTCGATAATGAAAGTTCGTTTAAAAAAGGCTTTCGCAAATGTTGCTGCTCTACTATCAATGAGACTGGTTTAATGGCATCTGTACAAAAACGATCAACCCTAAAAGTATGGGGTGATGTGATATTTGCTATCTTTTTAAGGGAAATAAAAAGCCAATCGACCGATAAAATTGGCTTGACCTGGTCTGTTATATCTCCATTAATTATGATCGGAGGTATGACTGCGATAAGGACCTTTGCATCGGGTAATGGCGATACCCATGGAATGCCGACTATGTTTTTTATGGTATATGGGCTAATTCTTGTACAGTTTTTTTTGATGATTTTGAATAAATCAAGTGCAGCACTTCAAAAAAATAAACCCTTATATGCCTTTAGGCAAGTACAGCCTATTAGTTCTATCCTTGCGATTAGTTTCTTTGAGTTATTAGTTAAAATATTTGTTGTATTAACCATTGTTTTGATTTGTTTTGTTTTAAAAATTGATATCTATGTACATGACGCTATATCAGTTATTTTAAACTTTTTTAAAGTCTGGTTACTTGGGGTCAGTATTGGAACGGTATTTGGACTGGCATACTGCTATATTCCGGAACTAAAAAAAGTACAAATATTATTGTCTCGTCCGTTATTTTTTATCTCAGGTATCTTTTTTAGCCTACAAGATATCCCTCGAGAATATTGGCATTACCTAGATTGGAACCCTTTACTGCATGCGGTCGAGTTGACTCGTTATGCGGCTTATCCAAGTTATGGGCATGAAGGGGTGAGTTATTTCTTTTTAGATATGTGTGTGTTAGTGAGTGTGTTTTTTGCTCTCGCTTGTTATCACGTGAGTTGGAAACAGGCGATAAGCCGATAAATAATTGCTTGAAGACCGTATTGGTTAGATAGTTTCTTTTTATAACAAGCCTTTAAGCACCTAGCTTTGAGCCTTTATGTTAAATGATGACAGAACAACGATTTAAAGTATTAAAAAATTCACTTAAACCTGAACAGTTTAATAATATTGATTTCTTAACAAAAAAGACTGAAGAGTTAGCAAAAACTGACCCTGACTTGTCTGCTCGTATTTTAGCACGTGTAAATAATTTGAAAAAACAACAAGCAAAAGTAAGGTCTAACGCTAAAGTTAATCCTCCGAAAAACACGCATAAAGAAATGCAAGGTTCAAAAAATAGTAAGCAAAATACGCCGACAGAGAAAGGTGTACTCGCAAAAGTATTGAATCTGCCACCCTTTATACTTTTTGTCATTCTTCCGGTGTTAATTTTTTCTGGCTATCAATTACTTTGGGCAACCAACCGGTTTGAAAGCCAAGCAAAAGTCATAGTACAACAACCAGATAGTGCCTCTACATTAGATTCCGGTATGGCATTATTAACTGGACTAGGTGGCTCAGGCGGAGGCTCTGATCCTGATTTAGTGAAAGCTTATATCTATTCTAATGACATGATTGACTACTTAAACGATAAAATAGCACTAAGGGAGCATTACTCTCAATCGTTTATTGATTATTTCAGCCGTATTCATGAATCAGATTCACGAGAAGTATTAGACCAATATTATCAAGAACATCTCAACGTAATTATTGAAGATAAATCGGGCATTATTACCATTAGTGCACAAGCATTCGATAGTGAATATGCACAATTACTCGCTAATACTGTGGTAGAAAGAGCTGAGTGGTTTATTAACTCAATAGGGCATCAATTAGCGAATGCGCAATTAAACTTTATGCAAGGTGAGCATAAGCTAATAGAACAACGTTTAGCAGATGCACAAAAAGATCTATTAACCTACCAGCAGAAATATAATCTACTTGACCCAACGGCTGAAGGGACTGCAAAACAACAAATTACTTACACGCTTGAGAGTCAAATTGCCGTTAAGCAAACAGAAATAAAAACGATTAAAGCCATAATGAGTGCAAACTCTCCGCAAGTGAGAGGGTTGCAGAATGAGTTAAAAGCACTCAATGCGCAATTAGAGATAGAAAGGGATAAATTATCACAGTCAGGGTTAGATGAAATTCCAATTAGTGAACTTTTATCTAAATTTACTGACTATAAAATCAAAATGGATCTTGCATTACAGGCTTATACCTCTTCACAAATCTCATTAGAGAAGTCGAGAATAGAAGCTTACCGTCAACTTAAATACTTAATTGTGGTAGAAAAAGCAACATTAAGTGAAGACAGCAAGTACCCGGACGTGGTTTATAATATTTCGTTGTTTTTACTATTGTTAAGCCTAGCATTTGGTATAGGGAAAATAGTAATCAGTACTATTCGCGAATTAAAATAAGCTTTAATTAAGATAAAAGTTTTCAAAATATGAAAAGGAATTAGCATGAGTAAGAATCCATTAAACCGTAAAGGAATTATCTTAGCCGGTGGTTCAGGCACAAGGCTTTATCCGTTAACAAAAGTAGTGAGCAAGCAATTGATGCCTGTTTATGATAAGCCTATGATCTATTACCCGCTTTCAAATTTATTCATGGCTGGGATTACTGAAATATTAATTATTTCAACACCGTTAGAATTACCTCGTTTCCAAGAACTATTAAAAGATGGTTCACAATGGGGGGTTAGCATTGAATATGTAGTGCAACCTAGCCCAGATGGCTTAGCACAAGCATTCTTATTGGCCGAAGAGTTTTTAGACGGTTGCCCTGCTGCGTTAATTTTAGGTGATAACTTGTTCTATGGTCATGATTTAGCTAAATCATTACAAAGAGCCAATCAACAAGAAAAAGGTGCGACGGTATTTGGTTACTACGTTTCAAACCCAACGTCTTATGGTGTTGTGGAATTTGATGATGCCGGTCAAGCTATCTCGATTGAAGAGAAACCTGAAAAACCAAAATCATCATACGCAGTACCCGGGTTATACTTCTTTGATGCTGACGTTGTTGAATACGCAAAAAATGTAAAACCATCACCACGTGGTGAATTAGAAATTACAGACGTTATTGAGCAATACCTAACGAATGAAACGCTAAAAGTAGAAGTAATGGGTCGAGGCACTGCTTGGTTAGATACAGGTACATTAGATGACCTGCTAGATGCCGCATTATATATCCGCGCTATCGAAAAACGCCAAGGCTTAAAAGTATGTTGCCCAGGTGAAATCGCCTTCCGCATGGGATACATCGACGAGCAAGGCATCAGAAAACTCGCAGAACCATTGAAAAAATCAGGCTATGGCGAATACCTACTAAGCCTTTTAGAACGTAGAATTTTGCCAAGTACCTAGCTAATTATAACCTTAATAGTATGCTGATTTTAGCTAGTAGTATTGTGGCTTTCGCGGCGTTTAGCTGACAGGTCAAGGTAATGAGAAGAAGAGCTCTGCGAGTCTTTTTCAACTTGCTTGTTTTGATTTTAGTCTTTAGATTTTGGTGTTGATTTTGGTATAACGTAATTGACGAACAACATTGTAAGATATGATACATCTTGTAAGGGGCGCTGGGCGAATTAACCGAGAGGTTAGGGCAATGAGCGGAAGAGCTCTGCGATTCCTTTTTTTAGCCTGTTTGTTTTGACCTTAATCTTTAAGTTTTGGTGTTAATTTTTGTTATAACGTAATTGACGAACAACATTGTAAGATACGATACATCTTGTAAGGGGCGCTGGCTTCAGACTGCTTGTTTTGACCTTAATTTTTAATCTTTAATCTTTAGTTTTTAATCTTTAGTTTTTGGATTTTGGTATTGTTTTAGTCATTTATGGTTCGCTTTGCTCAGCGAAGTTAATCGTTGTATGCGATAACTCGCATACTGGCAGGCTAAAGCCAGCGCCCCGAATATCAAGCGACGCTTGATAGCTATCGCAATTATGTTGAGATGAGCGAGGGTGTTGATTTTTGTTATAACGTAATTGACGAACAACATTGTAAGATACGATACATCTTTTAAGGAGCGCTGGGCGAATTAACCGAGAGGTTAGGGCAATGAGCGGAAGAGCTCTGCGATTCCTTTTTTAGCCTGCTTGTTTTGATCTTAATCTTTAGTCTTTAGGTTTTAGGTTTTGGTATTGTTTTAGTCATTCATGATTCGCTTTGCTCAGCGAAGCTAATCGTTGTATGCGATAACTCGCATACTGGCAGGCTAAAGCCAGCGCCCCGAGTTCAAAAGCTTGCAGTGTTTACATGTATTAGTTTTTTTTACTTTGTAGTTAACAATTAAAAAACAACACACAAAACCCTACAGGCTAAAGCCAGCGATTAGAGTTCAAAAGTTTAACCGACTCTGCGTATGAGTTCATAACCTTGAACTTCTTAGCTGCTGTGTTTGAGGCTTTAGAGTTAGTTTTCCAATATTATTAAGTGTTATCTAATTTATAACTGAGTGTATATATGAAATTTATAGAAACAAATATTCCTGATGTAAAAATTGTTGAACCACAAGTGTTTGGTGACGAACGTGGTTTCTTTATGGAAACATTCCGTACATCATTATTCAACGAACATTGTGGTGAGCGTGAATTCGTTCAAGAAAATCACAGCAAATCAAGTCACGGTATTTTACGTGGCCTACATTACCAAACTGAAAATACCCAAGGTAAATTAGTCCGCGTAACAAAAGGTGAAGTATTTGATGTTGCCGTTGATATGCGTAAAGACTCACCTACATTTGGTCAATGGGCTGGTGTTTTACTATCAGCAGAAAACAAACGTCAACTTTGGGTACCAGAAGGCTTTGCACACGGCTTTTATGTCACAACTGATGAAGCTGAGTTCGTATATAAATGCACAGACGTCTATAATCCAAGTGCAGAAGTGTCAATCAAATGGGATGATCCTGAAATTAATATCGAATGGCCAATCAACCCAGATCAAACACCATTGTTATCTGCAAAAGATGAAAACGGCTTAAGCTTCTCTGACGCGCCGAAGCTGTAATTAATGCGCATATTTATCTCAATAGTATCCCATCGTCATCATGATGTGATCATCAATTTAGGCACCATTAAAACATTATCTAAATACGATGAAATAACCATCGTCTGCAGAGATAATGACCCTGTCGGTAAGCTAAAAAAATATTGTGATAAATATGGCGCACATTATATTGCAAATAGCCACGAACAAGGATTTTCTGCTAATAACAATGCTAATTACATGCATTGCAAGTTTGAGCTGGGCATGGAAGAAGATGATTACTTCATACTATTAAATCCTGATGTGTTTATTACCAAGCCCAATATATTGACGTTAATTGAACGTTTAAAAAAAGCGACTACATGCTTAGGCGTTGCTAACCTATATCTTGATAGAGAAGAAATGGTGCAAGACGATAATATACGCCTATATCCTAAATTTTTTAGCTTCATAAAAACCTATTTACTCAATGACCGTTCTACCATGATAAATCGTAGAAAAGGCTTATCACCAGATAAAGAGTATTGGGCAAGCTGCGCGTTTATGGTTGTAAAAGCAGATGTTTATAATCAACTTAATGGTCTAGATGAACGTTATTATATGTACTGTGAAGATATCGATTTTAGCTTTAGAGCCAATAAGGCAGGCTTTCCACTTGAGTATTTTGAGGATGTTAAAGCCGTTCATTTCAGACACTGTTCAAGTAAGCAGTTCTTAAGTAAATTCTTCTTTTGGCATGTGCAAAGTGTCTTCAAATATTCATTTGGTAAAAAGCAAGAGTCAGCATCCAATTCTAGCCTCGAATATCAAAACCGTTATAAAAAATGATTGATATCGTACTAGCGACCTATAATGGCCAAGCTTTTTTAGCAGAGCAGATAAAATCAATACAAGCTAATATCGGCTATCATAAATGGGTTAATACAATCATTGTCACTGATGATGGCTCAATAGATAACACACAAAATATTGTTGCTACATTAGCCGAACAAGACAATAAAATAATTTGGATTGAAAATACAAGTGGCAAAAAAGGGCCTAAAGATAACTTTGCTTTTGGATTAAGTCAAAGTACTGCTGACTACATTATGTTGTGTGACCAAGATGATATTTGGTTACCTCATAAAATAGAACTCTCTATGCAACACCTAAAGCAAGCTGAAAGTTCGTTACCACCTCACACACCGTTATTGATTTTTAGTGATAAACAAATTGTAGATGCGCATTTGCAAGAGATTTGTAGCAGCTATTTCAAACTAAAAAATATCAGCAAAAAATGGCATATTAAGTTTAATCAATTATGCCAACAGAACGTCATATCAGGCTGCACCATGTTATTTAATCGTGCATTAATTGATAAAGCCTTACCGATGCCAGAAAAAGCCTACATGCACGATTGGTGGATAGCATTGGTTGCGCACCGCTGCGGTGAAATCGTCTTTATTGATCAAACACTCATTCAATATCGTCAGCATCATGCTAATGTCATTGGTGCAAAGCACCGAGGCCTGTTCTCTTTATGCTTTCAATTTTTTAAACATTTGAAAGCATTTAAAAAAAGCCAACAAGCGCTTATTAATCAAGCAATTGCTTTTAAAGTATTTGAACAAACAAATAAAATGATACCAGATGAAACAATTAAGGTGTTGAGCAGTCTGAATTACCTGCCTATACACAAAAAAATATCTTATTTTTGTAAAGGGAATGTGACTCGTTCTCATTTTTTAGGTAGACTTGCTCTTTTGATATTGCTTTTAACAAGTAAACGTCAACGGCATTAAAAAATACACAATTAAAAATGAATAAGGTTGTTATGAAAGTATTAATTACAGGGAAGGGCGGACAGTTAGCTTGGGAATTAGAACAACTAGCGCCTAAAAATATACAGCTACTCAGTTGCTCTGCACAAGACTTAGATATTACCGACGTAAATCAAGTTAACCATACGATTGAACAATTTCAACCAGATATAGTGATTAATGCGGCTGCTTATACGGCAGTAGACAAAGCAGAAACCGATACAGAAACAGCTTATGCGGTTAATGATCTTGGCAGTGAATACCTCGCCTTAGCTTGTAAAAAAATATCAGCCAAGTTGATTCATGTATCAACGGATTTTGTTTTTGACGGTACCAAAACAACCCCTTATCAAACAGACGATTCAGTTAACCCTATCAACGTTTATGGCGCGTCAAAACTCGCTGGTGATAGTAAAGTTAATGCTATTTTAGGGTGTCAAGCGACCATCATTCGTACCGCTTGGGTATATTCAGTGAATGGCAATAACTTCGTCAAAACAATGCTACGTTTAATGGCTGAAAAAGAACAATTAGGCATTGTTTACGATCAAGTCGGCACACCGACGTGGGCAAAAGGCTTAGCGACCATGATTTGGGCGTTAGTAGATAAAAACCAAAGCCCGCAAGAGACTGAGTCAGCACAAACATCAAACACAGCTCAAATCTTACATTGGACTGATGCCGGTGTTTGCTCATGGTATGACTTTGCCGTCGCTATTCAAGAATTAGCGATAGAAAAAGGCATGCTTGATAAAGCCATTCCAGTACGTCCGATACCAGCAAGTGCTTACCCTACACCAGCACAACGTCCAAGTTTCAGCGTGATTGACAAACAGTCAGCTGAGCAAGCAAGTGGCGTAGAAACAACGCATTGGCGCAAGCAGTTATCAGAAATGATGAATGAGTTGAAAAGTACAAGTTAAGAGATTGAAGATACAAATTAGAAGATAAGATATAGACGAAAGAGACAAGATAAAAGATGCAGTAACAACAAACAAGATGATAATTTTTTGGTTTAGAATTCCATCTTCGTGTTCTCTGTGAAGCGCAGCGCTTCGTGGTTACTTTAAAGGTGAGAGTTTAGGGTTTTTCTTGAAACTTGAATCTGCTTCTGAATCTTCCAATTAAAAATATTTAAAAGACTGTTTTATCAGTCTTCACAACATGAGAGAAAGAAAATGGCAACTCGACACTTATTAGTAACAGGTGGTGCAGGTTTTATTGGCGCCAACTACGTTTTATATTGGCTAGCAAATAACCCTCAAGATAAAGTAGTGGTATTAGATGCATTAACTTATGCAGGTAACCGTGAAAGTCTTGCGTCAGTTGAAGACAACCCAAATTTCGTATTTGCACAAGGTGATATTTGCGATACAGCGTTAGTAGAAACGTTACTAAAAGAACATAGCATTGATACGTTAGTGCATTTTGCTGCTGAATCACATGTTGACCGTTCAATCACTGGTCCAGATGCGTTTATTGAAACCAATATTATTGGTACTTACAGTTTACTTAAAGCCGCTAAAAAAATCTGGATAGATGAACCGAAAGCAAACGGTCAAGCACCGCTTAAGCATCGCTTTCACCATGTATCAACAGATGAAGTGTACGGCGAACTAGGGCCAAACGATCCGGCGTTCACTGAAGAAACAGCTTATGCACCAAATTCCCCTTATTCAGCGTCTAAAGCAGCATCTGACCATCTAGTACGTGCTTATCACCATACTTACGGTTTAGAGGTGACTACGTCTAACTGTTCAAATAACTATGGTCCATATCATTTTCCAGAAAAATTGATTCCGTTGATTATTACTAATATTCTGCATGATAAACCACTGCCAGTTTACGGTGATGGCCAACAAATTCGTGATTGGTTATATGTAGAAGATCACGCGCGTGGCATTGAACTTGTTTTAAACAAAGGTCGTCTAGGTGAAAACTACAATATCGGTGGCCATAATGAATGGGCTAATATCGATATTGTTAAATTAGTTTGTGAACTAATGAACGAACAGTTCCAAAAAAATCCTGCACTTGCGACTGCATATCCACTGGCTAAAACAGTATTTGAAAATAAAGCTGAACAGTTAATTACCTTTGTAGAAGACAGAGCGGGTCATGATTGGCGTTATGCGATTGATGCGACTAAAACCAATAATGAATTGGGTTATAAGCCTGTAGAGTCTTTTGAAACGGGTATTCGTAAAACGATTGAGTGGTATTTAGAAAATGAAAGTTGGTGGATTGAGTTACTTAAGGTTAGTGAGATTTAATTATGAAAAATGATATAAAAGAAACCTCTAATACCGATGATAAAGCAATCATTAGAGGCGTTGTTGATTCATGGGATGGTATGACAATTAGCGGTTGGGCTGTTTCTAGTGATAGCGATAATTTTGAATTGTGCATCTTAGCTGATGGTATTGAGATTAAAAGGTTTATTCCTGATCAATATAGAAGTGATTTATACGAACAAAAAATTTCTACCACAGGGTTTTCAGGGTTTAAAGTTGAGTTAAATGTATACGAACTAATAGATAAAAATTTTTCAGAAATAGAAATAATTGAATGTGAAACTAAATCTCCACTAGTTGGTGTTCCGTTAAATATTTATTCTCCTGTAATTAAAGGGCATATTGATTCCCAATCTATATATAACATTATTGGATGGTGCTTTGATAAGTCTTACCCAGACAGAAATGTAGACATTGATGTTTATGTTAATGAATCTTTAGTTACGACAATCGCAGCTAATATTCTAAGGCATGATTTAAGAGATGCCGGTATTACTAGCTTTTCATCTGGATTTTCTTTAAATATTGGCCAATATATCGACCATTTAAAATTAAATTCAGTTGTATTTAAAGTTGCAGGTACACAACAAATTATTCTAGATGAAGTTAAATTGTTTCCTAAAACAGCGAGAATAAATACACTTGTTAAATTGCAAAATATAGTAAAAAAAGCAACCCTGTTAAATGATAGTCCTGAGCTTACTTGGTTAACACAAAGTATTATTCCAGAATTAATCGATAAAACGAGAGCAGATCAATTTGCCCAAGGCGATTATTCTTTTGCAGATAAAACATTAGTTACCAACGGTAAAAAAAGCATTGATATTATTGTGCCTGTTTACAAAGGATTTGAAGAAACAATTAATTGTATACAAAGTGTTTATGATGTTAATTGTAAGCAAAATTTTAATGTTATCGTAATTAATGATTGTAGCCCTGAACCAGAATTAACCGACAAGTTACGCAACTTAGAGAAAACATTAGGCTTTATTTTATTAGAAAATGAATTTAATTTGGGGTTTGTTGGAACTGTTAATAAAGGAATGAAATACAGTGAAACTAATGATGTTCTACTATTAAATTCAGATACTGTTGTTACAAACCATTGGTTAGATAAAATTGTAGGTGCAGCTTATTCTGATGAAACAATCGGTTCTGTCACGCCATTCTCAAATAATGCGACTATCTGCAGTTACCCTCGCTTTTGTGTTGATAATGAATTACCTAAGCAAATTAAACTTAATGAACTAAGTGAAGTTTTTGCAACTGAAAATAAAAATAAAGTTGTAGATCTTCCTACTGCACATGGGTTTAGTATGTTTATCAAACGTTCGACGCTTAAAGATGTTGGTTTTTTTGATGAAAAAAAATGGGGCAAAGGTTACGCTGAAGAAAATGACTTTTCATTAAGAGCTGCAAGATTAGGTTGGCGAAATGTGATGGCGATGGATGCCTTTGTACAGCACTTAGGTTCGGTATCATTTGCTGGCAATACAGATGAATTTATTGCAACAAATTTGAGAAAGCTAAATGGGATTTATCCTGATTATCCTCAAGCTGTAGAGTCTTTTATAAATGAAGATCCTATAAGACCATTTAGAAATAATGTCGCATTTAACTTATTACAAAAAGAGCAACTTAATACCATTAATAAAAATAGAGAAAATTTAGGCTCTATTTTATATGTATCTTTAACAATTGGTGGAGGTACAGAAGTTGCAACAAATGATATAGCGGCTATCAATAGAAGTGAAGGTAAAAGCGTCTTTATGCTAGTCGCACCCTCAGAAAATATGTGGGAGTTGAAAAGTTTAATTGATAATACAGTAGTGCAATACAAACTACCAGAAGATGAATCTATGTTAATTAAACATTTGAAATCATTGAAAGTAAATATCATTCATTATCATCATACAATACAATTCCCCAAATTTGTGTGGGAGTTATCAGAGCAGTTAAGTGTACCTTATGAAGTTATTTTGCATGATTATCATACTATTTGTCCTCGAGTTAACTTAATTGATGAAACTAAGTCATATTGTGGAGAGCCAAATAGCGATGCTTGTAATAGATGCATTAAACGCAATGGTGTGCATAATGCGTCACTACTTAGTTTTGATGACTTGGGAGGAACCATTGATAGCTGGCGTAATTATTACTTTGAAAAGTTACAAGGTGCCCAAGCAGTAATCACTCCGAGTGTAGATACTCGTGACAGGATTCTTAAGTATTTTGATTTAGATAATATTGAAGCTCGTTACCACCCAGAGTCTGAATTTATTTATGAGCCTATTTCTTTAATAGATGCTAAAGTTTTAAATATAGCTTTTATTGGTGCAATAGGAGTCCATAAAGGATTAAATGTATTAAAGGAATGTGCGAAATATGCTTATAAATTTAATTTACCAGTTAAGTTTATTGTTATAGGTTATACAAGTGATGATGAATATTTTAAAGAACTACCAAATGTAACAATTACTGGTAAATATGAAAAAGAAGAACTTCCTGAGTTATTTAAAATTCATGATTGTCATATTGCAGGATTGTTTAGTGTCTGGCCTGAAACATTCTCTTATACATTAAGCGAAGCTTTGAGGGCAAATCTAAGAATTGCTGCATTCAATCTAGGAGCTATAAATGAAAGGTGTAATGTAGATTATTTAAATGAAATTGGTACTCCTTCAAATGTAATTATGAAAAACATATTAGGTATAAATTAAAATGAAAATATATTTACATATAGGCACGCATAAAACTGGTAGTACTTCTATTCAGAATGTCCTTCATAAAAATAAAGAGGTGCTTATTAAAAATGGATTTTATTATCCAGAGGTAATTGATAACCATACTGGTCAACACCATTTGGCTTGGATGTTAATTGGTAATGATTTTGTAAATGCAGAAAAGTATCTCTCTACTGAAGTATCAAAAGCTATTGAGTTAAATTGCCATTCAATTGTATTAAGCTCTGAAGAGTTTGAGTTTTTAAATAGTATTGAAAGAATCAGCTTTTTTAATAACTTCGGTGAAGTTGAAGTTATTATAATGTTGAGAAGACAAGATGACTTTTTAGAAGCAGAATATAATCAGTCAGTTAAAATGCCAACTGTTAGATATCCAAAAGATATCTTTCATTTTTACATAGAAAAGAATTTTTCAAGTCGAATAAACTATGCTCATTTATTGCAAAATTGGATTACAGTATTTAAAGATGATGCTATAAAAATTGTTTCCTATGATTTTGAGAGAAAAAAGCGAACACTGCTACCTACTTTCTTTAATTTATTAGGGCTTACTGTTGATGACTTTCCTGTTGAAAAAAATTATACCGCTAATGTTTCACTACCAAATAATGCATTAATTTATTTGTCACGCCTAAATAAAGATAAAAATATACCTACGAATAAACACTTAGAAGCTATTAATTATCTATCTGAGAAATTTAAGGGTAGCCGTGATAGTTTTCTCGATAATGAATTAAAAGAAATATTATTCGAAAGGTACAAGAATATGAATATAAAACTATTTCATAAAATAGATTGTCAACTTGAGAGTTTTTATTCAACTGAGGTAAATCAAAGAAAACTTATTAATCATTATGAAGATTTTCAACCTGATGTTTATAGTGCTTTATTGAAGCATTTGGATCTTTAGTTTGCGTATTATATTTGAAGATGAAAACATTGCGCTGGGGGTAGATGAAAAAAATAATACCCCCACAGCTATAATAACATTTACTTCGTTATTTTTACCTAACCAAAGGGTTAAAGATGACTCTTGGAATTCTTTTTCATTTGGTTTTAATGAAAAATATATTTCTACTTTAGATATAAATGCTTTTTATTTTGTATCAAAGAAAAACAATTGGTATGAATCTATTAGTCTAGATTTGGCTTTAGAGTGTTTATTTAAAGATGCTTTTTTTTTGTTTATAAATACAAAAGTGTTACATTCAACTTCTATGGGGGCGTATGGTTGCCTGAAGGTTTGTAATAAATTATCTGTTGATTATCTATTTCTTGGTTCTCCTCAATTTTCTATAGACAATAAAATAGCCTTGAACGAAAAACGCTGGAGTGAATTAACATCAGATTTGACTCTTATACATAATGATGCAATTCAGAATATAAATAAATTTACAGGTAAAATAATAATAATATTAGACCCAAATCATTTTTTAGATATGAAACAACTTGAACTCGCCAACCTGAATTTTGCAGAAGATATAATTTTTTTACCAGGAGCAGGTCATATGCCATTTCAATATTTAATGAAGGCTGGTATTTTAGAATTATGCTGTGATCTCGCATTTAGCTTTGATGATAGTAAATTTTACTCTATTAGAAATGTTATTAATGATTTTTATCAAAAAAAATTAGATTGGGATCTTGTAGAAAAAGCTTTGTCGTTGCCTGCATACGCAGATACATGCAGAGAACTAGCATTAATTGATTCCTTTCCTCCAGGCTTGAGAATGATATTAATAAAAAAAGCTTTGAAAGAAAGACCAAATGGGCCTTATATAAAAGCAGTATATAAAAAATTAAGTGAAAAATTAATTAAGTAACTTTTTTATGGGGGCAATAATTAACAATATTTTTTACTTATATAAAGTTCATATTAGATCTCCATTGTTCCAATAAATATAACCAAGCAAACAGATTTAAATTGTCATTATTTTTGATTAAACCTACTGCGACTCAATATTTATAATATTACCATTCATTTTTTGTAAACTATCTTTTCAAGTTACAACTAAATATTCGTATACTTCCATTTTTGAATTCCCTATTGATTTTTATTCGTTAGGGCTCGCATCTTATTGGGTGAAAATAACAAGCTTTTTTATAGTAAATTTTATAAAAAGTAAAAATATAAATATAGTCGTAATAAAAGCCTCGAACTAATACTTATTCTTTTGGTCTGAATATTTAAATGATAAAAAAACACTAACTTATTGATATAGTTGATGCTATTTTTGTGGCTTTTTATTACACTATTCATTCTTATTTGTTTGAAATGAAAACAATATTAATGGACTAAACTTCTCTTCTTAAGCGGTATTTTCATCATGAACTCAAAATTAAAGAAACTTTTTAGATTTGCTCAAAAACCAGCAAATGCTGACCAAGAGCAATTGAATATTATTAATGAATCTGGCTTATTTAATGAGGAGTATTACACAACAACTTATGGCCAATGTACTCCTTACAAAAGCGCATTAGATCATTACATTGTTGAAGGTGCTAATAAGTTTTATAATCCTCATCCACATTTTTCAACTGCTTTCTATTTATATGAAAATGCCGATGTTAAAGAATCAAACGTTAACCCTTTATTGCACTACGTTCTTCACGGTGAAGCAGAAGGGCGTAAACCTAATCCTTATTTTTCTCCTTCTGCTTATGTTGCTCAAAATCCTGATTTAGCAGGTTGGGAAGCCAATTTATTATTACATTTTGTTAATCATGGTTGTGCTGAAAATCGAGCTTATTGTGATTTTAGAACAGAGTCTAATTCAGCGACTTCTCAATCGTATCAAGAATGGGTTAATAATAATGAAGTCATGACCGCTTCTTTAGCATTGCAGAATATTAAAGCCTTTGAACATAAACCCCTTATTTCTATTATCGTGCCTGTTTATAATCCTGAAAAACAGTTGTTAATTGAATGTATTGAATCAGTTATTAAACAGTCTTATGACAATTGGGAACTTTGTTTAGCTGATGATAAGTCACCTAAAAAGCACGTTCGTGAAGTATTAGAAGACTACGCTGCGAAAGATAAGCGTATTAAAGTTATTTTCCGTGATGAAAATGGCCATATCTCTGAAGCAAGTAACAGTGCGCTAACTATTGCAACGGGTGAATGGTCTGCATTATTAGATCACGATGATGAGCTTCACGTACACGCTTTATATCATGTTGTTGAAGCCTTAAATCTTAAGCCTGAGACTGAACTTATTTACAGCGATGAAGATAAGATTGATGAAGACGGTATGCGCAGTGGCCCTCACTTTAAAGCTGACTGGAATTTAGACCTGTTATACAGCCAAAACTATGTGTCTCATTTAGGTATTTATAAAACAGATATCGTTAATAAAATTGGTGGTTTCCGTAAAGGCTATGAAGGCAGTCAAGACTTCGATTTGCTATTACGTTATTCACGTGAAATAGACCAAGCTAATATCGTGCATCTTCCTAAGGTACTTTACCATTGGAGAATGGTTGAAGGCTCTACTGCGCTTGCTTCTGAAGAGAAAACCTATACCACCGATGCCGGTATTAAAGCGTTACAAGATCACTTTGAAGCGTTAAATAAGGATGTCACCGTTGAGAAAGGGGCTGGTGCTAATATGTATAAGGTTAATTGGCAAATTGCTAAAGAGCCTTTGGTGTCGCTGATTATCCCTACTTATAATGGCTATGAGATTACTAAACAGGCCATTGATTCTATATTAGAGAAAACGACTTACCAAAATTATGAAATTTTATTAGTTGATAATAACTCTAATGACCCTATTGCTTTAGAGTACTTCGAAGAGCTTGATAAGCATGAAAAAATAACGGTGCTTCGTTATCCTTATCCGTTTAACTATTCTGCTATTAATAACTTTGCTGCGAAACAAGCTAAAGGTAAAATCATTGGTCTTGTTAATAATGATGTAGAAGTCATTACGCCTGAATGGTTAACTGAAATGGTTTCTCATGCGCAACGTGAAGATGTTGGTTGTGTCGGCGCTATGTTGTACTTTGAGAACGATACGATTCAACATGCTGGTGTGATTTATGGCTTAGGTGGTGTTGCGGGTCATTCTCATAAGTATTTCCCTCGAGACCACCCTGGTTACTTTTATCGTTTAAAACTAGTGCAAAATTTATCAGCAGTAACGGCCGCTTGTTTGATGGTGCGTAAGTCAGTATTTGATGAAGTTAGTGGATTAAATGAAGAAGATTTAACGGTTGCATTTAATGATGTTGATTTTTGCTTGAAAGTGCAAGCTGCAGGTTATAGAAACCTATGGACGCCTTATGCAGAGTTATATCATTATGAGTCAATCAGCCGTGGTGCTGAAGACAATCCTGAAAAAGTAGCGCGTTTTAATAAAGAAGTCGATTACATGAAAAATACATGGAACACAGATAAAAAATCGGATCCTTGCTATAGTCCAAACCTTAGTTTAGAAAGAGAAGATTTTTCATATAATGCATAAATTAATTTATAGTAAAAGTGAGTGGAGTAATACACAGTATCGATTTCATCTTGATAATAATGTGAACTGTGATGTTTCAACTTCTATTTTAGCTGGATGGTTTGTCAATCTTGATGATAATAATTATGTTGTTAGAGTTATTGATCAAGCAGGCCTGTTAGTTAATGCAATTGAATATTCAAAAAACAGACCTAAACTTGCAAAAATTTATTCTGATATTAATGATGTTAGTACTGCAGGTTTTGAGATTGATATGAGAAAGCTTGATAAAAATAGTCGTTATTCCATTGCTATTTTTAATGAGAATGAGTTAATTACAAAAGTACTTGCTTTTGTTCAAAAAACACCACTTCTTTATATACATATTGCTAAAACAGCAGGTTCTACAGTCAATAAGGTTCTAAGGGAATGTTTCGGTACAGAAAACTCTTTAGTTCATGCTGAGTCAATCCCTGATTGGCCTGTGCAGGTTAAAGAAAATAAAATTGATTTTTTATCAGGACACATTCCTTATCAAGCATTTATTAAAGCTAAAGAATTACAGTGCTATAAAAAAGCAATTACTTTTAGAGAACCTTATTCCCATGTTGTTTCTCATTTATCTTGGATTCGAGCACTTGCATTAGACGAACATAAAAAACGTTATGATGCTCATCCTGAATATATTCAAAAGTTAAGTGATAAGTTAGCAAGCTATGATTTATCTTCACCTGAGCAAGTTAGCCATGTCATAAAGACATTTAATGGACTCGAACTTCGTTTATTAGATAACACACAAACACGTTATATAAGAACAAACTTAACAAAATTATTGGTCGATGAAGTTGATATTATTTCATCATTAGATAATTTAAAAAGTTTTGATTTTGTTGGCACTGATAATGATATTGATGCATTTCTCTCCGATATAACTAAATATTATGGTGTTAAATATGAAAATGAAGGTCGTAGAGAAAATGTACTTAGTAATAAATTTGGATTAGATATCAGCAATTTGGAAATCAAAAAAGCTTTATTACCATTGGTTAAATTTGATCTGGACTTGTATCTTGCTGTTCTGGCTTTGAATCCTTAACTGATAGCTGAAATTAATAAGTACGGAAGAATAATTATAATTAGGAAAACCATGAAAAATTTATATTTACATGTTGGTTTAAGTAAAACAGGCTCATCTGCTTTACAAAGTTGGTTGTCACTTAATGCGAGTGTGCTTGCTCGACAAGGTTATTATTATGCAGATTTAGTGCCTTCTGCAAAAGAAGGTAAAATAACTGCAGGAAATGGGGTTGCACTTTTTAATGCTTGTAAAAGTGAAGATTTTGTTGAAGTTGAAAGACTGATTGCTGATGTGTATTTTGGCTCTTATAAAAAAGCGATTATCAGCAGTGAAGCATTGCAAAATATTCCTCTTGAATCTATTTCGAAAATAAAAGAAATTTGTGACAGGAATAAAGTAAAAGTAACTGTTCTAGCTTATGTAAGAAGTGCCTATGAATTATTTTATTCAAACTATTTACAGGGTGTTAAACGTCATGGTTTTGATTATAAATTTGGTCAGAAAGGTGGTTTTTCATACTCAATGCAAACAAAGTTTTTAAAAAACTATTTAAGTGTTTTTAAAGAATCATTAATAGTAAATAACTATGACTTTGTGAAAAATGACATATTTATTTCTTTTGCTAATTCATGTGGTTTCAATAGCAAGCTAACAAGTATAAAAAATAAAACAGTGAACCGAAGTTTGACGCATAATGAAGCAGAAGTTCTTCGAAAAGCTAACGCTATTCACAGAGGACTTTTTTCCGCAGAAATATCTAATTATTTAATTGATAAAACTCCTGAGAAAAAAACTGTAGTTTATTATAGAGAAGAACTAATCAATAAAGTTATAAATAACTGTATTGATGATATTTCTTGGATAAATGAACAGTTTTTTATAGGGAAAAAGAGTCTAGATATCTGTTTGTATGATAAGACACTAACACCTATCAATGAATCTAATGATACGGTCAATGATGTTTATAAAATTATTGTTGAATGGTGCTTAGATTGCCAGAAATCCTCTAAAGAAAATGGCTTTGTTGAATTTATTCGCGATCTTGGTGTAAGCATTGAAAAAAACAATTTAGATCTAGCTTATGTCTTAATGAGAAAAGCACACAAATTAAGACCTAACGGTCCTTTTATAAAGAATAGATTAGCCATTTATGAGAAAAGACTAAATCAAATATAATCGTTTATCTGTCAAATTTCTTTATTTACGTAAATAGAAAATTGTAATTAGTTAAAGAATAAATGAAATAAGGTATTGGAAATGTATAGACTTTCTGTTGGTGCAATAATAAAAAATGAATCAACTTATATTTTAGAATGGATCGCTTATCACCTGCTAGTAGGAGTTGAACATTTTTATATTGCAGATAATTGTAGTGATGATGGGCAATATCAACTTCTTGAAGCATTGGAAAAGTTAGGAATTATTACTCTTATTCATCAAGGTAACTTGGAGAAATCTAGCGCGCAAGTAGCTGCATATAACAAGATAATTCAAATGTCAGTCGACAAATCAAAGTTGATTGCCTTTATTGATGGCGATGAGTTTATAGCTATTAATGATTTAAAAAAATTCAATAAAGAATTAGATGTTTTAATTTCAGATGATCAATATGGTGCAATGGCCTTAAATTGGAAAACTTTTGGCTCTTCTGGTAAAGCTAAATATGAAGATAAGTTAGTTATAGAGCGCTTTCTCCAATGTGGCAATGATCAATATAGAGGAAATTGGACTATAAAAACTATCTCTAAGCCTACTTTTGTTGAAAGACAACTTATTCATCATGCAGTTCTTAAAAAAGGGCAGTATAAGCATGTATCTTTAGATAAGATCTCTTTTGAAAATGGTGAGAATGAAGGTCCAAGAACCACTGATTTTGACTATAGTGTTGCCCAAGTAAACCATTATGTTATTAAATCGAAAGAAGAGTTTGTTCTAAAGAAAATGAATCGCGGCTGTGCAAACAGAGGGAAAGATAAAGTTAAGTTTTTGCAATACTTTGATAATCATGATGTAAATGACGAGTGTTGCTATCTTGCCAATAGTCTTGTTGACGAAGTTAGTCAAAAAGTTAAAGAAATAACTAATGAACTTGATCATTTAGGTTATTTTTCAAATTTTGATTTCAAGTTTGATCGTGCTGAAAAAAATGAATTTTCTGGATGGGTTAAATATAAAGATAAAATGGAATCTGCTAAGTTGAGAGTTTTGATCGACGATTCTGAAGAATTCTTTTTTGATGCTGATATGCATAGACCAAAATTATTTGAATTAAGTGGTGGGATATTTGGGAAGTATGGGTTTAACTTTAAACTTCCTCGAAAGGCGTTAAAAAGCATTGTTATTAATGTAGTAGGAAATCATGCCCCACCAATTTATATAGCCAAGATTAATTAAAGTTTATGTTTATGTTAATTGAGCTATTTTAAATTTTTTATCTTTAAGATTTATACCGTATGTATTTAATTAATTATTGGGCCCTCAACATATTAAAAATTAATATGTTGAGGGCCCAATAATTACTATTATCTATCTTTAACTTTTTACTCTTATAAGTTTTGTTTATTATGCAACTAGATTCATTAATCAATAAAGGCGTAGTGCTCGTTAATCCTAGTCAACAGGAACCTGCGAAAACTATCGTTGTTGTAGGCGTTGCTCGAGGAGGAACATCAATTATTGCTGGTTCATTAAGTCACCTTGGTGTTTTTATGGGTAATGCTTGCGATCCTGTCTATGAAGATACTCGATTAAGTTTAGCGTTTGAAAAGAAGACAAAAGAAAAGTATGAGTCTGTGATTGCAGGTTATAATCAACAACATGATACTTGGGCTTGGAAGCGCCCATCAACGCTTCATGAGTTAACGCGTATCGCTAAAAAACTGCGTAACCCTCATTTCATTTTTGTTTTTCGTGATTTATTGTCTGTTGCTAATCGTAATAAAATTTCTATGAAGCTAGGGGTCGTAGGTGGCCTTGAAGCTGCGTTAGATGATTATAAAAAAGTGCTTCGCTTTCTTAAAAAATCTACTTATCCTGCTTTATTAGTTTCCTCAGAAAAAGCGGTTAA
This sequence comes from Psychromonas arctica, assembly GCF_038155225.1. GTDB lineage: Bacteria > Pseudomonadota > Gammaproteobacteria > Enterobacterales > Psychromonadaceae > Psychromonas > Psychromonas arctica_B. The sequence goes on along the minus strand of NZ_JBAKBA010000037.1, from coordinate 17,063 downwards.
ACATAAGCAGGAGTTTGTTAATGCGTTAATTGATTTTTCAGCATTGACGCCCACACAATCACAAGTTGATAAAGCGATTTCCTTTATTACGCCTGACCCATCTGAATATCTTAAAGTAAGTAGAATTGACCGAGCTAATGGTTGGATAGATGAACAAAAATTACAAACAGGACATTTATTTGGTTGGGCTTATCAAGCACATAATAAGAAAACCATAGAATTGTCTATTTATATTAATAATGTACTGGTTAAAACATTACCTGCTTCAAACTTCTATGCCGATTTTAAAGGCAAAGTCCATCCTACTGGAGAGTGTGGTTTTTCTGTCAATTTGATTGAACTTGGGGCAAAACCAAGTGACCTGATCGAAGTGAAAGCAAAAGATGATGATGTCACTGTGTGCGGTATTGATGTTGACTTAAATGGTTTAAAAACGTGGCTAATACCTGGTCAAGTTCAGAAACAGGTTAAACCTAGAGGTGTAGTTAACTTAGCCTTGCTACAAAAGGGGCTATTAAGAGGATGGGCTGTATCACATCGCCATGATTTATATGCACGTGTCGGTATTTATATTAATGGCAATAAATATGCAGAAATTCCTGCATCTATTCTTCGTAAAACCTTAATCACTGCAGATATACATCCTACAGGGGAGTGTGGTTACGAATTTAATTTAAAGCAATTTAATGTTAAACCAGATGATGAGCTAGAAGTTAAGTTGGAAGATTCTGAGGTAGTTTTATACTCCCGTAAAAAGATGTTTCCTAATTTAAGTTCTTGGTCTGCTAAAGCGCCATCAAACAATAAAGGTAAACAATGATAGTTAATTACTTGCCGGCAGGACTTAAAAACGTTTTAAAGTCTATTCCAGGTGTGCATAAATTGTATCTTATGTTGTTTCGTTGTTTATCGCCTTACTTTAATCGACAATATAAACACTGGATTGCTAAGATCGAGCCTTCTTTATGGTTGCCTGTATTACCTGAACAAGATTTATGTTTGTCTATTATTGTGCCTGTTTATAATCCGCCTATTGCTTTTTTAAAGGCTTGTGTGAATTCTGTTTTAGAGCAAAATTATACTCACTGGCAATTGGTTATTGTTAATGATGCCTCTACCAACCAACAAGTTAATCGTTACCTTGAGTCGTTAAATGCTAATAACCAACAGGTAGTTGTGATTACTCATGAGCAAAATAAACATATTAGTGCTGCGACTAATACCGGTCTTGAGCATTGCCATGGTGATTATGTTTTATTATTAGATCATGATGATTTATTAGCACCACAAGCGCTTAACGAAGTCGCTTCATTACTTAATGAAAAACCTACTTTACAATGGGTATATAGCGATGAAGACTTTGTGAATAAAAAAGGCAGGCGTGTTTCTCCTCACTTTAAATCTGATTGGAATCCTTATTTATTAGAAGCTCATAATTATATTACTCATTTGTCTGTTTATAAGCGGTCGTTATTAATAGAGTTGGGTGGCTGTAGAATCGGTTTTGAAGGTGCGCAAGATTATGACTTGGCATTGCGGGTTGCTGAAAGGTTACAACCAGAGCAGATAGCGCATATTGCGAAAATATTATATCACTGGCGAGTGCATGATGGCTCGAGCTCATCGAGTAATGATGCTAAACCTTATACTGTTAAAGCAGGCCGAAATGCTTTGATTGAACATTTTCAACGAGTTGGTGTTAGCTGTCATATTGAAGATGGAAACTTAGATAATTTTTATCATGTCCAATATGTGCCTACCACCTATCCTAAAGTCTCGATTATCATACCTACCCGAGATCATAAAGAAGTGCTTGAGAAGTGTATTAGTAGTGTATTGGCAAAAACGGACTACGTAGATTTTGAAATAATAGTGATGGATAATCAATCTCAAGCACTGGACGCATTAAGTTATTTAACGGAAATAGCCGTTCATGAAAAAGTGTCTGTGATTGAACATGATAAACCGTTTAATTATTCAGAGATCAATAATCGCGCCGTTGAATTGGCCAGTGGTGAGGTAGTCGTTTTATTGAATAATGATACTGAAGTGATTAATCGCACTTGGTTAAAGGAACTTGTTGGTTTAGCGATGCAACCTGATGTTGGCTGTGTTGGGGCAAAGCTGCTTTACCCTGATAGTTCAATTCAACACGCGGGTATTGTTATGGGGCTAGGCGGGTATGCGGCTCATTCTCATCGATGTCTACCTCAAGGCAGTTATGGTTACTTTAACCGACCTCATATTAACCAAGTAATGTCTGGTGTGACAGGAGCTTGTTTAGCGGTACGTAAACAGATTTATAGGGATGTTGGTGGTTTAGATGAAGGCTATCAAGTTGCTTATAATGATGTGGATTTTTGCCTTAAAGTCATGGCATCTGGTTATTATAATGTTTATTGTGCGCATGCAGAGCTTTATCATTATGAGTCTAAAACACGCGGCGATGACGGTGATAATGCGGAAAAAATAAAGCGTTTTGAAAAAGAGAAGGCCTTACTGTTAAAACGATGGAGTGATGAAATTGAGATGGACCGTTATTATAGTTCACATTTAACTCGCTCAGCTGAAAATTTTTCAATAAGAACAGAATCTTATAAGTTAAAATAAAACTTTATCTTATAAGGAAATTAAACGTTATATTTCATTGTAAAAAGATATTGAATCTTCTCAGTACTACACCCTATAGTAAAAAATATGTAATCGGGTATGGTGTCTTCTCGTCATATTGTTACTTTTTTACGAAACCCGTTAGAAAGAGTTATTTGTCATTATAATCATAGTTTTAGTTATCAATATTTTAAATAAGATTTGTCGAGCTTTTTAAAACAACCCCACACCTCCAACCTTCAAAAAAAGATTTTGAATGCCTTACCATTTGGGTTGATCGGTTATATTGGTCTGACTGATTGTTTTGATGAAAGTATTAGCTTGATCAACGGTTACTACGGACTGAAGCTAGATGCTAAGAATACTAATGTGAATGATAAGAAGACGATTGAGAAAGAGGTTATTTCTATTGAGCTTCAGAAGGCAATTACTGAGCTGAATTTGTTAGATATTGCGTGTGTTGAACAGGCGCGTTTTTTACATCGTCAACGTGTTGCTTTGGTTAAAGAAAACAAAGAATGGGTTTATAGTCATTTCACGATTAATCCACATAATGTGTTAGTGGGTTGTGCTTATTATAGTCATTCTGCTAAGCCTGTAGAGTTTGAGTTTTTTTGTAATGGAGAACTGATCGATTCTTTTATTGCGCAAAGTTTTTATCATGGTTTTGCTAAGGTTAACTTCCCTCGTGAGCGTTATATTGGGGTTCATATACCACTGACTAAACTAACTAAGAAAGGCGATAAGTTAGAAGTGTTTGCTAAAGAAACAAGGCAGCAACTGACTTATAAACCTTTAATTGTTAAGAAGTGATGATTTACATTATTTAACGACTTAATTCATTTTTACCTTGTTGTTTAAGCATTTTATTAAAAGGCACTGAAATAACTCAGTGCCTTTTTTTCATTTTTTATTCCAATTTAGTGCTTCGTTATCCATTACCTTCTCATTTTTAAATATATTACCTCGCTATTTATTATCATTATTCTTACGTTGAACCATACTCAATAAAAATGCTTTGGGAGGGTTTATGCAGATACTTCATCATGGTGCAGTTAATGGAGTGACAGGGTCATGTCATCAGTTGATTGTTGACGCTCATAATAGTTTGCTAGTTGATTGTGGTTTGTTTCAAGGTGCTGAAACGTCTGGGCGAGGTGACGATGATTTGTTATCTATCGAGTTTGGTATTAGTACGGTTCAAGCTTTATTGGTGACGCATTGTCATATTGACCATGTAGGTCGATTGCCTTATTTATTAGCCACAGGGTTTAATGGGCCAATCATTGCTACGGAAGCGACTGCGGCTTTGTTACCGATGGTGATTGAAGATGCTTTAAAAGTAGGAGTCACACGTAACCAATCGATTATTAAAGCTTGTTTGGCTCGTTTAAAGGAACAGTTGATTACGGTGCCTTATCAACAATGGTTTGAGGTGACGTTAAAAGGGGCGAGTCGCACTAAAGTTAAGTTCCAACCAGCAGGGCACATTCTTGGTTCTGCTTATATTGAAATTGACGTTAAGGCTCATGTTAAGGGCTCTGAGCAGGCTGCTAAGCGGGTTGTTTTTTCAGGGGATCTTGGCGCCACTTATTCTCCATTATTAGCTTCTCCTAAAAGTCCTTATAAAGCAGATATTGTGGTTATTGAAAGTACTTACGGTGATAAGAACCATCAAGGGCGACGTGACCGTGCTAAGAGTTTAGAAAAGGTATTAGTTAAAGCGATCAGTGATAACGGTGTGGTGATTATTCCTGCTTTTAGTATTGGTCGTACGCAAGAGCTGCTTTATGAGTTAGAGCAGATCACCGCGAAGGCTAAGTTTAAGAAGCTCGCTGATATTGAAGTGATTGTTGATTCACCGATGGCGGCTAAATTCACTGAGCATTATCAACATTTTCAGACGTTGTGGGATGCTGAAGCTAAAAGACGAGTGAAGCAAGGCAGACAACCTTTAAACTTTGATAGTTTGTATACGGTTGATACGCACCAAGAGCACATGCAAGTGGTTGAGTATCTAGCGAATCGTAGTAAACCAGCGATAGTGATTGCCGCTAGTGGTATGTGCAGTGGTGGGCGCGTAGTGAATTACTTAAAGCGATTTATCAATGAACCGACGGCTGATGTACTATTTGTGGGTTATCAAGCACAGGGGACGTTAGGACGCCAGATTCAGCAATATGGACCAAGCGGTGGTTATGTGTTTATTGATGGTGAAAAGTTAGATGTGAAAGCAGGTGTGCATACGATCTCAGGTTACTCCGCACACGCAGATCAGTCTAACTTAGTGAATTTCATTAAACGCATTCGTAAAGGCCCTGAAAAGGTCATCATCGTACATGGCGATCAACAAGCGAAAGAAAGTTTGAAAGATAAGTTATTGGGGCTGGATAAAAGCATGCTTGTAGAGATAGGAAAAGGGTAGTTGTGTGATATTGGGTTTTAGATTTTAGGTTTGCTATTCGGGGGGGCATGGCTTTAGCCTGCTTGTTTTGACCTTAATCTTTTGAGCTTAAAGTTTGAACCTAGTGCCATTTATGATTCGCTTTGCTCAGCAATGCTAATCGTTGTATGCGACAACTCGCATACTGGCAGGCTAAAGCCAGCACCCCAAGGTCAGAGCACTGCGCCTCCTGTTTTCAGCTTGCAGATGTTTTTTTGTGTTGTTACTTTTTTTACATAAACTCAAAATGCAACAACCACTAAAGGAAAAATCACACGTCATCTTTTACAAAAAAACGAACGTTAAACTAAACTGAATTTCTAAAGCTAATTTCATGACATAGCGACGAGGTGGCGATGAGTGGTAATTTATTTCACATAGATCAGAAAAATACTGTTCAGTTCGTTACATTTAGAACACATGAAAGTGTTGCTTATTATCTCAAAAAACATAACAAGAAAATAATTGAAAGTACCTCAAAGCAACAGCATCAGTTAGATCAGTTTTTAGATACTAGCAGGGCAGGTGCAATATTAAATAATGAAACCATTCCTTTGCTTATTTCATTATTCAAATCTAAAGATAAAATCGAATACAACTTATTTGCAGTCTCTATTATGCCTAATCATGTACATCTACTTTTTCAGCAACTAAAGCCTCTAAGTCTGATCATGCATAACGTCAAAGGATCTAGCGCATTTATAATCAATAAATACAGTTCAGAATCAGGAAAGTTATGGGAGAAAAGTTATTATGACAAAGCCATCCGAACCGAAAAGCAGTTTCAAATGACTTATCAATACATTAAAAATAATGCATATAAAGCAGAGTTAGAAGATGCAAATAAACGATTCTATGGTGTTTATGAAAGTGAGTGATTAAATCTAGAGTTATGCTTAAGGGAACTCTGCAAATCCTGTTTTTAGCTTGCAGGATTTTTTGTATTGCTCTTGAATTGGATATTTCTATTCATAATTATTAATACAAAGCCAAAAGAATAAACCCTAACACCAGAAGCTCCGCAGGCTAAAGCCAGCGCGCCAAAGTCAAGAGATCTGTAAATTCTGTTTTTAGTTTGCAGGTGTTTTTTGTTTGGGGGCGCACGCTTTAGCTTGCAGGATTTTTTGTGTTGATTGTGATTGTATGTTTTGGCTGTGAAGATCAAAAAAATAAGGTCAAATGATTAAAGCTTAACACCAGAACCTCTGCAAGCTAAAGCATGCGCCCGAGGTTAAAAAATAAGGTCAAAAGAATAAGGTCAAATGATTAAACCTTAACACCAGAACCCCTGCAAGCTGAAGCATGCGCCCCGAGGTCAAAAAAATAAGGCCAAAAGAATAAGGTCAAAGGATTAGCTCTTAACACCAGAAGCTCCGCAGGCTAAAGCCAGCGCGCCAAAGTCAAGAGATCTGTAAATTCTGTTTTTAGTTTGCAGGTGTTTTTTGTTTGGGGGCGCACGCTTTAGCTTGCAGGATTTTTTGTGTTGATTGTGATTGTATGTTTTGGCTGTGAAGGTCAAAAAAATAAGGTCAAAGGATTAAACCTTAACACCAGAACCCCTGCAAGCTAAAGCATGCGGCCCGAGGTCAAAAAAATAAGGTTAAATGATAACCCTTAACACCAGAATCCCTGCAAGCTAAAGCATGCGCCCCGAGGTCAAGAGATCTGTAAATTCTGTTTTTAGCTTGCAGGATTTTTTTGTTTGGGGGCGCACGCTTTAGCTTGCAGGATTTTTTGTGTTGATTGTGATTGTATGTTTTGACTGTGAAGGTCAAAAAAATAAGGTCAAATGATTAAAGCTTAACACCAGAACCTCTGCAAGCTAAAGCATGCGCCCGAGGTTAAAAAATAAGGTTAAAAGAATAAGGTCAAAGGATTAAACCTTAACACCAGAATCCCTGCAAGCTGAAGCATGCGCCCCGAGGTCAAAAGAATAAGGTCAAAAGAATAAGGTTAAATGATTAAACCTTAACACCAGAATCCCTGCAAGCTGAAGTATGCCCCCGAGGTCAAGAGCTCTATAAATTCTGTTTTTAGTTTGGAGGTGTTTTTTGTTTGGGGGCGCACGCTTTAGCTTGCAGGATTTTTTGTGTTGATTGTGATTGTATGTTTTGGCTGTGAAGGTCAAAAAAATAAGGTCAAAGGATTAACCCTTAACACCAGAATCCCTGCAAGCTAAAGTATGCGCCCCGAGGTCAAAAAAATAAGGTCAAATGATTAAACCTTAACACCAGAACCCCTGCAAGCTAAAGCATGCGGCCCGAGGTCAAGCGAATAAGGTCAAAGGATTAACCCCTAATACTAGAAACTTAAGAGGCTGAAGTTAGCCTCAAGGCATGAAGCTTAATCGCTTATGCTTTGAGGCTAACTGCTTTTAAGGTTAGTGGTTTGCTCGGCGCATTTCTCTTTCTGCTATTTTTTGTGCGCTGTCTAGCGCTTGTTTTACGCTGATTTTACCTTCGAGTGCTTCTGTTATTTTTTGTCCTGCAAAGCCTGCGATGGAGACGAATTCAGGGATCGTTACAAATTGCACACTAGAGTAAGGCGATGGGTATAGCGTGTTGTTTTCTGGGTCTATGCCATTGAGTGCGGTTAGCTCTGCCTTGGCAAAGTCACCTACTGCTTTTACATAGTCTGGGTTGTTGTAGGTTGATAAACGTGTTCCTGTTGGTACATTCGCCCAACCATTTTTATCGGCAATACGTTTTATATAGTCTTTTGATGTAGCCCAGCTAATAAATTTCTTTGCTGCTTCAACATTTTTTGATTCTTTTGGGATTGCTAATGCCCAAGACCATAACCAGCTCGCGCCTCTGGTGGTTATTTGATATGGCGCTTCTGTATAAGACCACAGTGAGGCATATTTACTTTGTGTGCTGTCGGTTAAGAATGACGCGGCAATTGAAGCATCAACCCACATTGCACACTTTCCTTGTCGAGATAAGCTTAGAATTTCGGTAAAGCTGTTTTTTTCTGGATTCGGTGGACCGTAATTGTTGAGTAAGTCTACATAGAAGTTGACTGCTTTGTTCCATGCATTTGTATTAATTTCTGGTTGCCAGTCCATATCAAACCACCGACCACCAAAGCTGTTCGCTATGGTTGACACTAATGCCATGTTGTCGCCCCAGCCTGGTTTACCACGTAAGCAAATGCCATAAACTTCGTTGTCGGGATCGTGCACTGCTTTTGCTGCGTTTTGTATCTCGGTCCAGTTAGGTCTTTTATTAAAAGAGATATTGGCTTTATCTAGTATGTCTTTACGGTACATTAACATAGAGCTTTCACCGTAGAAGGGCGCTGCGTAAAGCTCTCCTTGGTATGACAAACCTGCTTTGATTGAAGGAAGCAGATCGTTTACGTCATAGCTACTATCTGGTGATAATGGGATTAACCAGTTTCGTTTTGCCCAAATAGGTGTTTCGTATAGACCGATGGTCACAACATCGTAGTGGCCACCTGCCGATGCAATATCTGCAATCGCACGCATTCGCAAACTACCTTCGTTATAAATATGCCATTTGAGTTTGATATCTGGATTATCTTTTTCGAAAGCTGGTGTTAATGCTTTCATTTCCATCATATGTGCATTGTTTACTGTGGCAATATTAAGATCTAGTGCAGAGACATTCGTGCTGAATGCTAACGACACTAAGGTGAGGAAAAGGGTAGATGTTTTTTTCATTTGGTTTCCATCCTGGAATTTTTTACAAGGTTAGTCGCGTTTGAATCATCGTGTGTGTATTCATCTATTTTACCGTCTATTATATATAAAAAGTGTTAGTTAATTGATGAAAGTAACAAAATAATAGCACTGCTAGTATAAAATCAAAGCTTAAAAATCGACTTGAAGCGGTTATTTTATGTGTTAATAATTTTATTATTCGATTTATTTGATAATTAATCTAAACTAATCAATTAGTTGTAGTTATTTGACGTTTAAATTTACAAAATACAAAAAATATAGTCAAATAGTAGAGTTATGATCTCTGTTATGGAAAGAGGGACAAATACGGATGAAAAGGGATTTATGAAAATATTTAATATTAATTTATCGACTAAAATCATACTGAGTTTTGGCTTGATTGGTTTTCTTTTTATTGGCATGGTTTTGTTTAGCTTTGTTAATGGAAAGCAAGTTATATCTGGTTTGACATTAATTAATAATGAGTCGTCACCGGTGATTAGTTTCTCTTCTAAAACTAATGAATTGGTTAAAGCCACTGAACCATTAATTTTAAAATTATTGGAGAGTGAAACAAACGAACAATACAAACAGACGTCAAATAAACTTACTGCTAATAATCAACAGATCGTTTCTACTTTACATGACTTTGGAGAGCTTAATTTAAGTCGTGAATTTTCAACTGTGGTTGATGAAACGTTATTGCAGTTAAAAAATAATATGCAAGAAGTGGAAGCAAATTCATTATTGTTGATTGAAAAGCAATCGCAAATAGTGAATGCCATTGAAAGTACACATAGTATTGTATTAACACTTGATGCTTTATTAGAAAAAATTGCACCATTGCTTTCTGATACGCTAATTGAGTTAGAAGATGAAGCAACCATTTCTATTGTCAATGAAGTTAATGCTTCAGTTATTTCGGGTATGTTGATTATTGAAAAGACCGCGAATGCTCAGTCTTTAGAAGCGTTGGCCAATAGTAACCAACAATTTGTTAGCTGGCAGAATCAACACTCTAGTTTATTACCTTCCCTTATTTTTGCTTCAAACGATGGGTTTTATCAAAACTTTGTTCGTAGGTTATCTGAGCTGACATTATCTTTATTAGACGCTATCGAGGGCGAACAAGGGTTATTGTCTATCCAGAAAAAAAGATTGGCAGCGATTAAACAACAGAAAGCTGATTTTGCGACATTAAAAGAGCAAACAGAGAGTGCTAGCGTGTTAACTGGGTTGTTATTAGATAAGTCATTTGCACAAAACAAAAAACTCGCGACTGATATCAATGAAAGCACACAAAGCCAAAATAATATTAGTATTGTTGTCGGCATTTTTATTCTGCTTTGTATTATCGTGCTGTCTACGACGATGACACGTCTTATTCGTCGTTCCATTAAGCAGTTTATGGGAGAGTTAGATGCGTTATCTAACGGCGTATTACGTAATATACCTGCCTCTAAATCAAATGATGAATTTGGGAAGTTAAATAATTATCTTATTAAGGTGATTAATAACTTAAAGCAGACGGTATTAGATATTGAAGATTCTTCCAAGAAAGTGGAAGAGTCTGTTGAGTCGGTTGTTAATACTTCTCAAAACACACTCGATATAGTTAACCAGCAAAAAGATGAATTGGACATGGTGGCAACAGCTTTGGTTGAAATGAGTTGTACTGCGAACGAAGTGGCTGAGCATACTGAAAAAACCCATGATGCGGTTATTAATGCGGTTGAGTTGTCTAAAAATGGCCGACAAAGCGTGTTAGATAATCACCAAAGTATTGAGCAGGTTGCTTCGCAAACCAAACTTACTTTATCGGCTATCAACAATTTACATAACGGTGTTAAAAGTATTCAAAATATTGTGGATACGATTACTGAAATTGCAGACCAGACCAATTTGTTAGCCCTTAATGCTGCCATTGAAGCAGCACGTGCAGGGGAGCAAGGAAGAGGTTTCTCTGTAGTAGCTGATGAAGTACGTACTTTAGCAACTCGGACACAAAGATCTACTTTAGAAATTCAAGAGAAAATATCGACGATGATCCTTGATTCTAAGATGACGGTGGATGCAACGACTAAAAGTGAAGGTTTGGTAAATGAAAGCCTTAAGCAAGCGAAACTAGCTGATGAAATGATCGCGAGTTTTGAAAGTAAAATGTCTGAGGTGCAAGATTTAAGTTATTTGATTTCTACTGCGACAGAAGAGCAAGCGGTAACAGTAACTGAATTAGATAAGAATATTAATAAAATAGCGATGCTGGCTAATGATACCAACAGCAAAGCTGAGTCAGCTAAAGATGAAGCAACGTCACAAATTTTTATTGCTAAAAACTTACAAGAGAATGTAGCAAAATTTGTTTTTGAACGTTAGGGCGTTTAAAGCTTTTGAACTTTGAGGCGCATGACAAATTAGGCGACAGCCTAGTGTTATGCGCGGAAGATCTCTGCGAGTCCTGTTTTCAGCTTGCAGGATGTTTTTCGTGTTGATTGTGATTGTTAGTTTGTTATTTCGGGGCGCACGCTTTAGCTTGCAGGATTTTTTGTGTTGATTTGTATTTTTTGTTTTGTTCGCGAAGGTCAAAAGAATAAAGTCAAATACATAAATCCTAACACCAGAATCCCTGCAGGCTAAAGCCAGCGCCCCAAGGTCAAGAGCGTTGCGAGCCCTGTTTTTAGCTTGCAAGATCTTTTGTGTTGCTTTTGATTGTGTGTTTGTTATTTCGGGGCGCACGCTTCAGCTTGCAGGTGTTTTTGTGTTGATTTGTATTTTTTGTTTTGATCGCGAAGGTCAAAAGAATAAAGTCAAAGACATAAATCCTAACACCAGAATCCCTGCAGGCTAAAGCCAGCGCCCCAAGGTCAAGAGCGCTGCGAGTCCTGTTTTTAGCTTGCAGGATTTTTGTGTTGCTTTTGATTGTGTGTTTTATGCTTTGATCGCGAAGGTCAAAAGAATAAAGTCAAAGACATAACCCTTAACACCAGAATCCCTGCAGGCTAAAGCCAGCGTTCCAACGTCAAGAGCGCTGCGAGACCTGTTTTCAGCTTGCAAGATCTTTTGTGTTGGTTATTTTGTGCTTTTTACTTTGAAAACGAAGGTCAAAAGAATAAAGTCAAAGATATAACCCTTAACACCAGAAACCCTGCAGGCTAAAGCCAGCGCCCCAAGGTCAAGAGCACTGCGACTGCTGTTTTCAGCAGCTTGCAGGATTTTTGTGTTGCTTTTGATTGTGTGTTTTATGCTTTGATCGCGAAGGTCAAAAGAATAAAGTCAAAGACATAAATCCTAACACCAGAATCCCTGCAGGCTAAAGCCAGCGCCCCAAGGTCAAGAGCGCTGCGACTGCTGTTTTCAGCAGCTTGCAGGATTTTTGTGTTGCTTTTGATTGTGTGTTTGTTATTTCGGGGCGCACGCTTCAGCTTGCAGGTGTTTTTGTGTTGATTTGTATTTTTTTGTTTTTATCGTGAAGGTCCAAAAGCATAAACCTTAACATCAGGAACCCTGCAGGCTGAAGCCAGCGCCCCTAGGTCAAAGTACTAAAGTCACAGAGGCAAAGGACTGAAATTACAGATCAAAGGGATAAAATCAGAAGGATGAAGTAAAGAACTGGTTGAAGTCGATTGTTCAAACTAACCAAAATTAAATAATCATTGTTTTATTTAGGGGGATCTTGCTCCCTTTTGTGAATAAAGATAAGCTAGCGATCCACTTTTTAATAAAGCTTTGTATAAAACTATGATTAAATTGCAAAACCTCACCAAGTATTATCCTTCTGATTTAGGCCCTCAATTTATTTTTCAGAATATTAATTTTGATATTCCAGATGGTCACAATATTGGCATTTTAGGATCGAATGGTGCAGGTAAGTCAACTTTATTTAGAATCTTAGCGGGCAGTGAGTATCCGAATAAAGGTAAAGTAGTGACAGATAAAGCTATCTCTTGGCCTGTTGCTTTATCCACTGGTATTCATCCGCAAATGACTGGTCGTGAAAATACGCGTTTTATTGGCCGTGTGAATGGGGTTGAGAATTTAGATGAGTATGAAGAGAAAGTTAAAAAATTTGCTGAATTAGGCATCAAATACGATTTGCCTGTTAAAAACTATTCAAGTGGTATGAAGTCTCGACTTGCTTTTGGTTGTTGTATTGCGATTGATTTCGATGTCTATTTAATTGATGAAGCGACTTCGGTTGGTGATCAAAAATTCCGAACCAAGGCTCGCCAAGCTTTGTTGGCTAAACGAAAAACGGCCAGTTTGATTATGGTGAGTCATGATCTTAAAGAAATTGAAGAGTTCTGTGATAGTGCGATTATTTTACATCAGGGGGAATTAACTTTTTATCCTGACTTACAGCAAGCTTTGAGTATTTATAAAAGCCTATAATTTTTTATAAGTAGTCTGTAATTATGCATTTATTTCACTCGTCGTTAGATAAGCTGTGTTTTTGCTTATTAAAATATAAATGAACTTATTAATCGTCAGACTCTCTAAAGTATTGACTATTTAGTTATATATGTCTGATTTTAACAGTGAAGAAGATACTTGTTGTTATAGGCTATATTAAAAGTACTTTAAAAATAGTTAGTTAGAGTGCTATTATTAGGACTCAAATGGAATTGCCACTTGCATGATAAAAGTGAACAATAAGTAAGTAAATAATAAAGGTGTCAGTTATGTTAGGTTCGATGATAATAACGTCGCTTATGTCTTTTGTTGTCTCATCTTTTCTGTTTTATTTTTTCCATCCTAAAGCGATTCAATTTGGGCTGGTGGATAAAGCTAACCATCGTAAACTACATAAGGGTAATATCCCTGTTATTGGTGGTCCTGCCATTTATATTGCGTTAGTTTGCGTCTTATTTTTCGAACAAAAATTTACTGCTGAAGTCTTGTATTTTGTCTTGTGTAGCGGTTTTTTAATGTTACTAGGCGTGATTGATGACAAAATAAATTTAAAGGTATCACTGCGCCTACTCTCCATTATTGCGATTACCACTTTCCTTTATCATTTTGCGCAATTTAAAATAAACTCTTTGGGGAATTTATTTTCCTTGGGCGACATTAATTTATATGACGCATCGCTGTTTTTTACGGTGATTGTGGTGATTGGGGTGATCACTGCTTTTAATATGGTTGACGGCGTTGATGGCTTACTGGGTTGTTTGAGTATCATCTCATTTTTATCTCTGGCTATGCTATTTGGTATAAACGAACAATTTAAGCTCACTTCAATTTGTATCTGTTTTATTGCCGCTTTAATTCCTTTTTTGTTATGTAATTTATCGATACTCCCTGGAAATCGCTATAAAGTATTTATGGGCGACTCGGGAAGCTTCTTCATTGGTTTTGTTGTTATTTGTTTATTGGTGGTTGGTAGCCAGTCTTCAATGTATGTAGACAGCCAAGCTGGAGAATCTGACTCATCACTTGCTTTTAGACCTATTACGGCTTTATGGGTGATGACGGTGCCATTATTAGATATGATTGCTAATATTATTAGACGTATAAGAAGCAAACGGTCACCATTCCAGGCTGATCGCGGGCATTTACATCATAAATTACAAGATATTGGCTTATCAGATAAACAAGTACTGGTTTTTATCTCTATCTTTGCTTTGATTGGGGCAACTATCGGCGTTGTTGGTGAAGTTTATCATTTACCTGAAATTGTTATGTCTAGCTTACTTATACTTTTATTTGTCGTTTACTTTCACTTTTATTCACATACTTGGAAAGTGAGCGGATTAATTCATCGTTTATTTGGTAACAAGTTACCGGTTTCATAGGAAAGGTTATTTTATGCATTATGATATTTTTAACGGGGATGCCGACGGCATTATTTCATTAATACAACTACGTTTATCTACCCCTTTGAAATCTTGTCTTGTTAGCGGTGTGAAAAGAAATATCCAATTGTTAAAAACGGTATCTGCTAATGCTGAAGATACGTTTACTGTGTTAGATATTTCAATGGAAAAAAATACGCAGGCATTAATTGATGTGCTTGAAAAAGGCGCTGAGGTATTTTATGCCGATCATCATCGTGCTGGCGATATTCCTGAGTATGAAAAACTAACGGCACTGATTGATTTAGATGCGAATACTTGTACTGCGCTGATCGTTGACCAACATTTAAAAGGACAATTCCATGATTGGGCTATTTGCGCAGCGTATGGTGATAATTTAATTGCTAAAGCTGATCAGTTAGCATCTGCAGCAGGTTATAGCGAAGCACAAGCAGAGCAGTTGAAAGAGTTGGGTACGTTAGTTAATTATAATGGTTATGGTGCTGATATTGCAGATTTACATTTTGACCCTGCTGAGTTGTTTACGGCTTTGTTAAAATATAAAAGCCCATTTGATGTGTTTGAAGATAAAGCATCGCCTTATTATGCTTTACAAGCGGCTTACCAAGATGATTTAGAGAACGCATTGGCTATTGCTGCTGTTTATAGTGGTAAAAAATTGAGTGTATTTGAATTACCTGATGAAAAATGGTCTCGTCGTATTAGTGGTGTTTACGGAAACTTACTGGCTAATCAACAGCCAAACAGTGCTTTTGCGGTCTTAACTAAGAATGAGCAAGGTGGTTATTTGGCTTCTTTACGTGCTCCACTAGAAAATAAACAAGGCGCTGGTGATATTTGTAGCCAATTTGAAACAGGCGGTGGCCGTGCAGCGGCAGCGGGTATTAATCACCTTCCTAGTGAGTCGTTACAACATTTTATTAATACTGTTGAAACTTATTACGCTTAATTATGATCTTAATAATGTGTATCGGTGAGCGCTACCGATATTAAAATATAACGTTTAATATATTGAAAACCTGAAAGTAAACATTATAAATAATTGCGCTTTACTCGACTTTCAACTTATCAGAACTGAGAAAATACAGATATAATCACCTTGTTCATATTTTATTAAGTGATTCACTATCTACACAGAGAGATTTAAAATGAGAAAAATAGCAGTTGCTGGTACCGGCTATGTCGGATTATCTAATTCAGTTTTATTGGCTCAACATAACCAAGTCATTGCTGTTGATGTTATTGCTGAGAAAATTGCATTTTTGAATCAAAAAAAGTCGCCTATTGCTGATGTTGAGATTGAAGACTTTTTAAAAAATAAACCATTAAACTTTACAGCTACGTTAGATAAAGAACTTGCTTATAAAGATGCTGAGTTTGTTATTATCGCGACGCCAACTGACTATGATCCAGAAACAAACTATTTTAATACATCTTCAGTTGAGTCTGTTATTAAAGATGTGATGGCGATTAATCCGAATGCAGTGATGGTGATTAAATCAACGGTACCTGTTGGTTACACTAAGAGTATTAAAGAAGAATTGGGTTGTGAAAACCTTATTTTCTCTCCTGAATTTTTACGTGAAGGCCGTGCATTATACGATAACTTACATCCTTCTCGTATTGTAGTCGGTGAACAGTCTGAGCGCGCTAAAGTGTTTGCTAGTTTGTTAGTGGAAGGCGCAATTAAAGAAAATATAGATGTATTGTTTACGGATTCAACCGAAGCAGAAGCGGTTAAGCTATTTAGTAATACTTACCTTGCTTTACGTGTTGCTTACTTTAATGAGTTAGACAGCTATGCTGAAGCACACAATTTAAATTCACGTCAAATCATTGAAGGTGTTGGCTTAGATCCTCGTATCGGTAATCATTATAATAACCCTTCTTTCGGTTATGGTGGTTATTGTTTACCTAAAGACACGAAACAACTACGTGCAAATTACGCAAACGTACCAAACAATATTATTGGCGCGATTGTAGATGCGAATACCACACGTAAAGACTTTATTGCTAATTCAATTATTGCAAAACAACCTAAAGTGGTTGGTATCTATCGATTAATCATGAAGTCAGGATCTGATAACTTTAGAGCCTCAAGTATTCAAGGCATCATGAAACGCATCAAAGCAAAAGGTATTGAAGTGGTTATTTATGAACCTGTATTTGAAGGTGAAGATTTCTTTAATTCTAAAGTCATTAAGTCTTTGGAAGCATTTAAAGGCATGTCGGATGTGATCGTTTCAAACCGTATGGTTGACGAAATCAAAGATGTAGCCGATAAAGTTTATACCCGTGATTTGTTTGGTAGTGATTAACTTATAGTTTAATAATCTCAGTGCTTCTGACTTCAAAGCGCTGATTTTATTCTAAGCCTTTGACCTCGGGGCGCTGACTTTAGCCTGCAGGATTTTGTGTGTTTGGTCTAGCTTTGAATGTTAGGCATGTGTCTTTGACCTCGGGGCGCTGGCTTTAGCCTGCAGGATTTTGTGTGTTTGGTTTAGCTTTGAAG
>NZ_JBAKBA010000036.1:0-42228 GCF_038155225.1 Psychromonas arctica | reverse complement strand
TTTCTAAAGATAAATTTTTCTAAAGATAAATTTTTCTAAAGATAAATTTTTCTAAAGATAAATTTTTCTAACAATAAAAGTGTTCTAAAAATAAATATTTTTCTAACCAACAATAATTAATTTGAAATAATATCTAAGTATTTTATAGAAAGTGTTTAGTTATTGTTTTTAAAGCTTCATTTAGGAGAGTCTAGTGTCAAAGCGTCGAGTTGTAGTAACCGGTTTAGGTATGATATCGCCAGTTGGCAATACGGTAGAGCAATCATGGCAGGCAGTACAAGCAGGCAAAAGTGGGATTTCAAATATCGAACATTTTGATACTGAAAAATTCTCTACTAAGTTTGCTGGCCTAATCAAAGACTTTAATGTCGAAGAATACATGCCAAAGAAAGAAGCGCGTAAAATGGATTTATTTATCCAATACGGCGTTGTAGCAGCTGAACAAGCATTTCAAGATTCAGGTCTAGAAGTGACTGATGAAAATGCAGAGCGTATCGGTGTTGCTATTGGTTCTGGTATTGGTGGTTTAGGCATTATCGAAGCGAACAAAGATAACTTTGCAAAAAGTGGTCCTCGCAAAATTAGCCCATTCTTTGTACCAGCAACAATTATTAATATGATTTCTGGTCATGTTTCTATCAATAAAGGCCTAAAAGGTCCTAATATTGCAGTAACAACAGCCTGTACAACAGGTACACATAGTATCGGTTTAGGTGCTCGTATGATCCAATACGGTGATGCTGATGTGATGTTGGTTGGTGGTGCTGAAAAAGCATCAACAGAAATGGGCATGGGTGGTTTTGGTGCTGCACGTGCTTTATCTACACGTAATGATTCTCCAGAAACAGCGAGTCGTCCATGGGACGAGTCACGTGATGGTTTTGTGTTAGGTGATGGCGCAGGCGTATTAGTGATTGAAGAATACGAACATGCAAAAGCACGTGGCGCAAAAATCTATGCTGAATTTGTTGGTTTTGGTATGAGCGGCGACGCTTACCATATGACGTCACCACCAGAAAGTGGTGCTGGTGCAGCATTATCAATGAAAAATGCGATTAGAGATGCAGGTATCGAAGCAACTGATATTCAATATATCAATGCGCACGGTACTTCTACTCCTGCGGGTGATATTGCTGAAACTCAAGCCGTTAAAGGTATTTGGGGTGATGCGGCACAGTCAGTGATGATGAGTTCAACTAAATCAATGACAGGTCACTTATTGGGTGCTGCTGGTGCAATTGAAGCAATCTTCAGTGTATTAGCGATTAAAGATCAAGTGGCTCCGCCAACGATTAACCTTAAAAACCCAAGTGAAGGTTGTGATTTAGATTATGTTACCGATGGTAAGGCGCGTCCTTCACACATTGAATATGCATTATCAAACTCATTTGGTTTTGGTGGAACAAACGGTACGTTAATCTTTAAACGTATCTAGTTTTTCTAATACTGTAGAAAATTAAAAACCTGATTTAATCCATCAGGTTTTTTTATATCTAAATTTTATAAACGTTAGCCATGTTATAAATAAAATAGGATCGGTATACTCAACTTCATCAATGAAATTATAAAAGTTAGTGATAAGTCGATGTTAATTAACGGACTAGAAAATAATAAAATTAATGCAGCCGATCGAGGGCTTGCTTATGGTGATGGTTTATTCTCCACCATCAAAATTGAGTGTGGTGACGTCATTGATTGGCCACTTCATCTCGATCGTCTACAACAGGGAGCTGTTCGCCTATTTTTTCCTGATATTGATTGGCAGCAACTTCAACAAGAAGTGTTTACAGCGGCTAGCTCTGTGCTAGAGCAACCTCATTATGTATTAAAATTAATGCTAACCAGAGGAAGTGGTGGGCGAGGTTACAGTGCAGAGGGCTGTAATGATGTTCAACGTATTATCAGCCTGTCTGCTTTTCCTGATGTCTATTTACAATGGCAACAGCAAGGAATCAACATTGTACAATGCGCCAGTCAACTCGGGCGTAATAAACAGCTTGCGGGTTTAAAATCATTAGCAAGATTAGAACAAGTGTTCATTAAACAAGAATTAGCGACCTTAAATGCGGTTGAAGGATTAGTGTGTGATGAGTTTGGAAATGTTATTGAAGCCTGTAGTGCTAATGTGTTTATTTACCTTAATGATCAATGGATAACACCTAAATTAGACTTTTGTGGTGTGGCGGGTGTGATGCGAGCACGTATCATGAAACATAGTGCCATTAACGTTGTCGAAAAAGAAATATCTTTAGAAGATGTAAATCAAGCCTCTTGTCTTTTTCTATCTAATGCTTTGATGGGCATTGTGCCTGTGAAACAATACCAAGAAAAAAGTTATAGCCAACAACAGTTACAACGAATAACTGAATTACAAGTAATACTTAAGCAAGGAAGTCAGCAATAATGATGAAGAAAATTGGGTTCGTTTTATTATTTCTCTGTGTAGTGGTCGCCGTAGCATTACTGTGGTCAAAACAACAAATAGACGCTTACTTAGGTTCCCCAAGAGCACAAGAAACACAATTATTTACCTTAGCTGACGGTAGTTATTTCTCTCATTTAGCACCACAGTTAATTGATCAAGATTTATTAGATAGCCAACGTTGGTGGAAGGTCGTCTCGAAATTAAGACCAGAGTTAACAAAAATAAAATCTGGTACTTATGAGCTCCCCAAAGGGGCTTCACTAGAACAAATTTTAGTGATCTTAACGAGTGGACATGAGTATCAGTTTAAACTGACGTTTGTCGAAGGCAGTACTTATAAAGATTGGCAAACTATCTTTACTAATGCCGAACATATTCAACCGTTACAACAAACAGAACAAGAATTATTAACTGCCCTAAAGAGCTCATCTACTAAATTAGAAGGGTTATTGTTCCCTGAAACTTATCATTACACTGCTGATATGAGTGCATTTAGCATTGTTAAAAAAGCTTATCTTCATCAACAACGCGTATTAGAAAAATTATGGGCGGAAAGAGACAAAAACTTACCTTATAAAAACCCTTATGAAGCGTTGATCATGGCCTCAATTATTGAAAAAGAAAGTGGTTTAGCCAATGACCGCGATAAGATTTCATCGGTATTTGTCAATCGTTTAAAAATAGGGATGCGTTTACAAACTGATCCAACAGTTATTTACGGCATGGGCGATCGTTATAACGGGCGTATTCGTAAAAAAGATTTGCAAGAAAAAACCGCTTATAACACTTATACCATTAATGGTTTACCGCCAACGCCGATTGCAATGCCAAGCGAAGAGGCGCTTTATGCCGCATTACATCCAGCAACAACTAAGTATTTGTACTTTGTGAGTAAAGGAGATGGCACTTCTTACTTCTCTAAAAATTTAAGAGAACATAACAATGCCGTTAATAAATATATCCGAGGAATGTAATATGCCTGTACAACAAAAACTAGCGGGTAAATTTATTGTTATTGAAGGGTTAGAAGGCGCAGGTAAAAGTACTGCGATTCAATATATTCAAGACTGGTTAATCAGTAAAGGTCTCTCTGAACAGAAAATTGAATTGACGCGTGAACCTGGCGGCACCGTATTAGCTGAAAAAATGCGTGATATCGTTAAAATGGATGTCGATGACGAGCAACTAGATGATAAAGCTGAGTTATTAATTATGTATGCGGCACGCGTTCAGTTAGTAGAGCATAAAATCAAACCTGCTTTAGCTGACAATAAAGTGGTTATTGGTGACCGTCATAACTGGTCTTCTTTAGCCTATCAAGGTGGTGGTCGCGGGATTGATTTAAATCTTATTCGCGATATTAAACAGGTCGCATTAGGTGATTTCAAAGCGGACTTTACGTTGTTTTTAGATATAGAACCTGAGCTAGGGTTAAGCAGAGCACGTGGTCGCGGAGAGTTAGATCGTATTGAACGTTTAGCCATTGATTTCTTTAATCGCTCTCGTGCCGTATTTCAGCAATTAGTTGCAGATGAACCGAGCGCAGTTTGTATTGATGCAAGCCAATCATTTACTGACGTTGAAACCGCCATTAAGCAACAACTTGATACTTGGTTAGCGAGTTTATAAATGCCTACAAACAATGAAATACCAGATACAGATAATGCTGAGGTGATTTTTGAGAATGTTACCACACCTTGGTTAACGCCTTTTTATGAGAAGTTACAAAACACTTATCATGAAGGACGTTTTGCCCATGGTTTATTGTTCACTGGTAGTGCGGGAATTGGAAAATATAAACTAGCAAAACAATTGGCTCAATTTTTATTATGCACCGATAAAAGAGATAATGATGCTTGTTTTGAGTGTCATTCTTGTCGTTTAATCAGTGCAAATAATCATCTTGATTTTCACTTGTTAGAAGCTGAAAAGAATAAATCAATTGGTATTGACCAAGTACGTTTATTAACTGAAAAGCTGAATGAACGTCCGCAGTTAGGTAACAATAAAGTCGTTTTGATTAAAGGAGTTGATCAGTTAACAGAAGCCGCGGCTAATGCGCTGTTAAAAACACTTGAAGAACCGCAAGGGGACAGTTATCTTATTTTATTGGCGCGTACTCATCACCAATTAATGCCAACCTTGTTAAGTCGTTTACAGCAAACACATATTCATAGCCCAGACGATCAAACATTAATTGATTGGTTATATGCATTAGGGTACCAAGTGAGTGATTATGGCGTATTACGCTGGTTTCAAAATAGTCCATTAGCGTTACTTAATCACTTAAAAGCACTTGAACAAGATGCGTCTCTGGATACACGTCGCCAGTGTGTTGAAGGTTTATTTAATTTATTATATCAACCTATTCATCTATTCTCGTTTTCGCAATTACTGATTAAAGATGTAGAACAAAATTTATTACTGGTATTTCATCTATTACACGATATCCATAAATTAAAATTAAATAATAATCAGCTTAATGAAGATGCTATTTATTATTTTGCATTGCCACAATTACAACTTTGGCAAACGCAGCTCTCTTGCAAAAGTTTGCGTGTATTAAGTACTGAAATATTAAAGACCCGTAGTTTATTAACCAGTCATTCATCGCTAAAAAAAGAACTGTTGATTAACGCATTATTGATAAAAATTAAAAACGAATTTAAGGAAAATAAAGCATGTTAGTAGATTCTCATTGTCACCTTGACCGCTTAGACTATAAAGAAAAACATAAGAATATCGCAGACGTTATCGACAAAGCCCAAGTACAAGGCATTACACACTTATTAAGTGTTTGCGTGACGTTAGATGATTATCCAGCGATGGCTGAAATGATTGCACCTTATAAACAAGTGTCTAGTACTTGCGGTGTCCATCCTTTATACAAGGATGCAGTAATGGACGAAGCTTTATTACTTGAATATGCAAGTTCAGATAAAGTGGTTGCGATAGGTGAAACGGGGTTAGATTTCTTTTATTCACCTGAAACAAAAGAATGGCAAATGGATGCATTCCGTAAACAAATCAGAGTGGCTAAACAGCTTAATAAACCGCTTATTATCCATACTCGTGGCGCGCGTCAAGATACCTTAGATATTCTTCGTGAAGAAGGCGCAGAACAAGTGGGTGGTGTATTACATTGTTTTACTGAATCCATTGAAATGGCCGAAGAAGCGATGAAAATGGGCTTTTATATTTCAGTGTCAGGCATTGTAACCTTTAAAAATGCCAAAGAACTGCAAGAAGTAATCAAAGCCGTACCGTTGGATCGTTTATTAGTTGAAACCGATTCACCTTACCTAGCACCTGTACCACATCGCGGCCAAGAAAATGAGCCAGCTTATACGCATGACGTTGCTAAATTTGTAGCAGATTTAAAAGGTGTTTCCTTTGAAGAGTTAGCTGAAGTGACGACTAATAACTATTTCACGCTGTTCAAAGGGGCGATTACCGTTAGCTAATATTATCGTAATGGCCATTTACACCTTGAATTGAACTGTTTTTCCAGCGCAAAATTTAGATAACATAGTTAATGTAATCGGTATAAAGCTATAAAAAAGTCTGATATAAAATATGAGAAAAGGAAACTAATATGCAAACCGTATTATTAAATGGACAACAAATTACACCTTCAAAAGTGGTGTGTATTGGTCGTAACTATGTTGAACATATTGCCGAATTGAATAACGAAGTCCCGACTGAACCTGTTATTTTTGTAAAGCCAAACTCCGCTATTTCAACAGAGATCAAAACACATGCCGTTGATGCAATTCATTATGAAGCTGAGTTGTCTTTTATCATAGAAAATAATCAATTTATTGGCGCAGGAATTGGCTTAGACCTAACCAAACGAGAAGTGCAAAGTGTATTAAAAAGCAAAAGCTTACCTTGGGAAAGGGCGAAGGCTTTTGACGCTTCAGCGGTATTCTCTGAGTTTGTCGCGATTGACAATAAAGTGGAATCATTAAGTTTAGTCTTATTAATTAATGATGACATTATTCAACAAGCGAATTATGAATTAATGATTTATAAACCGGCACAAATAGTCGCTGCGGTTAATGAGTTTATGTCTTTTGAAACACACGATATATTAATGACGGGCACTCCGAAAGGCGTTGGTAAAGTGAATAAAGGCGATCGATTTACAGGTCAACTTTATAATCAAGACACGCTATTAGTGACTCAAACGTGGACCGTATTATAACGCTATATTTCACCTGTCTTTAGTAAGCGCTGGCTTGAACATGAAATAATTGTTCAATTCCAGCGTTTTATCGCCTGCAAACCGTCCTCAGCACTAGCCATATCATTCTGAACTGCGTAAAATTACATCCATATTTTTTATCACTTGTCTAAAGTAGAGTAATCAAATGCAGCATCTAGATGAAATCGTTGCTAATGCGCAACAACAGATCGAAAACGCCGCGGATACCAATGAATTAGAAGAAATTCGTTTACAGTATCTTGGCAAAAAAGGTTTAATGACTGAACAAATGAAAGGCTTAGGCAAATTACCGCCTGCTGAAAAACCAGCTGCTGGACAAATGATCAATCAAGCTAAACAAGCAATTCAAGCTGTTTTAGTTGAACGTAAAAAAGGCATGGAAGAAGCAATTTTAAATGAAAAATTAGCGTCTGAAACTATTGATGTCACTTTACCAGGTCGCGGTTCAAAGCAAGGTAATATTCACCCAGTAACACGTACAACAGAGCGTATCGTTGAGTTCTTTAGTGAATTAGGTTTTGAAGTTAAAGACGGTCCTGAAGTTGAAGATGGTTACCATAACTTTGATGCGTTAAACATTCCGCCTCATCATCCAGCACGTGCTGATCACGATACTTTCTATTTTAATCCTGATTTAGTATTACGTACACAAACATCAGGTGTACAGATTCGTACCATGGAAAATCAAGAGCCACCGGTACGTATTATTTCCCCTGGCCGTGTTTACCGTAACGATTACGATCAAACACACACACCAATGTTCCATCAGGTTGAAGGCTTGATGATTGCTGAAAACGTTAGTTTTGCGCAACTTAAAGGTATTTTGAACGATTTCTTACATAACTTCTTTGAAGAAGATTTAGAAATCCGTTTCCGTCCATCTTACTTCCCATTCACGGAGCCTTCAGCTGAAGTTGATGTGAAAGGTAAGAACGGTTGGTTAGAAGTATTAGGTTGTGGAATGGTACACCCAAGCGTTTTAAAATCGATGGGTGTTGATCCAGAGAAATACTCAGGTTTTGCTTTTGGTATGGGTATCGAGCGTTTAACAATGCTGCGTTATGGCGTAAATGATTTACGTTCTTTCTTTGAAAACGATCTTCGTTTCCTCAAGCAATTCAAATAAGGGTTATTAATAATGAAATTCAGTGAAGCTTGGTTACGCGAATGGGTTAACCCAGAAATTAGTTCTGAAGCACTACAGCACCAAATTACAATGGCCGGTCTTGAAGTTGATGACGTAGAGCCTGTTGCTGGCGAGTTCAGTAAAGTACTTATTGGTGAAGTAGTCGAATGTGGTCCGCATCCTGATGCAGATAAATTACAAGTCACTAAAATCAATATCGGTGAAGATGAATTAATCGACATCGTTTGTGGCGCTAAAAATTGTCGTTTAGGGTTAAAAGTAGCTGTTGCCGTTGTCGGTGCTGTTTTACCAGGCGATTTTAAAATTAAAAAAGCAAAACTACGCGGTCAACCATCATTTGGTATGTTGTGTAGTGAATCAGAGTTAGGCATGGCTGACAGTGCAGAAGGGATTATCGAATTACCTTTAGATGCGCCAATCGGTCAATGTGTTCGTGAATACCTACAACTTAATGACGTGATCATTGATGTTGATTTAACAGCAAACCGTGCTGATTGTTTAGGTATTGCAGGTCTTGCTCGTGAAGTAGCCGTATTAAATGGCATTGAAGCATCACAAGTAACTTGGAACAATGTTGATGTAACGATTGATGATCAAGTCGCTATTAATTTACAAGCGCCTGAAGCATGTCCACGTTATCTTGGTCGTGTCATTAAAGGCATTAATCAAAATGCAACAACACCACTTTGGATGGTTGAAAAACTACGTCGTTGTGGTGTGCGCAGTGTTGATGCTGTTGTCGATATTACACAATACGTATTACTTGAGTTTGGTCATCCAATGCATGCATTTGATTTAACTAAACTAGAGGGTGGCATTGAAGTTCGCCTTGCAGAGCAAGATGAAAAATTAACGCTATTAGACGGTAAAGAAGTTAAATTAAACGCTGATACATTAGTGATTGCAGACCAATCTAAAGCATTGGCAATGGCAGGTATCTTTGGTGGTCAAGATTCTGGTGTACAAGAAGGTTCAACAGATATCTTCTTAGAGAGTGCTTTCTTTGCACCTCTTGCTATTGCTGGTCGTGCACGTAGTTACGGTTTACATACTGACGCTTCACATCGTTATGAACGTGGTGTAGATCCAGTATTACAAGCAACTGCAATGGAACGTGCTACGCAGCTGTTAGTTGAAATCTGTGGTGGTCAAGTTGGTCCAATTACAGAAGCTGTCAATGAAGCGACTCTACCAAAACAAGCGACTATCGAGTTACGCCGTAGCAAGTTAGATCGTTTAATCGGTATTTCAATTGATTCTGATCGTGTTCAGAAAATATTAACGCAACTAGGTTGTGTTGTTTCTGAAACAGCAGAAGGGTGGTCAGCAGTTGCGCCGACTTACCGTTTTGACATGGAAATTGAAGAAGACTTAGTTGAAGAAGTAGCACGTGTATTTGGTTATAACAATATTCCAAATATTGCTCCTCAAGCCGCATTAACAATGCCTGCTCATAACGAGTCTCGTTTAAAATTATCTAAAATTCGCGATGTATTAGTCAATCGTGAATATCAAGAAGCAATCACCTATAGCTTCGTTGACCCAGATAAACAACTTAAGTTACACCCTGAAGCAGATGCACTTATTTTGCCGCACCCGATTTCGAAAGATATGTCAGCAATGCGTGTTAGTTTGTGGTCTGGTTTATTGGAAAGTGTGTCTAAAAACCAAAAGCGCCAGCAAAATCGTGTTCGTTTATTTGAAACGGGTTTACGTTTCATTAAAGATGAGCAAGCTGAAAATGGTATTCGTCAACAAGCAATGTTATCGGGTGTTATTATTGGTAACGTGAATGACGAGCATTGGTCTATTGAAACACGTGCTGCTGACTTCTTTGACTTAAAAGCAGATCTAGAAGCGGTGTTAGATTTAACCGTTGATGATGCAAGTTTTGAATTCAGAGCTGAAAAGCACAGTGCTTTACACCCAGGTCAATCTGCGGGTATTTACCGTAACGGCGTTAATGTGGGTTATATTGGTAGTTTACATCCAAGTTTGAAAAAACCATTTGCATTAAATGGCCAAGCTATTGTATTTGAAATAGAAATTGATGCAGTATTAACACGTCAATTACCGCAAGCTGGTGACATCTCTAAGTTCCCTGCGAACAGCCGAGATCTTGCATTTGTGGTCGATGATCAAGTAAATGCAGGTAAGGTCTTAAAATTTATAGAAAAAATTGGCGGTTCTCAGTTAGTTAGCATAAACTTGTTTGACGTATACAAAGGACAAGGTGTTGAAGAAGGTAAGAAAAGTTTAGCAATAGGCTTGATCTTACAAGATGCAACACGTACTTTGGAAGAACAGGAGATTGCTGATAGCGTTAATTTAATAGTTGAAGCGGTTTCTACGGAATTTCATGCATCGTTGAGAGATTAATTTATGGCACTGACAAAAGCTGAGATAGCAGCACATTTATCGGAAGAAATCGGATTAAGCAAGCGAGAAGCAAAAGAGTTTGTAGAATCTTTCTTTGAAGAAATTAAATCTACACTTGAAGCTGGTTCACCAGTTAAAATTTCAGGTTTTGGTGGATTTGAACTTAAAGATAAAGGAGAACGGCCTGGTCGTAATCCTAAAACTGGCGAAGATATTCCTATTGAAGCCCGACGAGTTGTTACTTTTAAAGCTGGTCAGAAACTGAAAGAGTTAGTGGAAACTAGTCTTTCAGATAAGCCTAATAAATAATTAATACTAAGTTTGATAATTAGGTCATTATTCAATTTGGCATGATATCTCATGAAAAGTCGCTCTGCGGCTTTTTTTTTGCCTAAAATTTACTGTGCCTATTTATTGAAATTCAGAGCAGTGATTAAATACCTAACTAGTTGAATCAATATATTATGAACTTAGACACAAATTTTTTTTGATATAACACTACAATTAATAATGCTATTTTTTGATTGCTAAATAGATAGTCAAAAAGATAGTTAACTAGATAATCAAATAGCAGATTAAATAGGAAACTAAATAGCTAAAAAATAGCGTGTTAAGGTCAATTATTAAAATAATACCAATGGAATTAAATAAGTGATCAGAGATTGTGCAGGAAAAATTAACACTAATAAGGCGTGAGTTGTAGGAGATAGTTGTTCTCACTTCAAAACTCACAACGCAGTTAGGGGTGATTTTAACCAGCAAGAATGATCACCTTATTAATTCTTTTGGTATAAGTTACTGATACAAGGTATTGAGCTTAATTATTTAATTCGCTTAAAAATAGGATGTATTGAAACAGAGTGTTGAGTAAATCTCTGTCATTAAAACGTTGAGCTAAACCATTACCCTTTTGTTTTCACTGTGAGTTATTAGCGTATATTTTAAAAAAGTCGATGAGGTCTATTGTTGTGAGTAAGTATAAGAAAATTGTGATCTTAACAGGCGCGGGCATTTCAGCTGAGTCAGGCATTAGTACTTTTCGTGCAAAAGATGGTTTATGGGAAAAATATAAACTTGAAGATGTAGCCACGTTAGACGGATATAAACGCGATCCAGAGTTAGTGTTAGACTTTTATAACAAGCGACGTCAAAGTTTTTGTTTAGGGACCAGTAAACCCAATGCGGCACATTATGCTTTAGCGGAACTTGAAGAAAAGTTTGATGGTGAGTTTTTATTAGTGACACAAAATATTGATAACTTGCATGAACAGGCGGGTTCTAAAAACGTCATTCACATGCACGGTGAATTATTAAAAGTACGTTGCGCCAAAACTAATCAAGTTATTCCATGGACAACAGACCTTACCAGCAATGATTTTTGCACTTGTTGCCAATATCCATTGCCATTACGACCTCATATCGTTTGGTTTGGAGAAATGCCACTAGGGTTAGATATTATTTATCACCATCTCGCACAAGCTGACTTGTTCATCGCTATAGGTACTTCAGGAACCGTTTACCCTGCAGCAGGTTTTGTTGAAGAAGCAAAAAGTGTCGGTGCAGAGTCAATTGAAGTTAATCTTGAACCGAGTGAAATAAATAGTCATTTCGATATTCTATTACATGGTAAAGCCTCACAATTAGTGCCAGAGTTGGTTAAAACATTGTTAGATTGAAAAGATAAGAACAACTTATAGCATGCTATGCAGTTGATTTTTAAATAATACGTATAAGCACCTAATCTACTTGAAAAGCTAACAGAACTCCCTACAATGATTCGCTGCTGAACAGCTATTATTAAGCTGTTATTTAGCTTTTATTTATTTTAGTAGGGAAGTTAGCTTGTTATGAACTCAAAATATTTTGTATTAGGTGGTGATATTAAAAAGTCACTTGCCGAAGGGTATCGATTTGATTTAAAGAAATTGTTATTAGATGCGCTTAAAGTTACCCGTAAACATTTCTTACCACTCCTTACCGCTTGTATTTTCATCATGCTTGTTTCCTTTGCTTTATTAAGTATCTTTATTGATGGCAGTACTTCTTTGAGCGACCCTAAAGTCATTGGTGTTTTCTTTATTTTTGCATTATTAATTGCCCCTCCTTTAATGACCGGTTTGATCATGATGGGTGTTCATCATTCCGTTGGCTTAAAAACTAATTCATTTCACCTATTTAACTACTTCAAAATGTTGTTGAAATTATCGTTAGCCGCAATGATGGTTAATTTGATGACAAATGCGGCAAGTATGGCACTTGGGCAAGTATTTGGCAGTGCTGGGTTTGTGTTGTCTATTATTGTTTTATTGTATTTAAAAATGTCTTTTTGTTTGGTTTATCCTTTAATTGCAGAAAAGAAAGTGTCTCCTGTTGTTGCCTTAAAACTGTCCTTTAAATTAGTGCATAAAAATATCGGGCAATTTACACAATTACTTCTTCTTTTCTGTGCATTATTTATTGTTGGGATTTTAACCTCAGGTATTGGCTTACTATTTGTTATTCCATTTTGCATTAATGTCATTGGACTGGTTTATCGTGATATTTGTGGTGTTAGCATTGCAGTTACTGATGCATCAGACTCAAGCGAGCATAATCAAGATAAAAATAATGACCACAAAAGTGATACTGATAACTCAGATGATGATCATCATTCAGGTCCTAAAAGCGGTGGTTTTGAAGCCTAGTTTCAGTCATTTAGTCTTTTATTCATTAATAGTAAGTAAAAAAGTAAGGAATTAAGGCATGCGTTTATTACTTGTCGTTTCGCTAATGTTGTTTTCTTCATTTAGCCAAGCATCTACTATCAAGTTAAATTATTCAGTTTTCTTTAGTTACATGAAAACCATGTATAAATTAGATTACCCTTATGTGACGACGGCTTTTTACTTAATAGATAAGGGTGATCAAAGCTTATGTCATATTAATAACGCAGAGATCGTCGTTGAAGATGTTAATGAACCCATTCTTTTCCAGCCAGAAGGGCGCCTATTGCCATTTTATTCAGATCAACATCGTCAAGATGGCGCAGTATTGGTGGTCGATCTCGACGATGGTAAAACGCTTTCTAGCTGTAACTTACAAATAACAGTGATGGCAAAAGAACGTGAGCTTGCCAATTTAAATGAACAAAAGTTAGTCGCTATTGCTGAACAACTTGAAGGCGTATTAAAGAAAAATGCAGGCATGATTGGTAAATACTTTTTACCTGAGTTTGCAGGCGTTCGATTAACACCCACTTCGCCATTAACAGAATCACAGTTAAAGGCGCTAGGTAATCAAGTTAGTATGGCAAATAACGGCGACCTTTTACTGAAAAAAGATGCTTTCAACATAATAAATAAAATAAATGAACTTAATCTTTTACTTAAACGTATAACCCCATGGATGGTAAATAATAACCCTAGTTAAATTAAAGGTTTAATAGAGGTTATTAACGTCATACATTTTGATAGTATGACTATATTGAAAGTAAAAAGTTATCATAAGTTAAAAGCACAAGCACTTAGGAGTTACTCTTGAAATTTACAGGCAAAAAAGCGGTTTTATTTGATTTAGACGGTACTTTAATTGATAGCGCACCAGACCTAGCATTAGCCATTAACCACATGTTAACGAGTATTGGCCGTGAAGAAATTTCACCGACTATCATCCGTTCTTGGGTAGGTAATGGCGCGAGTATTTTAGTGCAAAGAGGGTTATCAGGTCAGACTGACATTGACGAGAATTTAGATCCTGAATTACTAGAAAAATCACTGGCTATCTTCCTTGATTTTTATGCTAAAAATTTATGTGTTGATACGGTTACTTATCCTCACGTTCGTGCATCACTTAAAATATTAAAAGCGAAAGGTTACCAATTAGCGATTGTGACCAATAAACCTTATGACTTTATCCAGCCTATTCTTGATGGATTAGCGTTAAATGGATTGTTTGAGCTGTTAGTTGGTGGCGATACGTTAGAAAAACGCAAACCAGATCCACTACCATTACATTATGCTTGTGAAAAGTTAGGTGTCACGGTTGAACAATGTGTGATGGTTGGTGATTCTAAAAATGATGTACTTGCTGCGAATGCTGCGAATATGCAGAGTATCGGTTTAAGTTATGGATATAACTACGGCGAAGACATCAACGAACATAATCCAGATGTTAGTTTTGATGATTTTGCTGACATTATTGCTACGCTTTCTGATATCAATGAGTATGAATTAAGCGAGTAATTACAGTCTTTTAACATAGATATAAATGGTTTTATAATGACTACGAATGAAATGTCAGATAAAAAAATTGCTATTATCGGCGGTGGTATAGCAGGTGCTTCCATTGCATTGTGTTTAAGTGAAATAGGCTTACAAGTCGACTTGTTTGAAAAGGGGACTAGTTTAGTTAATGGTCCACCTATTTGTCATTTGCATGCTGGTGGGAATCTGTATCGTGAAATTCCTGATAAGCAATGTATTACATTATTAAAAGAGTCTATTGAAGCGCTACGCTTATACCCAGACTCAGTGGATTATCGCCCGACAGTGATTGCCATTCCTCAACAGGATGCCGGACAACCATTAGATTTATTGCCGCGTTTAACGTTATTGCAAAATGAATATCAAAAGCTCATAGAGCATGACGTAAACAACCAAGTACTAGGTGAGCCAGGTGACTATTACCGTTTATTTGAGCTAGAAGAGTTACAAGCGCTGGCTTTATTAGATGAGAAAAAAGTGCCTGAAACAGCTGAGCAATGGATGATTCCATTTGCTAAGCATGTTGATTTATCATTACTTAAATTTCCTGTGGTATTAGTTCAAGAATTTGGTTGGAATGTATTTCGCTTAGGGGCAACAGCAGCTCTTTCATTAGAAAAAAATGAGTTATGCCAAATACATTTAAATAATAAAGTGACTAAAATAGACCAAGATAAGCAACAAAAATGGTCTATCACTAGTGAAGAAAATGGCGTAACGAGTACACATGAGTTTGATTACTTGATCAATGCCGCTGGTTTTAAAACCGGTGAAATTGATGACCTAGCTGGTTTCTACCGTCAACGATTAGTTGAATTTAAAGCCGCTTATGTGACGCAATGGCAAGGTACAGAAGGATTGTGGCCTGAAGTTATCTTTCATGGCGTTCGTGGTACACCAGAAGGCATGGCGCAGTTTACGCCTTATGCTGATAACCTAGTGCAATTGCATGGCATGACAGATGAAATAACTTTGTTTGAAAATGGCTTAGTAGCCAATGCTGAAAACAGTTCCCAACCGAAGTTAGCACCTGAATTGTTACGTAAAATTGATGTTGGTTGGTTGAATCAAGAAATAACCACGCGAGGTCAACGTGCCATTGCACATTTGTCTCGTTATATTCCGGCCTTCAAAGAAGCGACGGTGACGGGTAAACCATTATTTGGTGCTCAGCAAATTCCTGGTGAAGATGCTAATTTACGTGCGGCGGGTGTTTCTTTTGAAAACAATAACTACGCGCGTTGTGAAATAGTAAAAGCCTCTTCAGTATTAACTTGTGCTGATGCCTTGATGGAGAAGTTATTTGAAATTGGTTTTGTTGATAAAAGTGCGATTGGTGCTCGTTTATTTCCAATTACACACTCTATTAGCGACCAAGCAATTACTGAACGCTCTGAGCTTTACACACAACAACGTGGCTACCCGATCGCATTAGCTTATCGTAATATTAAGCAGTCATAACAAATTAAACCTTAAATGATGTAATCAAAAGTAAATCCTATGGCTCAACAGGTCATAGGATTTTTTTGTTTCTCTATTCCTATCCTTGAATTATCCCTCTCTCGACACCATTATTAACACTCAACGCCTAATTCTTAGTTAATGATACGATCACCTCCTAACATATTGAGTATATTGTGAATAATACTTCTGCTGATGACGCCTATTTAGAAAACAAGTCTAATCCAAAAGACAAGCTTAAAGCCTTCAATAGTTTATTACCTATATTCTCCTTTATAAAACCTTATAAATTAATGCTTTCCTTAGCTCTGCTGGCTTTATTAGTGACGGCTGCTATTAACTTGTCTTTGGGGCAAGCAGTTAAATCGGTTATCGACAATGGGTTTATTGCAGGCTCAGCGGAACAGTTACAAGCGACTATTTTAGGCTTGGTTTTTCTCGTCGGTTTATTGGCGGTAGGCACGTTTAGTCGCTTTTATTTAATGTCGTGGTTAGGTGAACGAGTGAGCGCCGATATTAGAAAAGCAGTATTTAATCGCATCGTCACTTTGCATCCAAGTTATTTTGAAGAAAACAGAAGTGGCGAACTCATGTCACGCTTAACCACTGACACTGCACTATTACAATCTATTATCGGTTCTTCATTTTCAATGTCGTTACGCAGTTTGTTTCTATTGATTGGTGGGTTGGTCATGTTATTTGTCACCAACTTAAAATTGTCTTTAGTGGTTATTGTCGCCGTGCCTTTTATTTTAATACCGATGCTGATTTACGGTCGAAAAGTCAGAGCATTAGCTGAAACATCACAGGGAGCTATTGCCGATATTGGAACCTATGCTGGGGAAATTATTCAGAACATTAAAGTCGTACAAAGCTATACACATGAAGCCAGAGAGCAAGTCGCTTTTGGTGAAGAAGTTGAGAAAGCTTTTGTGGTGGCAAAACGCAGAGTCAAACAACGTTCGTTTTTGATTGCTATTGTCATCTTCCTCACCTTTGCGGCCATTAGTAGTATGTTGTGGATTGGTGGAATGGATGTTCTCTCAGGTAAAATGACCGGTGGTGAATTAGGTGCCTTTGTTTTTTACGCCATTATAGTGGCGACGTCGGTGGCCACCATCGCAGAAGTTTATGGTGAACTTCAACGAGCAGCCGGTTCAGCAACGCGCTTACTCGACTTACTAAAAGTAGAAAGCGATATAAAACAACCTAATCAACCGAGTGTGATGAAAGCACAATCATCATCAGCAATTACTTTTGAACAGGTCAACTTTTCTTACCCGTCTCGACCAGATATTCCTGCACTACAGGGTATTAATTTAATGATCCCAACGGGAAAAACCGTCGCGTTAGTGGGGCCTTCTGGCGCAGGGAAAACAACACTCTTTGAATTGTTACAACGATTTTATGATCCGCAGCAAGGTCACATAAAGTTTAATGACATTGATATTATCCAACTGGCATTAACTGATTTACGGGATGCCATGGGCATGGTGCCACAACAGCCGATCTTATTTAGCTCAGACGTTTGGCACAACATACGTTACGGCAACCCACAGGCGACCGATGCACAAGTCATAGAAGCCGCAAAACGTGCTCATGCCGATGAATTTATTAATGAGTTACCACGAGGTTACGCGAGTTTCTTAGGTGAGCAGGGCGTGCGTTTATCAGGCGGACAAAAACAACGCATTGCCATTGCAAGAGCGATTTTAAAAGACCCAAATGTTTTATTATTAGATGAAGCCACCAGCGCGTTAGATGCTCAAAGTGAACACCATGTGCAATCTGCATTGAATGAGTTAATGCAAGATAGAACCACCTTGATTATTGCGCATCGCTTATCCACCGTGATCGATGCAGACTTAATTGTGGTCATGGACAAAGGTAGGATCGTTGACACAGGTGATCATCATTCGTTATTAACCAGCTCACCATTATATAAAAAGTTATGCGACCTACAGTTTGATAAAAGTAATTCGAATAAATAACGGAGTTGACGAAAACTTTAACGAAAGCGTTAAATGAGAAAGTGAGGCGAGCTTATTTATAAGGACTATTTATAAAGACTATTTATAAGCACTATTTATAAGCACTATTTACAGGCGCTACTCGCAATCATCACTAAGGTTATCTGCTTTGCTCTCTACTTTTTATTATCAATAGAAGTGTCAGATGCTTGCTCTCCGCGAAGTGCTTTTTGCGCTCGTTCATCAAGTGGGATACAGCAACGTTTATTTTCAGGGGTTAAGCCCATTTCATCTAACCAATCGCAGTAGGTTTTCCACGCTTTTTTTATTATGTTCATAAAACCTCGATTTCTCTTAATAAGCTAATTATTAGTTGTACATATAGTACAGCGTAATTGCATTCAAAAAACGAATAAATGGTGATTATATGCTGTGGAACATATTAGGTTCGTTTGTTGTGGCAGAATTATGTTGACCGCTAGTTTGTAAGTTCTAACTGGTAATGGGGCACATAGCGAGGTAGAGGTTTTTCTTCAGTAATCTATTGCTACTAACTCGTTTCTGCTTAATAAAGGCAAGATGTGACCCTATTGGTATTTCTGTAATCAATTAGTTAATAAAAACAAAAGAATCTATTTAATATCAAGTAAATGTAAGCTACTGTTATTTTTTTAAATAAACTAGCTTAAAATGAGAAATTATATGGCTACGTTATGCAACTCAGAGCAGGGGCTACATGGAAAGCTTTTACAAATATTGTCCTGTTAGTTCCCATGAGAATTTGGAACAAGAGTATTCATTGACTAACTTGTTTGAGCATCAGGCATCTTTCTCGCGCAGAAAGAACTTTAATGACCTGTTTGACTCTGAGGTTCATATTCTCCACCCTTCAAGAGATCGAGTTCGTAGAACTTACCAAAAGCTATCTGGTGAATCAAAGCGCACTTTTAAAAAGTTGTATATGGGTGAAAGTTCAAAGTACAATTTTGATCTCTTAGTTAAGAGCATAGAAGATGTTCTAGACTGTTATCTATTTTATTGCGTTACTGAAAATCCTGTTAACAACTTGATGTGGTCTCATTATGCGAATTCGCATAATGGTTTTTGTATTGAGTGGGATGCTGGTGCAATGTCTCCTGACAAGGTCACGTATCAAGAAAAATTGCCAACGCTTGATCTATTGGAGTTCATTGAGTCAACAATCGGATTACGCACCAAAGATGAAATAGCATCACAAGCTTGGGTTGCATTGAAGGTAAAACTCCAAGAATGGAAATATGAATCAGAGTATCGAATTAACTTAAGTAAACGAGCTCACGAATTGATCGTTAAAGATTTAGGTAAATTTGCTTTGGTTAAATTTCAACCTGAGTGGATAAAATCAATCATTTTTGGCTGCCGTATGCCTCAGAAAACCAGAGATTATATTCGCGGGAATATGCCTGAAAATACTGCTTATCAAGAAGTGGTTATATCCCCAAACGGTAATTGCTTGGTATTAAAAAGAATGGTATAAAAACGTATCAAGTCTGTCACAAACTACTTAAAAATAATGGGGCGCCATAAATTTTGACGACTGATATTTTCAGTTTTTATCTTTTAGTAATGTATTTTTATCTGTTAAAAGGTAATTGTGATGACACTGTCTCGCCAATCACAAGTGTTGCTTCAGATACACCTTATTACCACTGTATTTCACGTTGTGTTTGTCGTGCTTATTTGAACTAATTAAAGCTCGATATCCATAAAAATAGAAGATCTGGACATATATGGTCAAGTTTATTTACTTATTTGGTGGTTTAAATTATTAGCCGTCCAAATCTATTAAATTAAGTGATTAACTAATGTCGTTACCATTTTGATAAATAACGAAATAGTATTAAGTTAAACGTTTATAGATTTTTGATTTTGCCATAAACCTAATAGCCTAAGCCGTTGAAACGGGAGAACCGTTATTATAGGGGAAATCGGAATCTGCAGATGTAGCTTCTACTTTAATAAACTGCATTTTCGCCTGACCGACAATATTAGCAAATGACGTGGTTGCGGCATCAAGTCCAATGCCTATCCTGACTAGTCCACTTAAAGGGGCCATTTGAGTGGCGTCAAAAAGATACCAGCGATCTCCTAAATAGGCTTCGAAAAATCCATGGAAATCAGGTGGCTCTAAACCAACGGCATAACCCGAAACATAACGGGCAGGAATACCTAAAGCTCGACATAGAGCGATACTCACATGTGCAAAATCACGACACACACCTGCTCGTTGAATAAGTACATCACAAGCGCTTGAAGATGCATCGGTACTACCCGCAACATAATCAATATGTTTATTTACCCAGTTGCAAATTTCGACGACTCGGGAGTAGCCACTTGGTAATTGTCCAAATTCTTTCCAAGCAAGGCGCCCGAGACGGTCAGACTCACAATATCGGCTTGGGTTTAAAAAAGGGAGGACAGAGGTTGGTAAGCTTTTATGCTCAACTTCATTTATATACTTATCCTGTTCAATATCAGGAGATAATTGTACCGTGGCGCTATATTGGATACTTAATTCACAGGGTTCTACTTTTAGGCGAAGACCACGAGAACCAAAGTCGTTAAGTTGAAACCATTCACTGTCAATCGTTGGTGATATAGTCAGGTTTTCTTCTATTGTTTGTTGATGCACCGTATTAGCCGCTGCAATATTAAAAACAAAACTTGATGTAGCATCGACCGTATAAATAAGCTCTGATAAGATTTTTACATAATACATAATAAATAACCTTTAATGGCTGATAATAACGAAATGAAGAAAAAGACTGGTAAAACTTCCTTTATAATTAAATTTTGCCTTATTGGTTCTCCTATATTCTACAAAATAATGAGCACCCAATGCTTCACTCTATCAAATTAAATGCATTGTCGATATCAATGAATTAAGCACACAGAACTCTATAAATGTTGACTCGCTAAGTATTGATAAGTAGCGGACAACCATCTATTTGAATGGTTAAACTATCTTTTAAAAATGCTTATTCCTGCATTTAGGAGGTGATTTTTATGGTTCAATCTCGCGAATTACAAGTGTCATTATCTGATACACCTTATCGAATAAGTACTGGATAAACTCTAAAGACAAAAGACGAAATGCGACCCCATTGGTATTGTTCTCGCTCTATTCTTCCCAAAAGTACGCAAAAATACAACGTTGATTATGATCAATAAAAGACCGATTAGTTATGTATAACAAAGAATACAAAGCCCTTTTTCTATTCAAAAGTGTTTTAATTACTAGCCTGTTTATCAGCTAAATCAATAGGTTTACTCTTCGCCATTTTCTGAAAAGTGACGAGATAAATAGGATGTGTATTCATGACTATATGAATAATGACGTCATATTTACCTATCTCGATTCCCTTAAGTTATATTTTCTCATAGGAAGTGTTATGACTGAAAAATTGCCAATCGGCTTATCTTTCGCAGACAAAGATGTTCGAGCTTTTACCGATGAATTAAGAACCAAACATGCCATTGTCAAAAATACGAGCGGTGAATGGATCTTATTAAAACACCACAATGTCATGGCCGCAGCGTTGGATCATGAACGCTTTTCAAGTCATGTTTCTCGTTACTTACAAATTCCGAATGGTTTAGATGGTGAAGAACATACTCAATACCGAGAAGTGCTCGATCGTTATCTAACACGTGAAGCACTGACGCCCTTTATTCCTGTATTTAAACGTGTCGCTAGCGAGTTGATTGCACAAGTACCCAAAGGCAAAGTGATTGATGCCGTTAATGATATTGGTGCTGTATTCGCGGTTCGTGCTCAATGCCAATGGTTAGGTTGGCCTGCAGAATTAGAGCCACGTTTATTAGCGTGGATGAAAGAAAACCATGCGGCAACACGTTCAGGTAAACATGAATGGACAGCTAAAGTCGCTGAAGAGTTTGATGATATTGTACGTGAAATTATCCAATCTCGTCGTATTGAACAAAATGGAACTGCTGACGACATTACTGCCCAACTTTGTCGAGAAACAGTGAATGGAGAGTTATTAACGGATCAAAAAATTGTTTCTATATTACGTAATTGGACTGGCGGGGATCTTGGCTCTATCGCTTTATGTGTTGGTGTTATTATGACACATATCGCCGAACACCCTGAGTTGATTGCCACAATAAAAACATCTTCAAATGAACAGGTAGAAGCAATTGTTAATGAAATATTACGCATTGATAACCCTTTTGTTTCTAACCGAAGAGTTACAAAATGCCCTGTACATATTTGTGGGCAGGATATTCCAGCGGGTGCAAAAATACAATTGAATTGGACGTCAGCAAATCGTGACCAAGCGGTGTTTGATAACAATCAATTTGATCCCATTAAAAACGCGGATAAAAACCTAGTTTACGGAATAGGTAAACATGCTTGCCCTGGGCAATTATTAGCTTCTTTGGAGTTAAGGATCGCATTACAAACTCTGCTTTCATCAGTCAACAGCATTAGCTTTGTCGATGGGCAACCACCTGAACGAGAAGTCGCACCTGTCGGTGGATACCATCGAGTCCCTGTGATCTTAAGTTAATGGTTCTGTTCATATCGTGGGGTTGAATATCTTTCGCACAGCATAATGTTCTCGACAATAGAGTCATTCTACCGCCTCGTTATTTGTCATGCATGTACGTGTATTTATCCACTTTTGGGCGTAGCGTTCTATTCCCATATTGAAAGCAAATGTAGGCGCTATAAAAGCGTTCTATATTTATTCGATCTATATTTATTCGTTCCATACTTATTAATGTTGAGAGGTAAACATGAGATTTAGTCATAAAGATAAAAAGGATAGTCGCGTTGCTAAGCAATCAACCTACGCCTTCGATTATCCGTCAAAGTTAGATCAAGCTCCTAAAGAGCAAGGTGCTTTTGTTTTGTTAAATGAAAGTAGTGATGTAATGTATGTCGGGGTTGCATCGGCTAACTGTTTTGAGAAAACGCTGGCCGCCTTGATTGACACAATCGCCACTGATAAGGTGGTGGCATATCGTTGGTTTGTTACTGAGTGCGAAAATTCAGCGAAGTCACTGGCTCAGGATTGGATTAGTAAATATCAGCCTAATAATCAAAATATACGGTAGTGTAATAGCTAAAGCATATAAGCAATTTAAACGGTAACTGAAATGTAAATAAAGCAGTGGCTTTGCTTTCTATTTCTACACATTCAAACCCACGATGTTTGTCCGCTTAAGCGGGCGTAAGCTTTCTCACTGGTGATAAAATAAAGGTATTGTACGATGGAAATGGATGAATCGATAAATGTGTATGGTGAAGCGTTAGAAATGTGTTGTGATGATCCAATCACAGGATTTTACCGCGATGGAAAATGCAATACGAATAAAGATGATGTTGGTTCGCATACCGTCTGTATCAACGTAACAAAAGAGTTCTTAGAATATTCAAGGTTTAGAGGTAATGACTTATCGACTCCTATCCCTGAATATGGCTTTAAAGGTTTAAAGCCGGGCAACAGCTGGTGCTTATGTGCTGCGCGGTGGTTAGAAGCAGAAAAGGCTAATATGGCACCCAGAATTCATCTAACGAGAACCCACATTAAAGCGTTAGAAATTGTGCCAATGGAATTACTGAAAAAATACGCAATGGATCTAAATTAGAGTATTAAAAATAAGCTGAAAGTATTGGGATAAAAGTAGTAGACAGACATAAACTTTGAAGACTGATATTTTTAGTTCTACCTTTTAGTCATGTAGTTTTACATACTAAAAGGTAATTGTTATGACACCGCCTCGCCAATTTCAATATTCGTTATCAGATTCCCCTTATTACTATTGTATTTCTCGCGGTGTTCTCCGAACTTATTTTCACTGTGTAAAAATATGAATGTTTCCTTCATTTTTCCGATAAATAGCCTCAAGCTTCATTTTAAAAATAAATAAGTTATGATGTTTGTCATTAAATTCAGCGCTTTTTTATGCTGAATATTTTTATACTCAGGTTTTTTTATAGATAGAGCTAAGCGGTAATGTTATCTGCCTTTTGTCTTTCACGTGTATATAAGAATACACCATGCCATAGCTCAGTCATCGACCTTTGTTTAAAAGCGACACTGTCATGGTGCTAATTATCAGTAAATAAGATCTTAGACTTACAATATAATGAGAAATATTAATGGCTAACTATACACAGGTTTTTAAAGGAACAGCTTTTACAAGTAAGAGCTCAAAAGACATTCTTATTTTAAAAGAGTATCTTTTTTGTATTAATGAAGATGGCATGATTGACAAAGTACTTTCACCGAACGACGATGACTATCAAGAGATGCTCACAGCACATGAGGGAAAAGCTCATTTTCATCAACTAGCACCTGGACAATATTTTTTACCCGGCTTTGTTGATACTCATGTTCACGCCCCGCAATGGGCTCAGTCTGGAACTGCTTTAGATATTCCGCTTTATGATTGGCTAAATACCTACACCTTTCCCATTGAATCTAAATTTTCCGACTTAACATTCGCAAAAGAAGTCTATGACGATCTAGTGAGTACATTACTCGCAAATGGCACAACAACTTCCCTTTATTTTGCTACTGTCCACAAAGAAGCTAGCTTATTACTTGCTGAAATCTGTGCAGAAAAAGGGCAGCGAGGATTAGTTGGAAAAGTTGTTATGGATGATCCTGAACAAAATCCACCATTTTACCGAGATGCCGATACTAAAACCGCCTTGGCAGAAACCGAAGAGTTTATTTTAGCTGTTAAAGCATTAGCAAAATCAACAAAACAAGGTGTTTATCCCGTTGTCACTCCGCGCTTTATTCCAAGTTGTACCGACGCGGCTTTGAAAGGGTTAGGTGAATTAGTGGCGAAATACGATACACATGTTCAGTCACATTGCAGCGAAAGTGATTGGGAGCATCATCATGTACAGGACAGGTTTCAAAAAAATGATGCGTTTGCGTTAAATGATTTTGGTTTATTAGGTGATAAATCTGTAATGGCACATTGCAATTTTTTAAACGATGACGATGCTCACTTGTTTGCTAAAACAGGCACAGCAATAGCTCATTGTCCTATTTCAAATGCTTATTTTGCCAACAGTGTTATTCCTATTTCACATCTACATGCAAAAGGTATCGATGTGGGATTAGGCTCGGATCTTTCTGGAGGATTTTCTCCTAGTCTTTTCGACAATGCTAGACAAGCGGTCATGTCATCGAGAATGTTAGAAGACGGCGTTAATCCTGCACTGTCTGCCGAACAGCGTGGATTGCCATCGTCACGTATTACCATTAATGAAGCTTTCTACTTTGCGACTGCTGGTGGCGGTGAAAGCTTAAGTTTGCCTATTGGTCGCCTAGAAGAAAATTATGCATGGGATATACAGATTATCGATTCAAGAGTCTCGTCTGCAAAGTTACCTATTTTTAATCCTGATGAAGATTTAAACGATGTGTTTCAAAAAATCATGTATCTAGCTCGACCTGAAAATATTCGAGAAGTATGGGTTCAAGGTGAAAAAGTTCACTCACGTAAGTTATAGCTTCCAAAATATATAATAAAAAAGGGTAAGATTAGATGAACAGTCGAACAGAAGTTCACGATAAACACGTCACTAAGACTCACAGGTTAACTGTTTCACCTGATGATAAAGTGTCATTGGGCCAGTCGGCTTTACTCGGCTTACAGCATGTTATGGCGATGGATGTTTATGTTGTTCCTTTTCTTATTGCTATGTTAATTAGCTTACAACCAGAACAGTCTTCAGCATTAATTCAATCCACTTTTATCGCCGCTGGGATCGCTACTATTATCCAAACTTATTTCTGTATGAAGTTGCCAATAGCGCAGGGGCCATCTTATGTTCCTATTGGAGCGATCATAGGGATATACGCAGCAAGTGGTGGCGGTGAATTAGGCTGGAGTGCTGTATTAGGTGCAAGTTTAGTGGGGGCCTTGTTAGTTATTCTTTTAGGTTTAACAGGTGTTTTCAATAAAATAGTCAACATGTTTATCCCTCCTATTGTTGGAGGAACTATTATTTTTATTGTTGGCCTGACATTAATGCCAATTGGATTAAGTAATAACATATTTAGTAATATTGGCGGCACACTTAATCAAAATGTTTTATTAGGTTTAATCACTGCTACCGTTCTGATAATTTGCGTTATGTTGGGATCTGCTTTTCATAATAATGGTCGTGTATTTCGCATCAGTTCCGTCATTATTGCGTTAGCTGTTGGGTGTTTTTCTGCTGAATTGATGGGGATTTTAGACTTGTCCGCAGTATCAAGTGCAGGGTGGTTCGGTTTCCCACAAATCCCTTTTACTGATTTTAGCTTTTCATTTAATATTTCTGCAATTATAACAATGGTCATTATTTATATTGTTTTGTTGGCTGAAACAACAGGGACATGGTTTGCAGTAAGCAATGCGATTGACCAACCTCTAACAAATAAGCAAATAAACCGTGGTGTTATTGGTGAAGGAATTGGTTGCTTCACTGCATCATTATTAGGTTCAACACCTGTTACGGGATATTCCACAAATGCAGGCATTATTGCCATCACAGGTATAGCAAGTCGTCGCGTGTTTATCGCTGCTGGTATTTGGTTTGTGTTATTCGGTTTTTCAGGAAAATTAGCCGCTCTTATTTCTTCCATACCCGGTGCTGTGATTGGTGGGATTTTTGTCATCGTTTGCGGTATTATTGCAATCAGTGGATTGAAGGTCATGAAGAATGAAACAATCGGTGAAAAAGAAATGTATGTTATTGCTATTCCAATGATATTAACGCTAGCATTAACGCTTATGCCTAAAGAACTATTATATTCTTTACCTTCTACAATACAGTATTTATTTAGCTCACCAATTGCTACAGCGGCAATCGCAGCAATTATTTTGAATAAAATATTACCTAACAGTATGTCATAAGTAATAAATTGCATGGAGTGAGGTTGAACATATAGAGCCATTCCTCGCTTTTTCGTTTCAACTAGTAGTAGTCAAGATCGCCCAGCCACTACTAGTCTAGGCTCATTAGTTTAATGGCAATATCGTAGGAATCAATTGGCTCAACTTATTGGCAAGTTTTATATGCTCTTCAGGAAGCCAATGTATTCCCTCTTTTTTACAAGGTTCTATAAACTTAGCTGCATCTAAAAAGTGACAACCTAATTCTTTCGAGCGTAACTCATAATAGTGAGCAAACTGTTCGGATTTAGCTTGAGCACCATCCCAGCCTTCTTTACCATTATCTAGTTCTAATACAT
Organism: Psychromonas arctica; assembly: GCF_038155225.1. Lineage (GTDB taxonomy): Bacteria > Pseudomonadota > Gammaproteobacteria > Enterobacterales > Psychromonadaceae > Psychromonas > Psychromonas arctica_B. The sequence goes on along the minus strand of NZ_JBAKBA010000036.1, from coordinate 15,105 downwards.
GTGCTGGAGAAATTAAAAGCACTTCAGGCGCTTGGTTCATAAAGCCTGGATTGAAATTTTTAGCCAGCTCAACTAACTTTGCGGCGCCCTTGGATATATCGCTCGCGGTTACATTAAATCTGGATTTTAAATCGTTGGTACCCAACATAATGATCACCAAATCAGGGTGATGGCTTCCTAAACAGGGGAATAGGTAATCGAGACCTTTTTTACCCGCTTCAAATGGGTCTTCAAATACTGTGGTACGGCTATTCAATCCCTCTTCAATAATACGATATTCGTTAGGTAATTGAGATTGCAGCAACATAGTCCATCGTTCAGATTCGTTATAACGTCGTTCTAGAGAAGGAGAGTATCCCCAAGTGTTGGAGTCACCAAAGCATAGAATGGTTTTCATTGTTCAATATCCTTTAATAAAACTAATTAATTTATTTTAGAATATCCAATAACTTACAATAAAACAATCAAGATAAAATTAGGCAGATTAAAGTCTGAAGTGCATAACGACTAAGCAGCTATAGCTGCCATATGTTCAACCATTAATTTTGCGCAGGAAAAATGACTTAGTGTAAGGCGTAAATTGAGCCTTTCGAAGATTAACTTCGTTAATCGTCTATCGGAGAATTAACCAAAAGAGGTTAGTTCTTTAATGGCTGTTCTCTTTATGAAACTTACAACGAAGAATAAGTTATTTTAACAAGTAAAATAGATTAGTTAATGAGTGTGATTAGTATAGTTACTTATACCAAAAGAATTAAAATTTAACGAGGTTGGGAAGGTGATAGCATGTGAGTTGCTCATATTTGTCTACTTTATTCTATTTTCTGCTTGGAGATGTTTTCAGGTTGATAAAATGTCTTATGAAGTGCCTGACGGTTATGGATATCGTGTATGAATTTCACTTTCACGATATCAGTTTTATCGTGAAAAAATGGATAGCGGTGCTAGATAATTACATCCAACACACAGGCTAAAAGTGAGATGATTTTTTATGCGTATCTCTTGATAAACCAAGACGTTTAATGCGTGAAGCTAACGTTGTTGGTTTCATGCCTAATAGTTTAGCTGCTCCAGTATCACCAAAAACTTTCCAATGGCACTGTTCTAATGCCGCTAGCATGTTGTTTTCAACGATTTCCTGAATTTGCATATCTGAAATTATCGATCTATTTTGTTGGGTATAATCTTCAAATATGTCAGGGGTAGCATTATTACCATTAGGTAAATTTAACTCTGCTACACCGTTAACGGCTGTTATTACTGCTCTTTCTATAACATTTTGTAACTCTCTAATATTACCTGGCCATAAATATTCTTCGATTTGTTTTAAAGATGATTTCTTTAATTTAACTAATGTTGCTCCATATTTTTGAGATTCACGTTGTAAAAAGTGCATTGCTAATAATGCAATATCACCTGCTCGTTCACGAAGAGCTGGCGAGTGAATAGGAAAAACATTCAATCGGAAAAATAAATCTTCTCTGAAGTTATTTTTAAGTGACTCTTGTTTTAAATCACGATTAGTAGCTGCAATTATTCTTACGTCAACCATACGAGTACAGTCTTCGCCTACTCGTTCAAATTGTCCTTCTTGTATTACTCTTAGTAATTTACTTTGTAAGTTAAGTGGTATTTCACCCACTTCATCTAAAAATATAGTACCGCCATTAGCTAATTCAAAACGGCCTATTCGGTCACGAACTGCGCCAGTATAAGCTCCTTTTATATGACCAAAAAACTCACTCTCAAATAATTCGTGTGGAATAGCTGCACAATTAACACGTATTAAAGATTTTTCTTTACGGTTACTGGCTTCATGTATTGCCATTGCGATTAATTCTTTACCGGTGCCAGACTCACCAGTAACCAACACATTCGCATCGGTTTTTGCAACAAGATCAATTTGCTGCATTACATGCTTAATAGATGAGCTTTCACCTACAATGCCATAAAAATTCTTTTCGATTAAAAACTCTTGCTGCAAATAAGCATTTTCATCTTCTAATCGTGCTTTTAATTCATTTAATTCGTCTAGGGTGTCTTTTAAATATTGTTCTGTTTTTAAGCGTTCGCTAATATCTCGAAAAACAACCACTGCGCCAATAATTTTACCGTCTGAAATAATAGGCGTGCTGGTAAATTCAACAGGAAAAGGGGGGCCATCATGCTTCCAAAATAACTCTTGTTTTCCTTCATAGATAACGCCATCTCGAACGGCTGCATAGATAGGGCAGTCTTCAACATGATAATGGCTGCCATCATCATGTGTATGATGGTGAATATAATGAACATTTTGACCTAGTACTTCTTCACTTGTACGGCCCAATAATTTTTTAGCTGCGGGGTTCATAAAGGTACACAAGCCTTCGGTATCAACACAATAAAGTCCGTCACCTACTGATGACAACATTAATGCGTTATCTAGCTTATGTTGATGGTACATATTTTCTAAATGTTTAAGTTCTAATAAGCTACTACTAGAAATACGGTTTATTTCTTTGTTTTCATACTTTAGCTTTTCAAGCTTACTGTCTTTCAGGCTTAAAATAATTAACTCACGCTGATTAATAACCGTTCTAGCAGCTTGTAACTCTACTGAAATATAGCCGTCTTTAGAATTTTTACACTGTATCTTCGAACTTGATGCACGACCATAAATTAATACCTCTTCAGTAAAAACAATCAACTCACCTAGGTCTTTATCATGTATTTTTGAAATGGGCATCATCAGAAGTTTTTGCCGTGGATAACCTAATAAAGCTGATGCAGCTACATTACAATCAATGTATTTATTTTCGATAGGATCTAAAAGCATCAATGCTTCAGGGCAATGTTCAAAAGCCGCATTTCGCATCCAATAAGCCAACTTGCTCCAGTTGTCGTTCGAATCTAATTGATGTTCCATAAAGATAACCTTACCGAAGAAATAGTTTTAATATTTTTAACATTAATGAGCAGGTCATCATGCTTAAATGCATCTAATGTTACTCATTATCGTAATTATTTCAACTTTCCATTCAGTTTCATAAAAATACCACCAACCAAACCCCCTTATATAAAAGGCTTTTATGCTTCGCTTATATTTAATCGATTTTTTACACGGTACTTAAAATTACAATACTCACATCATTATATTCAAACATCACTTTATATTACTCAAATTCGTGATTAAGCACTAATTTACGTAACAACTACGATATTGAGTAATTTCTGCTTTTGGTGAAATGAATGAAAAATATTGTTAGTTGTTGATATATAAAGGTAATTTTTTTATTTTTATTTTGGCACAGTTTTCGCTATAGCTGAGTCAGTGAACTAACAATTTTGTAGTCACGTGATACACAATAACTTTAGAGGATTTAAACATGCCAAAAGTCGATAAAGAGCAGCATAAAACGGGTGATTTTCTCGTAGATTACGAAGAAAAGGTCTTTGAAGATGTACAAGCTGAACCAGGTGCAAAAGCGTTAATTACATTTCATACCGTTGCATTTGAAGGCTCAATTGGTTTAGTGAATTTATTACAAGCTAAGCGTTTACAACGCAAAGGGTTTGAAACAAAAATTTTGTTATACGGACCAGGTGTACTTTTAGGCGTGCAACGTGGATTTCCAACATTAGGTTCAGAAGCTTTCCCTGGTAATTTGGCATACAACACTCAAATTCAACAATTCATGGATGAAGGTGGTGAGGTTTACGCATGTCGCTTTGCGCTTCAAGCATTATATGGCCAAACAGAAAAAGCATTAATGGAAGGTATACGCCCAATTAATCCTTTAGACGTAATGGACTTACAACTATTAATGGCAAAAGAAAATGCATTTGTTGTTCATACCTGGACAAGTTAAGCAGTATCTCTACTTAGCTAAGCTCTGATTAATATTAATAAAATAAGATAATAAGGCACAAACGATGACAAAAATAATTGCCGCTGCGGTTCAATGTAGTCCAGTACTTTACTCATGTGCAGGTACTGTCAATAAGATATGCGATTGGATTCACAAGCTTGGTAAAGATGGCGTTGAGTTTGTTGTTTTTGCAGAAACATTAGTGCCTTATTATCCTTATTTTTCATTTGTTCAACCTCCCTACCAAATGGGAAAACAACATCTTTTATTAATGCAAGAAAGTGTTGAAGTACCTTCAATTTATACACACCAAATTGCAGAGGCCGCCAAAGCCGCGAACATGGTTGTCTCGGTTGGTATTAATGAACGCGATAACCAAACACTTTATAACGCACAATTATTATTTGATGCTGACGGCACGCTTGTTCAGCATCGACGAAAAATTACGCCAACCTATCATGAACGCATGATTTGGGGACAAGGCGATGGCTCAGGTTTAGCCGCTGTCGATACCAAAGTAGGCCGTGTTGGATCACTGGCCTGTTGGGAGCATTACAACCCATTGGCACGTTACGCTTTAATGGCTGATCACGAACAAATTCATGTCAGCATGTTTCCCGGTTCATTAGTAGGGGAAATATTTGCTGAGCAAATCGAAGTCACCATTCGCCATCACGCACTAGAAAGTGGGTGTTTTGTAGTAAATGCCACTAGCTGGTTAAGCCCAGAACAACAGCAGCAAATAATAGATGATACGGGTTGCCCTATCGAAGCCATTAGCGGCGGAAGTTTCACCGCAATTGTGTCGCCAGAAGGTCGTTTACTAGGCGAAACTTTACGAAGTGATTCAGGTGAAGGTGCTTGTGTTGCTGAATTAGATTTAAGCTTAATCAGTAAACGTAAACGCATGATGGATTCTGTTGGGCATTACAGTCGTCCAGAACTATTAAGTTTACTGATTGATAAAACACCCACTGCACATATGCACGACATGAGTAAATTGTCAGGTATCCAACAAGAGAAAAAACCGACTGACTCACCAATCATTACTGCTGAGGAATTGTAATTATGGGGCTGAATAAGCAACAACTTACCGACCTTCAAACGCTTGGTATACGTTGGTTTGATATGGATGAATATGACCTAAATCGCAAAGGTGGTGCAGGACCAACCGATCACAAGGCATTTAATTTTGCAGAGCAAACTACCATGGTGCCGATTTTTAATGATCAAGTTAAAAAATCAAATTATTCAGCAACCTATAGTGAAAACAAAGACCACGTTTTAATTTATGAAAATGACACGTTAGTGGATAAAGCCACCATACCTGCGCAACCTAATTTTTATAAATTGAAAACAAAAGAGGGCATACCTTACTCAAAAATAGCCACCTTACACAGCAAAAATGTATTAGCGACAACCGTTTTTCAAAAGTGTGTACGTTACGGCAACAGAGAAACCTCGTGTCAGTTTTGTGCCATTGAAGAATCATTAAAAAGTGGCGCAACTATCGCGCATAAAAAGCCTGAACAATTAGTTGAAGTAGTCAAAGCCGCGATTGAACTCGACGGTATTACGCAAATGATAATGACCACCGGTACTCCTAATTTAAAAGATCGTGGCGCAAAAATGTTACTGGAAAGTGCGACAGCCGTTAAAGCTGCGGTTGATATTCCTTTACAGGTGCAATGTGAGCCACCTGAAGATGATTTTTGGTTTCAAGCGCTAAAAGACGTAGGCGTTGACGCCATTGGTATGCACCTAGAAGCCGTTAGCCAACGAGTACGTGAAGCCATTATGCCCGGCAAAGCGAGTGTGCCAATGTCACGTTACATATCCGCTTATAAAGCGGCTGTGAAAGTGTTTGGTCGAGGCAATGTAAGCACTTATATACTGGCAGGGCTTGGCGATACAGAAGAAGAAATCATTTCAGTAAGCACCCTGTTAATCGACTTAGGCGTTTATCCGTTTGTTGTGCCATTTACGCCTGCTGCAGGCACGCCGTTAGAAAATCATCCCATGCCTGATCCTGAAATGCTGAAACGTATTTTTTCTACCTTAGGCCCAATTTTGAAAGACAAAATGATGACCTCTGATTCATTAAAAGCTGGCTGTGCTAAATGTGGTGCATGCTCATCAATGAAAAGTTACGAATAGGAGTAATACCATGGCTAAAGCTAAATTTGCGGTAATTAACGATGTATTTCCAAGTTTTCGTTCGCAACATATTCAAGTAAAGGTCGCGACTTCTCCATGGGAAAAGCAGGAATATTTTCAATTACGTAATAAAACATTTACCCAAGAACAAACAATATTGACGGGAAAAGAGAAAGATACAAAAGACTTTGAAGCTATTCCTATTATTGCGTTAGCGTCTAATTGGTCAATTGGTGAAGAAATCGCAGGCGCGGTGCGTATTTATAAAATCTCTGACGCCGACAACACATGGTATGGCGGTCGACTTTGCGTTGCGCGTACTTATCGCGGTTATCAAAATATTGGCAAAGCGCTTATTAACGAAGCGGTATCTCGTGCTAAAGATCTTGGTTGTCAAACGTTTCTAGCAACGGTGCAGCCTCAAAATGAAAAGTATTTTAAATCCGTACACTGGAAAACACTCGGTTCAATAGAGGTAGCGGGCAAACCTCATGTGCACATGGAAGCTAACTTAGACATGTATCCCTTTATGACGAGGGATCTGCAATGAATCATTGTCAGACTATTTATAAAGCAAATATTGAACCTGAAGGTGAGCTTGAGTCACTATGCCGTAGCTTAAAAGCATTGCCTGAAATAGAAGCTAAAAGAGCAATAAAAATAGCGGCCTCACATGCTTATAAAGAAAGTAAACATGCTGAAAATATTGAACAACTTTATGCATTACCCGGCGATGATTGCGCGGCATTTAAAGCAGGAAGCGGCTATCAGCTATTAGCAATGGAAGGCATGCTGCCTGATTTTGTAAAAAAAGACCCAAGAGCTGCTGGATGGTCATCGGTAATGGCGAATGTAAGTGATATTGCCGCCATGGGGGGAAGACCAACCGCCATTGCCAATGCTTTTTGGCATAACGACATAGCGCAAAGTGAAACGTTAATTTTTCATATAAAGCGTGCGTGTACTACGTTCGGTGTTCAGTTCTCAGGCGGTCACAGCAGTATTAATGCATCAATGCATCCTAATTTAGCGGTCGCCATCACTGGTTATGCTGAAAAACTCTTATCGTGTTACCACATACAACCCGAAGACAAGCTTTTTATATTGTCAGACCTTACTGGAAGCTGGCATGGCAACTTACCTTATTGGGGCTGTGTACAAGGTAAAACAGACGAACAAATTCAAGAGCAGTGGGGCATTCCAGCAGACCTTGCTGAAAAAGACCTCGCTATTGCCGCGAAAGATATTAGTAACGGCGGCATTATGGGGACGCTAATCATGATGATAGAGCTAACCAAATGCGGCGTAAACATAAATATAGACACCATTCCCGCGCCAGAAAATCCACACGACATACGATGGCTTAGAGCCTTTCAAAGCTTTGGTTTTTTACTCGCCGTTCGCCCAGAAAAAGCAGCAGAATTAAATAAATACTTTGCTAACAGCCACCTTAGTTGTGTTGAAGTCGGTACGTTTAATCACAGCGGAAAAATACATATTCAAACCCAACATTCATCATCTGAATTTTGGGATATAAATCACGAACAGCTTACCTGTATGGGTAAAGCGCCTCTTTAAGGATCAACATATGCCAGCAGTAAACTTTACCGTAAATTGGCCTGACGGAGAAATAGTTAACTATTACTCCCCATCTACGGTTATTCACAATTACTTATCAGTAGATATTGAGTATGACCTTAGCAAATTTAAGCTCACTGTTGATCAAGCATTAGATGCTGCATCCGAGCGCGTTAAAAGTACGTATGGTTTTTATTGCTCTGCCGCAAGCGACGAAAAATCAAAAATCGAACGTAAATATAACCAACTCATTAATACACACAAAAACGGTAAAGTTTGCGTTACCGTTTTTAATTAAAAAATAGGCTAACAATGACACATTCAACCACAAACTCACTTTCGTCTAACTCAACGCATTATTCTGTTATTGTTGTCGGCTCAGGGCAGGCAGGTATGTCAATGAGTTACCATTTAAAACAAGACAACATCTCTCACTTAGTTATTGAAAAAAATGGTGAAATTGCATATAACTGGAAAAATGAACGTTGGGATGAATTTTGTTTAGTTACTCCCAATTGGCAGTGCCAACTACCAGGTCATCATTATCAAGGCGACGATCCAGATGGCTTTATGGTTAAAGACGAAATAATTAATTACTTACAATCTTATTTTGATTCATTTAAGCCACCAGTCGTGTTCAACAGCGTTGTTGATTCAATAACAAAAGTAGACGATATATTTCATGTAACAACAAACTGTAATGACATTAAAAAGCATTACACCGCTGATAAAGTCGTACTTGCCTGTGGTAGCTACCACCAAGCCTTTATTTTACCGTCAGCACAAAATATGCCTGAAAAAATAAAACATATTCATTCGCGTGATTATAAAAATGCAGAATCACTACCCGCTGGCGACATTATGGTAGTAGGTACAGGCCAAAGTGGCGCACAAATAGCTGAAGATATTCACCTACAAGGACGAAACGTTCACCTTTGTGTCGGTAATGCCCCGCGCGTAAACAGACGTTACCGCGGTAAAGACGTCGTGCAATGGCTTGAAGACATGGGCTACTACGACACCACCATTGATAAACATCCCGATGGTGAGAATGCACCACATTCAACAAACCATTATGTCACCGGTCGAGATGGTGGCCGCGATTTAAACCTACGCATATTTGCTGAACAAGGCATGAAACTTTATGGCCAATTAGGTGAAGTAAACAACGGTGTCGCAAACTTTTTAGACGACTTATCAAAACATTTAACGGACGCAGACAACTCAGCAAAACGTATTACCGACAAAATTGAAGAATACATTCAACACAACAACATTGAAGCGCCTGCAGACGATAATATTCATTCAAACTACCTGCCTGACACGCCATCAGCGCTTGATATGAACACAAGTGAAATAAGCACCGTTATTTGGGCGACAGGTTTTAGAATGAATTTCGATTGGGTTAAATTACCCGCTTTTAATGAACGAGGACTACCACTAGAAAAACGCGGTGTTAGCCCAGTAGAAGGATTGTACTTTTTAGGTTTAAATTGGATGAATACATGGGGTTCAGGGCGTTTTTTCCATGTAGGGAAAGACGCACACTTTATAAAAAATGAAATATTGAAAAGCTAAATGCCCTGAAATAATAGGGCGGTTTCAATTTTGAATTGCATAACGGCTAAGCATCTAAGAACTTAAGAACTTAAGAACTTAAGAACCTAAGCACCTAGAGCCACCATGTGTTTATATATTAACTTGCACACTTTTATTGCAGGAAGTGTGTATTTTTACATTCTTGCTGCAAAAATAGATTTGTCCGAATAATTAAATGCTTGGTATTCATCAGGGGATATCAGTCAATTTACAATGACTATCGAAGGAAGACTATATGAATACTACACTTGAAGAAACGAGATACCCGATACCTAACTTTACTGAAGAGGAAGCGATTGAGAAGGTACGTAAAGCTGAAAATGCATGGAATACCAAGGATCCAGAAGTGGTTGCAACAGCTTATACACTAAATAGTAAGTGGCGTAATCGACATGAATTTATAACGGGAAGGCAAGAAATTATTACTCTTTTAACCCAAAAATGGGAAAAAGAGCAACACTATAAATTAATTAAAGAATTATGGGCTGTAAAAAATAACAGAATTGCCGTTCGATTTGCATATGAATGGCAAGATAAATCAGGGCAATGGTTTAGATCGTATGGCAACGAGAATTGGCAATTTAATGAGAAAGGACTAATGGAAGAACGTTATGCCAGCATTAACGACCTTAAAATAGACGAGTCTAAACGAAAACTATTATGGAAAGATGGAATACGCCCTTTAGATTACCCAAGCTTATCGGATTTAGGCTTGTAAAGCCTATAAATTTCCATTTACTAGACGACTCTTAGTGACATAAATTAAGAGTCGATGTGATTCGTTAAGAACGATGCGCAACAATTAACTTAATTAATTGAGAGTGGTCAGAACAGCTGGTAGATTTTCAAAAATCTGTGTCATTTCAGTAGAATTAAGTAAGAATTGGTCATCTTATTTATCACATTTAAAGTTTCAACACTGTTAAATTAACAAGGCTAGTCCTCAACGATCTTTCTACTTATTAACACAGTATTATTGCGAATAAGTTAGTGTTGCGGAGTGAAAATATATCAGCTAACAACAAAGCCAATTAATAAATATAAAGCTTTGGCTAGTGAACAATTTAAATTATTTTCACCTTTTGAATATTGCAAAGCGTCCTCCCAAACAAGGCTTTGCTTTTTGAAACCGTTATCAAGTTGTTGTGGTTCGGGTATTTGGGGCATAAATACATAGCTTCTAAGTCGGAAAGGGGCACAAAGCGACATAGGGTTTATGTGTTATTTTGAAATATCTAATGTCAGCTGCTCCGACATAGCAGACATTAGAATTAATAATTTTTTGGTCTATTTACAGCGTTTCAGAAGATACAGGTTAACTCATCCTAATAGACAACTGAGCACTTTATGTCTAAGGAGGATGTTATGAATCTCGTCATTAATGAAATGGTTAGCTCTAGTGATAAGTTCCTAAAGGGTGACTATTCACTAATTAAAGGTAACCAAAGCGAAATCAAGTTCAAAATTAATGAGCTATTTCCTCACTTACATAATGGATTAAGCAGCGTAAAAGCAATAAAAGATCAAGTTGAAAAAGATCTCATTATATTAAATGCTACTATTGATAAAATTGAGAATGAAATTAGAACTGTATTTGAATCAGAAAAAACTATCGTAATAAAAGACTCCCATATCAGTTCGGATAAGGAAATGTTATCAAAAATCAGAGGCACGCTTGATAAGCTAAAGTAAGTGTATTGTATTAAGACCAATGTGGTATATGTAGCAGGTGAATAAACTGGGCACATAGCTAGAGTTTTTGTCATGAAAAAAAGTAAGTCAAATACCAAACCAAATATCGTACAGAAAATCTAACTTAAAACACAATGTGGCATAGATAATTTACGAAACACATTAGAGAAAATTCGGATATTTTTTAGCCGGGCATACCACCACAGATAGCTTGTGAATGATCAGATGCAATAACTGAAAATGGGGCAAAGCCGAGTTAGCTTTAACATGCGAAGTGAATATTAAAGCGTCTTTACTGAATTTTTTTTCATCATCATGGAAAGAAAAATAACGCTCGCTTTTGTCCGAAAGCAAAGCATAATTATGAACACAAATTTTTAGTTTTGTAAGCCGCTATGGTGCCGTTAGCGAGTTAGTTTTCTTAGTCTTGCCCCTTTGTTTCTGAATCAAAATTTACTCCCCCCATACGTGGTGGAGATGGTGTACATTCAACCTTTTTGCTGAATTTATGCAAAAGGCTTGTCTGTCACTCTTTTTTTTTGCCATCTGTGATGCTAACCTTTAGCCATAATTTAAAACAAGAGATAAGTGAAATACGAGCGATGGAAAATGTCAGTTTTATTAATATCGAAGACGATGGTATCGACTTGATTTTATCATTTGCAGTTTATGATTCAGATCCTGGTGACATAGAAAGTCTCATCCTTATGAGGACACCAAGTTATGAGAGTTTTCTAGAAGATTATGAGCGTGGTGTATCTGTTTCATTCAAAAACATTGAAGATAGCTTTCGTCTAAAAAGCGTGGCGCTAGGAGATGATATTGTTGAAATCTCTGATGAAGAAAATAAATATGTTCTTGATATGAGGCGTGTAGAAAAAGAAGAGATTAATGAGTTAGAAGGAATATTGAAGAAAATGAATTTTGATAATAACTTCTTCATCGGCCGTGTATAGAAAATCTGCTTTCTAAGTCGGAAAGGGGCACAAAGCGACATAGGGTTTATGTGTTATTTTGAAATATCTAATGTCAGCTGCTCCGACATAGCAGACATTAGAATTAATAATTTTTTGGTCTATTTACAGCGTTTCAGAAGATACAGATCTTCCTTATCCTGAGAGACAACTAAGCCACACAGGTGACCTTATTAATTTTTAGTTCTATCTTGGAAAGGGGCATAGCGAGTTAGTTATATTATTAAGTTTCTTATTTCTAAGGTTCTAATGCCTTTAAATAATATTGTTAACATAGCAATTACTCTCCACTTACTTTATTTTCTATCAATCATTAAATCTGATAGCGGACTTCTTACACAATTTGCACCCGCATGTAATACATGAGTGTAGATTTGTGTGGTACGGATATCTGTATGGCCTAATTGCTCTTGTACAGTTTGAATGTCTGCTCCCCTTTGTAATAAATGAGTTGCAAATGAATGGCGTAATGTATGAGGGGTAACTTGCTTACTAAAGTTCAATTTTTGTGCCGTCTTTTTTATTGTTTTTTGAATATTTGTTTCATGTATATGGTGACGTCTTAGGTTTTTAGTTCCTGGTTCAATCGATAGCAGGGACGAAGGAAATAGGTAATGCCACTTGAATTCTTTAGCCGCATTCGGGTATTTACCTGCTAATGCATAAGGTAAATAAACTCCTTTATAATCAGCCCGTTGTATATCTTCCTGATAATACAAATGAACTTTAGCTATTTGATCTTGTAAAACACCCTTAAGTTCAGGAGCAAGTGTTACTCTGCGATGTTTACCTCCTTTAGCATGCCAAATATTAATTGAGAGGTAATCAAAGTCAATATCTTGTATTCGTAATTTAACAGCCTCCATTAGCCTCAACCCACTCCCGTATAATAAATAACAAGGGAGTGAGATTGATACCGGAATCTCTGCTAGCAAAACCGAAACTTCTTCGGGTGTCAGCACAATCGGTAGTTTGGGTTGTGTATTCGTTTTTTAAACTTAAGCGTCAAAGTTAATGGTTTATCTAAAAAATCTCGATATAAATAAACTAATGCATTTAGGGCTAAGGCTTGACATTATCTTAGAATAAAAAGGTGGTGCGACTTTTTTTGTATTCGCGAGGTAAGAAAGGAAAGACTCTACTTCTTTATCATGGCAATCAAATGGGTGTTTTTTATTATTAAAGTAAATATAAGACTTTATCCAATATACATAAGCTTTAATTGTTTTTTCTGCATAAAACTTCATGCGCATATTTTCAGTAACTGCTGACAAAAATGGAGATTTCATATTTGCTCCTTACTTAATTCATATGTTCTTATATACAGTATAGGCGTTGTTCCGTATTTTTGTTGTTAATACGGACTTTTTCTATCTATCCACATGATTAAGGTTTTATTTTTGTTTTTAACACATTGTTTAATTAATATAATTTGTTACTCTTGTATCAAATTTAAATAAAATATACTGTTCTATCTATCCACGGAAAATGCGGATAAGTTCCGTATAATAAGCTGTTAGTTTCCGCTTTTGTAATTTTTGGTTATGTTGAGTGGTAATAAAAAGTAAGTTTTGTGGTTCTCTGCTTTGATCTTGTTTTGCTTAAATATTGCAAATCTGCAAGCAGAGTAACAGTTTGAAAAGGGGCTGTTTTACAATTTACCTTGTGCTAAATGCGCTTGGTTAATTCACCCCTAAATTGAAGTGAAATATATGAAATGTGCTGTTTAATGTTGGGCAATTTCATTGTGTTTTTAAACTGAAAATTCAATGAAATTGGTTTCAAGTTGAAAACCAAAATGTAAATTTTGTGTGCGGTTTCGGATAAAACCTTAACAGCACGCTGTAAACTAACAAGTTGCTCAACCGGACGCATAACGGCTGGTCATTGTTTTTGCAAAAGAAAAAAACGCAAAAACAACGCCCAACCTAGCGCCAGTTAGCAAGGCGTTAACTTTTAGATGGGAAAATATGTCAGATTTCAATAAATTACCATTTAGCACAAGACCTGATTTATCACCGTATTTGGTTCATTTGACAAAACGAACCGAAAACTCAGGTTCTAAACGAAACGCATTTAGTAATTTAATCGATATATTGATGGCAGGGGAGCTCATTGGTAGCGATCACACTGGTTATATAAAAGGTCCAAATACAGCTACATGTCTAATGGATATACCAATTTCAGCCCTAAAGCATGTACTAAATGAAGAAAATACTAATCCCGATAGACCTAGATATGAGCCTTATGGAATCGTACTTAAAAAGCCCGTTGCATATCAAAGTGGATGTAGGCCTGTAATGTACCTTTCTGATGATGAATTAATTGATTTAGCTATACCTGTAAATGAAATCTGGAGAGTTGTCAGGCTAGAGGTTAATGACGAGGGTTCAAAATGGATCAGTTGGATGCATGAAAGAGAATGGAGAGCCAGAGGGAATCTGACTCTTCCTTCTGAAGTAGTCGCTGTTTTGGTAAAAGATCTTGAGGACGTAAAGGAGTTTAACAAAATTCTTGATGAACGCTTTATGGAGTTTAAGAGTATACCTTTGAGCGTATTGCCATTAGAAGTTATTTGTGATGGTTTACCTTATCTAGCAAAAAGTTAACAAGTTGCTTAAACGGACACAAACAGCTGGCTGTGCTCGTACCTCGCTATTATAGCCAGCCATTTTAGCCGCTTAGCAAAGCGTTATTCAGCAAGGTAAATAGTGGATATATACTTAATTATTGCGTTTTTCACATCATCGATACTTGGGGGTGTTTGGATCATCACACTCGTGCAACTATTTATATTATCCGATGCACAAGACTTAAAAAAAATGAGTGGCTATAAAAATCAAGTTTATACTTTTTTCTCTGCTTTTTTTAATATTTTTGGTGTGAGAAGTTCACTTTCTACCTTTAAACCTATTAAAGCACAAATACATAAGATGAGATGGGTTTTGGTTATGTTTCTTCTAAGCTTTGGAGTAGCAATAATCGGCGTCATCAATATGCTTACTGCATAACAAGTCAGTAAACTAAGACAAATTTTAGCTACGTATTTTGTGTTGACGCTGCGCGTCAGTATTACACAAAATACTTCACAACAAATTCGCTTGTTACAGAGGCGTTAGCTTTTAATCATTTATCGAGAGTGAAATGGAAAATAATTTAGTAGATTGGTACATTAAAAACCAACCAATATATAAAAGACTATCTAGGGCGTGTTGATCTTTGGTGCTCAATAATTACTCTGCATGCATAGGGAGCCA
>NZ_JBAKBA010000035.1:0-44047 GCF_038155225.1 Psychromonas arctica | reverse complement strand
ACATTGAATGACACGTTTTTAGTTAAACAATATTCAAAAAAGAGAGCTTAGGCTCCCTTTTTTTATGCCTGTAGAAAAGTTGAAAGTCTGCATTTCGCAATCCGCGAAGGTGGTGCTATACCAAGTGCATGTAGGTACTGGTGTTGTTTCTACTATCATCGAGTTCTTGTCGAAACATATAATTACACGTTTTTAGTTAAACAATATTCAAAAAAGAGAGCCTAGGCTCTCTTTTTTTATGCCTGTAGACGTGTAGAAAAGTTGAAAGTCTGCATTTCGCAATCCGTGAAGGTGGCGTTATATCAAAGTACCTTTCGGTGCAGGTGTTGTTTCTACTCTTTGATTTTTTGACCTTGGGGCGCTGACTTTAGTCTGCAGGGATTCTGGTGTTAAGATTTGTTCTTTTGTTCTTTTGATCTTGGTAACACGAATAATTAATTGAATAATCTATCTAATACCAATCACACTAATTAAGTTATCTATTTTACTTATTAAAATAACTTATTTCTTCGTTGTAAATTTCGTAAAGGGAACAATCATTTAGCTCAAATTTCGCCTTGAACTAAGTCATTTTTCCTGCGCAAAATTTAGATCACTTATTTAATGTAATCGGTATAACAATCAACACAAAAAAATCTGCAAGCTGAAAACAGGGCCGTGGAGTTCCTCCGCTCATAACACTAGGCTGTCGCCTAATTCACCATGCGCCCGAAAGTCAACTGTCTTGAAAAACACCGAACATTGCAACTTTTTGAAAGTCGCTGAACGGTTTGAGCTTTTGACCTCGGGGCGCTGACTTTAGTCTGCAGGATTTTTTGTGTTGGTTTTGGTTTGTTAACTTTCTTATTACAGGGTCAAAAGCAACACATGTAAACATTAAAGCCTGCAAGCTGAAAACAGAACTCGTAGAGCTGCTCTTGTTGATTTTATGTTTTAAGATAATTAAGTGTTGGGCGGCAGCTTGTTTTTGCATTAGGAGTGACTTTAGGTGCACTATATGCGACATTAAAACATTAAAACATTAAAACATTAAAACATTAAAACATTAAAACATTAAAGAAAGCTGAATGAATGATAACGAGTTAAAATTCGTTATCATTCTTGGTAATTTATATTGTTATATTTTGATTTTTTCTTGTTACTTATTACTTTTATAAAGTAATAAGTTAATCATTGTAATCTTTTCGTGCATTAGCAATGGCGTAGCCGGGCATCTTTTTAGCTAATTTAGCTAATAACCTTTCCGCTTCTTTTTTGGTTTTTGGATTTACAATGATGCTGCTATTTAACGCTCTGTATGCATCTTCATAATCAAGTGGACTGCCATAACCTTGATCGAGTAATTTGATATAACTGATTTTTGCAGGTAAGTAACCTTGTAATGCGGCTTCTCTGAAATACCTTGTGGCTTTATCTTTGTCTTTAATAACCAAAGTACCGTTATTGTAATAACGCCCTAATTGTTCTATCGCTGCCAATAAACCTTGTTTAGCGGCTTGATCTATATAATACATGCCTAACGTTGCATCACGCTCTACACAAACACCCCAGGCAAGCATATCACCCCATAAAAATACGTAAGAGGGTTCTTGTATTTTTAGCGCATGTGCTTCGATATCTTGTACTAATTGGCAATCATCTGCTTTGACTCTTTGTAAATGCTTATTTTTTTTAATCAGAGAATTGAGTTCATCTTGGGTATATACCTGTATCACTTCATAATCTTCAGCGATGGCTGTTACGCTATTTAATAAGCTAAATATTAGTAGTGATTGTATTATTTTTTTCATATAAACCCTTGGCTTTGATACTTTATCAAAATATTCATTATAGTTATTGATATTAAGTTATCGGCAACTAACCTTTTTTCTTAAGTAAAAAACAGGCAAAAAAAAGCCCCTAATATTATTAGAGGCTATTTATAGCAATCTTATTTAATCAATATCGAAAGTAATTAAATACCACTACCTTGTTCTTCAATAGGGTCTTCGTGTAATCCACACTCACGTTTTAAGCCAAAGAAGCGTGTTTCTTCTTCACTCATGCCTAATTCTAGTGGGCGTGATGTTTGTACATCGCCAACTGAAACATAACCTTGCTCCCATAGTGGGTGATAACTTAAACCGTTTTCTTCTAGGTAGTAATGTACTTCTTTATTACTCCAGTCGATAATAGGTAAAAATTTAAAGCAGTTATTTTGAATACTTAAAACGGGTAAATCTTCACGGCTTGATGATTGTGAACGACGTAAGCCAGAGAACCATGTTTTAGCATTTAATTCTTTTAGTGCCCGTTTCATCGGTTCAACTTTATTGATCAAATTGTACTTAGTTAAACCATCTACGCCTTGATCCCATAATTTACCATAACGAGCTTCTTGCCATGCAGAGCTTTGTTTTGCACTGTAAATTTTTAGGTTTAAGTTAAGTTGCTTTGTTAAGTCATCAATAAATTGATAGGTTTCAGGAAATAAGTATCCCGTATCAGTCAAGATAATTGGGGTATCGGCTTTTACACTGGTGACCATGTGTAAACAGACGGCGGCTTGAATACCAAAACTTGATGATAAAACAAATTCACTTTCTAAATTGTCGATCGCCCATTGAACACGCTGTTGAGCGGTCTGTTTTTCTAATAACTGATTAACTTCAGCTAAAGCAGCAGTCTGCTCGCCTTTAGATAATGTTAATAGATGGGCAAGATCTAACCTATTAGGCATGGAAATCCCTAGCTGAAATGACGACTTCAGCGACAATACCTGCGCGGATAACAAAATCACCGAAAGCTTCACCTTCATTGCGTTCTGCAGACCAACGAGCACTTAATGCGTCTATTTCGGCTAATATTGTTGATTCATCAACATTTTCTTTATAGATTTTAGGCACTCGAGTACCAGCTAAATCTGCACCTAGATACATGTTATATTTACCTGGACCTTTACCGACTAAACCGATTTCAGCCAACATTGCACGACCACAACCGTTCGGACAACCAGTCACACGTAGGATGATACTTTCGCCTGCTAAGTTGTTCTTTTCTAGAATCGCTTCAACATCATCAACAAGACCTGGTAAGTAACGCTCTGCTTCTGCCATTGCCAATGGGCAAGTAGGGAAAGCAACACAAGCCATTGAGCTCATACGTTGGTTCGATACTTTATCGCTGATTAAACCGTGCTCACGTGCGATTTTTTCGATTGTCGCTTTATTCTTAGGAGCAACGCCAGCAATAATTAAGTTTTGGTTTGCTGTTAAACGGAAATCACCTTCGTGAATTTTAGCGATTTCTCGCATACCTGTTTTTAACTGCTTACCTTCAAATTGATCTGCCGGGAAGTCAAGAATACGACCGTTTTCGATAAATAACGTTAAGTGTTCTTTACCATCAATCCCTTTTACCCAACCAAAGCTATCGCCACGGTGTGTAAATTTATAAGGACGAGAATCTTCAAATTTAATACCTGCACGCGCTTCAACTTCTTCGCGGAATGCATGTGCACCTACACGGTCTAATGTGTATTTCGTTTTAGCATTTTTACGGTTAACTCGGTTACCCCAGTCTCGTTGCGTGGTTACAACAGCTGCTGCTATGTCTAATGCTTTCTCTTTAGGAATAAAACCAAAGTCATCAGCACAACGTGGGTAAGTCGAATTGTCACCATGAGTCATGGCTAAACCACCACCTACAAGCACGTTAAAACCAATTAATTTACCGTCTTCACTAATTGCAACAAAGTTTAAATCATTGGCATGAAGATCGATATCGTTGTTAGGCGGAATCACTACCGTTGTTTTAAATTTACGTGGTAAGTAGTTGCTACCTAAAATTGGCTCAATAACGTCATCTTCTGTTGTTTCAACGCGTTCTTCATCTAACCAAATTTCGGCGTAAGCACGAGTCTTTGGTAGTAAATGTTCACTTAACTTAGTCGCCCACTCGTAAGCTTCTTGATGCAGCTCTGACTCAACTGGGTTAGAAGTACAAAGTACGTTACGGTTAACATCGCCAGCCGTTGCAATTGAATCAAGACCTACACTATTAAGTGTTTGGTGCATTAATTTAATGTTTGGCTTTAGTACGCCGTGAAATTGAAACGTTTGACGCGTAGTTAAACGAATGCTGCCGTAAGATGTATGATCATCAGCAAATTTATCAATCGCTAACCATTGCTCAGTATTAATAATACCGCCAGGTAAACGTGCTCTAAGCATTACGTTGTGTAATGGCTCAAGTTTTTGTTTTTGACGTTCAGCACGAATATCGCGATCGTCTTGTTGATACATACCGTGGGTACGAATCAATTGGAAATTATCTGGAGTAAAACCACCCGTCATACGATCTTGAAGATCTTCTAAAATAGTACCGCGAAGATAATCACTCTCAGCTTTTAAACGCTCATTGTCGGCATGTTTACCTTCAACAATCAGTACAGGGTTTTCAACTTTTGGTAAATCGTTGCTCATTAGTAAACATCCTTCTGGTAACGCTTGTTAGATCTAAGTGATTTTAAATAATCTTCTGCTTGTTCAGTACTTAATTTGCCGTGCTCCGCAATGATGTCTAACATGGTTTGGTGAACATCTTTTGCCATGCGGTTAGCATCGCCACATATGTATAAGTGTGCGCCACGTTCTAACCATGCGAATACTTCGCTAGCGTTTTCTTTTAAACGGTCTTGTACGTAAATTTTTTCAGCTTGGTCGCGTGAGAAAGCAACGTCCATTTTCGTTAACAAACCCGATTTTAAGTAATTCTGCCATTCAACTTGGTATAAGAAGTCTTGTGTGAAGGTTTGGTCACCAAAGAACATCCAGTTATCACCTGTTGCATCACGTGCTTCACGCTCTTGCATGAATGCTCTAAATGGCGCAACACCTGTACCTGGTCCGATCATAATAACAGGAGTGTCATCTGATGCAGGTAGACGGAAGTTATCGTTATGCTCAACAAAAACGCGTACTTTTTGGCTTTCTTCTAAACGGTTCGATAAGAAACCAGAAGCGCCACCTGTACGTGTTTTATCGTTAGCATCATAGCTCACTACACCTACAGTTAAGTGAACTTCTTCTTCTACTTCAGCTTGTGCCGAAGCGATAGAATATAGACGAGGTGTGATTTTACGTAAGGCGTCAACGAAAGTTTGTGCATCAACATCTGCTTTAGCTTGGTTAACAACATCGATAATTTGATGGTTACCTGAGAACTCACGTGCAGCATTTTTATCATTTGCGATAGCTTTTAGTTTATCGTCACCAGATTTCTCAGCCCAAAACTCAATAAATGAAGGCGCTGTTTGGGTAATTTCTAGTTGCGTTAATAGCGCTTCTTTTACGCTAAACTCTGTATCTTCACCAGAAATGCTTAAACTTATTTTGTCATCAGCGCTGTAACCTAATTCAGCGATTAGCTCATCAACCAATGCTTCATCGTTTTCAAACCAGACACCTAAAGCATCACCAGTTTGATAAGTTAAACCTGACTCACCTAAATCAATTTCTATGTGGCGAACGTCTTTCGCTGAATCGCGACCAGTAATTTTTTGGCTTAATGCAAACTCAGCAGCATACGGGTTCTGTTTAGAGTACTGACTTGCTGTGCTTGGTGCTGCAATACCTGCAACTGGTACAGATGTTGTTACTTGTGCCATTTCACCTTTTAAGGTTGTTACAACACTTGAGATCCAAGCTTCGCTTTCAGTCTCATAATCAACATCACAGTCAACGCGAGGTGCTAATTGACTTGCGCCTAACGCTTTTAAGCGTTCATCAAAGTCTTTACCTGTTTGACAGAAAAATTCGTAACTGCTGTCACCTAATGCTAATACGCTGTATTTTAGTTCAGGTAATTTAGGTGCTTTTTTACCTAATAAGAATTCGTGGAACTCAATCGCATCATCTGGCGCTTCACCTTCACCATTAGTACTAGCAACAATTAATAAATGAGTTTCATTTTTTAATGCTTTTGCTTTGTAGTCAGCGGTGTTTTTAAGGACCACATTAAGGCCTGCCGCTTTTGCGCTTTCAGCAAGTTGACTCGCTACACCTTTCGCATTACCTGTTTGTGATGCGTAAAGGATAGTTAACGTTTGACCTGCACTTTGTGTAGGAGCTGCAGCTGTTACTGGACCTTGGCTTACGCCTGCTAGGTAACCACTAACCCATGCAGTTTGTACTGCATCTAAGCCTGCTGTTGCTTGTTGCAACTGAGCCAGTTGAGACTCTGATAAAGGCGATGTTAAAGCCGATAAATTGTTAAGTGCCATGAAGTAATTTCCACTATTACATTAAGATGATTGGAGTTTACGCGAGCTTAGAACTAACACAAAAGAATAAAAGTTACTCTTTTATAACTAAATGCTATTTAAAAAGTGTGGTTAATAATCATTCGTATTTGGGTGTTTTTTTAGAGAGGGAAGTTGAAGACGATTATGCTTAATGTTGACCCCATTATAAATCTATTTAAAATGGGGCCAAGTCATTTTTTATTAATATACAGGGTTAAAAGTTTGATGCTATCAACCCATTAATATTTTCAAAAAAACTATATCGTTGTTTCTGCATCTAATTCGATTTCATTTGAGCGAGTAAAAGCAGGGTGGGTTGCTAATTGTTGAATATAAGTGGCTATGTTTTTATATTTATCTAATTCGCCATTGTTTTGAACTAACTCTGCAATGAATGACATCATGATGTCTGCACCAGTTAATTGGTCTGAGACTAAATAACGTTTACCTTGCAATGATTGATCGAAGAAACTAATTACTTTTTCAGTTTCTATATCTGCATATTGAGCTAAAAAGTTAGTTTCACAGCCATCTTTTGCAACAAACATTTTTAGTAACAAAGGTAAAATAGCAGAGCTCTCTGCAAAGTGTAGCCATTGAGAATATTCTACATATTCTTTTGTACCACGTGTTGGTGCTAATTGACCGTCTGCGTATTTATCAATAAGGTATTCAGTAATAGCCCCTGATTCTGCGATAACTAAACCATCATCTTCAATCACCGGTGATTTGCCTAACGGGTGAACTGATTTAAGCTCTGGTGGCGCAAGAAAACTGACGCTATCACGTTGGTATGGGACAATTTCATAGCTAATATTAAGTTCTTCTAATAACCAAATAATGCGTTTAGAACGTGATTTATTTAAATGATGTAATTTGATCATGATATTCCTAATTTTTATAATGGTTGATAATGTAAGAGAGAGTTGCTCAAAACTCTTTTATTCTACAATCCATTGCTGCCTATCAATGTAAACTCATCATAACGTTATTCAATACTTTTATATATCCACAAACAGAGTCATTGACTAATACCAATCACACTAATTAAGTTATCTATTTTACTTGTTAAAATAACTTATTTCTTCGTTGTAAATTTCGTAAAGGGAACAAACATTTAGCTCAATTTTCGCCTTGAACTAACTCATTTTTTCTGCGCAAAATTTAGATCACTTATTTAATGTAATCGGTATAACTATTTGGACGAGCCCAATTATCAGCCTCGGCATTCACGCCTACATCGCATGTGGACTTTAAACAAAAGGCCACAAATAGATAGCTATTTGTGGCCTTTAAATTTAATGTGTTATTTTTTAGTAGTGCTTAGAAATGAACTTCTACACCTGCAAATAAACCATCGATTTCTTGTTTGTTAGAAGTATGGTCTAAATCTAATTCTTGTACTCGGTAACCTGTACGAACAGCGACATTTAATAAGCTTGAATCAGGATTAAACGTATAAGCCAATCCAATTTCAGCACTCAATGCATCATCATCAGTTACTGAACCACCAATTACTTCTGCAAAAGCATGCATACTTACACCGGGTACGTGTACTTTAGCAGCACCGTATGCTTGAACAATTGAAGCACTTTCGTTGTAGCCTTCAGCGTCGGTATAAACAGCACCTAAATCAAGTTCAACTAGATCGTTATCAAGGATTTCGTAATACAAGATACCATTTGTCGTTGAGCTATTATCTTCATCAAAATGGTGGTTTGTTAGGTCATTATATTTAATTTTAATATTTGGTATTAATGGAATGAAATGTTCAAAAGCTACATAACCAGAAATATTGTTTGATCTGTCTGAATCATTGCCGAGCGTCGTATCATTCGTACTGTAATCAATACCTGCATAAACACCTAAGAAATCAGCCATTGCCGGCATGCTCATTGTAGCTACGATAGCAGCCGCTAAAACTTGTTTTTTCATAATTCGATATCCCTTTGTGAGCTTAATTATTTAATGATGTTTGTGTTCTGACATTTTGTGAGAAGGGTTAATCTTTTGTACTGGTGTATTTACTTTGATCTGTTCACCATTATCAAAATAAAGCATAAGATCGACGCTTTGTCCTTCTGTTAAGCTATTTTTTAAACCTATAAACATAACATGATAACCGCCTGGCTGTAATGATGTACTACTATTTGCTTTAATCATTATAGTGTCTACTTGACGCATTTTCATCAAGCCGTCTTCATTAATATTGGTGTGTATCTGAATCTGTTCTGCAATATCACTTTGTACTGCAACTAAATTAACATTCTTATTAGTATTGTTGGTGATAGTAAAAAATGCAGCGCTATTTTTTGCATGAGGCGGTGTAGCACGTATATGCTGCTCGCTAATGTCTAACTCACTAGCAAAGCTGTTTATTGAAAGTAATAACGTGCAAATTAAAAATGTTAGTTGTTTCATGATTTGTCCTTGTTATGCTGAAAGAAATAATAATAAATTAAATAAGCGGCTAATATCCAAATGCCAAATTTTAAGATAAAGGAGAGTGCGCCAATAAAGATAAAACAAGCAATCATGATGAAAGCGATAACACCGAGGCTAAGGATTGATATGCCAAACATAAAAAGTACAAATGCGGACATTAATAGCGCAAGCAATTCAAACATTTTATTCTCCTATAAAAAAATGCAAAGTACAGGAAACTGCACTTTGCATAAGTAAGGTTTTAACAATTATATTGGTATTTACGCACGCAGTGCTTTATCACCACGAGCAATACCACAAACCCCAGATCTAACGACTTCTACAATTTCACTTGCATCACAAATAGTTGCTACAAAAGCATCTAATTTTGAACCTACGCCAGTTAATTGTATGGTGTACAGGTGTTGAGTAATATCAACTATTTGACCACGGTAAATATCACAAGTGCGTTTAACTTCTTCACGTGCTTCGCTACCCACTGTGCGTACCTTTATTAACAATAGCTCACGTTCTACATGTGCACTTTGAGTTAATTCAGAAACACGTAACACATCAACCAGTTTGTGTAATTGCTTCATCATCTGTTCAAGTGTTGCATTGTCAACTACGTCAGTCGTAATGGTCATACGTGACAGTGTTAAGTCATTCGTTGGTGAAACGGTTAAAGACTCAATGTTATAACCACGTTGTGCAAATAAACCAACAACACGTGCAAGTGCACCAGATTCATTTTCTAATAATACAGAAATTATTCTACGCATCAGTTTGCTCCGTTTTGCTTAGGTACATGTCTTGCATACTGCCAAATTTAACTTGCATAGGGTAAACGTGCTCTTCAGGGTCAATCGCAACGTCAACAAATACAACACGATCTTTTAATTCAAACGCACGTATTAATGCAGGTTCAAGCTCTTCAATTTTATCTACCTTAATACCGATATGGTTATACGCTTCTGATAATTTAACAAAATCAGGCACACTATCCATATAAGAATGAGATTGACGACCACCGTAGAACATTTTTTGCCACTGTTTTACCATACCTAGTGAACGGTTGTTTAATAACAAGATAACAACTGGAATGTTGTATTGCATACAAGTTGATAGCTCTTGAATATTCATTTGAATAGAGCCATCGCCTGTTACACAAACAACGGGACGATCTGGGAAGGCTATTTTACAACCCATTGCAGCAGGTAAGCCAAAGCCCATTGTTCCGGCACCACCTGAGTTAATCCATTGACGAGGTTCTTTAAATGGATAATATTGAGCGGCAACCATTTGATGTTGACCAACGTCAGAAGTAACAATTGCATCGCCTTTTGTTACTTTATATAAACATTGGATTACTTGCTGTGGTTTGATATGCGTTTCTGATGTTTTGTAAGCAAGACAATCTTTAGCGCGCCATTCGTTAATTTGATCCCACCAAAGATTAATACTTTCGCTATCATTGTTTGCTTGAGTTTCTTGAATCAGATCTAACATCTGTTGTAACACCACTTCAACACTACCTACAATCGGTAAATCTGCATGGATATTTTTTGAGATAGATGTTGGGTCGATATCAATATGCATGATTTTTGCGTTTGGACAGAATTTATCAACATTATTGGTTACACGATCATCGAAGCGTGCACCACAAGAAAAAATCAAATCAGCATTATGCATTGATTTGTTTGCTTCATAAGTGCCGTGCATACCTAACATACCGATAAATTGTTTGTGCTCGCCAGGGAATGCACCCAAACCCATTAAGGTATTGGTTACTGGTAAGTTTAATTTTTCAGCAAGCTCTAATACTTGTTTTGATGCATTGGCAATAATGGCGCCACCACCTACGTATAAAACAGGTTTTTTAGCACTTGTTAACGCAGCAACTGCACGTTTTATTTGTCCTTTATGTCCGCTTAACGTTGGGTTATATGAACGTAAGCTAACCGTTTCAGGATATTCATAAGGGAATTTATTTAGTGGGTTTTGTACATCTTTTGGAAGATCAATAACCACAGGGCCAGGTCGGCCTGTTGATGCAATATAAAATGCTTTTTTGATAGCAATTGGGATTTCTTCAGCGGTACGACATGAAAAACTATGCTTAACGACTGGGCGAGAAACACCAATCATATCCGTTTCTTGGAAGGCATCGTCGCCAATCCAGAAAGTAGGAACTTGACCTGCTAAAACAACTAATGGAATCGAATCCATGTAAGCCGTTGCAATACCAGTAATACAGTTTGTTGCGCCAGGGCCAGCTGTTACTAATACACAACCTACTTTGCCTGTTGCACGTGAATAAGCATCTGCCATATGTACTGCAGCTTGCTCATGACGTACTAAATAATGTTCGATTTTGTCAGATTGAAAAATCGCATCGTAAATATCTAAAACTGAACCACCAGGGTAACCAAAGATATGTTCTATACCTTCGTCCTGTAGTGAGCGCACAACCATTTCTGCGCCAGAGAGCATTTCCATAATTTGTATCCTTATACAATCGGTTAATTGCGTCGTTTTCTATCTGTATCGGATAGAAGCGAACTTTGCTTAAATGAGTTTTTAACTTTACGTTAATGAAAATAAAATGCATCTAAAAAACACTTAAATATCGCATTTTTTTAACTTATTTGCTGTATTTCTGATTTTTTTGTAAAGCTTATTAACATTTTATGCTTTTCAATGTAGTGGAGCATTTTCCGCGCTATTTTGGTTTTTCTCAATACAGTGTGATTTTTTAATAATAATCTTTTAAAGCAATCTACAAACAACCTAAAAAAGAACCTTATTTAAATGCTTTTTAGGCATCATTTTATCCGTCCTTCCTTTTAATCTAAGTGCATAAACCCCATTTCCTTAGCTGGGCTGAGCACTGCGTTATTACTTTAGTTGATAAAAGCACCGCTAAGCGGCTATTAATTTTAATTGTTCTCTATTTATTTCGATGATAATTGGTTAAAATTCGCCTCTTTTTACGAATATACTAATAGCGAGCCTCAATGTTTGAAGTAAATCCTATTCTTAATCAACTTAAAGACCTAACTGAGCGTGCTGAAATGCTTAGGGGGTACCTTTGACTACGACGCCAAAGTAGAGCGACTCGAAGAAGTTAGCCGTGAGCTTGAATCGTCTGAAGTTTGGAACGATCCTGAACATGCACAAGCATTAGGAAAAGAGCGTAGTAGCCTTGAATTAGTAGTGAAAACGATTGATGCCTTAACAGAAGGTACTGACGAAGTTGAAATGCTAGTGGAAATGGCGGTAGAAGAAAGCGATCAAGACAGTTTTGATGAAGCGATTAAAGAAGCCAATGATCTTGAAAAGCAATTAGAAATATTAGAGTTTCGTCGTATGTTTTCGGGTAAACAAGATGCTTGCTCTTGTTACCTTGATATTCAATCTGGG
Organism: Psychromonas arctica; assembly: GCF_038155225.1. Classification (GTDB taxonomy): domain Bacteria; phylum Pseudomonadota; class Gammaproteobacteria; order Enterobacterales; family Psychromonadaceae; genus Psychromonas; species Psychromonas arctica_B. Next base: position 31,917 of record NZ_JBAKBA010000035.1, on the reverse strand, counting down.
TCTGGTGGTACTGAAGCACAAGACTGGGCTAATATGCTATTACGTATGTATTTACGTTGGGGTGAAGCCAATGGATATAAAACCGAATTAATGGAAGCAACGCCTGGCGATGTCGCAGGTATTAAAGGCGCTACTATTCGTTTTAGTGGTGAATATGCTTATGGCTGGTTGCGTACTGAAACAGGTGTGCATCGTTTAGTGCGTAAATCGCCATTCGATTCATCGGGTAAACGTCATACGTCTTTTGCTTCTGCGTTTATTTATCCTGAAATTGATGACAATATTGATATTCAAATTAACCCTGCAGATTTACGTATTGATGTATATCGTGCATCGGGTGCAGGTGGTCAACATGTTAATACCACTGAGTCAGCGGTTCGTATTACCCACGTGCCAACTAATATAGTAGTGCAATGTCAAAATGACCGTTCGCAGCATAAAAATAAAGATCAAGCGATGAAGCAACTTCGCGCGAAACTTTATGAGCATGAAGTACAATTGCAAAATGTAGAAAAGCAGATTAATGAAGATGGTAAGTCGGATATTGGCTGGGGCAGTCAAATTCGTTCATACGTATTAGATGATTCGCGTATTAAAGATTTACGTACCGGTGTTGAAAATCGCAATACTCAAGTCGTATTAGATGGCGATTTAAATAAATTTATTGAAGCAAGCCTAAAGTCTGGATTGTAAATAAAATAAACAGCATAAGCCTTATATTGATTTACTTTATGTAAGGCTCATTTAGAAAAATAATGTAAGACACTAAACCGATAGGAACTATCATGTCAGAGCAAAATAAAGCAGAAGCACCACAAGAAGAGTTGAACGATATTTTAACCGCACGTCTAGAAAAACTAGATGCTATGCGTGAAAAGGGACAAGCATTCCCAAATGACTTCCGTCGTAAAAATATCTCAGATGAACTGCATAAGCTTTATGACGAAAAGAGCAAAGAAGAGCTAGAAGAATTAGCCGTTGAAGTGAGTGTTGCTGGTCGTATGATGACACGTCGTATTATGGGTAAAGCAAGCTTTGCAACTATTCAAGATATGGGCGGTCAGGTTCAAGTTTACGTTGCACGTGATAACTTAGCGGAAGGTTTTTACAATACTGAATTCAAAAAATGGGATTTAGGCGATATTGTGGGTGCTACAGGTGTTTTATTTAAAACTAAGACAGACGAACTAAGTATTAAAGTATCAGAAATCCGTATTCTGACTAAAGCACTACGTCCATTACCAGATAAGTTCCACGGTTTATCTGATACTGAAGCTTGTTACCGTCAACGTTACCTTGACTTAATTGCTAACGAATCATCACGTAAAACATTTATTTTACGTAACAAAATCGTAACGGCTATTCGTACTTACTTAAATGAACGTAATTTTATGGAAGTAGAAACGCCAATGTTACAAGCAATCCCAGGTGGCGCTACAGCTCGTCCATTTGAAACGTTTCATAATGCATTAGATTTACCAATGTATTTACGTATTGCACCAGAATTAAACCTTAAGCGTTTAGTGGTTGGTGGTTTTGAGCGAGTATTCGAAATTAACCGTAGCTTCCGTAACGAAGGTGTTTCAACGCGTCATAACCCAGAATTCACTATGATCGAGTTCTACCAAGCTTACGCTGATTACATTGACCTAATGAACTTAACAGAAGATATGTTACGTACTATTACTGAAAACGTATTAGGTTCAAGCATTGTTAAATATGGTGAAGAAACGTTTGATTTTGGCCAACCTTTTATACGCTTAACAATGAAAGAATCAATTCTTGAATACAATGAAGGCATTGAAGCATCTGAACTAGATAGCATGGAAGGATTAAAAGCCTTAGCAAAACGTTTAGATATCCACTTAAAAGACAGCTGGGGCGAAGGTAAAGTCTTAACTGAGATCTTTGAAGAAACGGCTGAACATAAACTAATGCAGCCAACGTTCATTACCGCTTACCCAGCTGAAGTATCACCATTAGCACGTCGTAATGATGAGAATCCAGATGTAACGGATCGTTTTGAATTCTTCGTTGGTGGTCGTGAGTTAGCGAATGGGTTCTCTGAGCTAAATGACTCACAAGACCAAGCGCAACGTTTCATGGATCAAGTCGCACAGAAAGAATCTGGTGATGATGAAGCTATGTTCTACGATGCAGACTATATTACTGCTCTTGAACATGGTTTACCACCAACAGCAGGTGAAGGCATTGGTATCGACCGTTTAGTGATGTTGTTTACTGATAGCCATACTATCCGTGACGTATTACTATTCCCACACATGCGCCCACAAGCTAAATAATAAATACACGTTATTATTTCAACGTTGTTATTTCACAACATTAAGCCTCGTTATTCGAGGCTTTTTTTGCCCATTTTTTTATGACGAAAGTATTTTTTATTGCATTTAATACTTATTAAAATTGACGCTTAGTGTATTTAATTAAAAGAATAACTTAATCAGTCAAAGCCATTCAGTTCATTATAAAAATAACAAAATAAATAAGAACTCACTTATACAAAGCAGTTAATACTATTATTTATTTCTTTTATTTTTAATTAAGTTACCTAATCAAAATAATGAGTATTAAAGTAAAATATTCATGTCATTTTTTTATTCTCTTTAAATTGTTTTTTAACCAATTGATTTTTAAAGTTTTAATAAATAAGCGTTAAGTTATTTGTTATATTTTTTATATGTTAAATACTTATTTTTTTGTAAACAATATCAAAAGTACTTAACAAACTTATCTTTATTCTCATTTATTTTGAAATTTTCAGTAAACGGGGTGGGTCTTTTGAGGGGACAGTAACTTACACTCAATTGATGACGAGTTATTGTTTACAGTTTTTTTACTCATAACTTGTTTTAAAACATTACGTCTTAACCCATTACATTAAGGTCAATTATCATGAAAAAAATATTAAAAAACAAACCTGCTATCATCGCTGCTGGTATCTTTACTGCTGCTTTAACTATTAACCCAGCATATGCTGGTTGTGGTGGTGCTGATTTCGATGATTATTGTTCGCCTTGTTCAGCTAAGGTGACTAAAGTGGTTAACCCGTGTGCTGTTAAAAACCCGTGTGCTGCTAAAAACCCGTGTGCTGCTAAAAACCCATGTGCTGCTAAAAACCCATGTGCTGCTAAAAATCCATGTGCTGCTAAATAAGCACTTTATTAGTTAGTTAATTATTGGTAAACAACGTATTCTAATAAGCGTTAATAGATGTTGATTAAAAAAATAGGTAACTTAGTTGGTACCAAATTTTAGAGACTTCTAGGCGAAATCAGCACATTTTTTTGCTATAACATTTTACTAGAATACGCTGTTTTATCTTTTTAACCTTTAATATTAAGTTTTATATTATGCATAAAATTTCTTGGTCTGCTTGTGAAGCGAATATTCCCCTTGAAGCTCCTTCGTTAGAGTCAATTGATAATATCGATGCTCTATTAGTCGCTGCTAAAAAAGTGAAAGAGTGCCATCGCCTTTTAGAGAGAGGGGGGATCAATATTGTTAGTGAATTGCTTAAAGGGGAGGGGACATTTTACCAATTAAACCATTACCCTGAAGAAGATGTTTATGACAATGAAACACACAGTCAATATTATTACCATAATCATCGTGGAATAGAGTCTGAGCATGGCCACTTTCATACTTTTTTACGTTCACCATCAATTCCTGAGTCGATTAAACCGATGGAAGGGTTTATGCATTCAGAGCCGTGGCCTGCAGGTGAGAAGGCTGTTGCACACTTTGTTTGTATTTCAATGGATGATGAAGGTTTCCCTGTTGGCTTTTTTGCGGTAAACCGATGGGTCGCTGCACAAACATGGTATTCTGCTAAAGATACCATTGCATTATTAGATCGTTTTTATATTGAGCATGCTTATCCTAATTTAGTCGTCAACCAATGGTTATCAGCGATGTTTGTTTTGTTTAGACCACATATCGTTGCTTTATTAGAGCATAGAGATAAAGTGATTGAGTTTATGCATAAAACAAACCCAGAAGTTGATGTATTAGAAGATCGTTCATTAGATATGACAGGCTCATTGTCTATAACAATAGATGAGTGGGTACTGCAATTGACAGAGAAAGCTGAAACGCTTAATCATAACATCGACTAACAATGCCGAGTAATAACGATACCTAGTAAATTTTATTATCGAAAATAACCGTAATGGTATCAATGATATGAATTTTTTGGTTATCAAAGAATAGAGTTGAATAAGCTAGGCAATAAGCTCACCTAGCTCAGTTTTTATTAGTAAGAAAAATTAAGTTTACCTTGTAATTGCTCAATAAAGTGATTTAAACCTGCCTCATCCACTTCGTTAAAGCGCTCTGTTATTGGGCTATCAATATCTAATACTGCTATCGTTTTTCCATTGTAATTAATAGGTACTACAATCTCTGACTGGCTTGCTGCATCGCAAGCAATATGTCCTGGAAACTCATGTACGTCACCGATACGCTGCGTTTTATTTGTGCTAAACGCTTTACCACAAACTCCTTTATCTAAATCGATACGCACACAAGCAACATTACCTTGGAATGGACCCAATACAAGTTGATTGTTTTTTAATAGATAAAAACCTACCCAGTTTATATTCGATAAGTTCATATTAAGCAGAGCACTTACATTAGATAGATTAGCTGTTAAATCTTTTTCATCTTCTATAAGAGCAATAGCTTGTTTTGTGAGTAATTGGTAGTCGGCTAATGTTTTCATTTTTTACCTGCTTATTAATTAATTATATAAAGAGAGAATAAATATTTTTATGGTTAACGCAAGAGAGAATTAAGCTTGGTTAGGGGAGATTGATGAAAATAAAAGAGAATCTTTAATAAAATAATACTTTTTATAAAAAAGTATTATTTTATGCACATTTTTTGCACATTCAATGGTTATTGTATGAATCTTGTTTTTAGTCTTATAAGGTTTTCTAAATGAAACAATGTTCAAAAGTTTTACTTGCTTTCGCTCTTTCAATTGGTTTTATCGGTCAGAGTTACGCAGCTGGTTCTGAGCAAGGAGATCGTCCTCAAGGTGGTCCGCCTGCATTTTCATCGATCGATACTGATGGTAACGGCGAAATTAGTTTTACAGAGTTTTCTGCTAAAGACATTCCACATGGTGACCATCAAACAGTCTTTGATGAAATAGATTCAGATAGTGATGGTGTCATCACTGAAAGTGAATTTAGCAGCCACAAGCCACCTCGTCGAGAAAATTAAAAATATAGATTGTTGTTCTTTTAATCATATCGAATGAGTTCACGGTCTAAATATTTTTTCGGTATTTTTATAAACGAAAACATAGGTATTTTCCATGTTGACCTGAACGGAAAGAAATAATCACTGAATAAGTGTGGAAGGAGGCGTAAGATCTCCTCCACATTTATCATCACATAGTATCAGTACATGAAACAAGCTAACATTAATATATCTGAACGTGTTTTGGATATATTATTATTGGTGAATTTCTGTTGTTAAATTAAGCTGTTTTATTAATTTAAATAACTTTAGATATTTGATGATGTGAAAATTGGTATCGAAGTGGGTGATTCGACTATCAATACTGCTACATAATATTGTAATAGTATATTTAATGAGATAGGCCCGTTAGTTTTGTTAAATGCTAACGGGTTTATTTTTATTATTTAATTTTAATTCTGGCTAATAAAATATAAATTATATTTAAAATCATGAGGTTATATTTTTTATTCTACAGTGCCGTTAGTTTTGTGTCGTTCAAAGCGAATTATTGAAGCAATAACTGGTTATTGATAGATAATTTAACGCAGAAATCCGCATAAATAGCAGTGTTGTATTGCTTTGCTTATTCAGAATTGAGGTTATTTACTTATTTAATCTGCTAAGTAGACCTTTATTACCATTCTATTTTTATATTGTATTGCCTTATTTAATATTTTTTAACTTACTTATTCGGAATGCTTCGATGGTTATATCAATGGTATTAAATAAGTTGTTCTAATAAGTAAAATAGATTAGTTAATTAGTGTGATTATTAGTTAATCCCTTGTTGAAGTAAAAGGTCTGTTAATATTGTTTATCTGGTTCTTACAAATTAAAACCGTAATACAAGCATGAGATTGCTGATATGAAAATCCACAATAAATTATTTTTTGTTTTTTTTAGCTTTAGCTTGTTATTAGTGAGTGCTTTAGTCTTGTTAATACAATGGAGTATTAATAAGGGAGTTATTGATTATGTTAATAGTAAAGATATAGAAGCATTAAAACCTCTCGTTACTCAGCTTGAAAAAGAATATAAAAAAGAAAATAGCTGGCAAGATTTAAGAGGTCATCATAAAAGATTTGGAGATATACTTTTTTTGCACTTACAAGGTGAATTTAGTGTGTCAGAATTACCAGGACGACCTAACCACCCACCAAGAGATCGACAAGATCGTATTTCCCAACCTGATCCTATGCTCAGAGATGGCCATCCTATAGAAAGTAACCGCCCACCAAGAGGTCAAGCAAGTTTTGCTTTATTTGATCATAATAAAAATCTTATCGCTGGTTATTATGATGAAAATATTGAGTACAATAAAACCCCTATCAATGCCAATGAAGTTAATGTTGGTTGGTTAATGATCCCTAAAAAAAAGCAAATTACAGACGGTTACGAGCTTGATCTTATCGAACAATTGCAAAGTTACTTATGGGTAATAGCGATCTTTACCATGTTTTTAGTCGCCTTGATTACTTTTCCTATCGCACGCCATATAGCAGAACCAATTAAGAAAATTATTCTAGGCATGCATAAATTAACGCAAGGTGATTATCAACAGAATATAGCTCTGAACAGAAAAGATGAATTAGGTGAACTTAGTCGAGACTTTAATGAGTTAGCATTAACCTTGCATGAAAACGAAGGTGCTCGTAAACGCTGGCTAGCAAATATATCCCATGAATTGCGAACCCCTGTCGCGATCTTACGTGGTGAGTTAGAGGCGATGTTAGATGGTGTTAGACCAATCAATGAAAAAAATATTGACTCTGCTAATGATGAAGTTAAACACTTACAGCATCTTATTGATGATTTAGACCAGCTTAGCAGTGCCGATATAGGTGGTATGCATTACCGAAAGAAAACAGTTAATCTTGGTACATGGTTCAAGTCAGAAGTTGATAAATATACAGGCTTTCTAGCGGCAGCTAATATAGTCTTAGTTGTGGATAATAATGAGACAGAAGCGAATGTTTTTGTCGATACAACAAGGTTATGTCAGTTATTTGAAAACTTAATTAATAATTGTATTAAATATTCAGAAGCTAGCGTTGTAAAGATTTCAATTGAACTATACACATCATTAACAGGAAGCTTGATACGCATTAAAGTCGAAGATGATGGTGTTGGTGTCGAAGAGCAACATCTACAGCGCCTTTTTGAGTACTTATACCGAATTGAAAGCTCAAGAAATAGGAAGACAGGTGGAGCCGGGCTTGGTTTGTCTATTTGTGCACATATAGTGACGGCACATCAAGGTAGTATTAAAGCGTTAGCATCAGATTTAGGCGGGTTAGCAATCGTGATTGAGCTTCCGTTGGATCAATAATATTTTCTAACGGTTAAGTATTTTAATACTGCTTATACGTAGTATTAAAATAGAACCTACCAACTTAATAAACTATACCCGTTATCACTCAAGGTGCTTTGTTCAATCGTTAGCATTGACTCTAAATCAAGGCACAAGATGATGACAATAGTGAGTCCTTCTCAAAGGTTGTAACGCAGTGTTAGTTTTAAAGCTAACGATCTGGAGGGAAACCGTGAAGCAAATCATTGTTTGCTGAGTTTTTCACCTTGAATGATAACAGGTCTATATTAAAGTAGAATTGTATAACCTTTATAATTCTCAAAACTAATCTTTGATTAAAGTGACTTATTATGGAGTTGAAAATTTGGTAAATGGAATAGCCATTAATAATACCGATTACATTAAATAGGTTATTTTAACAAGTAAAATAGATAACTTAATTAGTGTGATTGGTATAAATTAAACGTTTTTAATGTAGCGATAAAGGATTAACTTACCTTTGAAATTAAGCTATTTTTCTGCATAAAATTAAGACATTACCTAACTAGGTTACTAGTAATATGATAAGGAACAATCAATGTTAAATTCTATATTAATTGTAGAGGATGAAATTAAACTCGCTAATTTGTTAGCAGATTATTTTAAATTAACAGAATATACCCCTCATATAATAGATAACGGTGATGACGTTATTGCTTGGGTAAAAAGCCACAAGCCAAGTGTTATTCTATTAGATATCATGTTACCCGGTAAAAATGGTATTACCTTGTGTCAAGAGATCCGTCAGTTTTCAAATGTCCCTATCTTAATAGTCTCTGCAAAAGTCGATGAATTAGATCGATTATTAGGGTTAGATTTAGGTGCTGATGATTATATCTGTAAGCCTTTTAGTCCGAGAGAAGTGGTGGCTAGAGTGAAAGCTGTATTAAGAAGAGCAGGTTCATCTACTGTTCTTAGCAATGACTTTCTATTAAATGAAAATCATTTAACGGCTACATTTAAGCGTAATGTTATTGTATTTACATCTATCGAGTTCCAGTTGCTTAAGCTGTTAGCTAATAAATCTGGTCGTATCTTCACGCGAGAACAGTTGATGCAAAATATGTATTCAGATGATCGTATTGTTAATAACCGAACCATCGATAGTCATATTAAAAAACTAAGAAAAAAGTTAATTATAATTAGTGAAGGTGAAGATTTAATTCAGTCGGTTTACGGGGCAGGTTATCGTTTAGTGTTAGCTTAAAAATAGTTACTTTACTGGCACTAATATCGCTTTAATGAGATGGTTAAAACAAATCGTTATTATATCAATCACACTAATTAACAGATCTATTTTACTTGTTAAAATAATATATTTCTTCGTTGTAAGCTTCGTAAAGAGAATAGCCATTTACGTCTTGAATGGAACTGTTTTTAACCAGCAAGAATGATCACCTTATTAATTCTCCGACAGACGATTAACGAAGTTAAATTTCCAAAAACCTCAACTTATACCTTAAATTAAGTCACTTTTCCTGCGCAAAATTTAGATTACTTATTTAATGTAATCGGCATTATCAAATATATCTTTATTAAATTTTAGGCAAAAAAATACCCGCTCGAAAGCAGGTATTTTTTAACGTCAAGTTATTGTTACTGATTACTCAGCTTCAACAATCTCAAGGTTTACAACTGAAGTTACGTCAGAGTGTACTGTAACAGTAATCTCGTAAGAACCAGTTGTACGTAAAGCGCCTTCAGGAAGACGAACTTCACTTTTAGCAACAGCTACACCAGCAGCAGTGATTGCATCAGCAATATCACGCGTACCGATTGAACCGAATAGTTTACCAGCATCACCAGCTTTAGAAGTGATTGTAACCGCTTCTAATGCAGAGATAGCTTCACCACGTGCTTGAGCAGCAGCTAGGTTAGCAGCTTGCTTAGCTTCTAATTCAGCACGACGTGCTTCAAAAGCTTCTAAGTTTGCTTTGTTTGCTGGTACAGCTTTTTGCTGTGGGAAAAGAAAGTTACGTGCGTAACCTGCTTTAACATTAACTTTATCGCCAAGTTTACCAAGGTTAGCAACTGTATCTTGTAGAATAATTTCCATAATATATAGCTCCTATTTACTTGTGTAAATCTGTGTAAGGTAAAAGCGACAAGTAACGTGCACGTTTGATAGCGCGCGCTAGTTGGCGTTGGTATTTTGCACATGTGCCAGTAATACGGCTAGGTACGATTTTACCACTTTCAGTGATGTAGTTTTTTAATGTAACAACGTCTTTGTAATCAATCTCAACAACATTTTCTGCTGTGAATCGACAGAATTTACGACGGCGAAAATAACGAGCCATGGTAGTTCCTTAAATTTGTTCTATGTACTGAGCATGTAACACCAATTTACCAAGATTACTCTTGCTTTGGTGGTAAGTGATAAAACCACTTACTTTAATTTGCATACCTTTCGATAATTTATTTTTCAACTGACTTGCTAATGGTCCACTTGTTGCAATTGGCATATAACAATATGTATTGCGTGGTAATCCAGCTTCTTCTTGCACTGAACGATGTTCTATCGTCAGATTACAGTGTTCAATACCACTTGGGCTTGTTTTATGTATCGGCTTTTCAGTTACGATACCTGTAAGTTGCAAAAAGTTATCAGTCACTCAGTTTCTTATGCTTCAGCTTCTGTTGCAGCAGGCGCAGCTGGTGCAGCATCAAAATCTGGACGTGGAGCACGAGGAGCACGTTCAACACGTTCTTCTTTTGCTTTAGCCACTACAGATGCTTCAGTTACAGCAGATTTAGTACGCATGATCATGTTACGGATCACAGCATCGTTGAAACGGAAAGCAGTTTCCAAATCATCGATTACTTTTTGCTCAGCTTCAATATTCATAAGAACATAGTGTGCTTTGTGTAGTTTGTTGATTGGGTAAGCCAGTTGACGACGGCCCCAGTCTTCTAGACGATGAACAGTACCACCAGCTTCTGTGATAGAAGTAGTGTAACGCTCGATCATACCATTAACTTGTTCACTCTGATCTGGGTGAACCATAAATACGATTTCATAATGACGCATATAAAAATCGCTCCTTACGGGTTAGTAGCTTCTTAATTTGGCTCAGCCGTACCAATAGAAGCAAGGAACAAAAAGGGTGGCTGATTTAAGGCGGCAGATTGTACAATTTAGAGTCAACTTACGCAAGTGACAAAAGTAATATAACCGATAATAAATAATATGAGCTTAAATTGTTGGGAACTTTTATTGATCGTTTGCATCTATAGCTTAACAACATAAAATACCCTTTTCTTAAATTATATAAATGAGCTGGTTTTATTGAACTCTCCATTCTTTTACATTTTAATGGTTAATCTTGTCGTTTTTAGTGCTAATGCTTGGTTTTTTATGGAGCCTGAAGGGCTTATAGCAAAAGAAAATTCTGTTACAGTTGATGATGAAGACGCTAATATAAAGGAGACTCATGATAAAGTTCTAGAAGATGAAAAGCCGCTTACGATAGACGATATTTTATTAAATTTAACCGCAGAAGAAACGCTTGCAGTCATCAAATCTCAGACAGATGCACAACAAAAGATAGAAACGTTAAAAGCACAGTTACAGGCAGAGCTAAAAAAAACGGCTCAAAGACAACAAGCTCAAGAATTACAAGAAATCAAACTGACGACTTTAGAAGAAGAAAATCAGCGTCTCGCGGATAAAGTATCGACTTTAGATAATCAGGTTAACATTCAAGAATCTTATCTAGCCGAAAGCCTTAAGCGTGAAAGGCAGCTTAACGATGCATTACAAAAAGAGCTATTAAAACATGCAAGCTTATTAAGCTCACCCATTGATCAAATTAAGACCTCTATCGATCAGAAATCTGATTTATTAAAAACAAAGAAAACATCACCAGGGAGAAATGGGATTTCTGATGCTGAGTTTATTGATGTGGCGGTTCAAACAAATAATATTCAGACAGATATAGTTGATGGAAATGAAGAAATAACATTAGAAGAAAAACATTTTAGCGGCGCTGTTGAATTTGGCTTTAATTATGAACAAGAAAATGAATTAACTAAAAGTGCAGAAGGGCGGTTGATTTTAGATTACAACGTTGTTGATCGATATAATATTAATAATGATATTAAATTTGAGTTTGAAGATGAAGAAGACGAAGAAACGGAAAATGAATGGCGTTGGCAGTTACAAGGGAATTATAATTTAGATCCTGTTAATTTAATTTTTCTGCGTAGTGATATTCAACGCAGTCAATCTGCTTCATATGGCAAAGAAGATACATTTACAGCAGGATATGGTCATATTTTCTTTAATGAAAATAATCATAAATTTAATACTGAATTTGGGCCAGGTTACAAGCTTGCAGAGCCTAATGATGGAGAAGATGAAGTTTCTTTTAATGAATTCATCATACGAACGAAGCTAAACTATGAAAGAATAGTCACAGAAAGCTTACAGGTTACATTAGGTAGCGTGTTTGAATTAGGGCATAAAAATAGTGTTTATGGCGTTGAGTTCAAAGCCCAAAATAGAATATATCAAGAGCTGTATTTGATTTTTGATATCAATTATAAATACAATCAAAATGTTCCAGAAGAAAGTGAAAATGACGAACTTTCAACAGGTTTTAATCTTCAATATGCTTTTTAAAACAAAGCATAGAATACTAGAAAGAATAACTTTGGAGGGAGAAATGAAACAACTCTTCTTTTAAAAGTGATCAAATAAAAAGACCAGAAGGAGATTACTCTATCTTCTGGCCTTTTTGTCGATTTTTTAATGCAGTTTATTTCTTTAAATTGCAGTACTTAATTATCGTTGCTTAATGTCATTATTTATCGACGCTGGCGAACCACTTCAAACAAACAAATACCTGTTGCAACAGATACATTCAAACTTGAAACTGCACCCGCCATTGGTAATTTAATTAGCTCATCACAATGCTCACGAGTTAAACGACGTAAGCCTTTGCCTTCAGCGCCCATTGCTAATGCCATACCACTTTCTAATTTACAATCATAAAGGCTTTGTTCTGCTTCACCGGCTGTGCCGTAAATCCAAATACCTTTATCCTGCAAATTACGCATAGCACGTGCTAAGTTAGTTACATGGATTAATGGAATTGATTCTGCTGCACCACAAGCTACTTTACGTACAACAGGCGTTAAACTTGCCGAGTTATCCTTAGGAATGATTACAGCGTGTACACCAGCAGCTTCAGCACTTCGTAAACAAGCACCTAAGTTATGCGGGTCAGTCACGCCATCTAAAATCAATAAGAATGGTGGAACATCTAATGCTGCTAAAATCGGCTCTAAATCATTGTCCGTTAATACTTTCAATGTTTTTACTCGCGCCATAATACCTTGATGCTGTTCACCATCAGATTTTTCATCTAATGCTTTACGTTGCATGAATTGTACTGACACACCCCATTCTTTCGCTTTATTAAGCACGTCATTTAAACGTTCATCATCACGGCCTTTTAGGGCGTAAATTTCTATCACACGTTCTGGTTGTTTTTCTAATAGGGCATCAACGGCGTGCATACCGTAAATAATTTCACTTTTACTCATGTTACTCATCTCTTTATAAAAAAGGTGAAGCAAAGAGCTTCACCTGTCATCACTGTTTATTGCTATTTAGGTCGATACCTAAATATTGCACCTAGGTAATATAGCTAAGTACCAGATCACTCAGTACCATAGCTAAGCATTATGTTTTAGTGTTACTCGCTTTTGCTTTAGAGCGAGCGGCACGACCTGGGCGTTTCGTTTTAGACGTTGTTTTTTTCTTTTTAGAAGACGCAGTATTCTTTTCACCTTGCGCTACTTTGCGTTGAGGCTTTTTCTTTTGCTTATTGGCTGCTTTTCTTTTTGCTAAAAGCTCTTCTTCTGTCAGTTTTACAACAGGCTTTGCATCACGCTTATCATTTGCTTTACCGTCTGCTTTGCTTTTTTCTTTATTACGTGAACGTTTGTCGATAGGGCGATCTGAACCTTTAGTTTCAGATTTACGGCCTTCTGGCTTACGAGCTCGTTTACGTTGCCCAGCTACCGCTTCATCAGCAAGTTCAAAATCAATTTTCTTATCATCTAAGTTAACTGATAATACTTTCACTTCTAATACATCGCCGATACGATAAATGCGGCCTGTACGCTCACCTTTTAGGGTTTGCTTACCTGCATCAAAAATATAGTAATCAGAAATCAAGCCAGTAACATGCACTAAACCATCGATATGAATGTCATTCAGGCGTACAAAGAAACCGAAATTGGTCACCGCGGCAATCGTACCCACCATGGTATCGCCAATATGATCTTGCATATATTCACATTTAAGCGCATCAGCGACATCACGTGTTGCATCATCTGCACGACGCTCGGTCATTGAACAATGTTCGCCTAATTGGCTAACTTCTTCAGTTTGGTAGTTATAACCGCCAGTTTCAGTCCATTTCGCTTTTAATTGATTGTTTGCTTGATGTGCGACTAAGTACTTAATGGCACGATGTAAAATCAAATCAGGGTAACGGCGAATTGGCGACGTAAAGTGAGCGTATTCTTCTAACGCTAAACCAAAGTGACCTAGGTTTTCGTCTTGATAAACCGCTTGCTTCATTGAGCGCAGTAGCATGGTTTGTAACAGTTCTTTATCATCACGTTCTGCAAAGGTTTCTGCTAAATCAGCGTAATCGCGCGGCGCAGGTTTTTCACCACCGTTAAGGCTTAAACCTAATTCACCTAAGAAAGAGCGGAAGTTAGCGAGTTTTTCTTCACTTGGTGTTTCATGAACACGGAATAACGCAGATGCGCCGGCTGACTCGATGAAACGTGCTGAAGCAACATTCGCTTGAATCATACATTCTTCAATGATCTTATGCGCATCGTTACGTACTAGCGGCACAATCGCATCAATTTTACGTGCTTCATTAAATAAGAAACGTACTTCTAACGTTTCAAATTCCATGCCGCCACGGATTTTACGTGCTTTTTTGAACGCTTTATAAAGGTTCTCTAACTCTTCCAAATGTGGCACTAATGGTGAGTATTGTTCACGTAATGCTTCATCACCTTTTAAAATAGAGGCTACTTTTGTATAAGTAAAACGAGCGTGAGAATTCATTACCGCTTCGTAGAATTTATAATCTTTTAAATGACCGTCTTGTCCAATCACCATTTCGCTAACCATACAGAGACGGTCAACTTGTGGGTTTAATGAACATAAACCGTTTGATAACACTTCAGGTAGCATTGGAATAACTTGATCTGGGAAATAAACAGAGTTACCACGATTAACCGCTTCTTTATCTAGGATAGTGCCAGTGCGAACGTAAGAGCTCACATCGGCAATCGCTACCCATAAGCGCCAACCGCCCCCCGGTTCTTTTTGACAGAAAACTGCATCATCAAAGTCACGTGCATCTTCACCGTCAATAGTAACTAATGGTAAATCACGTAGGTCAACACGGCCTTTTTTAGTTTCTTCTGGTACGAACTCGCCAAAAGGTTCAAGTTCTTTATCTAAACCTTCTGGCCATTCATGTGGGATATCATGTGTACGCAGTGCAATTTCAACTTCCATACCCGGTTCCATATCTTGGCCGAGTACTTCTGTGATTTTACCCGTTGCAGTAAAGCGGGCTTTAGGACGTTGAATTATTTCAACTACGACTATTTGTCCATGACGAGCACCGCCATTATTTTCTTTACTAATAGTAATTTCTTGATTAATACGAGAATCGTCAGGTATCACTGATGAAACACCATCTTCTACAAAGTAACGACCTACAATCGTTTCTTTACGTGCTTCTACTAAACGCACAAAACGTGCTTCAGTACGGCCACGTGAATCAACCTTAACTGGTTGCGCTAATATAGTGTCTCCGTGAAAGAGGAAACGCATTTGGTGATTCGGTAAGAAAAGGTCTTTACTATCATCTTCTGTTTTTAAGAAACCAAAACCATCTTTATGGCCGATCACTTTACCTGTTGCAAGGTCAAGTTTATCAGGTATCTGATACGTTGCATTGCGGCACCAAATTAATTGGCCATCACGTTCCATCGCTTTTAAACGACGACGTAGGCCTTCAGCTTCTTCTTCGCTGCTCAATGAGAATGCTTTAAACATCGCATCACGTGTGATTGGTTTACCGTGTTTTTCAATGAAAGCTAGAATAAACTCGCGGTCAGGTACAGGGTGTTCATAGGTTTTGGGTTCTTGATCTACAGTAGGATCTAGGGTCATATTTGGAACTCTTTATAAGGCAATTAGTTAAAGTATATCTGAAAATCAGTCAAAGCTTTGGATTAATCAATAAAAGGCTGTTTTTTTTATTTTTTAGGCAAATTGGTTATTGATTAAGCAAGCAGAACCATTTTAGCAAAAAAAATGCAGAAAAGACTAGACAGCTTTTGCAGTGTTCAGTATTATCCGCGCCACGCTAAAGACGTGAGCACCCGTAGCTCAGCTGGATAGAGCGTTGCCCTCCGGAGGCAAAGGCCACAGGTTCGAATCCTGTCTGGTGCACCATTACTTCGAGAAGCAATTGTTTTAAAAAGTAATATTACGGATGTGTAGAAGTTCTTTAGTTGTTGTAGTGGCGGATGTAGCTCAGTTGGTAGAGCCCCGGATTGTGATTCCGGTTGTCGCGGGTTCAAACCCCGTCATTCGCCCCATCTTTTCTCGATGTTAAATTGAAGCAGAAACAAACTGTAAATACGTCTCGGTGATTAGCGCAGCTTGGTAGCGCATCTCATTGGGTTTATAAAGAGTTGGACCAGAGGGTCTGACCCACAGAAACAAACTGTAAAATAAAATACTCGGTGATTAGCGCAGCTTGGTAGCGCATCTGGTTTGGGACCAGAGGGTCAGAGGTTCGAATCCTCTATCACCGACCACATTTGAATAATCCGCTTAGCTCTTAGAGTTAAGCGGATTTTTTCGTTTCTGACCCTGAAGATTTTCTTTCAATGGTTTGACCTTACAGGACTGCTCAGACACCAAGCTGTCGCTTGTTCGCTCCATCTATCACCGACCACATATAGAAAGGCCGTAACATTGTAAAATGTTACGGCCTTTTGCATTTCCGAAGCCTTTAAAAATACTCGGTGATTAGTTCAGTTTGGTAGGGCATCTGCATGGTTTCATAAAAAGTTGGACCAGAGAGTGGGTTTTTAGGTTCGGATCTTCTATCACCGACCACTGTTTTAGGTAATAACTCGTCTGCGCTCGTCGGAGCATCTAGATCATTATTTACAGTGTTTTCGCCCTGTCGGCGACTCTACTTTTTCTGAACAGCAGAAAAAGTAAGCAAAAAGACTGTTCCCGATTCGTTTTTTAATCTGAATGAATAACAGCCTTCTAAACGCACCGCTCATACGCGGCGTCCATGCCGCGAAGTTCGCTAGCAACGGCATCCATGCCTATGCTTGCTGAAGTCAGTGATTAATTCAGAAAAACTCAACGGGAGAATTGTCGTAGCCATGTTAAGTATCGCTTTTTGGGGAGCAGGATTCGTACTGCCTATTTTAATATGTTGAATTTAGTTAATTCGTTAAGTTATAGCTCGTTTGCGTTCGTTCAATCAGTTTGATATTTCATTGCTTGGTGTTTCGCCCTTGCGACGACTTTACTTTTCTTGGTCAGAAGAAAAAGTAAGCAAAAAGAATGACACTGAATCACTTTCTAATCCAATCTATTAACGCATTTTAAACGTACCGTTTCGAACGTACAAAGGATACGCAGAGCTTAATCCGCTCATAAACTATGCTATTGCATAAATCGCTCCATTTATTAGCTTCAACTACCCCAAACATCCTGTTTGGTTTTACTAAAATGCATTAATAGCTTGGGAAAGTTCGACGGTGGCACTGTTGTAGCCATGTTTAGCATCATTTTTGCCTATAAAATCTTTTATATGTTTATCGATTTACAGTTGATAAAGGAATGATTTACTTTGTTGCTGCTAGTATTGTTAATGATGATCTGATTTCTAAATACAAATGTTGTGGTGAGTTGTGATGAATAAAATTGAAAAAAATTTCAATGAAGATAAATTAATTAAATCTAGTGTTCTTTGGATGATAATTAGTATTGGAGTAGGTATCGCTTTGTTAATCGCAGGAGTGATCGTTTATAACGCTTGGGGACTTGAATTATGTAGACCTATTTTTTCAGCTTATTGTCTGAATAATTTTTCAGAAAATATGCAATTTCCAATAGCTTTGATTACGGCAACGTTTGCTTTAGCTGGATTTTGGGCATTAATTTTCAGGAGTAATCAAACACAGAAACAAATTCAAGTAGCAATTGATAATAATACTTTTAATAACTTCATCGCTCATAAAAAAGAATTTAATGAAATATTAAAAGAAATTGAAGAACAAAATAAATGTATAATCATAGATAAAATTTTTCTCTATGAAAAAATTTTTCCTATAAATTCTCCTGTATTTATGACATTTGAGAGTGATGGACTTTATCTCAAAAAACAAGATGAAAAATACTTAGAATTTTTAGAAGAGTTATACCCTAAAGCTATAAAAATAGCTGAAGTAGATCCTAGGGTAGATCCCGAAATAGGGTTAGATTCAAATCAAATAAATGCTTTTTTTGATGCGAATGAAAGTATGGAATATTTAAGTCATTTTCTATATTCGTTACATATAAAAGGTACTGAGTTTCAATCTTGTAATTATAATGAGCAAGGAGAAACCTTCACTATAAAGGCTCCTATGGATTTAAAAAACTTATTCTTAGCTCTTAATAACTTGCAGGTGAGAATTTCAAGGTTTTCAAATACATCTTATAAACCCAAAACCCCCAATGATAGGTTAGTTAAAGCTGTACACGTATATACTGCCTTGGCAAAAGCGTTTAATATTTAGTTTCCAATATACAAAAATTTGAGGATTGAATTCTCCTTTAACTATTAATGAATTAACAATCAAACCAAAACTCAATGCGGCTACAATTCCTCACCACTGATCTTTCCCAAGCAATGGATTCATTTTAGTAAAACCAAACAGGATGTTTGGGTTAGTTGACGTTAATGAATTCAGTGAATGGCTGTGCAATAGTTTTATGATTGATAGTTTACCTATAATAAATACGTCTTTATTTTCGTTTTTCGACGTTTATTCCGTGTAAGGGTGCTTCTTAAGTTGGCTTGTTGTGCTCTATAACGCAGAATTTGAAGGTTATAATAGGTGGATAAAATTAAGTTAAACAACAACGGCTACTTTTCCTATATAATTGATTGATAATTATACTTTATATATGGTGAATCAGTGTTGCCTTCTTTCCTAACTATTATTGTTGCAACGAAATAATATGACTAAATTATCACTCCGTTCTGTGCTTATTTTTCCCTATGTCGTACTTGTTGTTTGCTTAGCGCTTGCCATCGGTTCCCTTTCCTATAGTGCTGGTTATCATGCGGTGCAAACCGTATCGAAACATTTACTTGAAGAAACGGTTAGTCGCATTAGTCAGGCGATAGATAGGCATGTTGTTGGGTCTGTGGCAACGTTAGAAGTTGCTTTTCCTGATGGTATGCTGATGGATGCGGATATCAAAAGTAATTTAAATAATATAAGAGATCGTTTTTGGAGTGCCTCATCGCTTCACTTAGACCCCAATAATTATGTCTATTATGGCAACAAGGCTGGCCAAGCAATAGGTCTTTATCGATATTCCATTAAGAAAGGTGAATTAAGAGTTAAATATACACCTGAAGAGCATCGAAAATTCTATGAGATTAATGGCATAAATAGTACTCCAACACTTTTATCTATTGAAGAAAAAAACTTTGATCCAAGAATTAGACCTTGGTTCCATGTAGGTTCTCGTAATAGTAATAGTAATAGTAATAGTAATAGTAATAATGATACTTGGACTTCGGTTTATATTGATTTTAGAACCCATGATTTAATTGCTACGCGCGCGCGCCAGGTAATAGGCCGTGATGGAACGTTTGAAGGTGTCGTGGCGACAGATATGTCATTAAAGTCATTAAATGACTTTGTCAGTAACCTTAATATTTCAGAGAATGCTATCGCCTTTATTATTGAGACTGACGGTCAATTAATTGCCTCTTCTGTGAGCTCGAATATTAAACATAATAAAGATGGAATCAAAATAAGAGTGAAAGCAGACCAAAGTGGTAATGCCTTACTCTCTGATATTTATTCACAAATGGTTCCTCTCATTTCAGAAAAAGTAACCAATGATAAGCCAGAAACCTTTAGTTTTACTGATGATTTACAACGTGAAATATATGTTGCCTATAATAAATTTGAAGATGGTGCCGGATTAGAGTGGATCAATGTCGTGGCGATACCCAGTTCTGATTTTATGGGGGACATTAAAAATAATAATTTTCAAACGATTTTACTTGGTATTTTAGCAACTGGGTTAGCGGGGATTATTGGCTTCATCATACTTCAATGGGTGACTAAGGATTTGAAAGTATTGTCAGATGCGGTTAATAATGTGAATAGTGGGTATATTGAAGAGCCTATTAATATTCAAAGAAATGATGAAATAGGGGATTTAGCAAAGAACTTCTCAGCGATGCAACGAAGATTACATACTGATTACCTTACTGGTTTACCTAATCGATATGCCTTTGAGCAACACTTAAAAACAAAAATAGAACAGTATAATTCAGGAGAAAATACTAACCCATTTTCCATCTTTTTTATCGACTTAAATGATTTTAAAAAAATAAATGACGTTTATGGTCACGATGTTGGCGATCAAGTATTAATTCAGTTCGCTGACAGGGTGCGCTCTGCTATTGACCATGGTGATCTTGCTGCTAGGTTTGCTGGGGATGAGTTTGTTATTGTCATTAATGATGTTAATAATAAAGGTGACTTAGAAACTGTCTTGTCTAGGGTAAAACAAACATTATCAGAGCCTCTTAATTCATCAGATACTTTTACTGATAGTTTCGGTGGTGCGATTGGCGTCGCGAATTACCCTGAAGATGGGAAAACTATCGATCAACTATTGGTGGTTGCTGACAATAATATGTATGCAAATAAAGCAGAGATTAAAAAAATAATAAAACATCTTTAATCGAAGAAAGCGATAAGTCTTAATGCTTAATGATAAAAGGGGATTATTTGCTTAGCGATTAATGATCTCGGGGCAGATATTGCCTTTTATCTAGAGATAAAATCAGCACTTCAATGAAACTCAACGTGCTTACTGTATGGATGCACGTTAGAAACGAGTTGTTTAAAATGATGGTATTGATGGGTATTCAGTGGCGATTATGCGACAGCATCGTCCTACGAGCGAATTAAGCTCTGTGTATCCTGTTCAATCTTTTTGCGTGTTTGTGGGTAAACGTTTTCTTCTGATAAGAAAAAGTAAGATAGCCGATAGAGCGAAAACACTATTAATAAGTATCAACATGGCAGGATAATTGGAAACGAATTAAATTATTAAATAATTTAGAGTAATCTTTCTCCACATCACCGCTAAAAACCATCATCAACAACCTATATCAACTCTTTAATTACATTACATTACGTAACATAGCCACATGAGCAAATGAATTGTGTGAATCCTTTTTTGCCTAGAATCTGTTCATTTTATTGCTTTTTGAATTTTTCGGCTTGAATGGTAACGGGTATACAAAAAGAAGAAAAGTATCAGGAAGAATAGTAAAAAGTGTCTTATGCTAACTATCGATTAATTTAGTTAAAATTTTTTTAATGTCAGTAAGCCTTCCATTCATCATGCATACATTTTAAAAGAACAATTAATGACTGGTACATTTAAGAAATTTATTAGCAATATGCCTCTACTAATCATTTTTATCGTTAATAGAAGGAGTCTTTGATATCTCATTTCTGCTTAAGCTCGTTAATTAAAACGACTAAGTGAAATGATTTTATAAGGATTATTGAGTAAATATGAGTGCTAAACGACTGATCTTTTAATGAGCTTTATACGTAAACGGCGCTTTTATTCTTTTTTCTTAGTCCATACAGCTATTAGTAATACTAATAAAGTTCAATATTTAATTTATTTTTCCTCTAAAAAATAAAAAAATGCAGCATTGACCGCCTAATTCCTTATTTAATTCCATCTTTTTTTGAGATCTAGATCACAATGCCTTTCTTTAGTGTCGATTTTTATGTGATGTTTCGTCATATAACCACGTTTCCTATTTCCGCCTTCAATTTTGTGTGGTAATTTTATTTTGCGCTTAAAACACTGTGACGCGTTGTTAACGCTAAAAGTATTTAAGTATTTAAGGACTCAATTATTATTATCAATAGCCACAAGGTGATGGAAAATGAAAAAAACAATATTAGCAACAATGCTTACTTCTTTATTCGCAGCAACTACTGCACATAGTGCAACGATGCATGACGCTGACGGTATTATTGTTGAGCTATACGGTGATGTTGAAGTGCAAGCTATTAACACTACCGATGAAGACGAAGGTAAAAAAATCCAGCTTGATGAAGCAAACTTCGGTGTAAAAACAGCTTACGACATTACTGATGATGTAGCAGCTATTGGTGTTATATCGTTTGAATCAATTACAGATAACGACAATGACAACGGCGCAACACTAGATGATGCATACGTTGGTTTCTCTTCTGGTAAATACGGTACAATAACAGTTGGTAAGCAAGTTACTATATTCGATGATGCCGGCATCGGTGGTGATTACCAGTTTGGTTTTAACGATTTCTACGAGCAAACTACCTCTAGTGAGCAAGTAATTAAATATACTGTTGATAAAGGTAACTACTACGGTGGTATCGCTTACATTGTAAATGGTCAAGATGACGATGGTCTTCGTGCTATAGATGGTAAATTAGGTGTTCGCTTTTCTGGTGTTGATTTAACTGTATTTTACGGCGAATCAGACCTTGCTGCTGGCGGTGAAACGAAAAACTTAAACTTAGAAGCGCGTTACACAATTGACAAATTAACATTAGCCGCTGCTTATGCAACGACTGAAATGGATGGTGGTAATGACATCGACTCTTTAGGTCTTGCTGCTACTTACCAAGTTAACTCAAAAGTTCAACTTGCTGTTGGTTACGCAAACTTCGATGAAGATAATGGTGATGATGAAAATCAATACTACGCAAATGCTTCTTACGCATTTAGCAGTAACGTAACCACTTACTTTGAAATTGGTGGTACTGATGAAGATAACACTGAGTTAGGTTATGTTGCTGGTATGGCAATCTCTTTCTAAGATAAGTTTATTATAAATCAGGTTGTTTTTATCTAATAAGTTAAAAATTAAAAGCTGATACCATAATAAATTATAAAATTTGCTTATTCATTTTAAATGGATAAGCATTTTTTTTATGCTTTTAAAGGCATAAAACATAAAGTTTTACTTGTTAGCTAATATGAAATATATATAAGGTTAATTGTTACAATATGAGTAATCTCACAAGCTATTTTTGACTAGCATCCGCATTAAATACTTTTTTCGCAACGCTCAATATCTTTTGTTGGATAAAACGAGAAGCAATACATTCAACGGACTGTCTGTCGACCTATTCAAGCTATGTGTTTATGTTCTTAATTTAAGCAACACCAACTATCAGTTCCATTAATAACTGGTCGCATTTGTTCAATCTCTTGAAAAATGCAATAAAACTTTATTTCTATCTTTCATGAAGCAGTTTCAAATTGTTGCATATCTATCAACCATCTATTCATTACCATCGAAGATTCTATTGGTTATGTTATTTTGTCTTATCCAATACCAAACTTATACCGATTACATTAAATAAGTGATCTAAATTTTGCGCAATAAAAATGAGTTAGTTCAGGCGAAAATTGAGCTAAATGGTGTTCCCTTTACGAAATTTACAACGAAGAAATAAGTTATTTTAACAAGCAAAATAGATAACTTAATTAGTGTGATTGGTATTACTTCAATAATTCGCCTTGAACTACGCAAAACTAACTGCACAGTAGAGTAAAAATATATAACTTTATGATTTTAAGTGTAATTCTGCTTTCATTAATCAGAATTGAGGTTAGATAAGCTATTTATTTTGATTGGTATTACTCTATTGTATTCAATTTAGGAGAATAAGAGGGGGATGAATGCTGCTTATACCAATTTCGCTAAATATTTGATTACTCTTGTTGGTTTAAACGCATCACTTTTACGTTAGAAATTTTGCAAAGGGAACAATCATTTGAGGAAATTTTTGTCTTAAATTGAAGTATCTTCCTTACCAATAATTGATCATATACTTAAGAAAATTAGTACTAGATATGAACAACGCATCTAGTTTAGCGTAGCTTCAACAGTTATTTTGGTTAGTATTTAGGTGAAATTTTACAGGTCTTTTAGGTACTTTAAGGCCTTTGATGCTTTAAAGGCGAATACTTCTAGTTCTTCTTTATTCATAATTACCTATCCTTAATAGAATTAAATTAATGATAGGTAATTACATAGATTTCAGGGCTTAATTAAAAATTTTATCTGTATGCACTTGTTTTTTCTATGTAATTATTAGAATACATATTTAATGGTTTGTAATAATTAAACTGTTGGTTTGAAAATAAGTGACGCACCATTGATACAGTGAAGAATCTGTTTATTTATATAAAGTATATGGCCTAAATGACTACCACAACGTCGGCAATGAGACTCTATTACTTTATCTTCTTTAGGCTCGCCACGACTGTAATGTGTGAACAAATCTATCCCCGTGAGTACTGTATCAGGCTTGCTATGTCTGAAGAAAACCCACCCTTTACTCAATACAGTTTTCTCTTTTGATTCATAAACAGTCAATTCACAACCTTTACAGTGGTATAAACCCTCACGTTTTTCTTTCCAAAGTGGGCTACTTTTTGCTTCTTCTGTTTCACCTTCTCGAAGGATGGTAAATTCAGCTTCAGTTAGGCGTTCCTTCCATTCTGCATCTGTATAATTAACTTCATATGTATAATCTTCACTCGTGCTGACTTGGTCAGTCGTCGCTTTAGTTGTGGGCTCTGCTGCAAATGCTTTAGTAGCTATTTGGCTGACTGCGACGACTGCTGAACTAGTTAGAAACTTTCGTCTTGTAATATTTATTTTCATCATTATTCTCCATTTTTAACTTTGTTTTTTTCATAAATCAAATATAGAAATATATTATTTATAAAAAGCTTAGTCGAAATTTAATTACTCACCTACAATTTTAATGCTTTTTTGTTCTATAAGCATCGTATTTTTCTAAAGCCTGTTGATGCATAAGAAGCATTACTAGGTTTTATATATATGGACATTGGCTATTAAGGTAACGCAAGTCGTACTTTTCTTTGTCATTGTAGTCTCACATTTGTAAGTAATAATTTGGTGAGATTTTACATAATTTTTTTCTGCTTAATAATTAACTGATTTTTATCATAAAATTAATTCTTTCTGTTCAGTTAGTTTTGTGCGATTCAGATTACTTTAGCATAATGGCTATTTTAAATTTTTTGATTATTCTTCGTAAATTTTATTCATATTTAAAAAATACTAAAAGTAGTCTATTAAAGACCGTTGAGTATAGTTATAAATTTCACATTTTTTACATGTAGCACTTTTATTTTAAATTGGTACATAAAATGAAGAGTTTTTTGGGGATCTTAATTACGTTTATCATTATTTAAAATTTAATTTTTGAGAATCGCTTTAAAGAATTAATAGGCTTAAGTTATTTTTATTCAAAATGAAAATTATTATAAATTAGCCTCATACGGTGATGTTGAAGTTCAATACAAAATAATACCAATCTAAGTCATTATCTAACCTCAATTCTGGTTAATAAAATAGAATTGTATTTAAAATCATAAGGTTATATTTTTTACTGGTCAGTGCCGTTAATTTTGCTAAGTTCAAGGCGAATTATTGAAGCAATAACGGGTTATTGAGAGATAATTTAACGCAGAAATCCGCAGAAATAGCGGTGTTGTATCGCTTTGCTTATCCAGAACTGAGGTTATCTAGTCATTTATGCTTGTTAAAATGAATGCTAGCTTCGTTGTTTATTTTGTAATGAGAATACTAGTGACTGCAATCAACGCTTTGTTAGTATCCATTTTCCTTCTTGCCTAAATAGACCCTTTATTTATCCAGATTGGTATGACTAAAACAAACTAAGAGCTTGTCTTAATGCTCGATGATGCTGACTTTTTTGTTAAATCTGTGCACGTTGTTGTCGAACAATTATCTGACATAGGTGTTATGACATTTACTGCAGAATCAGATGATGAAGCAAGTTATGCTAATTTAGAAAAAAGTTATGTAGATTTTTCAACTATAAATTGGGAAACGCTAACTTTTGATAAATAATATTTTATTTATGATGATTTAAGCATTGGTAGTGTTTTTGAGGCGAGCATAGGTAATATAGCCACATATCCTCAATTTAAATTCAAGTTGTAAAGTATAAAAATGATTATGGTAATATTTATAGCAATAACGTTTACGTATTAGATGATCATGATGCTATCGATGGTAATACTATTGTTCGTTTTGATTTAACTGAATATTACAATATCGACGATGACTGCTTATATTAAAGTCGCCAAAGATGATTCAGATTTTGCGGTGTGGTCCTGTATTTAATTAAGCCTCGTATGTGACTAAACGTTTCTTTAATAAAGCCTTATGCTTCATCAATAAGAAATCGAAAATTTATCTCTAATACTGCCATCTATTTTTCTTTCGCTTACTTTTTCTTGTTACTTCTCATTTTATTTCATTTTCTCTGCCGTTTGAAGATTATCTATTTAACTGATTTTGTTTATATTGTTACCTATACCTCATTATATATATTTTTCATTTTTAAAAAGAATGTTAATGCTTATTTTTTATGTTATTTTGATGTTGTTGTGGCTATCCAGTTCTCTTTTGATTTTTGAGGTATTTATGAGTTTTGTTGAAAAAGTGGTAATGGCATCTGAAGGACCTTCTTTTTCTAAATTAATACAAGGCTATTGGCGATTAAACGATTGGAGAATGTCACCTCAGGCTCGCCTAACTTTTTTAAAACAACATCTTGAACTTGGTATTAGTACCGTTGATAATGCGGCAATCTATGGTAATAGTGAGATGTTATTCGGTGAAGCATTAAAGCTAGATCCTAGCATGCGAGACAAAATTGAAATTATTTCTAAGTTTGGTATTAATGGCATTGCTTCTTCACCTAACGAAAAGCGTGTGTCGCATTACGATAGTAGCAAAGCAGCAATTATTAGTTCCACAGAGAATTCATTACGTCGATTAGGTGTTGAAAAACTAGATGCATTGTTAGTGCATAGGCCTGACTTTTTGATGCATGCAGATCAAGTTGCAGCGGCTTTTTATGAATTGAAGCGTTCAGGTAAAGTCGACCATTTTGGTGTCTCAAATTTTACACCTTCTCAATTCTCTCTTTTACAATCCCGCTTAGATAAACCGTTAATTACTAACCAAGTTGAAATAAATCAAATCAATACACATAACATTGAAAATGGCGTCTTAGACCAATTGCAGGAATATCGTGTACGCCCTATGGCATGGTCATGTTTAGCAGGTGGTGCTATTTTTAATGAGCAAAGCCCGCAAATTTCACGATTATGTAGCTGCTTAAAAGAAGTTGCTAAAGAGACTGGCGCGACTTCTATTACACAGGTTATCTTTGCTTGGGTACTTAAGCATCCATCAAAACCGGTTGCATTAATTGGTTCAGGTAAAATTACTCGGGTACATAATGTCGTTGCAGCATTAACATTAAAAATGACGACAGAGCAGTGGTATCGTATTTGGGTTGCCTCTAAAGGCTTTCCTGTTCCATAGGCTTATCATAGTAGTTCATCATAATAGTAGAATTGAAGATGAACACTAACTTAATAACGATATCGTATTTTTTGGGATAAAGGCTTATTTGTTGATGAAACTGCTATTCCTAAGTTATTAAATATAAATAAGCGCCTTATTAGTATTTTGAAAACAGACGCTAATCTGATGATCGTTAATAATTAGACCAGAATAATCAATTAAATCATTTCAATTATTAGTTTTGCGGCAAACAGTAATAGAACTAATCCCATCACCCGATCAAACCAATGACCATGGTTTAAGAATTTTTTTCTCACAGATTGCTGTGAAAATAGAAAAGACACTAAACAGAACCAAGCTGCTGTTGTCACGATGATCCATAACCCATAAAGAGATTGCACGGCAAGGGGGGTACTTGCACTGACGATTGTTGTGAAAATAGCTAAGAAAAACAGCGTTGCTTTAGGGTTTAATACATTGGTCATAAAGCCAACCATAAACGCTTTCTTCTGATGTTTTTTGTTGTTATCAAGTGTGATAGATGATGATTGATTTGGTTTGGTTTGGCTTTACTGCGTAATAAGTTAACGGCTAAATAGGTGATATAAGCTGCACCTAATATTTTAGCGACCATCATTAAAGAATTTGATTGTGAGATCAAAATACCTACACCTAGAAGAGTGTATAACACATGCACCGATATGCCTGCACCTATCCCTAAGCTGGTGATGATTGCCGTTTTACGACCAAAGCTAATACTTTGTCTCAGTACGATTGCAAAGTCTGGCCCAGGGCTCATGACGGCGAGGAGATGGATGATAGTAAGCATAATAAATTCTTGAAAGTAGGGCATGTTTTACTTTTAACTCTAATTGGTGAGGAGACATTTAATCGATTATGATAACGTGTCTTTAATTATTTTCATAAGGTTAAATCATGACGTCAGTGACGAAATTCCCAGTACCTTTACTAGGCTTTGCTGCCTTTAGTGGTACGGGTAAAACAACCCTAATAGAGCTGTTAATCCCTTTGTTGATTGAACAAGGTTTACGTATCGCTTTGGTGAAACACAGTCACCATGACATTGAAATGGATAAACCTGGAAAAGACAGTTATCGCTTGCGTAAAGCAGGTGCATCACAAGTTGTATTAGCTGGGACACATCGTTCAATTTGCTTTCATGAACATGAGCAAGCACATGATAGTCAGTTAAATGAACAGCTCGCCTTATTAAATACAGATTGTTTAGATTTAGTGCTGGTGGAAGGTTATCGTGACCAAGCTTTTCCTAAAATAGAGTTACATCGTAATGTGTTAGAAAAGCCATTTTTATATCCAAACGATAGCAATATTATTGCCTTGGTGTGCGACCAATATGTTGAAGCGGGTGATTTACCACTGTTTGATTTTACGCAACTACAACAACTCGTTACATTTATCTTAAAGCGCATTGTGACAGTGCTTTGATAAAGTTCTTTTACTAAAAAAACATTGATTTAAACATCGAGCTATTTGTCTATTTTCTGTTATTTTCCAAAAAAGGGTATTAGTAACGAATAAATGGTTGATTCATTTTTATACTTTTAGAGGCTGTCGTTGAGTAAAAGCTGATATTAAGCGTTGTTGGCAGTTCTCTTCTGGTAATTGTTGGCGTGATTTACCGAGTAAGTAGTTTTCTTTAAAAGTTGAAAATAATAACGTTAAGAGATGCGCATTCTCTACCTCACCTAAGCTATCTAATACTAAACTCGCTACTTCAGCGGTCGCTAATTGGTTGTCTTTAGTTGCTTTACGCATGATGTATTGCGATAGTTTTTCTGGTGAAAAAGACAATACAGGGAATGCATCTAAGTATGGGCTTTTACGAAACATCTTCTTCGCTTGTGCCCATGTACCATCCAACAAAATAAACAATGGTCGTTTATCTTCATTTAAATGAGAAGCAATAGGCGATGACATTAACGTTCTCTCTGCTGTGGCATATTCAGCAGGAAATATAACGATTGGTTGCCATGTTGGGTCGGCTAATAACGCTAACATAGTTGGGTTCGGTTCAGTGCGAGACCAAATATAGGCATGAGTATCAGGAATGATGTCCGCAATTAAACGTCCTGTATTACTTGGTTTTAAGATCTCATCGTCATACATCAATAATAGAAATGCACTTTGGCTCTCAACCGTTTGCTTGATTGAGCATATACATAAGTAGGGTAATAACATGCAATGCTTACAGCGTGGAATACTTCCACCACGGGCTAAAAAAGGGCGAGTGCTTTGACTTAAACGGTGATCGTATAGTGTATGAACGGCATGAATTCGCATAATTAACTCTATTATTAAGAGGGGGGATTATACCCGTCACCATTCAAGATGCAAAAATCAGAAAATCGTGAGGTCAACAGATTCTAGGCATAAAGGAAAAGATCTAACGAGTTAAATCGAGACGTTATTCTTTATACCAATCACACTAATTAACTGATCTATTTTACTGGTTAAAATAACTTATTTCTTCGTTGTAAATTTCGTAAAGGGGACAACCATTTAGCTTAATTTACGCCTTAAACTAAGTCATTTTTCCTGCGCAAAATTTAGAACACTTATTTAATGTAATTGGTATTGCTATGACAGGACCTGCCTCACAACTGCCCTGTGGGTCGAAAAATAGAAAACCAATACTAGGTTGTAACATTTGATAAGGAGTCGTCATTGTTATCATGTTACGCCTTGTCTTGGTGTCCGAGTTAGCGACTGAATAATGCATATTGTTTCGTCACGTGTATATAGGCAAAAAAGTGACTATAAAGAACAGATTAACTGTGTTTATTAAGCATCATGAGGGGAATAGGTGATGTAAGAAGTAGAATAAAAAAAAGGGATGATATTAATCATCCCCTTCGATTTCATTTTGTTAGTGCTTAGTTTGTTAGTGCTTAGCTTATTGGATGACGTTTACTGTTGATGTGATGGTAAGTCATTACTTTCAAATGAATCTGCAAACTCGTGGTTACGGTCACGGTGCTGTGCTTCATCTTCACGAATACGCAATACAACATCACGTAACAATGCATCTTGTGGCAACTTATAATAGTCTTTAGCAATTTTAGGCGCAGCGACATTTTCAACAACACCTTCATCTATTTTATCTAGAAATTCGGTATAACTTTTACAGGCTTCTTCTTCAAAATAACCGACGACTCTGTGTGCTGTTTTAGACGATAGAATATATAAAAAAGTGTACACAAAGAGGAACGCGCCTTGCCCTAGTAATACTAATGTTCGTTCAATCCATGTAGGTTTAGCAATGTCTAAAAATATCATTAAATGCATGCGTTCATTTTCAGCTTCATCTAATAATTCTCGCACCCATCCTTCGTCATCACGCATACGACGTAATGCTTTTAAATGGTTGAGCATACCAGCGACCATACCTGGTACAGCGGCAATCGTTTCTAAGATAACGGCACGTTTAGCGTACTTAGTGCCGTAAAAAAGGTTTAGTGTGAATTTCAATACCTGAGTGATTTTATAGGCGATAGACTCAGACATTTTACTTGGCTTTTGGTGCAGTAATTCAAAGTTTGACATAGTATCTCTCTAAGTAAGTTAAAAGTAATTCTACTGATAAATTAATACTAAATGTGATCTGGGTCAATGCATGTTCAGGTTGAAAAAAAGCTGATTTTTGTCATGTAAACAACCATTAACAAGTCTGGAAATAGTCCATTAACATTTGTGAATGGTTTTGCATTTTAACTAATTGAAATACGCTCTATTGATCGCTATTTGTTAGTGTTTTGTAATTAAATTACTTTTTTAACAATAAAAATAATTGACGTAAAATTGACTTAATAAGCTTAGGTTTACCATAAGAACAAAGATTTTCATCTTTTAAATTGGATATTTAGCTGTTTTAGTAAATATTTTGATGCAGAAAAATATGATATTTACTTTTACTAATATGAAATGAGGTTAAATAAGGTGGCGGTAATAGCATTGGTTTAGGTTACGTGTCATGGTGACGACTATAATAAAAATCTATTTCTTAATTAAGAAGGGAGTTAACCATTCATATGAATATTCCAGATGACTTTGTACATTATAAAACGACGCCACTTTTTACTAAAAACAATATCCCCAAGTTGTTCTTATTTGAACATAATACAAAGGCGGGCGTGTTTGGAAAAATATGTGTATCCTTCGGGCGCTTAACGTTTTATGGCTTTAGTGAACGACGTGGCTCAATAGAGAAAGAGTTTGTCATCTTGGCTGGTGAGCATGCTATATCACCACCTGAATACTGGCATAAAGTAGAGTTCTTAACAGATGATACTGAATTTAAAGTAGAATTTTATGCACATAAAGACTCTGATACCGTTAAACAAAATTTATCAGAAAGAAACGAATGATTTAACGGTTATGTTTAACTTTCATGATTAAGAAAAACTATTAGCAACAACTATAAACAACAACTATAAACAACAACTATAAACAACAACTATAAACAACAACTATAAACAA
>NZ_JBAKBA010000034.1:0-44407 GCF_038155225.1 Psychromonas arctica | reverse complement strand
AGCGCCTAATACGATAATCCCTGTTGACTCACGTCAGCAGGGATTTTTTCGTTTTAATGCTTTATTTGTGATTATAAATTCTTTTCTTATAATGACTTTATCTTGAAATTAAAGTTATGCATTATATTTGATATGTTGAAATATGGAGTGTCTGTGAAAAATTTACGTCAAGCAACTAAAGAAGATATTATTCGTATTGCTGAAATTGAAAACCTGGGTTTCCCAGAATCAGAGGCTGCTACTTTGACTATGTTTAAAGAACGGTTTCGAGCCTTTCCTGAATGCTTCTTTGTTTTAGAAATAAATGAAGAAATTGTTGGTCATATAAATGGAAGCATCAATGATAGCCCTGAACTACCGGATGAGCTATATTCAGATTCCTCTTTGCATTGCCCTAATGGAAAGTATCAAACGGTATTCGGGTTAGTCGTCGCACCAAAACATCAGCAAAAAGGTTATGCAAGTTTATTAATTAAACACCTTATCGAAACTAGTAAATCAAGAGGGCAGTTTGGGATTGTTTTAACCTGTAAGGACCATTTAGTTAGCTTCTATCAAAAACATGGATTCAATCATCAAGGGAAGTCTGATTCTACTCATGGCGGTGTTAGTTGGAACGATATGTTGTTAATTTTTTAAATGAAGTTTTATTCGTTATTTTACAAGTGAACTAGGCCTGTTTTAAATTAAATTTTATTATTAAACTTAAATCTTAGAATGTTTCTTATTATTAAGGTTGTATGGTCTCTCCACAGGGACTCGAACCCCGATCATCCGCTTAGGAGGCGGGTGCTCTATCCTGTTGAGCTATAGAGAGACTTATAATTAATAATATTAAATTAGTTAGTTACATCATTAATATCGAGGATATTATACATAATTATTGTATTGATTTAATAGTCGCAATATCATTGATTTGAATATTACTTAAAGGGTAATCATCTATAGTCGTTAACTCTGCGCTATTTTCATGTACTTCTATTATTTTCATTGCCTGTTTAGCAATAGTTGAAGATTGTCTCTGTATACCAAATTGGTCTTTAAAGTTACTTGAATAAGATAATTCAACGAGCATATCTTGTTGTAACCCATTGTTCTTTCCTAGATTGATTCTTATGTTATTACTATTCACTGTCACTATGCGCGCGCGCGGAATAATACATTGTATTCTTTGTGAAATATCAATATTTGCCTGAGCTAAACTGCTTAATATAGCTTGCCCATATTGGAACTCCCAAAATTGCTTACTATTTAAATCTGCCTGTTGTTCTTTTCCATACTGCCAGGTCGTTTTTTGACGGTATTGTTTACTAAAAATAAGCTTACCTTGAAGTGCATCATATAAATAAACGGTCATATAAAAATGGCGGTCTGGATTTGTTATCCAATAATTTAATGATGTTTTACTTTCAAATTTAACGGATAAATCATTAATCTCACCAAATACAATAAATTGACTATCTGTTTGAGAAGATATGCTTGCTAAGGTATCTGCTAAGTTTTTATTGTTATATTTTTCACCAAGCTGTAAGGGCTTATCGATATAACGGCGTATATTAAATAAATTTGGACTTAACAATAATTGGTTAAAGAATGTATTGCTTACTTTTTTGTGTAGGTTATAAATTTGACCGTCAACTGTTTGCTGAGGTACATTCATAGCAAAGCGGCTAATTACCATGGATTTAGGAAAATGCCCGCCAAAACACAGATCTGATTGTGTAATAATATTAACTTTTAAATTTACTGTTAATAAATTATTTTTTTGGCTTTCTTCAATTATTTTTAAGGCTTTAATCTCCCCACCTGAATTGAGTATTAATTGATTTTCAACTAGTACTCCTTGGTTCACTTGTTGCAAACTAGATATTGTCCCTCCTGAAAAAAGAAGTGCATCTTTTACTGCTTTTTTAATAGCTTGTTCGCGAGCTTCCTCAATATTCTTATTTATAATGATTGCGTTTGCGCTCGCTTGAAACCATTGCGCAAAAGTATTATTGGATAACAAAAGTAATGCAATAAATATGATTTTTTTCATCGGAACTCTCATTTGCTTAACCGCTTTTTAAATACTGTGAATTAAAGTTTTCTTACTATTTACAATTACTGCTGTGATGAGAAGAAGCAAAATCTAAACCAACTTTTTTACTAACTATACTTTTTACCCCTTTATGATTAATTGTCTAAAGTTTTGAATGTTATTGCCGATAACATTTTAGGATAAAAAATTATTACTAAGGCAGGCTTTAATGAACAAATTATTGGTTATTTCTACATTGATTATGATGTTACAAGGTTGTACATCATCTCATTCTTCATTGCATCAAGAGTCTGCCGCTATTTTTGCTATAGAGGAAGCTAGGACGAACGAGGATTATCTTTATTATTATATAGCCCATTCTTTTAGCAGAGGTGATGCTAATAATGAGGATAGTGACCAAGCAGATGTTCAGACTGATTCTAGTGGTTATGGTCACCTTTATACATTTAATGGAAAAAAGTCACTTATATTGTCAGAGGTCGTCAGTAAAATGGCAGACCAATTACTTTTTAATTATGAGGTTCCTTTTCACCGTGAGTCAATTGCACTAACATCATTGGTGGATTTAAATGATCATGATAATACAAGTTGGTTAGGGCAGACTATTTCAGAGCAATTTTTTCATGAATTACATATTAGAAAGTTACGTGTAATTGATTATAAATTAATGGGCAATATTCAAGTCACTAATGATGGTGAGTTTGGTATGACAAGAGATTGGAAGAAACTTAAAAAAAATGTAGATGTAAGCCGAATATTAACGGGGACTTTATCTCGTAACGAGGAAGGTGTTATTGTTAATATTCGTATCGTTAATGCCCTTAATAATGTCGTTGAATCAACAAGTAGTGCTTTTATTCCTCATCGAATTTTTGTTGGTGGGCGTTATGACTATACTCCAAAACGTTATATATTACGTAATAGTGAACGTGATGGTAGCCAATCACTTGTTCGTTTAGTTGAATAAAATTTAATATAAATACTTTATTAATAAAACAGGTTTAGGCCTGTTTTTTGCTTTTTAATGTTTATTCTTTACCTCTTATTTGAGTATTTTATTAATCAGTTTTAACCTATTATATCGATATTCTTAGGTTTTTATTTTATCAGATTCAATTTAGGTATGTTTATTGCTCTATTTGTTGAATATAAAAAAATTTATCGATAGGCAATTATTGCCAGTTAAAAACCATTAGGGAGTTATCCATGTTTAAATTAAATCAATATGCTCAGGGAGCATTTACTTTGAGCATATTGTCTGGCGTATTATTGATTCTTTCAGGCTGTGTCGTTCATAAAGAACCTGTCGAAGAGGTTGATGAATATGAGTTCGTTTCGGTAGGTTATGCGACTATGTCTGCTCAAAATGGGGCAACTGATGATATTAAAATGTTGAACGCAATTAAAGCTTCTAAGTTAGAAGCTTATAAAGAGTTGGCTGAACAGGTTTATGGTGTGATGCTTACTTCAGAGAATAGTGTGCAGGATTATCAATTGCAAAGTGGAAGGCTTAAATCAAAAGTAAAAGGTCTTGTAAGAGGAGCGAAAGTAATACGTACTTACCATGAAAGTGATTTGTATATCACTGAGTTAGGTTTAAACATGACAACGTTACCATTCTTAAAAGATGCTGAGTTTGCAAATCCAGATGATGTAATAAAAGTGCAAAGCCAAGTTTATTATTAAAGCTTCATTATTAATTTATTCATTTTAATTGAGGTTAAATTTGTTCGATACGAGTTTTAGGTTTATTTAATACAACAAGATGAAATAAAAAATACGAGCTCAGTAGCTCGCATTTTTTATGTCTCGAATATCTTACTGCTCGAATACCTTACTGATAGTTAAATCGTCATTAAGCTTCGATGTTCTTACCTAACAAGCTTCCACTATTTAACAGGCCTTTTTGATCGTAAGTAATGCTATTTTTGCCTTTAGCTTGAGTAAGTAATTGCACCAAATGCTTATTACTTTTCATACTCATTTCGATTAAGCGCCCGTTAATTTCGTTATTTTTTTGACACTCTGTTAAATCATTTACAATATTTTGTTTTAAAGTCGATAAAATCTTATCTTGTTCGATAATTGTTAAGTTATCTTTTGTACTGATATTTTTATTATCACTGTTAATCTTTTGTAATAATTTTTGTTTATTAAAGAGAAGTGTATTTAGGTTTTCGAATGATTTTTCTTTTAAGCATTGTTTTTCTTCTTCAAGTAATTTCTGTAGTACTTGAATCGATTCTAATAATTGAGAAAGTTGTTGTGTCAGCATCTTATATTCTTTTAAGTTATGGCATTAACTTGAATATGCCTTATTAAAGTCAGTTTCAAAGTTACCAATATTCTTCGCCAATTGCTCTGAATTAATTTTATAATCGCCATTTAATATTGCTGCTTTGAGAGTATCAACACGTTTCATATCGACTTGTGGCTCACTAGAGGTTTGTTTTTGCATATTATTTAAACTCACAGCTTGCGATGTTAATTGCACTGAGTCTTTAGTTGAACTTGCGTTACTCGTATTGTCAGTTGCACTTGCATTGCCTTGTTTTTGGGTTTTATTTTGATCAATAGCAAGGTTACTTTGTGGTGCTTGGCGGTTGATATTTATACTCATAATCGTATTCCAATTAGTCTACATAATTAATGTATCGGCAGAAATATTAATAACTTTAGCTGCAAAATAATTATTTTTAAAAAGTTACTTGTACTTCTTTTAGAGCGTAAACCGTACCAACGACAATACGTTGTGTTCGAGAGTTTTCAACTCTGACAGTGCTTCCTATATTACCATCGCTTAGGGCAATACCCGAGGCTTTTATTATTAATCCAGATTTATTCGCTGTAATGGTGACTTTATCTCCTTCGCAAACGTAACAGATATCCTTATGACGAATACTTTTTTTAGAAGATATATTTCTTTTTAAGCGAACGCCTCTTAATGCTTGAGCATTTGTGAAGGTGCTACCTCTAACGCGAGATTTATCTTTATAAATAAGTTCTATGTTTTTATTACTTAATATTTCACCTTTACTAATTGGGCGGCTACTAATAATTAATGGGATTAAGATTTGTGCTTTTACTCGAATATAAAGATCCCAAGGTGTCGCATCCAGACAAGATACTTTAACAGCGGTTTTGCTTTTTATTTTATCGCCTACAATATGACCTTGTAACGGTACTAAACATTTAGAGAAAGTAACGCGATCTGTGATAGGTATTGCCTTTATATATAACTTTTGTTCTCCTGTTATCTCGAAGGTTTCTTGATATTTGTCAAAAACGAGGCTTTCAGCAAACTTTTCTATCTCTTTAGAGTAATTATTATCTGCTAAACTGTAAGAACAGACTAGACTTAGTATCATTAAAGTAAATCGAAACAATTTAGTTACCTTATTTAAGTTAACTTATTTTATGCACATTTTACATTTTATGTAGTAAAAGATTATAAAACTACTTTTTAAAAAATAACCATAACAAAAAGGGATCGAATATGGCAGGAGTTTTAGACTCAGTAAATCAACGAACTCAGTTGGTAGGGCAAAACAGACTTGAGCTATTACTTTTCAAGTTAGGTGGGATCCAACGTTATGGTATAAACGTATTTAAAGTAAGAGAGGTTTTACAATGTCCTCCTCTTACTGTTTTACCTAAATTAAATGGCGCTATTCGTGGCGTTGCTTATGTACGTGGGCAAGCAATTTCAATTATTGATTTGAACTTGGCAACGGGAGGACGAGCAATAGATGATATTGAAAATCGTTTTATTATCGTCACAGAGTATAATCGTTCTGTTCAAGGTTTCTTAGTTGGATCGGTTGAGCGTATTATTAATATTAACTGGGAAGATATCTTACCGCCTCCAACAGGTAGTAGCCGATATAGTTATTTAACGGCAGTAACTGAAGTTGATAATCGTTTAGTTGAAGTATTAGATGTTGAAAAAGTACTTGATGAAATTGCGCCGGTTAATACCGAAGTAACGACACAAATTACTATCAAAAATATAAAAAATAAACGTGTTTTAGTTGCAGATGATTCTTCTGTTGCTCGAAAGCAAATACAACGTACACTCACCGCCTTAGGTCTTGAGTGTGATTTAGCTAAAAATGGTAAAGAAGCATTAGATCTATTGAATGAGGTTGCTAAAACCCAACCAGTATTTGAAAAATATGCTCTAATGATTTCTGATGTGGAAATGCCTGAAATGGATGGCTATACTTTAACATCTGCAATAAAATCAAATACCGATATGAAAGATTTGTATATCATTTTACATACCTCTTTAAGCGGGATTTTCAATCAAGCTATGGTTGAAAAAGTGGGAGCTAATGATTTTATTGCAAAATTTAACCCAGACGAGTTAGCAATAGCTGTCCAAAAAGTGATTAATGTCGATGCTGAATAAACGCTGAAACACTATAGAATAATTGGTGACATTGTTACCCTTTTACCGTTTTATCTGGTATTTAAACTGATAAAATGAAGTCTGTTTGTTTAAAGTAACAATGAAATATGGATAATAATTAGTGAGAATATTTTCTGATGATCTTTACAAGAAGTTTGCTGGTTTTTTAGAAAAACAGTGTGGTATCGTACTGGGTGAAAATAAACAATATCTTGTTAAGAGTCGTTTAACACCATTAATTGCTCAATTTGATTTTCCGAGTTTATCGGATCTTATCGAAAAGGTAATTACTGGTCAAAACCTTCAACTACGTAATTTAGTTGTTGATGCGATGACAACCAATGAAACGTTATGGTTTCGTGATATTTATCCTTTTGAATTATTGACGTCTAAGCTTTTTCCTGAACTGATCAAAACGAAAAGAAATATAAAAGTATGGTCAGCTGCGAGCTCTTCAGGACAAGAAGCTTACTCAATTGCAATGTCTGCAATCGAATTTGAAAAATCAAAGCCAATGACTAATTTAAATATTAAAATTACTGGTACAGATATTTCTGATTCAATGCTTAATCAATGTAACCTTGGTCAATATGATTCATTAGCTTTATCTCGAGGTTTATCAGACACTCGAAAGCGTCAGTTTTTTATTCCTGTTGATGGGCTTGGTAGTAAATTGCAAGTTAAACCTGAGGTCAAAAAATTGACTTCCTTTAAGCGTCTTAACTTATTAGATAGTTATGCATCTCTTGGTAAGTTTGATTTGATTTTTTGCCGCAATGTACTGATTTATTTTTCAAATGAGGTTAAATCTCAAATATTGAATCAGTTTGCTAATGCTTTAAATCCTGATGGCTACCTGATACTTGGTGCTTCTGAGTCGTTGAATGGCTTAACTGATAGATTTGAGATGGTACGTTGTAATCCAGGTATTATATATAAACTAAAATCTAAATAATCTACTTAGTTTTTTGGTTATTTTAATTAATAATCACTAAAGAGGCAATAATTGCCTCTTTAGTGATTATTATTGATATTCAATAGTTTGAACTTTTTAGTTACTTTATGTTTGCCACTAATTATTTTTTCTTCTCTTTTAAAATCCATTTTAATTTTGTATTCCACTCTATATTTGACGCTAACTACCATAAATAGCCTGTTTTAAGCTGACATAAAGCCCGTTATTGTATTTTTATGATTTTCATACTTGTTTTTTTGTTTTTGGCACATGCTTTGCATTTACATAAACAAAGGAGAAAATTATGGCAATTAACTTTGATAAAGCATTAGGCATTTACCAGTACTCATTAGGAGTTAGAGCTCGACGTACTGAAATTTTAGCCTCTAATATCTCAAATGCTGATACACCTAATTACAAGGCTAAAGACATTAACTTTAAAGATGCCTTGAATGCAGCAAAGTCAGGTACGGGTATTTCTCTAAGCCGTACTAACAGTTCCCATAATGCAGGTTTCTCAAGTTCAATGGCACAAAGTGGTTTGTTATATCGTGCTTCGAATCAACCGGATACTGGTGATGGTAATTCTGTTGACTTGGAAGTTGAACGTAATTTATTTATGAAGAATAGCTTAGAGTATCAAGCTACTTTAGATTTTTTAAACGGTAGTATATCAGGGCTTCGCAAAGCGATAAAAGGCCAATAATAGCGTGTCAGGAGAATTATTATGAGTTTATTAAAAGTATTAGATGTGGCCGGAAGTGGTATGAGTGCACAATCCGTGCGTTTAAATACGACTGCCAGTAATTTGGCTAATGCAAACAGTGTTAGTAGCAATATTGATGAAACCTATAAAGCTCGACACCCTGTATTTGCTGCAGAGCTAAATCGTGCAATGGGTGGTTTAGACAGTAGTGTCGGCGTAAAAGTACAAGGTATTGTTGAAAGTACTGCAGAGCTAAACCAAGAATATTCACCAAATCATCCTAAAGCTGATGAAAATGGTTTTATTTATCATTCTAATGTGAATGTAATGGAAGAGATGGCGAATATGATCAGTGCTTCTCGCTCATATCAAACGAATGTACAAATTGCTGATGCAGCGAAACAAATGTTAAGCAGCACCTTACAGCTTGGTAAAGGATAAGGATAATTAGATGGCTACTATAACTTCATCAGGAATAAGCTTAACGGCTCCATTAACCGACTCACAAGTTAAAGCTAATGCAGAGATCGATTCTGAACAACAACTGGACCAGGAAGATTTTTTCTCTTTACTATCTCAACAACTTGCTTATCAAGACCCATTTTCACCAGTAGAAAATGCAGAAATGATATCTCAAATGTCCTCGTTTACTACTGCGGAAGGTATTGCAACGTTAGGGACTGAATTTGCAGGTATTAAAGAAGTATTGAATTCAAGTCAAGCTTTAGAAGCATCGTCATTAGTGGGCAAAAAAGTATTGATTCCAAGTAATGAAACTTATTTATCAGAAGGTGGAACAGCTTCTGGTTCACTAACAACCACAACAGGCGCCTACAGTACTCTAGTTTCAGTTGAAGATAGTGCAGGTAGTGTCATTCGAACTATTGATATTGGTGATGTTGGTGCCGGTAATCAACGTTTTGATTGGGATGGTTTAGATTCACAAGGACAGCCTGCTCCAGAAGGCAAGTATACTTTTAATGCTTATGGATCAGTAAACGGTAATGGCGAAGAATTGACAACAGCAAGTTATGCACATGTTGAAAGTGTCAGTCTCGGTGGTGGTTCAGCTAGCGTGTATTTAAATCTAAAAGGTTTAGGTGGTATTGAACTTGCTGATGCAATTGAAGTTTCAGAAAATATATAATTAGAGGAAATAACTATGTCATTTAATATTGCACTAAGCGGAATTTCGGCTGCACAGACAGATTTAGATACAACGTCAAATAATATTGCAAACGTAGCAACAGTAGGT
This sequence comes from Psychromonas arctica, assembly GCF_038155225.1. Taxonomy (GTDB): domain Bacteria; phylum Pseudomonadota; class Gammaproteobacteria; order Enterobacterales; family Psychromonadaceae; genus Psychromonas; species Psychromonas arctica_B. The sequence goes on along the minus strand of NZ_JBAKBA010000034.1, from coordinate 35,039 downwards.
TTTAAAGAATCTCGAGCTGAGTTTGATAGCGTTTATGCTAACTCTTTATTTTCTAATAGTAAAACTAAAGTAGGCGATGGTGCCTCGGTTTCAGCAGTTGCACAACAGTTTCACCAAGGTAGTCTAAAGTTTACTGATAACCCATTGGATTTAGCAATCACAGGTAGCGGTTTTTTTGCAACCTCACCAGGTGTTGATGATAATAATCTTAGCTATACACGAGCAGGTACTTTTAAGCTAAATGCTGATAACTATATCGTTGATAATAGCGGTAATTATTTACAAGCCTTCCCTGTTAACTTAGATGGTAGTTCTTCATCGTTAAGTTTAGCAACGACCGAACCCATTCAACTTCCAGAAACAGCCGGAACACCCGTTAAAACTGAATCGGTTGACATTAGTCTTAATTTACCAGCTGGCGATGATTCAAAAGTACTGGCTAATTTTGATCCTGCAGATCCAGATACTTACAATAATGCAACCTCAGTGACTATTTATGATTCATTAGGTGAAGCACATATTTTAAATACTTATTATGTAAAGCCTGAAAGCTCATCAGCTGAGGGAACGAATCAATGGGTTTCTTTTGTTACAGTAGATGGTAAACCAGTTGAAAGTACTACACCTGTAAATTATTTGGTAGATACAAATGCTGATGGTACTTTCGATGATACAACGGGTGTCTCTGCAAGTTATACTGCAGATGGAGAAGAGCATTATGGTGTTGTGCTTAACTTTGATGAAAATGGTGTTTATGAGGGGAGCAACCCTGCAGTATTAGATTTTGAAGAATTAGGTGTTGGTGGTGCTAATGTACTTTCAGCTGGGGCAGATGGAACGCAAGCAATTACTATTAATTATCAGGATCCAACTCAATTCTCAGCTGCATTTGAGGTGACTGCATTAGAGCAAGATGGTTTGACTGTAGGGCGTTTAACTGGCATTGAAATCGGTAGTGATGGGTTGATTGAAGCGACTTACAGTAATGGGACATCTGATCCACTTGCACGTGTTGCTATGGTCCGTTTTAGAAATGAACAGGGTTTATCGCAGAATGGCTCAAATTGGAATGAGTCACAGAATTCAGGCGAACCACTTGCTGGTGAAGCGGGATCTGGTTCATTTGGTAGTATTAGTTCGGGAGCATTAGAACAATCTAATGTTGATTTAACGACTGAATTAGTTGATTTAATTACCGCTCAACGTAATTTCCAGGCGAATTCTCGTTCATTAGAGATTAGCTCTTCATTACAAGAAACCATTTTACAAATACGTTAATTTATTTACTTTTATATCTCATTTTATAAATGCACCTATTCAGGTGCATTTTTCTTTCTAGTAAATCTTTCTTTATCTTTATTTTTTATCTTAATTTAATTATAACTTTTCTCTGATTTTGTTTGTTGGCACAAGCATTGCATTTATCTGTTTATAAAATAAATATGTAACCATCTTTACCGCTGTTATGAGTTCAACAGTCAATAGTTAAGGAAGTAGAATGGATAATTTTCTTTATGTATCAATGTCTGGCGCTAAAGAGAACATGAATGCGTTGGCTATCCACAGTAACAACTTGGCTAATGCCAGTAAAACCGGCTTTAAAGCTAGTTTTGAACAAGCACGTAGCATGCAAGTGCATGGCGATGGGTTACCTACTCGAGTTTTTGCATTGGCAGAATCACCTGGACAAAATTTTGACAGTGGCGTCGTCCTTCAAACTGGGCGTGAATTGGATGTTGCTATTGAAGGTCAAGGTTGGTTCGTTGTTAAATCTGATACTGGTGATCAAGGTTTAACTCGTAGTGGCGATTTTAATATAACTGCAGATGGTTTTTTAATTGATGCCAGTGGTAGAGAGGTTTTGGATAATACCGGAAATAATATCTTTATTCAGATGCCAATTGAAAAATTTAATATTAGAAAAGATGGTGTGATTGAAGTGCGCCCTGAAGGTGCACCACCAGAAGGGTTAGAGAACATTGCTCAATTAAAGTTAGTCAACCCTAACATTCAAGACTTAATGCGTAGTTCTGATGGTTTATTTCGCCGTATTGATGGACAAGAAACTGAGTTTTCCAATGATGTTGTTGTTAGTAACGGTACATTAGAAGCATCAAATGTAAATTTAAGCAGTGAATTAACGAGTCTAATTAATTTACAGCGTAATTTTGAAATGCAAATAAAAATGATGAAAAAAGCGGAAGAGATTGACGAAAGCTCAGACACTTTATTAAAAGTTGTTTAAGTTTATCTAGCTAGATTAATAAGAATTTAAGGAGAAGGTTATGCATTCCGCTTTATGGATCAGTAAAACAGGATTAGATGCACAACAAACTAATGTTGCAACAATTTCAAATAATTTAGCAAATGCCAGTACTGTTGGTTTTAAAAAAAGTAGAGCTATTTTTGAAGATTTACTTTATCAAAATGTTAATCAACCCGGTGCTAATGCAACACAAGATACAAAATTACCATCTGGTTTAATGACTGGCTCTGGTGCAAAAGTGGTCGCTGTTCAGAAAAACTTTGAACAAGGTAATGCATTAACTACAAATAACTCATTAGATTTAATGATAGATGGTCGTGGTTTCTTTGAAATTGAGATGCCTGATGGAAGTTCTGCATATACTCGAAATGGTGAGTTTATGCTTAATGAAGAAGGGACACTTGTAACGCCCGGTTCAGGGTACCCTTTAGTTCCCCAAATACAAATCCCAGATAATGCACAATCAATCAGTATTGGTTCAGAAGGTGAAGTATCGGTCAATATTGCAGGTCAAGCAGAGAACCAAGTGGTAGGGCAAATAAATGTCAGTGCATTTATTAATGCATCTGGTCTACAACCTTTAGGTGAGAACTTATATTCTGAAACTGGTGCGTCAGGTGCTCCAATCGAAGGGGTCCCTGGTGGTGACGGTTTAGGATTTGTACGACAAGGTATGCTTGAAACTTCTAACGTAAATGTGACTGAAGAATTGGTTAATTTGATTGAAAGTCAGCGAGTTTATGAGATGAATTCAAAAGTTATTTCAGCTGTTGATGAAATGTTATCTTACATTAGTCAACAATTATAAATAGGTGATTAATATGAAAAGTATTCTTATTTTATTCTCATTGTTGAGCATAGTAGGTTGTACTTCATTACCTAACGAGCAAGTAAAAAATGATCCCGAATATTCACCTGTAGAACCAGTGGAAGCAGATTTAAATGTAATACCGACCGGTTCTTTATTTCAGCATAGTTATGCGAATAATTTATATTCAGACATTAAAGCACACCGTATAGGTGACATTATTACTGTCTACTTAGAAGAGTCGACATCAGCGAAAAAACAAGCAGGCACCAGTTTAGATAAAAGTAACAGTTATAATGTCAATGTGGACACGGTCACTTTACCAGGTGGAAGGTCAATTCCTGCATTTGGTTTCGGTGGGGGCATTACTCAAGATAGTGCTTTTTCTGGTGATTCAGATACAGATCAAAGTAATAGTTTACAAGGCAGTATTACCGTTAACGTTACACGTGTTTTAAGTAATGGTAATTTAGAAATCCGCGGCGAAAAATGGCTAATGTTAAATAACGGCGAAGAATTTGTTCGTATTAAAGGCGTAATTCGTTCAGAAGATGTGAGCTCAGATAACTCTGTTTCATCAACTCATGTAGCAAATGCTCGTATCCAGTATGGTGGTACCGGTGACTTTGCAAACACACAACGACAAGGGTGGTTGACTTCATTCTTTAGCGGTCCTTATTGGCCATTCTAAACGCTTTATTGAATTAGTTACTCGCGTATAAGCAGGAGAGCAGTATGCAATTATCATTAAGTAAAATAGTACAACCCTTTTTCACCATATGCCTTGTTTTAGCGTTTGTTTTATTTGTTAATGCCGCTGAGGCAGCACGTATTAAAGACATTGCAAGTGTACAAGGTGTTCGTAGTAATCAATTAGTAGGTTATGGCTTAGTGGTGGGTTTACCCGGTACTGGAGAAAAAAGTAGTAAATTTACTGAACAAGCATTTGCAACTATGTTAAGAAACTTTGGCATTAACATTCCACAAGGGCAAAGCTTAAATATTAAAAATGTAGCGCCTGTTGCTATTACTGCAGAGCTAAAAGCATTTACAAAACGAGGTCAGAAAATTGACATTACTGTGTCAGCTATTGGTGAAGCTAAAAGCTTACGTGGTGGTGAATTATTACAAACTTTCTTAAAGGGGGTCGACGGTAAAGTTTATGCATTAGCGCAAGGTAGTCTAGTTGTTGGAGGTCTAGGTGCAGAAGGTGCTGATGGTTCTAAAGTGGTTATTAATACGCCTACGGTAGGGCGCATATCTAACGGTGCGATTGTTGAACGTGAAGTTATTTCACCATTCTCACAAGGTGATACGATTACCTTTAATTTGCATGAATCTGACTTTACTACTGCAAAAATAATGGCAGATACGATTAATAATTTAGTGGGGCCAAATACAGCAAGTTTATTGGATGCTACTTCTGTCAGTGTACTCGCCCCCCGTAATATATCGCAACGAGTATCATATTTATCAACATTAGAAAATTTAGAGTTTGAACCAGCAAGAGCAAGTGCAAAAATTATTGTTAATTCTCGTACTGGTACGATAGTCATCGGTCAGGATGTTCGTTTATTACCAACAGCGATAACTCATGGTGGCATTAGCGTCACTATCAGTGAAAATAAAACGGTATCTCAACCGAATGCATTTGCTAATGGTAATACAGAGGTAGTTGATAACAGCATCATCAATATTACTCAAGAAGACAGTCGTATGTTTCAATTTGATCCCGGTATTAACTTAAATGATTTAGTGAGAGCTGTTAATGAAGTTGGTTTAGCGCCTGGTGATTTAATGGCTATCCTAGAAGCGTTAAAACAAGCAGGTGCATTACAAGGCGAATTAATTATTATTTAATGTAAGTTATTGTTTAATTTAATTTTAATAGCACATTTATTACAGTTTTTAATATAACTAAAGTAATTAAATTGATAAATGTAAAAAGGGAAAGCCAATGGCTTTCCCTTTTTTTTGCGCTAATAGATCTGTTTATGTCCTTTTGATGCAATACGGACATAAACATTAATCTAATTTATAACGACATAGCGGCTATCCAACCAAATGCAATCAATGGCAGATTGTAATGTAGGAAAGTTGGAATCACTGTATCTCTAATATGATCATGCTCTCCATCTGCATTAAGTCCAGATGTTGGACCCAGTGTTGAATCTGATGCTGGTGAACCAGCGTCGCCTAATGCGGCAGCGGTACCCACTAAGGCAATAATTGCCATAGGCGAGAAGCCAAAGGCGATAGCAAGCGGTACATAAATCGTCGCAATAATTGGAATCGTTGAAAAAGATGAACCGATACCCATCGTAACCAATAAACCAATGACTAACATTAATAGGGCTGCTAATGATTTATTCTCTCCGATACCTGAAGATAATGTTTGAACTAATGTATCGACGCTACCTGTAGCTTTCATCACAGCTGCAAATCCTGCTGCTGCAATCATAATAAAACCAATCATCGCCATCATGTGTACACCTTTCGTGAATACATCATGTGTTTCTTTCCATGCAATGACACCACCTAGCGTAAAGACAATAAAGCCTGCTAATGCGCCTACTATCATTGACCCCGTCATTAATTGAACTGTTAACGTTGCAACAATAGAAATCAAGGCGACAATTATATGACGTTTATTCAATGTTTTAAATTCAGCTGCGGCAGTGTTCTGAGTCTTTTCTTGGTAAACGCGTGGTTTACGGTAACTAATTAGCACTGCGATGAATAAACCAACAACCATACCTAACGCAGGTAAAATCATTGCGCTTGTTACTTGGTTTGCTGTTACGTCTAAACCATTGTCATGTAAATTCTTTAATAAAATGTTATTTAAGAAAATACCACCAAACCCAATCGGCAAAACCATATAAGGAGTAACTAAACCAAAAGTTAAAATACAAGCAGTTAAGCGTCTATCAACACGTAATTTATTAAATACACCGAGTAAAGGCGGAATTAAGATAGGGATAAAAGCAATATGAACAGGAATAATATTCTGTGATGAAATGGTCATTAATAAAATAACCGTGAAAACGGTGTATTTTATAGCGGTAGAGGTTTGCTGTGTTTGTTTACCGTTCAGGCGCTTAATGATGGCTTGAGATAATAAATCAGTAATACCAGACTTAGAAATTGCTACTGCAAAAGCACCTAACATTGCATAACTTAAAGCAATCGTTGCGCCACCACCTAAACCACTTTCAAAAGCTGAAATCGTATCAGGTAATGATAAACCAGCTGTTAAACCGCCTACTAGAGCACTTAGGGTTAGTGCAATCACTACGTTTATTCGCATCATTGACAGTATTAGCATCAGACATACCGCCAGTAAAACTGGGTTAAGCATATTTATTCCTTATAAATTTATAGATAGATGAAAGGTGTAGGGTAAAAATCGCAGGAATTCTACTTGATGCGTGTACATTTTACTGCAAAAACTATCGCTCCTTTATTATTAATCAGGAAATAACAACTTATCTTTCTTTAATTAACTTCTGGCACTTATTTTGCTTTATCTATGTAATGGTAATAATAGGGGTTGTTAATGAACAATCAAACAGTAACGCAGGCAAGTAACTACTTTGATCTACAAGGGTTGGAGCAATTGCGTCAAAAAACTAAAACAAATGACAAAGAAACGATTCGAGAAGTTGCGAATCAATTTGAGTCAATGTTTGCGAGTATGTTGATTAAATCAATGCGACAAGCGAATGAAGCATTTGAAACAGAAAGCCCTTTTAATAACCAGCAAACAAAATTTTATACGGATATGCAAGATAAGCAGTTAGCGGTAGATATTAGTCGTCATGGAACCTTAGGGTTAGCTGATGCGTTAGTTAGACAACTAGATCCTACTTCAATGGTACGACCTAAGTCGATTGATCAAAGCCAATTAACTATGCCTAATCATGAAGATAAACAGATGTTAAGTTTACAGCCTGAAGTTATTAATAATAATTTTAAAGCGCCAGATCAAGTACAAAGCTCACCGCAAACTCAATATCAATTAAATCAAAGTACAGTTAAAGGTAGAGTCGAAAGCCCTGCTGTAAATGTTGCAGCAGAAGGGCAAAAAATCGACTTTAGTTCTCCCTCTTCATTTATTCAAACTTTATTACCTTATGCTAAAAAAGCAGCTAAAGCATTGGGTGTATCGCCAGAGGTTTTGGTTGCACAATCAGCATTAGAGACAGGGTGGGGGAAGAAAATTTTACAAACTCCTGGCCAAGAAAGTAGCTTTAATCTTTTTAATATCAAATCACATGGTGGTTGGGAAGGTGAGAGTGTTAATAAAAGTAGTTTAGAAGTTGAAGACGGAGTCGGAGTACAGCGACGTTCAAACTTTCGTGTTTATCAAGGTCTACAAGAAAGCTTTAAAGATTACACTGATTTCATTAGTAATAATAAACGTTATGAGCAAGCTTTACAGCAAGCTGATAACGCGGAACGTTATGTTGAGGAATTGCAGCAGGCAGGCTATGCAACAGATCCTAAATATGCGGAAAAAATTAAACAAATTATGAATAGCAATAGCTTCCAATCAGTTGTTGCGGGAGATAATAATGGCTGATCTATTACAAATTGGACTTTCGGGGATTTATAGCTCACAAGCAAGCCTCACTACAACCAGTCACAATATTAGTAATGTAAGTACAGAAGGCTACTCTCGTCAAACTGTTGATACTTCTGCCGCTGGTGCACAGCGATTAAGTACAAACTTTATTGGAAGTGGGTCTGTAGTGACGAGTATTGACCGAGCTTACGATCAGTTTGCTTTTACTGAAAATGTAATCAATACATCAAGTTATGCTTATTATGAACAAACTTATACGCAAGCAAATCAAATGGATTTATTATTATCGAGTGATAACACATCAGCAACAACATCAGTTTTAAATATGTTTTCTTCTTTAAGTAGCATTGCGGATAATCCAAGCTTACTGGAGGCTCGGAACGTATTTCTACAAGATGCTTCTAGTATGGTCAATCAATACAATACCCTTTATAGCCATTTAGAAACACAATACGAAAGCGTTAATGCTGAAATTGATAATTCAGCGGATGTGATTACGGAGTTAGCACAAAGTATTGCTAGCTTGAATTCTCAAATATCTATTGTGACAGGTTCTGCAAGTGGTGGTGATGCAAATGATTTATTGGATAAGCGAAATCTCGCTATTACCGAGTTAAGTGAATATGTAAACACGTCAGTCGTTGCTGCTGATAATAACATGGTGAATATTTATATTGGGAGTGGACAAGGGTTAGTCATGGGAACCGTTTCCCAATCGGTTATTGCTGTCGATGGTGATCCAGATCTTACGCGTAAAGAATTATCTTTAAATTTTAATGGGCAATCTACCGCGATTAATGGCAATAAATTAGGTGGAGGAGTCGGTGCTTTATTTAATAGTCGGGATAATGATATTGAAGTAGCAATGAATCAATTAGGGCAGAGTGTCATTGGTTTGACTCATGCTATTAACGAACAACAAAAAGAAGGTCAAACATTAGACGGAGAAATCGGTGCTGATATTTTTAATGATATTAATAGTACTGAGTCAATGCAAAATCGTGTTTTAAGCCACGATGATGGATTAGGTAAAGCTACATTGAGTGTTCGTATTGACGACTTAAGTGAATTGTCTGCCGATGAATTTACATTAAAAGTAAGTGAATATACAGCAGGTAGCACGCTTTCATTTACTGTGACTAATAATACAACTGGGGTATCTCAAGGGGTTTCTATTGATGACCTATCAACAGAGGCGCGCGTTGCTATTCCTGGTGCAGGAATAAGTATTGGCATTGATTCGATAACCCAACCTTTAGAAGAAGGTAAAGAATTTACGCTACGCCCAACTCGTAATGGTGCGAAGGAAGCAGTCGTTTTAGAAAATGATGCAGAAAAAATAGCTGCGGCCGATGCTGAGATTAAAGCGACTTTAAATTCAGATAATACTGGTACCGCTGAGTTTCGTGTTAGTGCGATCAGTAATACATCCGATAGCCATTATATGGATGAAGAGAATCCACTCACTATTAGAATATCAGCGAATACCACAGATGCTGAAATCGCTTATAACCTATTTGATAAAGACGGTATTCAAGTTAATACAACGGAACTCACCACTCCTGTTGATCCGCTCACTGGTAAAGCTACATTTATTGCAGGCGGTGTTGAAGTAGAAATGAAGTCTGGATTTCCTGCTGTAAATGACGAAATTATTTTAAGCTTTAATGAAACAGGAGACGGTGATAACCGTAATATGCTAGCCATTACTGATTTACAAAGCGCTAAAATAATGAATGGAAATAAATCAAGCTTTCAGGATATTTATAACAATATGTTATCTGAAATTGGTGCGAAAACAGCTAATGCAGATGTTGCTATGCAATCAGCATCAATTTTAAAAGATCAGTCTTTTGAGCGAATTCAAAGTTTAAGTGGTGTAAATATGGATGAAGAAGCGGCTAATTTATTAATGTACCAGCAATATTATAGTGCAGCAGCGCGAGTTATTACGGTAGCGAATGAAATTTTTGAGAGCTTATTACAAGCCTCACGTTAACCCTTTAAGTTTTATTGACGATTATTTATTGGTGTGATTCTTGCTTTGTAAGAATAGAGGGGCGTAAGCTCAAAAGAAATAAGAGAGACAGTATGCGAATTTCATCACAAACGTTTTTTATGCGTAATACTAGCTCAATGATGGAGCAACAAGCCTCATTGAGTGAAAAAAATTTACACCTATCAAGCACTATACGTGTAATGAATGGTAGTGATGATCCTGTTGCTATTGCTACTATCCAGCGTTTAAAACAAGACTTATCGATTGGCGAACAATATATAAGTAATGGTGAAACAGCCCAATCAGCCAATGAACTGTCTGACACTGCATTAACTCAAAGCACTTATATTTTACAACGTGTACGAGAGTTAATGGTCAGTGGTAGTAACGGTACCTTAAATGAATCAGATCGTAATGCCGTTGCTATTGAGCTAGAAAGTTTGCGTGATGAATTGATGGGAGTTGCGAATACCAAAGATGGTAATAATCAATTTATTTATGCAGGTTATGAAGTTGATACACAGCCGTTTCAAAAAAATGAATTTGGAGAGATAGAGTATCATGGTGATAGTGGCGAGAATGATTATCGAATTGGTGCTGGTGTTTTAGTTCAAGCAAATGACTCTGGATCTAAAATATTTATGGAAGTTGCTGAAGGTAATGGCACTTTTGTCTCAGAGCTTAGTGCCAATAATACCGGTGCGGGTGTTATTAGTGCGGGTAATATTGTTGATGAAAATGCAGCGCGTGATTTTCTTGACCAGGATTACACTATTGCCATTAATGATACGAGCGAGGGCTCTGAATATTCTGTTTACGGTTTAAAAGAAACGGCAGTGTCAGGGAGTGCCAAGATTAGTATTAGTGGTGTTGATTTAGATGCCGTAGATATAAATAGTGTTGATCCTGCTATAAATGGGCCTGTTGCCATTAATTTTATAGAGATTGGAACAGGTACTAATCAATTTCAAATTGAAGTAAATGGACAGTTATCATCTTCAGTTTACGATGGAGATAATGCAGAAGTTCAAACTCTAAATATTAATGGTATTGCCATTGAAGTTGATGGCTTACCAAAAAACGGTGATAGTTTTGAATTCACTCAATTTGTAGCACCAACAGCTTATGAAGAAGATCAAGCGATCTCATTTAATGGGATTAAGACACAAGTGAAAGGTGAAGTTGAAGATGGAGATACTTTCACGTTACGCCAAAGTGAAGAAAAAGACATCTTTTCTACTATTCAAAGTGCTATTGATGCATTACGTATTCCCGGAACAGATCAAACGGCAGAAGCACAAAGAAATACAGCCTTTAGCATGTCTTTATTACAAATTGATGGTGCATTAGATAACATTACAGGGACACAAAGCTCGGTAGGTGCACGTTTAAGAACCATTGATAATCAGTATGAATCAACCTTGGATTTTAATTTAACTATTCAAAGAACGCTGTCTAATTTGGAAGATTTAGATATGGCTGCCGCAATCAGTGAATACCAACAGGAATACAGCATGTTGGAAGTGTCACAGCAAACCTTCGTTCAATTACAGCAATTAAGTTTATTTAATTTAATTTAAGCTTATTTCTACTTACCGTTATAACTTACTAATCTATTAAATCAATTATTAAAAGAGGCAATTTATTGCCTCTTTTTTTGTGCTTATAAAAGCTAACCTTAAAAAAAATAAAGAGAGACATTTTTATGACTATTTATTTTAATTTAAGCAGTTGATTTTTAACATGTAAATTTTACATCAAAGTTGGCACATTAATCGCATTGTTATTATCGAGAGTAAAAATTGACGGCAATAAATAACTGTTTAGTTCAATTGCCACATTTTCCTAACTAGGATTACCAAGAGATAAAAGGAACACATCATGGCTCAAGTTATTAATACAAATATAATGTCGTTGAATGCACAGCGTCAGCTTAATAAATCGCAATCAATGCAAAATGAGGCAATGGAACGTTTATCATCGGGTCTTCGTATTAACAGTGCGAAAGATGATGCAGCAGGCCTTGCTATTTCAACTTCAATGCAATCACAAATTACAGGTTTAACTCAAGCAGTACGTAATTCAAATGACGGAATTTCAATGGCGCAAACAGCTGAAGGCGCGATGGATGAAATGACTAATATCTTACAACGTATGCGTGAACTATCTGTGCAATCAGCAAATGATACAAACTCTTCTGAAAATAGAATCGCGATTCAAGAAGAAGTCGACCAATTACATAGCGAACTCGATCGTATCGCAGAAACAACTGAATTTAATGGTAAAAAATTATTAGATGGGTCATCAGGGTCAACAACACTGCAAATTGGTGCTAATTCAGGTCAAACACTAACATTTGAAATTGCTTCTGTAACGGCAAATGACCTGGGTTTGAACGGAGGTTTAAATAAAACGGATTTAAATGGGGGGCGTATTGATACGACGGCCTCGCTGACTGGTGATTCGATTACTGCTGCTGCAATTAATGGTGTCGCGATTCCTAAACCTGCGGATGATACCGCTCCTGAAATTGCTAAGGCAATCAATTTAACATCAGCTGAAACTGGCGTGACAGCAAGTGCATATAACGTTATACAAGGAGATCACGAAAGTACTAGTGTGACTGGTATTACAACTGGTCTAATGACTGTGCAAGTAGGTGATAGTGGTCCTGTATCCTTACCCGCGACCTCTTCTATGGATAATCTTGTTGAGACGATTAACCGTGATGTCGAAGGCGTTATTGCGTCTAAAGGAGATGATGGTGAACTCATCATGACCAATGATACTGGTCAAACAATTACTATCGGCGGAACGACAGGTGAGTCAGGTATAGCTACAGGTATTTATGGTGGTTACCTTGCTTTAGATAGTGAAGATAATAGCCCTATCGCAGTTACTGGGACCGAAATTGCGACGATGGGATTTGTCGCTGCTAATGGTGCCGATTCTGTTGTAGCAAATTCAGCTCCTGCTGCTTTTGCCGAAGGAGCTGCTATGTCGATTAATGGCGTTGATATCCCTACTCCACCAACGGGTGCGACTTTTGAAGATTATATCAACTCTTACTCTGATCAAACAGGCGTAAAACTAACAGGCAGTACTTACTCAGCTGAGCCAGGAAGAGGCGTTGAAATATCGTCTAATGCAGGCACTCAAGCCGAACGTGAGACTGCAATGACTGCAATGGGGTTCACTGCTGGATTAGAAATGGGCGGTAAAGTGATTGATTCACTAGGTACTAATGTCTCAACGTTTGAGAGTGCATCAAATACTATTAATAAAGTTGATGCGGCCTTAGATACCATCTCGGCATCACGTGCTAATTTAGGTGCGATTCAAAACCGTTTAGATTCAACCATTTCTAATTTAGAAAATGTATCGCAAAATTTATCTGCTTCAAACTCTCGTATTCAAGATGCTGATTTTGCAGCTGAAACATCGAATATGAGTAAAGCACAGATATTACAGCAGGCTGGAACATCAATATTGTCGCAAGCAAACGCAAGTACTCAAAACGTACTATCGTTGTTACAACAATAATTTAGTATTAACGATTTATTAGTTTTTTATTGAATAAGTTAGATGGCTGAGTATTCTTGGTTTTACTCTCATGATCTCCTTGTTCAGCCATTTAAAGGTAGCTTCGGCTACCTTTTTTGTTTTTAGTCGTTTATTGGTAACCTATTGGGATGAGTGTAATTAAAATTATTCTTTATATAAATTAGATTTAGATCATAAGTTCTTAGCTTTACTAAAACGCCATACTTGAACACATAAGCAATAAAACAAACCTGCAATCGCACCGTATAAATGTGCATTAATTAATACTGTCGCACCAATTAATGATTCAGTACTCGCTGATGGTCCATTAAATTGCTCAAAAGCTATTTTTGCGATAAACCCAACACTTAAAATGATTCCCCATTTATCTTTCCTTCTCAGTTCATCACACACGCCGAATGCAAACAAACTATGTAATACACCAGAGAGACCAACATAGCCCTGTGTTGTTGGCTCAATAAAAAATAAGCATAAACTAATAAATACAGCACTGAATAATAGAATAGGTAATAAAAGTTGTTTTTTGAAGGTGTCAAAAAATAACGAAACAACCACGACTAACCCGATACCGTTAAGTAGCAGATGATAGCCGTTAGTATGGCAAAAATGAGCTGTGACTAATCGCCACAATTGGCCCTTTTCAACTGCGCTGTGGTAATATGCAAACCATTGATGGCTGTCTGGTTGGAAAACAAAGAGCAGTGTACTGAGTGTCAAAATAATAGCAGTATGGGTTAATACAGCGCGCATTTAAAAACCTTAAAGGAAGTTGAAACAAGTCATGAATAAAAGAGCATTTTGTAACCAGTGTAACAAAGCATCATCTGCATGTATTTGTGCATCGATTTGCCCGCTTGATAATCAACACTTTTTACATGTTTTGCAAGATCCGAGTGAACAAAACAAAGCGATTGGTACAGCGCGTATCCTCGATTTATCATTATCTAAGGTGAAGTTGAGTATTGGACATTCTTTTGACGCTTCCATGTTTGATTTAAATAATACATTCTTAGTTTTTCCTGATGAGCAAGCCAGTTCAATTAGTGAGTTACAACAAACTCAACAAATTAATAAAGGTTCACAGTTCATTTTACTCGATGGCAGCTGGAAAAAAGCATACAAATTATTGATGACCAATCCTTTTTTGCAAACTTTACCTAAAGTCATGATTAACATTGAAAATAAGAGTAATTATCGACTTCGTAAATCACCAAGAGAAGATGGTTTATCGACCGTTGAAGCCGGATATTATTTATTATCTGAACTCTCTAATGACACAGAAAAATATATTCCATTATTAGCCGTGTTCAATAAGATGATTGATTTCCAAATTTCAAATATGCCAGCAGATATCTATCAAAAACATTACCTAGATCCGCTCAAGGAGAATAAGTCTTAATGCCATTACAAATATCTGCAGGGGTAATTATTGCCGATTGGCAGTTACAATTAACCGCTATTCGTGCTCAAGGTGCTGGTGGACAGAATGTTAATAAAGTTAATTCAGCGATACATCTCCGTTTTGACGTTAAAAGCTCTACATTACCTGAGTTTTATAAACAACGTTTGTTAGCTTTATCCGATCATCGTATTACTGAAGATGGCGTGATCGTACTTAAAGCGCAGGTACATCGTACTCAAGAAAAAAATCGCGATGAAGCATTAAGTCGATTAAAAGAGCTTATTTTAAGTGCTGTTAAAATACAAAAATCACGAAAAGCAACACAACCTTCTCGTAATGCTAAGAAGCGCCGTGTGGATGACAAAAAGCGTAATGGTAATAATAAAGCATTAAGAGGTAAGGTAGTCGATTAAGCTGTTAATGTTAATAAATTGATAGCCTTTTAAAATTTAGTTTGTATTATCCATTCATTTTTTGACAGAATAAATTGCCTAACATATTTTAATGCAATACCGTTTACGTTTTAGCCTGTTGCTGCTTTGTCAAATAAGCAGACAGTCACGTTTATGGTGTAGGCTTTTGTATAGGGGAAATTATTGTGTAAGGTGCGTCGTTGAATGATGTCATTAAGTTGTCGTCAGACACTAATCGTTTATTTTTAAATGTTTTTGATAAGGAAGAGTGAGTTATGGCATTAATGGGTTTTTATGCAATTCGTAATGAAGATACTGAAGAAGAATTTACATTAGATGCAGATGATTTCATTTGGGAAGATGCGAATCAATCGGGTGAACAATATCGTTTCATTCATGTTGAGACTGATGAATTACCTGAAGTAGTAGCAACATTCGATGTTGACGCTGATGAGTTTGTTATGCAGATGCCTGCTGGCCTTGAAGAGCTAGAAAATGGTTTATATATCAATGCTGATAAAGATGAGTATGACTCAGATAGTGAATATGGTTACGATGATGGCTATGACGATTAAGTCTATTAAACCTGTCTAAATATTTTAAAGCTGAATTAATTCGATGATTATTTAATGTGTAAAGAGCTGTACTTCTACTTTTTACACGTTTCATCTTTATACGTTCAAGAGGTACATTAATTTAATGTACCTCTTCGATTAGCTAATTTGGAAAAAGCGACCTGTTTTTTCTTCTAATGCACATAGCTCAGAGCTAGAAAGATCATAACGCCAGCCGTGAAGTTTTAAGTCACCTGCATCAACACGCTCCTTGATCCAAGGGAAAGTCATTAGATTTGCTAGTGATTGCTCAATACCTTTTTTCTCACAACAATCATAACGGTGTGTTTTTTCAGTTATTTCTGTATCAGCTAAAATTTCGTCACGCACACCTTCAAGCTGCATCATCCATTTTGAAATAAAGCTTTTATCTATCTTCTTACCTGCACCATCCATCAATGCTTTAATACCACCACATTGTGTATGACCTAGTACAATAATACTTTCAACTTTAAGCCCGGTTACAGCAAATTCAAGTGCGGCACTGGTACCATGATAGTTATCGTCATCTTCACAAGGAGGCACTAAATTTGCCACGTTACGAATAACAAATAAATCACCCGGTTCACAATCTAATATTAACGTTGGCTCTACGCGTGAATCTGAACAACTTACTATCGCTATTTTAGGGAATTGACCTTCTTCTGATAACCTAGATAATTTTTCTTGGTGATCTTTATAATATCCTTCACGAAAGCGTTGGTAGCCTGCAATTAATTTATCAGTAGCTAACATTGAATTTTCCTTATTATTGACATGTTGCAGATAATAAAGGATAAACTACATTAACAAAAATTAATATATTTTATTTTTACCATAAATAAAGGTTAATGATAGGTTTATGCGCGCTACTCTCCACCAGTTAAAAGTTTTCCGTCAAGTTGCTATTTCAATGAATTATACCAAAGCAGCAGACAAGCTAGGTTTATCGCAACCGGCGGTCAGTATTCAATTAAAACAATTAGAAAATAATTTAGATATTTTCTTATTTGAAAAGATTGGGAAAAACTTATACCTCACGCCTGCAGGTAAAGAACTAAAGCTATTTTGTGACGAGCTGTTTGTCAGTTTTGACAATATTGATATGACATTAAGTAGTTTAAAAGGGGAGTTAACAGGTGATTTTCGTCTGTCGGCGGTAACCAGTGCTAAATATTTTACGCCACATTTATTAGGGGCTTTTCATAAACGACACCCTAAGGTTAATTTCCATCTTGATATTGTTAATCGCGAGCAAATTATTAAACGTTTACAGGATAATAAAGACGATTTAGTGATCATGGGGTTAGTACCTGAAACGATGGCACTTGCAAAATATTCATTCGTAGATAATCCGATTATAGTCATTGCTAATCCACAACATCCTTTAGCAAAACAAAAAAACATACCCTTAGCGGAGTTAGCTAATCATGCTTTTATTCATAGAGAGCAAGGTTCAGGTACGCGTAAAGCCTTCGAGCAAGTCCTTAAAGCCAATGATATACAGCTGAAAGTAAACATGACGCTAGGTAACAGTGAGACCATTAAACAAGCGGTAATGGCAGATTTAGGCATATCAGTCGTTTCACGTCATAGTGTGACATTAGAGCTAGCGACTGGCGTGTTGGTTGAGTTAAATATCGAAAACTTCCCATTACAAAGAAGCTGGTCTTTAGTACATCATGAAAGCAAACACTTATCGCCTATTGCTCAAGCATTTGTCGACTTTGTGTTATCACCAGAAGAAAATGTGCCTGCATTATGTAATCGATTTTTAGCGCATCATTTTGTTAAAAAAGATTAATCCTATCTTTTAATTTTATCTGTTTTTTTCTATTTTTAGCCGCTTTTTGATTACGTATCTAAGGTGGCTTTTTTCGTCTCGTTGAGTCACTATATTGTTCTCATTTTTATATTTTTATTATCTTTAAATACAGCGCAATAATATACGCTTACTAATTGATGATTAAGAAGATAATTACTATAGTTTGTTTTAAATAGGTTGGATTTTTATTGAGTATTATTTTAGGAATTGATCCCGGATCTCGAATCACTGGATATGGCGTTATTGAACAAAAAGGCAGTAAATGTATTTACATTGCAAGTGGCTGTATCCGTACTAAGGGTGACACTCTCGCGCCTAAGCTTAATATGATCTTTAATGGTATAGCTGAAATTATCCAACAATATAATCCTTCTGAATTTGCTATCGAACAAGTGTTTATGGCTAAAAACCCAGATTCGGCCTTAAAGCTTGGTCAGGCTAGGGGAGCGGCTATGGTTGCTGCAACACAATCTGATTTATACGTATGTGAATATTCAGCACGACAAATTAAACAAGCCGTTGTTGGAACGGGAGCGGCAAGCAAAGAGCAAGTGCAATCAATGGTCATGCAAATATTAAACTTATCTGGCCGACCACAAGCAGATGCTGCTGATGGGTTAGCAGTGGCAATATGTCACGCTCATACTGCACAGTCATTAGTAGCGATGGCTGGGCAAGTGAAAAAAACGGTACGCGGACGTTTCCGTTAATTCATAACTATTTTAAATAGTGGGTTAACCTTTATCTTTATTTTAATTTAGAGCTTTAACTTAACACCTTTGTTTCATTATGGATGAGTCGTATTCCGTTGTTTATCGAGAAAACATGAACAAATTATCTGAATCACAATTAGGCATTTTTTACGCATTAGGCGCTTATCTAATGTGGGGCATTGCACCGCTTTATTTTAAGCATTTAGGCTTTATTCCTGTGTATGAAATTCTCGCTCATCGTGTTATTTGGTCGGTAGTAGTGACTGCTTTATTAGTTTCGTATTTAAAAGACTGGTCGAATGTTTTATCTGTATGCCGTTCATATAAAAGTCTAATGATGCTAACAATGACCTCATTATTAATAAGTTGTAATTGGTTAGTTTTTATTTGGGCGATTAATAATGGAAAAATGCTAGAGGCGAGCTTAGGTTATTTTATCAACCCTATTGTGAATGTAATGTTAGGGTTGGTCTTTCTTAGTGAGCGGTTATCACGTTTAAAATGGTTTGCAGTGTTCTTAGCCTTTATTGGCGTAGCTGTACAGGCTTGGCAATTGGGTGAATTACCTTGGGTTTCTTTAGTCTTGCCATTTAGTTTTGCATTTTATGGCTTATTACGTAAAAAAGTAAAAGTGAAAGCAATCACAGGATTGTTGTTAGAAACAATGGTGGTGTTACCGATTGCCGCTTTTTATTTAATGGTGATCACACATAGCGATACGTCTAACTTATTTAATAATGATTGGTCGCTCAATGTATGGTTAATGTTGACAGGTGTTGTCACTGCGATGCCTTTAATATTCTTTGGTCAAGCGGCATTACGGTTACCTTTATCTACGTTAGGATTTTTCCAGTATTTAGCCCCTTCGTTATTATTTTTATTTGCCGTACTACTTTATGATGAACCCATTTCATTTATTAAAATGTTCACCTTCGCCTGTATTTGGTCTGGCATATTACTTTTTGTTTTTGAAAATAAATTGATTAAGTGGTTTAAATAAACAAACTAGATGCTTTAAATTAGCTAACTTAGTATAAAACACTGGATATTTAGTCAGTTGTTTTTTATGCTTATGAATATTCGTCTTTAGCTTATATAGATTTTGTTCATTAATGACAAAGCAGGGAACAGTATGATTGGATTATTACGTGGTATTTTATTAGAAAAGCAGCCTCCAGAGATTTTACTCGACGTGGCAGGCGTCGGTTATGAGATTCAATTACCAATGAGTTCTTTTTACCCATTACCTGCAGTAGGTGAAGAAGCAACTGTTTATACGCATTTTGTTGTTCGTGAAGATGCACAACTGCTTTATGGCTTTGCTGATAAACATGAGCGTGCGATGTTTCGCGAGTTAATTAAAGTGAATGGTGTTGGCCCTAAACTCGCATTAGCTATTTTATCTGGTATGTCGGCGAATCAATTTGTTCAGTGTATTAATAACGATGCGGTGACAACCTTAGTTAAGCTACCTGGGGTCGGTAAAAAAACGGCCGAGCGTTTAGTTGTTGAGATGAAAGATCGCCTGAAAAACTGGGGTGGAAGTGACTTATTAACACCAGAATCAGATAGATTGTCATTAACTAATGATTTCGAAAATACCTTTGTCAGTGGTAATGCAAAAGATGAAGCGATTAGTGCTTTGATTGCTTTAGGATATAAACCGGCAGTAGCGGAAAAAACCATACAGCAAATTTATAAAGAAGGGATGGATTGTGAAGCCCTTATCCGTAGTTCATTAAAGAATATGATGTAGACTGTCTCACGATATAGCATCACTATAAACTTCTGTTTTAAGTGTGAGCTTACTGTCACCATTTTTGTTTTAGTAAATGCTTATTTTTAAACTAATAGAGTAATACATGATTGAAGAAGACCGCCTTATTTCAGGTACTCAAAAAACCGATGATAATTTAATAGACAGGGCTATTCGTCCTAAGCTATTAGCTGATTATGAAGGGCAGCCGCAAGTAAACGCACAAATGGAAATTTTCATTGAAGCGGCACGCCAGCGTAATGAAGCCTTAGATCATTTGCTTATTTTTGGACCGCCTGGTTTAGGTAAAACGACGTTATCGCATATCGTAGCGAATGAATTAGAAGTTAATATTAAAACGACATCTGGACCCATTTTAGAAAAAGCAGGGGACTTAGCGGCACTGTTAACTAACCTTGAAGAAAATGATGTTCTTTTTATTGATGAGATTCATCGTTTAAGCCCGATTGTTGAAGAAATCTTATATCCAGCGATGGAAGATTATCAGCTCGATATCATGATTGGCGAAGGCCCAGCAGCACGCTCTATTAAGTTAGATTTACCCCCTTTTACATTAATCGGGGCAACGACAAGAGCGGGCTCATTAACATCACCATTACGTGACCGTTTTGGTATTGTGCAACGATTAGAATATTACGATTTAAAGTCACTAACAAAAATTGTGATGCGTAGTGCGTCACATTTAGAGTTAGATATGGATCAAGGAGGCGCCGTTGAAGTTGCTCGTCGGTCACGTGGAACGCCACGTATTGCCAATCGTTTATTACGACGAGTGCGTGATTATGCTCAAGTTAAGAAAGCTGCTGTGATTAACGCTGATATCGCTCAACAAGCATTAGATATGTTAGAGGTCGATAAAGAAGGTTTTGATTATATGGACCGAAAATTATTAATGTGCATTTTAGATACTTTCCAAGGTGGCCCCGTTGGCTTGGATAACTTAGCCGCTGCCATTGGTGAAGAAAAAGAGACAATTGAAGATGTACTAGAGCCTTATTTGATTCAACAAGGTTTTTTGCAGCGTACACCTCGTGGTCGAATCGCTACTAATCGAACTTATCTACATTTTGGGTTCGATAAACCTGCCATACCTTAGTCATATTCTGGTTATTGCTATCATAAATAATTGGCATAAATAACTGTTATTCATTCACTTAATTATCCGCTTAAAAAACAGTTTATTATCAATATGCCAATAATTTTAATTCGAATGTTTATACTCATTTTTCATAAAACATTAATTTAAAATAGCCACTTATTTTAAATTTTAATTTATCTCTTATTCATTTCTAAAACTAGGCTATCAAATAGTCTTATCTAGTCTCATCTGATTTTTATGCTTAGTCTTTTTATCTTGGTTTAAATATTTATTTCATTTTTTAAGTTTGTATTTTAGGTTGATCAAGATCAACATTAGCAGTATAAATAACTAACTTTTGGTCATTTATTACATATGTTAAAGCCTAGTTAAATGCCTGTGTAACAGGCGTTAATGATTGAAAGGATTTACCTTCTATTGCAACATAAAGTTAACAAAATAATCTTAAAAATTGGTTTTGTTAATTGTAGATTTTATAGGTAGTAAAAAATGTTAAAAAAAATTTTGACTGAAAATAGGATATTTTTTATCCCCCTGATCCGCAAGTTAACTTTAGTTTTAACTAGTAAAGTTATTATTATCAAAAATTTTTATTTCTCAACCCCTAATCTTTTTGATGAAAATCATATTTTTGGAGGAGTAAAAAGTAATACTGTACTTTATCGATAACCCCCTCACCAAATAGATTCAATTAAGTCAGATAAAAATAAATACTAAATTGGTTTATAAAACTAATAAAACAGTATTTTTAAAACAACATGTTTATATATTTTAAATTTTAGGAGAAGAAAATGGACGATATTGTTGATCTATCGCGATTTCAGTTTGCTATGACTGCGATGTATCACTTTTTATTTGTGCCTCTAACTCTTGGGTTAGCTTGGATTTTACTGATTATGGAATCACTGTATGTGATGACTAAGAAAGAAATCTATAAAGACATGACTAAATTCTGGGGCAAGCTATTTGCTATCAATTTTGCATTAGGTGTAGCGACTGGTTTAACCATGGAATTCCAGTTTGGGACTAACTGGGCATATTATTCACACTATGTTGGTGATGTGTTCGGCGCACCATTAGCTATTGAAGGCTTAATGGCGTTCTTTTTAGAGTCAACCTTTGTTGGTTTATTTTTCTTTGGTTGGGATAGGCTTTCTAAATTACAACATCTTACTGCCACTTTCTTTGTTGCCTTCGGTTCAAGTATGTCTGCATTATGGATCTTAATTGCAAATGCTTGGATGCAAAATCCTGTTGGTGCTGAGTTTAACTATCAAACTATGCGCATGGAGATGACTAGTTTTGCTGATGTTGTATTTAATCCTGTAGCACAAGTTAAATTCGTACATATGGTAGCATCTGGATATGTAGCCGGCGCTATGTTTGTATTAGCAATTAGTTCGTATTATTTATTAAAAGGCCGAGACTTGGCGTTTGCCAAACGCTCGTTTGCTATTGCCGCTGCGTTCGGTACGGCTGGTATTTTGTGTACTATTATTCTGGGTGATGAAAGTGGTTACGAAGTAGGTGATGTACAGAAAGCAAAACTAGCTGCTATTGAATCAGAATGGGAAACACATCCAGCGCCAGCATCATTTACGATGATTGGTTTACCAAATCAAGAAGAGCAACGTACAGACTACGCTGTTAAAATTCCTTATGCTTTAGGGCTTATTGCAACACGTTCCCTTGATGGTGAAGTGAAAGGCTTAAAAGAGTTAATGGCTGAGCATGATGTGCGTATTCGTAATGGTATTATCGCTTATGGCTTACTTGAAAAACTACGTGCTGGTGATGAAACGCCTGATAATATCGATGCTTTTGAAGCGTTTAAAATTGATTTAGGTTATGGTTTATTGGTTAAACGTTATGCACCGAATGTAGTTGATGCAACGGAAGCGCAAATCCAAATGGCCGTTAAAGATAGTATTCCAGGTGTTGCGCCTATGTTTTGGTCATTCCGAATCATGGTGGGTTCAGGTATTGCTATGTTAGGTATTTTCTTATTTGCTTTATATCAATCGGCTAGAAATCGTATTGGTCAAAATAAACTGTTTCATCGAATTTGTTTATATTCTCTCCCATTGCCTTGGGTTGCTATTGAAACGGGTTGGTTTGTCGCTGAATTCGGACGTCAACCATGGGCTATCGCTGAGGTATTACCCACTCACATGGCGACTTCTTCGTTATCAGTAGATCAACTTTGGTTTAGTATTATTTCAATTATTTGTTTCTACAGTGTCTTACTTGTTGTTGAATTCTTTTTAATGTTCCGCTTTGCTCGCCTTGGGCCAAGTAGTTTAAAAACTGGAAAGTATCACTTTGAGCAACTTGAAAACCAACAGGAGTTAAAATAATGTTTGATTACGAAACGTTAAGATTAATTTGGTGGGTCCTAATTAGTGTATTGCTGATTGGATTTGTAGTGACTGATGGTTTTGATATGGGGGTTGGTACGCTTTTACCTATTATTGGAAAAAGTGATGATGAACGTCGAATGATGATCAACAGTATCGCTCCACATTGGGAAGGCAATCAGGTTTGGTTAGTATTAGCCGCAGGCGCTATTTTTGCGGCTTGGCCTGCAGCTTATGCAACGGCATTCTCTGGCTTTTACGTTGCGATGATGTTGACTTTATTTGCCTTGTTTTTCAGACCTGTTGGTTTTGATTATCGTAGCAAAGTAGCTAACCCTCGTTGGAAAACAAGTTGGGATTGGGGAATATTTGTAGGTAGTACTGTCCCTCCTATCATTTTTGGTGTCGCTTTTGGTAATTTGCTGCAAGGCGTTCCTTTTGTTTTAGATGAATATTTACGTGCTAATTATCAAGGCGGATTCTTCGCTTTATTGAATCCATTTGCTCTGTTAGTTGGCGTGTTTAGTTTGTGTTTGTTTGTACTCCAAGGGTCTACTTGGTTGCAGATGAAAACAGAAGGCAAGTTATATGAAAGAGCTCGTAAGGTGACGTTAATTATGGCTCCTATTGCTACTTTATTATTTGCTATCGCAGGTATTTGGTTAGCTAAAGGCATTGATGGTTTTGTTATTTCATCTAATATTGATCATAATGGTGTATCTAATCCATTAATTAAGATGGTAGAAGTACAACCTGGTGCATGGTTACATAATTATAGTGACTATCCGATAACAATGATTGCTCCTCTTGTCGGTTTGTTATTTCCTCTGATTGCTTTTGTGATGAGTTACTTTAAACACAGTGGTTTTGCGTTCTTTGCAACAAGTATTACGCAGTTTGGTGTTTTGTTGACCTGTGCGGTCAGTATGTTCCCGTTCATCATGCCTTCAAGTCTTAACCCAAGCCATAGTTTAACGGTATGGGACTCGACCTCAAGTGAAGTGACGTTAAATATTATGACCATTGCAGCTGCAATATTTTTACCTATTATTTTACTTTATACGAGCTTTGGTTATATCAAAATGTTTGGTCGTGTAGGTAAAGAATTTTTAGCTAAACATAAACATTCAGCGTATTAATTAAGGAGCATTATATGTGGTATTTTGCATGGATTTTAGGTGTGTTATTAGCGTGTTCATTAGGTATTATTAATGGTCTATGGCTTGAACAAACCGAAACCAATGAAAAAGAAGAGCAAGAACAAGAGTAATATTAATTTTAGCTCGGCTTATTTATGTCGAGTTACTATTACTTAATAAAATGCGATTGCTTTTAACTAAGCGATCGCATTTTTACTTATTTAACCTAAATTCTGGTTAATTAAATCGGAATTGTATTTAAAATCAGAAGGTTATGTTTTCACTCTGTAATGCCGTTAGTTTTGCGTAGTTCAAGGTAAATTATTGAAGCAATAACGGGTTATTGACAGACTTGAATCTGCCAGATAATTTAACGCAGAAATCCGCGGGGGTGTATCACTTTGCTTATCCAGAACTGAGGTTATTTAACTTCATTATGTAAATACAGTATTAAATATCAATCAAATAGAGAAGTTACTTTCCTTGTTAAAAATCTTTTTCTGTACTGCATACTTCATAAAAGAAATAGCCATTCCTACTAATTGACTCGTCAATTTCCTTTTAATTTAAATAGCTACCTATATTAATGCCAATATCACTAATTAGCTGATCTATTTTACTTGTTAAAATAACTTATTTCTTTATTGTAAGTTTCGTAAAGGGATCAACAATTAAAGTGTTAACCTGTTTTGGTTAACTCCTCGGCAGAGTATTAAGTAGCGTTACTTATTCTGGCTATATAGTTGGAAGATGCATAGAATAATACTCACTTACTGAATTAACTGGTTATGTAAACTTGCATAATAATCATCTGTTTGTATGAGTTCTTTATGCGAACCACTATTACGTATCGTGCCATCTTCCATTAAGTAAATTTTATCCATTTTATTCATTGCTGTTAAACGATGACTGATCATGAGAAGTGTTTTATCTTTAGCGAATTCAAATAATAGTTTTAATATATCGCGTTCAGTGCGTTTATCTAATCCTTCAGTGGGCTCATCGAGTAATAATATAGGTGCATTGTGTAACAGTGCTCGTGCGACACCAATACGTCTTTGCTCTCCGCCAGATAACTGTCTACCGCCTTCACCTAGCCAAGTCTCAAAAGATTGATCACCCTCTGTTAAATGACCAAGACCTACAGTGTTAAGTATTGAATGTAGTTTTTTATCATTAATATCTCGTGCTATTTTTTGCTCTGCAGCATTTTTAAATGTTTGCTGTTTTGTTTCTGGTTGAGCAAGTATTAAGTTTTCTCGTAAGGTACCAGAAAATATATAAACTCGTTGGCTTACGACAGACATACCCGAGGTTAATGCTATTTGAGAGTATTGTTCGGTGGCTATATGATCAATTTCTATTGTGCCAGTGTTAGGTAACCACTCTCTTGTGATGAGTGATAATAAAGTGGATTTACCGCAACCTGTTCGACCTAATAAAGCGACTTTCTCTCCTGCTTTAATCGATAGATTTATATTGTTTAATACCCTTGATGTTGCGCTGTTGTTCGTTTCATCAGTGTAATTAAAGTTAATATTGCTAAGGTTAATATTACCTTGCTTGATCTGATGTGTACTTTGTCCATTAAAAATAATATCAGGTGTTTGTTCTAATACATCATTCACTCTTGTTGCCGCATTAATACAAGAAGATAAGTGTTGGAAAGCGCCTGCAATAGGCAATAATATTTCAATACTCGCTAATGCCATAAAACCAATCATAGCGAGCATCGCTCCTGGTGGTTGATATTCACCAAAACCTGATGATGCTATGTATAAAATAATAAGTACGATAAAACCATGACATAAAACTAATAGTGCTTGGCTAAATGCCATGACATTAGCAACCATTTGCTGATTAGCTAATAATTTTTCCTCGGATTGTGTTAATTGTTCACGAAAGCGATCTGTGGCAGCAAATAAAGATATTTCTGAAAAGCCCTGTATAAATGCTAACAATTGCACTCGGTATTGACGCTTACTTTCTAATTGAAGTATTCCCGGTCGACGTCCTAAAAAGTAGAAAAGTACCGGTAATACTAACCAGAGTCCTAATAAACTAATACATAATATCAATGCTATTTGAATGTCGAACCAAGCGACAAACAGAAACATGGCAATCAATACAAAAAAAGCACTAAATAGTGGAGTAAGTAAACGTAAATACAAATGATCTAATGCATCTATATCAGAGACTAGTCGATTTAGTATTTCGCCTTGTCTTTTACCTTGCATGTTTGACGCACTAAGCGGTAATAATTTGCTCCATGCCCAGACTCGTAGTTGAGTCAGCAGTTTGAACGTGGCTTGGTGTGTTGATAAGCGTTCACCGTAACGACTCACTGTTCGTAGTATCGATAGAAAACGTACACCGCCAGCAGGGGTGAAGTAATTAAAGCTTTGTGTAGCCAGTAATGTTAACCCAGCAATGGCTGAAGCAGACAAAAACCACCCTGATAAAGACAATAAACCGATACCTGCTAGTAACGTTAGAATGCTTAACACTAAGCCAACAGACATCATTAACCATTGTTTTCTGAAAAGTAGAATAAAGGGAAGTAACACTTTCATTAGATTTCTCCCTTTGTTTTGATTGAAGTAAGGGAACTAATATCAGTTATATCTAGTTGCATGTTTTTAAATAAACCTTCTGTTTTATTGAGGGTTTCAAAGTTTCCTTGTTGTACTATCTTTCCTTTATCCATTACGATTATTTTATGGGTACTTTCTAATTGGTCGAGGCGATGGCTTATCATTATACTGCTCATATTTTGTGTTGCTTTAGCAATAGTATTAAAGATGACTTGCTCACTATGTTGATCTAAACTTGCTGTCGGTTCGTCTAATAAAAATAGTTGAGCATTTTTATTTAAAGCTCGTGCTAAGGCGATACGTTGGGCTTGGCCAACTGAAAGGCCCGCCATCTGTTCACCGATGAGATGATCTAGGCCTAATTCTTTTTCACTAATAAAGTCCCATATACCTACTTTTTCTAACGACTCTTGTATTTTTTCATCTGATAAAAAGGTGTCTCCCATCGAAATATTTTCTCGGATACTGCCATAAAAAAGTTGTGGGTCTTGACCTAACCAAGCTAAATTTTTTCGCCATTGTACTTTATCAATTGTATTCAGTTCAACACCATTAATTAGCAAAGATCCCTGATAAGGAAGAAAGCCTAACAGAGCGTTCATTAAACTAGTTTTACCTGAACCGCTGGGGCCAACAAATGCAATATTTTCACCTTGTTGTAAGGAAAAACTTATTGGACCAACAAGTTGAGTACCGTCAAAGCTATAAACACAGAGTTGATTTGCTTGCAATGTAAGTGGGTCATTAACATTAATTTGGTTTTGTATCTTACTGGTATTTTGTTGCGGTACTGGTACTTCGTATTCAATCAACTCTTTGAGAGCTTCAGCGGCACCAATTGCTTGTGCTTTTGCATGGTAATGAGCCCCCATGTCGCGTAAAGGCTGGTAAAATTCAGGGGCTAACATCAATATAAAAATGCCTGTGAAAAGAGAGATACTTTCCCCGTAATGCCCAAAATTGAGCTCTCCTAAAAAACTGAATCCGAAATATACGGCTAGTATTGCAATAGAAATTGCCGCAAAAAATTCTAAGACTGCTGAACTTAAAAATGCCAAACGTAACACTGACATGGTGCCTGCTCTAAATGACTCTGATGCAGATTCAATGTTTCTTAATTCAACCGTTCCTTGATTAAATAATTTAAGTGTTTTTAAACCTTTTAAACGATCCATAAAATGTCCGCTTAATTGTGTTAATACTTTGAAATTTTTACGATTTGCATCAGCGGCACCTTTACCGACTAAAATCATGAATATAGGAATAAGTGGTGCGGTCGCCAATAAGATTAATCCTGCCGCCCAATTGAGTGGGAAAACAGCAATTAATATAGTTAGGGGAATGAAACCGACTAATAGCATTTGTGGTAAGTAACGAGCGTAAAAGTCTTGTAGATCTTCAATTTGCTCTAATACAATGGTTGCCCAACTCCCTGCTGGTTTTCCTTTAATGTATGCAGGACCCAATTCACAGAGTTTATCTAATACCAGTTTACGAACTTGTAAGCGAAGGCGTTTTCCTGCTTCGAAACTAGTGCGTTCACGAGCAAAAACTAAAGTAGCTCTTATCGGGATTAAACATAATAAAGTTATAAATTCATTACTTAATGCTATCTTAGGTTGTTCTAATATAACAATTCCGTGAATGATAGTGGCAATGAGGTAAGCTTGTAATATAAGAGAAAAGCCGGTTAATACCCCTAAAAAAATAGTTAAATTGAGAAAAAAACCGCAAGATTTTTTTTGTTCTTTTAACCATTTTGTAAGTTGTTTTTCTAAGGTGATATCCATTTATATAGCTCGTTATAGTGTTATAATTATTTTTACATATAATATTATGTTTTAGACCCGTTATTTATCCAGATACAATACTCAGTGCACCTATTAAATTCAACTTGAATTAGTTTACAGTGAAGAGGTTCTTTTAGGTAAAATTTCGGCTTTTATAAATATTATAATTAATTACTTTTAAGTTATTCTATCGACCTTATTTCTGAGCAGTTAAATAAGTTAACACAGGGATAAAAAGTACTCGTTATATCAGTGTTTGATATGATTTTTAATTTAAGAAAAAATAACCTATTATTTACTTCAATTCATACTAACAAATGAGGAAAATGTGTTAACTTCAAAATTACCAGTTCGAATTTATTATGAAGACACAGATGCTGGCGGTGTTGTTTACTATGCGAATTACTTAAAGTTTTTTGAGCGAGGCCGAACCGAGTTCTTACGTGAGTTCGATATCCAACAAGATACACTTTTAGAAAAAAACATTGCGTTTATGGTTAAGAAAGTTGATATGGACTGCATTAAGTCTGCACGCTTTAACCAACTTTTAAGCGTTGAGACAGAGGTTACATCTCACCGTAAAGCGAGTTTAATGTTTCAGCAAAAAGTTTTTGATGAAAACAGGGAACTTCTTTGTCAGGCAGAGACTCTAATCGCTTGCGTAAATTTGCAAAAAATGAAACCAACCGCTATTCCAACAGAAATAATTGAGGTAATTACCCGTGCACGCTGATATGTCATTTTTAGGTTTATTCTTACAAGCAAGTTTGCTTGTAAAGTCGGTAATGTTATTGCTATTAGGCATGTCTATTTATTCGTGGACGTTGATTTTTTCTCGTTCAAGAATGCTTAAAGCTGCCCAAAACACACTCAAACATTTCGAAGAACGTTTTTGGTCTGGTCATGACTTAAGCCGTTTATACAAAGAAACTGCCGCTCGTAGTGAACGAGTTAATGGTGGTGAAAAAATATTTTACATGGGCTTTAAAGAGTTTTCTCGTCTACATCGCATGCCTGGTCGTAATGTTGATGGCGTTATTGAAGGTGCTCATCGTTCAATGCGTGTGACTTTATCTCGTGAAATGGATGAATTAGAAGCGGGTTTACCTGCGCTTGCAACGATCGGTTCAATCAGTCCTTATATCGGTTTATTTGGTACCGTATGGGGAATTATGAATTCATTTATTGCATTAGGTGAAGTTCAACAGGCGACTCTATCTATGGTTGCACCTGGTATTGCTGAAGCATTGATTGCAACTGCAATGGGTTTATTTGCCGCTATTCCTGCTGTAATGGCGTATAACAAATTTTCAACACAAGTCGGACAGCTGGAAGCTTCTTACGTTAATTTAATGGAAGAATTTACTTCTATTTTACAACGTCAAGCTATGACTGAAGGTGAGTAAGCATTATGCGACATTCTTATCGTTCACCTAGGCGTAAACGGGTTATAGCAGAAATAAACGTAGTGCCATATATTGATGTTATGTTGGTATTACTGATTATCTTTATGGTTACAGCACCTTTAGTGACTCAAGGTGTCAAAGTGGATCTTCCACAAGCGGTTTCTGAAGCGTTACCAGAAGAAACGACACCACCGATAATTGCTTCTATAGACAAACAAGGTCGATATTATTTGAGTGCAGGTGAAAATGCAGACACACCACTAGATAATAATGAAATGACTCGATTAGTTGAAGAGCAGTTATTACTTGATCCGAGAACTCAATTTATTGTTAAAGGTGACGGTGATGTTGATTATAAAACCGTTGTTAACTTGATGGTATTGTTACAGCAAGCTGGTGTGCCATCATTGGGTTTAATGACAGAGCCTGACGAATAAATGAAAAATAGCACAAATATTATCGCATTCATTACCGCATTTTCTTTGCACCTTATTATTGGTGGCATATTGTTAATGAGTGTTGAGTTTTCTTTGCCAAAAGACAAACCTAAAGAAGCTGTTTCGATTATTGATGCAACTATTATTAATCAACAGATGCTTGATGACCTAGCAAAAAATGCCGATCAACAAAAACGTGCTAAACAGCAAGAAGCTGATGACCAGCGTAAGTTAAAAGAAAAAGAATTAGCCGAAGAAAAACGTCAAGAAGCATTAATTCAACAAAAGCAAGAAGATCAAATAAAAGCAGA
This sequence comes from Psychromonas arctica, assembly GCF_038155225.1. Classification (GTDB taxonomy): domain Bacteria; phylum Pseudomonadota; class Gammaproteobacteria; order Enterobacterales; family Psychromonadaceae; genus Psychromonas; species Psychromonas arctica_B. Next base: position 3,958 of record NZ_JBAKBA010000034.1, on the reverse strand, counting down.
AAAAGAAGCGGTGCAGCGTAAACAACAAGAGGTATTACGCCAGGAGCAAGAAACTAAACGCATTGAAACAGAAAAAGCTGCGGAAACTGAAGCATTGCAAAAGAAAAAGCAAGCCGAAGAAGCGGCAAAAGTCTTAGCAGATAAAAAGAAAGTAGAAGACGCAGCAAAACAAAAACAAGAGGCCGAGAAAAAAGCATTAGCGACTAAAAAAGAAGCTGAGCGAGTCGAAGCTGAAAAATTAAAAGCAGAGAAACTTGCAGCAGAAAAAGCTGTCAAAGAAAAAGCAGAAAACGAAAAGGCTGCGAAAGAGAAGGCAGAAAAAGAGAAGTTAGCAAAAGAAAAAGCTGCGAAGGAAAAGGCTGAAAAAGCAGCTAAAGAAAAAGCAGCTAAAGAAAAAGCGGCAAAAGATGCAAAGATTAAAGCAGAAAAAGACGCTAAGCGTAAAGCTGCAGCCGCTGCTGCTAAAAAAGAGCGTCTAAGGCAAGAAGAGTTAGATAGACAAATGGAAGCGGAATTCTCAGATGACTTTTCAAGTGCAAGAAGCGCTCAGCAAACATCTGAAATAGCCAAATACCAAGCGTTGATTCGTTCTAAAATAAGCCGAAACTGGAAAGTAGATTCTAGTATGAGAGGACAAACTTGTACCTTAAGAATTAAACTCGCTCCAGATGGTTTAGTGTTAAGTGCAGTAATGAGTAGTGGTGATAAAGTGTTATGTGATTCTGCTCGTCGAGCTACATTACAAGCAAATACATTACCTATTCCTAAGGATACTGAAATAGTTGGTCAGTTTAGGGACTTCGATATTAAATTAGAACCAGATCTATAAGGAATAAACATGTTTGCTCGTTTAATTAGTATATTAGTATTAGTCACTGTTTCTAGCAGTGCTTATGCTCGTTTAGAAATTTTAATTACAGAAGGTGTTAACAGTGCTCGTCCGATAGCCGTTGTTCCTTTTAAATGGTTAGGAAAAGGTAAAAAGCCTCAAAACTTCTCAGAAATTGTTGCTGCAGATTTACAACGTAGTGGTAAATTTAACCCTTTATCAATTGAAAAAATGCCTAAGACACCATCGAGTAGTCAAGATGTCGATTATGCTGCTTGGACTCAGTTAGGTATCGAAGCCATTGTGATGGGCGAAGTTAAACCTGATGAGACTGCTCCTGGTAAATATGTTGTTACCTTTGAACTGCTCGATGTATTGACCGGCAATGTCAATATGCCTGATTTTAACCCTGTTATGGATAAGCGTCGTAATACCGTAACAACGGGGCAACTTCGTCAATATGCACATCGTATTAGTGACATCGTTTATGAAAAATTAACGGGTGAAAGAGGGGCCTTTTTAACACGTATTGCTTATGTTGCTGTTGATAGAGCAAGCTCTCATCCTTATCAATTACGTATTTCGGATTATGATGGCGAAGGTGAGAAGTTAGTATTACGTTCAAAACAACCAATTATGTCACCATCTTGGTCTCCTGATGGTCGTAAATTAGCTTATGTAAGTTTTGAAAAACGCCGTTCTCAAATTTTCATACAAGACCTGTATACACAAAAACGAGAGCTAATGACTTCTTTTCCTAACATTAATGGTTCGCCGTCTTGGTCTCCTGATGGAACTAAATTAGCTTTAGTATTGTCAAAAGATGGGCAGCCAGAAATTTATACATTTGATATAAAAACAAAGGCATTGAAACGATTAACAAATAATCGAGTCATAGACACGGAGCCTAATTGGACACCAGATGGAAAGTCGATTATATTTTCATCTGAGCGTGGTGGAAGAGCACAGATTTATCAGGTGTCACTCACAACAGGTAAAACTAAACGTATTACTTGGGAAGGTGATATTAATTTAGGTGGCGCAGTTACCCCTGATGGTGATAATCTTGTGTTGGTTAGTCGTCATAATGGGAATTATATGATTGCCGTGCAAGACCTTGAGTCTGGTGAGTTAAGAACTTTAACTAAGACACAGTTAGACGAGTCTCCAAGTATTGCCCCAAATGGCAGTATGATTATTTACAGCACTGTTTATCATGGTAAACAGGGCTTAGCATTAGTTTCGATGGATGGTCGATTTAAAGCGAATATCCCAGCGAATAATGGTGAGGTTAAATCACCAGCATGGTCGCCATTTTTACAATAATTTTAATATAAACGTACTAAGGAAATAAAATGAATCGTTCTATGATCACAAAAGGCTTGTTGATTGCTTTACCAATGTTAGCACTAGGTGCTTGTTCTTCAACTTCAGATATTGACGCAGAAGCTCAACGAATTGCAGATCAAGCAGCTGCAGACGCTGCTGCCGCGCAACAAGCCGCTCAAGATGCAGTACAAACTGATACAATTCAAGCAATTCAATTAACTGCTGAAGAGCAATTAGTTGAAATGTATACAAGTGCAATATTAGAAACTACAATTAACTTTGAGTTCGATCAATCTGTGATCTCTCCTAAGTACGCGTTAATCTTAGATGCACATGCTAAATACTTAGTAAACAACACTGACAAATCAATCACGGTTGAAGGTCATGCTGATGAATTAGGTACACCTGGATACAACATCGCATTAGGCGAACGTCGTGGTCTATCTGTTTCAACTTACCTAGAAAACATGGGTGTTGCGGCAAGTCAAATTACAGTTGTAAGTTACGGTGAAGAAAAACCAGTTAACCTAGGACATAACGAAGCTGCTCGTGCTGAAAACCGTCGTGCAGAATTAGTTTACTAATTTCATATGAATAAACGTAATACTACAGCGGCCATTCTTGTGGCCGTTTTTTTCTCTTCGTCAGTCTATGCCGCTGCACCTATTTCAGATGCAACAGTAAGTACAGCAAGTAATGCTGAATTGCTTAAGCGGATGGATGAGTTGACTCGTGTGATGACAATTCGCAATAAAATGCAAATACGCTTTCAATCACAACTTGATCAGCTTGGGCAAGAAATTAACCAAATCAAAGGCTCAATTGAAGTATTTAATAATCAATTAGAGCAAATAGAAGATCGCCAACGTAATCTTTATCAAATGTTAGATAATCGTCAGCAAAACTCTTCAACAACGCCTACCTCTTCAGACTCGAATCAAGTTTCCGGTGATGGGACTGATAAAAGCGCATACCAATCAGCTGTAAATTTAGTACTTAACGACAAACAATATCAACAAGCAATCACTGCTTTTGAAGCATTTGTTATTGATCATCCTAAATCAAGCTATGTGCCTAATGCACAATATTGGTTAGGGCAGCTTTTATATAAAGAGAAAAAGCGTGACGAGGCAAAAACTGCCTTTTTGGTTGTAACAGAAAAGTATCCTGAATCGAATAAACGTGCTGATGCATTGCTTAAAATAGGTATTATTGATGAATATTCAGGGGCAATTGACTCTGCTAAATCATTTTATCAAAAAACAATTGCTGAATATCCAAGTTCTTCTGCTGCAAGCTTAGCGGATAAACGACTTAAAGCGCTTTAATTTTATTCATATAATTCCATTTTATACTGTGAGAATTATATATTGTTTAATTTCTCGGCAGATGAATTAAAAGTCGCAATTTTTTGTTGCGCTATTAAAAAATTTCTATATTATACGCCGCAGTTGAGAGGGACATGTGACTTAGTTCATGTTGTATCTTTCAATGAAAAGCTCAGTTGGTAGAGCTGTTTATCTATTTAATTTTAAAATAGATCTTAAATAAAAACCAAACCGTATATCTTGTATATCGGTGTTTAGTTCAGTTGGTAGAGCTGCTGAGACACTTTTAATTTAAAAGTGAATTAGAAATTAAAACCAAACCATATAATTATATATGTGACGTTAGCTCAGTTGGTAGAGCTGCTAAGACACTTTTAATTTAAAAGTGAATTAAAAATTAAAACCAAGCCATATAATTTATATATGTGACGTTAGCTCAGTTGGTAGAGCTGCTAAGACACTTTTAATTTAA
>NZ_JBAKBA010000033.1:0-45002 GCF_038155225.1 Psychromonas arctica | reverse complement strand
CTGTCAGTGCCTTTTCGCTATCTTAAGCATTACAAATTTCAAATCTCTCCTGCATTATCTTCCACATTAAAAGAAGATACTGATTGGATTACTATCAGTGCCTTTTCGCTATCTTAAGCATTACAAATTTCAAACCTCTCCTGCGTTATCTTCCACATTAAAAAAAGATACTGATTAGTTTACTGTCAGTGCCTTTTCGCTATCTTAAGCATTAAAAATTCAATCTTTCCAACATCTACCACCACATTAGAAAGGCTAGTTATTGAAAAGTATTAATTTTTTTGTCTAGATTTTATTAAATATTTAACCAGTCCTTTTTCTTTGCCACATGCGAAACACTTATTATTTAAAGCACCTCGCTCTAAACGCGTTTACTTATTTTAGGACGAGACATTATTATTAATAAAGCTTATTCTGACTTTTAACTCATCACCAATAACAAAGGAAAATCTAATGGTTGGAGAAACTAATTTAAATAAGTTACTAGAGTCTATGTCACCAGCATTGATGCCGGATGAATATGTATTTTGTACCGTACAAGGTGAATACCGTGATTTCTACGATCTGTCACCGTTAGCATCTTTTAAAGAACAGGAAGGGTTGACATTAGTGGTTACTAAAGAAGCAGCAATAGCCAGAAATCTCTCTTTCGAATCGGTATTCAAAGGGATAACATTAACTATTCATTCAAGCCTTGATGCCGTTGGTTTAACTGCGGCTGTTTCAGCTAAATTGGCTGATAAAGATATTAGTGCGAATGTGATTGCTGCTTATTATCATGATCATATATTCGTTCAAACCGAGAAGGCTGCATTAGCAATTGAAGCACTAGGTGAGTTTTCTCGCTAATACGACTTAAATGAAGTAAAAACTCATTAACTGTTTTAAATTATTTTAAGCTGCAGAAACAACTCTGCAGTTTTATTACATACCTAGATGTTTAATTATTAAACTCAAGCGATACCAATCTAAAACTTATATTCTATTGATCTATCTTCATAAATTCCTATTCTTTGAGAGTAATATTGTTATTAATCATTAATACAATACCATTGGATTTAAGCTGATGAATAAAAAGCCCGATAGAATGACTGTCATGCAAAATATTATTGATGCTGTAAAAGCTGATTTTCCTCTATATCAAGAAGATACGTTTAAATGTAGTCCCAATAACAGCTGTACAACTTGTACCAAGAAATTAATGGAATTAGTTGATACAGAGATAGTTTATTGGGAGCATGAAATTAACAGGGGTAATAGTCCAACTTTTGATGAACTTAATCGTTTTGGCAAACTGTGTAAAAATATACGACGCGCTTTAGTTAAAGATAATCGAATTATTTAAATATAATGGATGAAAATACGACCCTGTAAATAATTATCCTATCAAAACTTAAAATAACTAAAGTCACTTAGTAAAACTTATTCACTGAATACATTATTAACTTCCATTACCTTTCATTTTAAAACCATCAGAAATTCGCTGAATAAAAATTATTTTTATTAAATAAATGTGTTGAGGTTATCCTAGCGCCTCTTTATGTACTCCAAACATTACAATATATGAAAAATAATATGAATATCGAATTTAAAGGCTTTGCTTTTTTTGGTGATATCACTGAAATTAACTTCCCTATTATGGCTGATGTTAAACACCTTACCTGTGTTGTTAGTTTTGAAGTGCTTGAAGTACTAGACCCTGAAGGTTTAAGCGCAGAGGCAGAGTCCGATGAAGCAATGCAACAATATTTAAATCACGAAGAAGAGATTAAAATAATTGTAGAAAGAAAAATACGAAGCGGTAAAGTAACGGCTAATAAAGTCATTATCTATAGTGAAGACATCCGCTAGTTTTTAACTGTTTAATTTAATTGTTCGTTAATTATGTTGTATGGATATGTTGTTTCTGTAGGTACTTTCTAAAGATCGTTTTTATAGGTGATTGTGACGGCATAACGAACAATTAAATAGAGATGCCATTTTTATCAACTACAAAGGGAATTGGTGTGCAGAATTTAAAGATTGCAGTTGCTCAAATACCATCATTGAAAGGTGATGTCTCTGCCAATATTAAAAGTCATTTACTCGCAATAGAAAAAGCGGCTAAGGCTGGTGTATCCTATCTTGTATTCCCTGAACTATCCCTTACCGGTTATGAATTAGAACTCGCCTCTGAGCTCGCTTTCACTATTGATGATAAAAGACTATTACCGTTGATTGAATCTGCTATTAAATACGCTATTTGTATTGCTGTTGGGGTTCCTTTATTCGTCAATAATGCGATTCATATTGCTGTTATTATTATTTCTGATTTAGGCGATGTGAACAGCTATAGCAAAATGCATTTACATGCAGGTGAGGAGACATTTATTGTTGAAGGAACTAGTCATTATCTTACTAAGGTTCAATCTTCACATGGTGAACTGAATATTGCTAATGCTATTTGTGCCGATATCATTCATCCGATTCACGCCCAAACATGCTATGAACTTGGTGCAAATATATATATGGCAGGTGTGTTAATTGGTCAACGTGGTTATGCAGCTGACGTTCGTTTTTTAGAAGGCTACTCACGTGATTTTAATATGTTAATTACAATGGCAAATCACAATCAACCTACAGGAGCATGGTTACCCATCGGGAAAAGTGCTATTTGGTTTGCAGGTAAGTTACTTGCTTGTGCAAATGAAACTGAGGATGCGTTAGTCGTTGCTGAAAAGAGAAGTCGTCATTGGGTTGGCTATGTTGTTGAACTGTAAATCAATACAAAAAAATAGTCGTCATCATTATTATATAATACTTTTAGTATCCCGTTAAAATTTATGTCTCATTGTTTGCATTTAACGTCTTTTCAGTGAATGATAAAAATCAATAGATAGCTATGTCTATTTTTTATACAAAGGTTATTAACTTAATGAGGTTTAAATGGAATTAATCGTCGGTAAAGATTCAACATGGTCACTTAGAGTTTGGATATGTGGTCAATTAACGAATATAGATTTTAATATTAAGGTCATTGATTTAACGGACGCTGACTATAAAGCACAAGTATTGACCTTTTCACCATCAGGTTTAGTACCTGCACTTCTTGATGATTCATTAGTTGTTCATGACTCTTTAGCCATTGTTGAATATTTGAATGAACAGTCAAACGGCGAGCTTTTTCCTAACACTGTGAATGAAAGGGCGATTGCCAGAAGTTTGTGCAGTGAGTTGCATTCAGGATTTATGAATTTAAGAGGACAGTGTTCTTTTACTTTAGAAAAAGTAAACCCATTATCAACCTTGAACGATGGCATTAAAAACGAAGTCTCAAGAATAGAAACTATCTTTGAACAAGCTCAATTACCATATATGTTTGAAAAAGTCGGTGTAGTTGATGCGTTCTATTCAATTTTAGCTTATAGATTAAAAGCATACGGTATCATGCTGAATGGTAAAGCAGGTGATTACCAACAAAGCTTACTTGATTGGAACCTTTTGCAAGAGGCTATCAAGCAAGCTAAAGTCTGGGAAAGTAAGTAAAACATTAGTAATACTTAGTCTGTCATTGATTTGTAATTGGCCTGTAAGTTGTCTGTAATTGTGATGTCATTGATTGATGGTTAATGGCACTTTTTGTAAAAAAGGATAAACATTATTTATACATTATATTGGGATCGGGGTGGTGCGAATATGGCTACTCACGCGGTATTAGAAGCGTTAGGTGTACCTTATAAGTTGATTGAAATTGACTTAACGAAACAAATGCAAAAAACGCCTGAGTATTTAGCCATTAACCCAAATGGTAAGGTGCCGACTTTAAAGCATAATGAACAAGTGATTTATGAATCTTCTGCAATCTTGATGTATATATTGGATCAACATCCAGAGTCTGGTTTAGCCCCTTCACTCAATTCTCCTAAACGAGGTTACTATTACCAATACTTAATTTGGATGTCTAATACGTTACAGGAAGCGGTTGATCGTTGGGCTCATCCTGAAAATTATATTAGTGGCGATGCAGACTTGAAACAAATTAAAGATAAAGGTAATCAAGCATTAGCGCGTTGTTGGGATATTCTCAATACAGATCTTGGTCAAAAAGGCCCATGGCTTTTAGGTGATGAGTTAAGTGGTGCTGATTTCCACTTGTTTATGATCACCTATTGGAGTCACGGGTACGATAGTCGAGCTGAAGATTGGCCAAATCTACGGTCACATATTCAAGCAATGCTTAAATTAGATGCTATTCAAAACATGCTGGCTCAAGAAGGATTAAGCTTCGAGTGTTAAATTGAGTTGCAATAATACAGTTAATGGCTAACCAACGTTGCCAGTCTAGGATAGACAACAAAAAAGGCCAAACATCTAATGCTTGGCCTTTTGATAGGTAGGGGTTATATATCATTATTTAGAAGAACGAAAAACGCGCTACGGCCCACAGTACTCTATTGATGACAGCACTTATTTTACGTAATACTTGTTGTTAATCATCTCTTTTAATAGACCTAATTTTTCTTTAAAAACAGGGTTAGTTAACGATTTTGTCATGAAATTAATGCAACTACCTTAGGGTTAGACATAAAAAGTCCTTTTTAATTAGAATCTATCAAAATTAATATAATAAAGAAGAGTAGGCTGTTATTACGAATGCCTTAACCTTATTTTTGCTATTATTTTATTTTTTAAAGACAAATACCCTATAGGATAATTTCAAAAAACACATTAAATTGTCTTTTATTTTTTATATTGGTGTTTATGTGGTTGTATTTTAATTTATTTATTTTCAACTTTTTTAAGTGCTTGTTTTTTGATAAATATTTGCTTTATTATGACTGATGAATTATTACTTAGTCTATTCATCTACGTTATTAATTTAATTTAATTTACTTTGAAAGTCGCTGTGCTTTTTAACTTTTTCATTAAGTCATTTATTTTGTTATGGTTAGTTGAACAAGTATTAAACGTTTACTCATCAGTTTTATTGTATTAATCACTATAAGTAACCATTATAAATAAAATGGTGAATAATAATTTTTCGTCATTTTTCGCTAGCAATAAACTTGAATTTTTAACTCTCCCATTAGGTGTTATAAAACTAAACTAAATAGGCGACTTTATGCATTATGTGAATAACCCCAACATCATCGATATAGAAGCGTCTGGTTTTGGTGGAGAGAGCTACCCTATTGAAGTGGGCTTAATACTAGGGACTGGGGAAAAATTTTGTAGTTTAATTTTTCCGGCAGATGATTGGCAGTATTGGAATGAGGAGGCTGAAAAAGTACATCATATTTCACGAAAAATGCTGGAAAATCATGGAAAACCTGTTTCAGAAGTGGCTTGTTTGTTGAATGAAAAGCTCGCGGGTATGACTCTGTATTCCGATGGTTGGGTGGTCGATAAACCCTGGCTGACAAGGTTGTTTTATGCTTCTGGCGTTGAGATGCAATTTACTGTTAGCTCTTTAGAAATGATTCTCTCCGACGAGCAAATGAAAATTTGGCATAAAACCAAAGATAAAATAATTATTCAGTCAAACATACAACGTCATCGCGCGAGCAATGATGCTTGGGTAATACAAGAAACCTATCGGCAAACTCATCAGTTATCAAAGGGGTCTTAAAGCATTTTTATTTCTCCATTTCTAATAATACCAAAAGAATTAATAAGGAGATCATTCTTGCTGGCTAAAATCCCCCCTAACTGCGTTCTGAGTTTTGAAGTGAGAACAACTATCTTCTACAACTCACGCCTTATTAGTATTAATTTTTCCTGCGCAATTTCTGATCACTTATTTAATTCCATTGGTATAACTTAATAAGTGGCTTAATAAGTTACTGAATAGATAATCTAATAAAGAGAAAAGAGAAAAGAGAAAAGAGAAAAGAGAAAAATAGTTAATAAGTTAAAAGAATGTGCTCGACGACATAGTATTTCAGTTATTAATGCTTGAATTTTCAGCAACTAAGCTTTCAATACTTAAACTATCGATAGCTATGTTGTTTGCTAGCTATCGATTCGATTACGGTATTTGTAATCTATTTTTAATTAAAAAAACATTAATTAAAAAAGCTATTAATTAAAAATAGATTCCCCCATCTGATCGATCGCTATTTTAGCTTTTCTGATAGTCATATCGATACAATCATCTCGGCTTGCAATCACATCTGAACGGATAAAAGAGTGTGATAAAACAACCTCGTTTACTTCCTTTTCAATAATGGCAGAGAGTCGGTATTGGCCTCCCTCATTCATTGGATTAGGCGTAATAGTAAATCCTTTATATTCAATACTTTCTTCTACCGACGCTTGCTCTGTTGAATGACTTGTATTGCTTGAAAAGAGAGAGGTTAAACCAGATAAAAAACCCATTACATTTATTCCTTATGTATTTTTATGGTAAATAATTAATTTTATAAGACATTGTATAAAGTATTGTAAATCAAACTGGTTTTTATATTTGTATTTTTGCTTAATTATTTAATTGGCGTGATGGGTAAATGAGAGGGCGGTGTGTATTTTATTTAGATTTAGGTCAAAATCAGTCTTGTACTTTATCAGTGCCTGTAAAGTCAGAAAATATTTTAAGAGGTGTTGAAATATCTCAATAGAGTTTACCAAGGCTCATGAGTAAATAGTTCTCTGTTTATAAGCCTTAATCAACCCTAGTGAAGTATTTCATTTGTTAAGGTGTCAATGCGGTATTAGGGAATAGAGGATTATTTAGAGGTTCTCCTAACACTGGCAATAAACGTTCGCTAGTATCTTGGTAACCAATATTAAAACGGACTCGATTTATGCAAATTTTTTCAACTTTTTCAGCTAATAAATCAAACTGTTTAAAGCGTATTGCTAATGCTGGAAACTGCGCTTGGTACTTTACTATTCTTTGTGAAAGTAATTGATAGAAATCATGCTCACTGTAATCGAGTTGATCTTCAAGCAAAGGTGACACAAAGCGTAATACAGTGACAAAATGGCCGGTATATAAGTCGTGTAATAAATATTGAGCGGGCAGTTTAGTCAGTTGCTGCGCGATATGTGATGGTAACTCAGCATGTTCTGGAAAGTCCTCATCTACAATGCGCAAATCTCCATGGAAATCTTTTATCGCTAAACCAACAGGAACATGGTTTTCCATTAATAACGTTAGGTTTTGCCCATGAGATACTAACGCAATCCCATATTGACACATTAGGTGATAAAGTGGGATGACAGTACTATCAAAAAGTTTAGTTAACCAAGCGTTTATATCGAGACCGCTTGCTTCAATATATTGCGCTATTAAACTATGGCCATTTGCATCATTCTGCATTAAAGCGGCTGCTAATTTGTCCTGTTGATTTTCTGCTAAAATCGCCGCAGGACTTTGTCTTAAAATAACGCCTAACATTTCATTGTAACGATAAGGTGTTTGGTTAATATCGACTTGATTCGGGTTCGTGACATGGATACCCGCCCATTCTTTTAGCACTTTAAAGTTTGATTTTCTAAGAAAACTATCTTGATCACAACGCTGTTGAATAAATTCAGATAATTCTGCACCAGAGGTAATATATTTACCTGGTATGCCTCGGTAGCAAGAAGTGTTTAAAATAGTGATAGGCAGTTTTACATCATTTCTTTTAGGTCGCGTTATATTAGATAGTGTGCGGATTGACTGTTGCGCTTGGTAGTAATCACCAGTGATCCCTAAATCAATGATACTTTTATCAGCCAATAAAGCTGTAAATTGAGAGGTAATATAATGCTGAAATTGCCAAGGGTGAGTTGGAATTATCCAATATTTTTCTAGTGAAAGATGCTGTCCTTCTAGTATTTTAAATATGTTCACCATCTGCTGTGGTGACATTAGCTCTGTCAACATACGATCTAGTGTTTGATAGTGCGTTTCTTTTAGGTTTCTTTCAATACCAATGGTGGTTAATGTTTTTTTAATGGCAACAAAATGCAATTGAAAATGTTGCCCATACTCTGGTGCATATTGTGCTAGTTCAGATGTTCCCCAGCCTAAACGTCCTTTGTTGGCGAGTGCTTTCGGGTGACCTTTTAAAACAGCTTGTAATGCAACACCAGACAAATTGAGCAGTGCAGAGCCTGTATATTTTTTAAGAGACTTCATTGATTGTAAATCGGCATATAACGTTTGCTGAATTTCTTCGATTAAATTACCTAAAATTATATTGTCTAATTTAATGTCATTGGCAATATCTTTAAGCAGCTCAGCGGTATTGATGTTTTTTTCACCATTACGAGATAGCGAATTATCATCGATAATGATATTGCCCCAAATATGTTTTTTAGCCTGAAATTCCCATGTGATTTTATCTGTGTTCCATTGATAACAAACCGTCTTTTTTTGCGCCATTCCCTCCTGGATTTTACTTTCATGTGTATTGCTAATCGTGTCTTTTACATTCAGTTCAAGTAATTCTTCATAATGTAATTCACTGATGATTTTAGCATTTAGTTGGTTATTAACTTCCTGCCATTGTTGTTGGTTAATTTCTATCATTCGACACCTTTTTTGATAAATAACATACGGGCTTTAAACGGTTAAAGTGTTACAGAGTTAATATTTAATTAATAAATAATTTACATTAAAGTTAATGACAATCATTATCGTTTACAATACCATCTAACCTTAATGATAATTATTATTATTTAAATTGTTTTTTATTTCAATGATTTATTAAATAAATGTGCATTATAAATGTATGGACGTTTTGTAAATAAGAGGATTTAAGCGATTAAGTATTAGTAATATTTTAGATATAACGGAAAAGGATCTTAATGATGCTGTATAGCTATACAGAACGATTAGCATTGACTGGTTTTCTCAATGCATTATTAAATGAGTGGAAGGAGTATGAAAAAAACAAACAAGAAATTACTATCACCAGCTCAGAAGGTACGTTAGTTTTATCTTTATTACATGACTCTTTAGTACAACGATTTAGCTTTAAGTGGCCAGCTAGAATTCGCGATAAAAGCACAGAGAAAAACATTGGCTTTCAGCAAGTTGTTGCGTTTATTTGTAACCACCCAAGTATTCAGAATAGTTATAGCCAACATCAAATTAATGCATTTAAAGAACAAGTATTTGCTAGTGAGCAACACATGGCAGATGTTATGTTTCATCGTAAAAGCGAGACAAGTATCGACGGCTTTATTGCAGCAGAACAGAGCTTAATTGGCGGGCATAATTTACACCCAGCGAGTAAAGCACATCAAGGTTGGTCTCAACAACAAGCTCAACAATTTAGCCCAGATTATGCAGATGAGTTTGCTTTACATTGGTATTTTGTAAAAAAAGAACTCATTGCAGGGGAAAGTGCTTATACACAAGATATAAACCCTGAAGACTCCCTCTGTGAATTATTACTGCAAAGTTATCAAGATGCTGGTATTGAACAATCTGTTCCAATTGGTTTTGTTCCTTACCCTGTTCACCCTCATCAAGCAGAGGTACTGGCTAACAATGACGCTATTCAACAATATTTTGATCAAGGTTCGATTATTGATTTGAAGTCGCAGGGTAGAGCTTGGCGAGCGACTTCTTCAACGCGAGCATTATGGCAATCAGAAAGTCGTTGGATGTTAAAGTTTTCTTTAGCAGTGAAATTAACTAACTCTATTCGCCACTTATCTCCTATTGAACTGTCTCGTGGTGTGCTCTTTCAACAAGTCAGTAATGAATTAGCAGGGGCTGAGTTTAAACAACGTTTCCCCCAATTTAATGTTTTACAAGAACCTGCATGGTGTGGGTTAAAAGATGTTAGTGGTGAATTGTTATTAGACAGTTTATTTTGTTGGCGTGAAAACCTTTATTTAACTGGCAAAGAAACCACTGTCACATTGGCAACAATGACCCAAGAAAGCCAGGACGGTAAAAATCCTATTGTTAACTTAGTGTCTGAGCTAGCTCAAGATCGTAATATATCGACATCAATAGCCAGTAAAATATGGTTTGAACACTTTTTAGAAAATGTCATTAAACCCGTTGCTGTTGCACGAAGTGATTATGGTTTAGTGTTGTTAGCACACCAACAAAATTTATTAGTGACATTAGCTGGTCATTTACCTGTCGGTGGGGCTTTTAGGGATTGCCAAGGAACGGGTTATACCGATACCGCATTAAAACGTTTTCCACTACTCGCTGCTAATCCGCCTGCTTATTTTGTTGAAAGTGAGGCGGTTAATGAATATTTCAGTTATTACTTAATTCTTAATTCATTAAACAGTGTGGTGGCCGCATTATCCATACAATTATCCGATAATGACAGCCAAGGATTATTGCGTATTAGCCAGCAATTTTTTAATCAACTTTCGCAACATAGTTTTTGTGATCGATCATTTTATTCCTATTTATTAACCTCAGAACAGTTGAAAATTAAAGGTAACTTTTTTTGTTTCTTAGGCATCGATAATGAAACTGAGTTGAAAGATCCTAGTAAAATTTATCAGGGGATAATTAATCCTTATCGTTTACTAAAAGATGAAAAAACGCGATTAACTTACAAACCTATTTTGTTTAATGTAGCAGATCCTGCAGAGCAAAAAACGGGGTTAAATTTAATATTTAAGCAATCAGGCAAACACTTAACCATTGAATCTAATTGGCAACAATGGCGATTAGAGTGGCATGTCAGCGGAGAAGGTTGCCATCAGTTATGCAAGCCGAATCAAACACAATCTCAAATGTCACCTTATTCAGAAACCGTTTCAGCGGGGTTAGTAACAAACTCTAAAATGTCACCAAAACAATGGTTTAATGTACTTGAATATTATTTTTCAGGTTTAATTTCACCAACGATTGAAGAGAAGCAAAGTCTTAATCAATGTCTCTTTATTGATCAACAAGTCTGGGAGGATTTGACAGATGTCGAGGTGCCAAATTGGGCTAACATATTATCTGGTCAAGTTATTCTAAAACGCAATCATTTTTTCCAATTTGCAGGTGTTTGGACGAAGAGCCAGCCTTCATCACTCTCTGAAATAACAGATGAACAGTTTATTGAAGCTGATAATGGAAGTTATCATCCAATACGACCAGCGCAACCTGAGGGTGCTTGGTACCAACGTTACATCTACCCATTACAGCGTGTCATTAGTTTTAAGTGTATTGATGCTGACCGAGATTTAACGATTTTTAATGATTGGCATAACACACCGAATATATCACGTATGTGGGAATTAGCAGGCGATCTAGAAACGCATCGCAATTATATCAATAAGCAAACTCATGACGAACATACGATGGCGGTTGTTGGCTATTTTGATGGTGTGCCATTTGGTTATTTTGAAGTGTATTGGGCAGCAGAAGATCGCCTGGGACCTTATTATGATTGTCAACCTTATGACCGTGGTGTTCACATGTTGGTGGGTAATAAACTCTTCCTAGGGCATAAAAACTTCGTTAATTGGGCCGCTGCAATATTACATGCTTGTTTTGTCGATGAGGATAAAACGCTGCATATAATGGGAGAGCCTAGGGCCGATAATCATCATGTTGTTCGTATTACTAAAAATATCGGCATGGTTAAGCTCAAAGAGTTTGATTTTCCACATAAACGATCTGCTTTGATGTGTTGTGAGCGTAATCGTTTCTTTAATTCATTCATTTAATAAGGAAAATATAATGAAAAAGCTAACTGATTTGATAGGTGTTGGTGTTGGTCCTTTTAACCTTAGTGTCGCTGCTCTTCTTGAGCGGGTACCTCATTTATCGAGTCAGTTCTTCGATAATAAAAAGGAGTTTATTTGGCATGAAGGCTTGATGTTACCTAATACTTACATGCAAACATCCTATTTAAAAGACTTAGTCACTGCGGTTGAGCCTGCAAGCCCTTATAGTTTTATGTCTTACTTAGTGAAAAATAAAAAGTTTTATCGTTTCTTAAATACAGAAATGCAAACTATCACGCGTGCTGAATTCTCTGACTATTTGTCATGGACAGCAAAGCAGATTGAACAAGTTAAGTTTTCCCATGCAGTTGAAGAGATTAAACACGTTAAAGATCGCTTTGTAGTGACTACAAGCCAAGGTGATTTCGAATCTAAGCATTTATGTTTAGGCACAGGTAAGTCTGCTTATGTTCCTGAATATCTAAAAACGAGCTTAGGTGATCATTGCTTCCATGCAAGTGAAATGGGTTTACGTAATATAGACTTAACAGGAAAAAAAGTAGTCTTAGTCGGCGGTGGTCAAACGGGAGCAGATATATTTTTAAATGCTTTACGTGGTCACTGGGGGCAACCTGCACAGTTAGATTGGTTATCTCGTCGTGCTAATTTCCAAGCGTTAGATGAAGCCGCGTTTGCTAATGAATTCTTTGTACCGCAATACGTAGAGCAGTTTTATCATCTTGATCAAGTGGTTAAAAAGCGCGAGATCGATGCACAAAAGCTCACTAGTGATGGTATTACGACTGAAGCGTTACGCGCTATTTACCAAGAGTTATACGATAAGTTTGAAGTGCAAAAACAACGCAAATGGGTACGTTTATTACCACACCGAACCGTGACATCAATGACTCAACGATTCGATGGTTTTAACATGGATGTTAAGAATAGCTTAAATGGTTTAGAAGAAAGCCATAGTGGAACCGTCGTGATATTAGCCACTGGTTTTGAGACTAAGTTACCACGTTGTTTAGCGCCGATAATGGACCAACTAAATTTATGTGAAGATGGGTTATTACAGTTAGATGAAAACTTTAAAGTACAATGGCAAGGTAACCCTAAAAATAGTATTTATGCGGTTAATGCGGGGCTAGGGAGCCACGGTATTGCAGACCCACAATTGAGTTTAGCTGCATGGCGTTCAGCTAAAATAATTAACGATTTAGCAGGAGAATGCTGTTTCGATATTAGTGAAAGTAGCAATGTGATGGAATGGGGGAATGAGGGTTCTACTACTCCTTTTTCAGTTGCCGATTTTGTATCCGTTGCGTAACATTAATGAGAATAAATGGTCTATTTACACAGTGCGTCATTCTGTATAGTGAGTGGCTAATTGGCTCAATACATAACTGAATAAAGCCCTGGCTAATATGGCTGAGTAGAGACGAATCACAATGTAAAGCTAATAAAAAAGCAACTCAATGAGTTGCTTTTTTGTCAGTATTTTTATGACGAAACTAATCGCTTACTTGATGATTAGAACAAACCAATTGCGTTTGCAAAGACAAGTAAAATACCTATTGGTGCTACAAACCGTAACAACATTATTACGATAGAAAAAGAAAGATCTGACATTTGGAACTCTTCTTTTAAAATCTCTGGTTTAATTACCCAACCAGCGAAGATTGAGATAAAGATACCACCAAGCGGTAAAAGAATATTAGCCGTGATGTAATCTAAGAACTCAAAGATATCTCCACCCATACCAAATGAAAGCTTAGTCCATTCAGCACCCGCGAATGAAAAAATGGTTAATAGGCTTAAAGCCCAAACCGTCACACCCGCAATGATTGCTGCTTTAGTACGGCTCATTTTTTGACGTTCAGCTAAGTAGGCAGTTGGAGATTCAAGTAATGCAATAACAGAGGTAAAGGCTGCAAACACAATCATGATAAAGAATAATGTGCCGACTAAATCACCAAATGGCATTGAACCGAATGCAAGAGGAAGTGATTGAAACAATAAACCAGGTCCAGCACTTGGCTCTAAACCGTTAGCAAATACGATTGGGTAAATTGCTAAACCAGCAATTAATGCAACAATCGTATCTGCAACTGCGATAGTAATAGACGTTTTAACGATCGACACACCTTTCGGTAAGTATGCACCGTAAATCATCATAATACCCATTGCTAAACTCAGTGTGAAAAAGGCATGGCCTAATGCCACTAAAGCACCTTCGATCGTTAGTTGAGAAAAATCAACATGGAACATAAATGCAAATGCAGATGCGAAATCACCAACCACTGCTGAATAAAGCATAATGCCTACCAGTAGGATTAATAGAGACGGCATTAGGTAAGTAATCGCTGTTTCTAATCCGTTTTTAACCCCTTTTGAAATCACATAAACAGCAGCAATAAGCGTTAATGAAGACCAAATAAGTAGTTGTGGAACACTAGTGATTAAGTCAGTAAACAGAGCACCAATCATATCCGCATTCGTTGCTGGGTCTGCAGCTGCTGCGCTGAATTCACCATAGCCTGCAAAGAAAACATAAGCGACAGCCCATCCTGCGATAACGGTATAAAAACTTAATATTAAGAAACCTGCTAATACACCAATAGTACCGATGATTGACCAATGAGAAGAATGGCCAGATTCAGTTGCAACATGTGCAATGGCATTCGCAGGAGTTGAACGTCCGCGTTTACCGATAACGACTTCAGCCATCATCACAGGTATACCGATCAGGAAGATACATAAAAGATAAACAAATACGAATGCACCGCCTCCATTTTCACCCATGATGTATGGAAACTTCCATATATTACCAAGACCAACAGCGGCACCAGTTGCAGCTAAAACGTACGCGTATCGACTTGACCATCGATTAGACACATGTGTATCAGTATTCATTTAAATCCTTGAATGTAATTAAACCCATATAGTGAAAGCAAAAACGCATGAAAATATAAGTTTTGTAAATAATTGTTTAAGAATAATAAAAGTTAGCCAAAGAGGCTACATAAACCATCATAAAAATGAGTTTATACCCTGAAAAGTCACTAAATAACCTTGAAGTTGATTATTTCAGTGTATTTAATGGCATTTTTTTAGAAAAATGTCATGTTGGTAATGTACATTACCTAACGACTAGGTTTGTTTTATCAACCATCATCAGAACTATTATAAGTATGATTATCTGTATTAATCACAACATATAAATAAAGTTTATTAGTAATTAAGCAAACAGGGACGATATTCTAGTGTATCTTTCATCTATTAACGTTAATGATCAGAAAGCTATAGGCACTTTATCAAAAAGAGTCACTCATATTATTAGCGGAATAATGAATAAATTGATGTAACTTGATTGTAATATTGAACAAAAGCAGGAGAAAAATATGATCAAACTTGATAAATCTTTAACGGCCAGTTTTGATGTTGATCCTCAATGTGGTTTTACACCATTGTGTCCTAATGAATTGCCTATCGCTGAAGGAGATTTGATCGCCGATGAGCTAAATGCTCAAGCAGAGTTTGCTCAATGTCGAGTGGTGAGTAAAGATTGCCATCCAGCTGAAGCGCCTTGGATTGCAAATTCTCCCGATGAAATAATGTCACCCGTTGAAGGTGATTACCCTAATTTAGACATAAAGTGGCCTGCACATTGCGTTGTTGGTACGAAAGGCAATGCGTTAATTCCCGGTTTACCTCAAGAAAGCAGTTATGACTATGTAGTAGAAAAAGGCATTGATCCTTTAATGCATCCATACGGTGCTTGTTATCATGATTTGGGTGAACGGGAAGGGACGGGGGTTATTGAATGGCTTTTGAGTAAAAATATAATAACCGTAATAGTGGGTGGGTTGGCTACTGACTATTGTGTTAAAACCACGGTATTACAATTGTGTAAAGCTGGTTTTCAAGTCATTGTTAATCTCGCTGCTTGCAGAGGTGTTGATAACGAAACAATTAAACTCGCATGCAAAGAGATGCGGGACGCTGGTGTGGTATTGATCACCAACAGTCAGGAATTGGAGTATAAATGAGTAATACAAAAGTGGATCGTTGGTTAATTGATAGCCTGATGGATATAGATTTTTATAAAATAAGCATGCTTCAAGCTTTTTACCATGCCGCTGAATTTAGATTAGTGAATGTGCAATGGAAATTCGCTTGTCGTAATAAAGAAGGTTTAGATTTAACAACATTAATCCCGGATATTGAACATCAACTTGAGCACCTTTGTACGCTTTCTTTTACCGATGAAGAATTAGATTATCTCGCTAAAATGTCTTTCATTAAGCCTGACTTCATTGAGTTTTTACGCATATTTAAGCTGAATATGAAATTTATCCATATACATTCAGATGGAGAAAACATTAACTTACGCTTTGATGGGCCTTTGTTACATGTCAGTTTATTTGAAATTTATGCGCTTTCTATTATTAGTGAATTACATACTTATATTAACTGTGGTGGGTTCGATTTATTTGTTGCACGTGAAAAATTAGCCGCAAAAATAGCGTTGTTCAAAACAGGAGAAGATTTAACAGGGCTCAATTTTATTGATTTTGGTACGCGACGCCGCGCGAGTAAACAATGGCAAGAGGAAGTCTTAAAAACCCTTAAAACAGAATTACCAGGGGCCTTTTTAGGAACAAGTTGTGTCCACTTTGCAAGAACGCTGGATTTACCTGCAATGGGTACAATGGCTCACGAATGGTTCCAGAGTTGGCAAGCTGTTACTCGATTAGCTGAAGCACAAAAAGCCGCGTTAGAAGGCTGGGTAAGAGAATATAGAGGTCGCTTAGGGATTGCATTAACTGATTGTTATTCGATGGATTCATTTATTCGTGATTTTGATGACCCTTATTTTGGCAAGCTTTACGATGGTTTACGTCATGATAGCGGTTGTCCGTTCGTTTGGGGCGAGAAAGCGATTAATTTATACCATCGTATGGATATTGACCCACTTGAAAAAACGCTGGTATTCAGTGATTCATTAGACTTCCCCCGCATGATCGAAATATGGAAACGCTTTAAAGGGCGTATTAAAGTGTCGTTTGGTATTGGTACTAATTTAATGAACGATGTTGGTAATGTGCCATTGAGTATCGTTATTAAAATGGTGTCTGTTAATGGCAAACCTGTTGCCAAAATATCTGATGAACCAGGGAAAAGTATGTGTGAAGATCTTGGGTATCTACAATATTTAGCAAGCCAATATGGGATTGACCCGACGACGGTTAAAGTGGCTAAATAGTAAAAGGCGGTCATGAATAACTTAACTTACGCCGTTCAATATATACTAATATTTAGCGTTTAATTTCTTATCGTTAAATATTAGTGTTAATACTTATTTTTCTTCTTCTTTTCATTTTTATATATCCATGATATCTCATTTATTTATTACTGCTTATTCTATTTCTATTGCTTTTAATTCGATTAATATCCTCCGACAAAAATATAAACTTAAATGCATGGCTTCTGTTTGCCATTTTTATTCATAACTTTTATATATAATTTCTATATGTAACTTCTATTTATAACCTCCTCTATATCTAATGTTAAAATTTTGCTTAGGCTTACCTCTATATTTATTAGAAACTCTCCTCTATGTTGATGCTTAGGCCTGTCTTTTTAAGGCTGACCGCAACGTGTGTTGTTTATATCGTAGTTCATTAACAATAGTTAATTCCCCTATAAAATACTTTATTTAATTTTATTTTAAATGTCATATTTTTATCTTAAAAATATCTTGTTGTTTATCAATAAGAACTCAATTAGAAAAAGTTCAATAAAATTTAATAAATCTTAATGACAATTGTTTTCATTTGGAATATCATCCTCGCAAATGATACTAGTTACCATTCGTGATATTTAATAATAATTTAGGGAATAAAATGCAGGGGATGGCCGTTTTATCTTGTTGGGTACTTGGAGCATTGCAAGGAGCAATTCTCATACTCGTACCCACAATGATGCTACAAGGTGAAATCTCGGCATTTTCGTTAGCTTTACCTCTGTCTTTAGGGACGTTTGTTTTTATGTGTTGTTCTGGCTGGTGGGGACATTTATTAGATAAGCGTACGTCAGCTAATCAATCAATTTTGGTTATTGTTCGTTGGGTATTATTAGGTTTCTTAGCATCACAATTAAGCTTTATTGTGTTCCTACAATTTTCTGAGTTCCAAGGGATAAGCTTAGTCATCGCTTTATGTTTATCGCGAGTGCTGCATGGTCTATTTTGTAGTGCCATTATTCCAAGTGCGCAATTAACTTTATCTCATAAGGATAAAAAAGGTGAGAAGTTAGTGTGGTCAAGTATTGCGACCAATATAGGTCGTTTAACTGCTCCTTTATTAACCTTTGTTCCTATTGATATTAATTATTTTAGTTTATGGTTTATTGCTTCAGTCACTTTGGTTGCTGCTGTGATTGCTTGGTTTAGTCATAATGCGAATACTGATGTTAGCACTGACGCTAAAGATGAGCAGGTTCCCTCTTATCCATTAACAACACAAGAAGTAAGCTTAGATGCACTAACTCAACATACTTCACCTACATCTATAGGATCTGTAAAAACAGAAGTGTTTTCTTTGTTTGCTAATCCGTTACTTATCTCCGTTTGTATTGCAGCGGTGTTAATTACGTTGTTTTCATCACAACTACAATTTAGTTTAGGTCCTTTGTTATTGGCGCAATTTGGCAGTGCTGAGTTAGCCAGTAATATGACCGCCAGCCTTTTATTTGCAGCCAGTGCTAGCGCACTGGTGTCATTATTTATTTTATATCGTCCTCTTAGTCGTTCGCCGATTTTGTTCATATTCGTCATTTCTGCCAGCTTTATTGCTGGGAGTCTTTTATTTGTGATGCAGAAGCAATTGATTGTTGCTGTTGTGTTGATTAGTGCTGCGTTATCAATGGCACCTGCTTGGTATACAGCATTAGCAATACACGCTAGCAAATATAATAAAGCCCGCACATCTGCTGCGGTATCTCAAGGTCATACTTTGGGAAATGCATTTGGAGGTCTAGCTGGCGGATTACTTTTAATACTAGGCCAACAAGCGTTATTACTGAGTTTTATCTTATTAATGGTATTGATCTTGTGTGCTGGTGGAATGGTTTATCACCGAGGTCATAGGGTAAATACGACTAATAAAGTAAGCATTGCAAAATCTTAACGTAGATTAAGAGTAAGGCTTCATTTGTTGGTATCTGATTGAGTGGTATCAAATTTAATGGCAATAAACTCAACTTTGATAATAAATATAAACAAACTTTTATTTTTAATTAAACGGAATTTTTCATGAAACTTACTAAATCAAATCAAATTAAATTTATATTAAACCCTATCCTCATAGGTATGCTGGGAATGTCTGTGCAAGCACAAGCTAAAACAGACGTAGATGATAATGGGTATGCGATGGTAGTTACTGCTAATCGAAGTGCACAAAGTATTAGTGATATTGCTGCAACGGTATTAGTCGTCGAAGGTGAGCAAATAGCTGAACAAGTAAAATCCGGTGTGGATTTTAAGGCTGCGTTAGCGAACCTGATCCCCAGTTTAGATGTGGGTAGTCAATCTCGTTCTAATGCAGGACAAAATATGCGTGGTAGAACAGCATTAGTGATGATTGATGGTATTTCATTAAATTCTTCACGTAGTATCAGCCGTCAATTTGATGCTATTAACCCATTCAATATAGAGCGTATTGAAGTTATATCAGGCGCTTCAGCAATGTATGGTGGTGGTAGTACCGGTGGTATTATCAATATCATTACCAAAAAAGGCAGCAGTGAGGAACTCGGTATCCATGGCGAAACTTGGATAGGAGCTAAATCTGGTTTTAACAAAAGAGAAGATATACAGTACCAAGTTGCACAATCGATTTCTAAAACAACAGAGAAGATGGATGCACGTTTAGCTATTTCTTATGATCAAGCTGAAGGTAGGTATGATGCTGATGGCGACATGATCTTACATGATTTCGCTCAAACTCCTTCCCAATTTGTTTCTCAATTAGATATTTTAGGTAATGTTGGTTTTGACATTTCAGATACTAAACGCCTTGAGCTAATGGCGCAGTTTTACGATAGTGGACAAGATAGTGATTATGGTATTGATTATGGCCCAAGTTATAGCTATTTATTCGACCCAAGCAGAGAATTAGAAATGGTTGAAGGTTACGACTTGGATGATCAAGCTCGAACTAAAAGAATAATGCTAGCAGCAAATTATAGTGACAGTCATTTCTTTAACCAGACGTTAAATGTACAACTATATTACCGTGAAGAATCTTTGCGTTTTAACCCTGCTCCTAACGGTGCTTTTACAAATGTAAGTGCGTCGGAACAAGAAACTTCGGTGATTGGTACTAAAGTCGTATTGACTGCTCAACCAATAGATCAACTTAAATTAGTGTATGGCGCAGATTTAGAGTTTGAGCAATTTGAGGCAACACAAAGTTATTATAATATTGGTACTGCCGCTGCTTCTAATGGATTAGTTTACGATCCAATCGGCGATGCTGGTCGCTACCCTGATATCGATACCACATCTATTGCTGCATTTTTACAAGCTGAATATGAACTTAATGATTCATGGAACTTACATGGAGGTATTCGTTATCAATACACGAATATTAAAGTATCTGATTTTGTTGATTCAGAGCAGCAGTATGCTGGACTAATAGGTGATACAACTAATTACGATGCCATCGAAGGTGGTAGTAATGATTATAGTAATACACTACTTAATGCCGGTATTTTGTATAAAATAAACGAAGAACAGCAAGTTTGGTTAAACCTATCTCAAGGTTTCGAAATTCCTGATAGTGCTAAGTATTATGGCCAAGGTACTTATAATGCAGATGGTAGTGTTGCAAACAGTGTAAATGTTTCTGATAGCCCATTGGAAGGAGTTAAAACTAATGCTGTTGAATTAGGTTGGCGCTTAAATCAAGAATCGCTTTCTACACAGTTAGCAGCGTATTATTCAATTTCAGATAAAGAAATTGAGCTTCAAGATGACTTTTCAATTGACGTTATTGATAATGATGTACGTATTTATGGTTTAGAAGGGCAGCTTGATTATGCCTTAACAAATGCATTAAGTGTTGGTGGTAACTTTCAGTACATAGTAAGTGAAAGTAAGACCGATGGTAAATGGCAAGACTTATCTGTTACAACTGCCAGTCCATCAAAGGCGACTGCTTATATAAATTGGGCTACAAATATAACCAATACTCGACTACAAACAACTCAACTGTTTGATTATGAAGACGCAAATGACGAAGAAATTGATGGTTATAATACTGTTGATTTATTAACTAGCGTACGTTTACCAGTAGGTAGTATGCAATTAGGTGTAACAAACTTGTTTAATGAAGATTATGAAACACTTTGGTCACAACGTGCAGATGTATTTTATGGCTTAACAAATTTAACTGACTTTAAAGGTCAAGGCCGTACTTACTCAGTTAACTATAATGTGAAATTCTAACGTTGACTGAATTACTCACTGTGAATAAATTAACTTGTCGCTTAGGCGGCAAGTTAATTCTAGATAATATCTCCTGTGAATTCCAAGAAGGAAAAGTGACGGCGTTAATCGGCCCGAACGGCTCTGGCAAAAGTACGTTACTAAAACTTATTGCTGGCTTGGAAAAAATTAACACTGGGGAGATTCAATTATCTGGAAAAGGAATAACGCAGTATTCCCGTGCTGACCTAGCACTTAAACTTGCTATGTTACCACAACGACATAGCACGCCAGTTGGTTTAACTGTTGCTGATTTGGTTGAGTTTGGTCGTCATCCACATCGACGTTGGTTTGCTCCATTAACTAAAAAAGATAAAGAAAAAATGCATTGGGCAATGCAAGAAGCAGGTGTGCTTGAATTTGCAGATTTGGCCATTGAAACACTTTCTGGTGGTGAAGCTCAACGCTGTTGGTTAGCAATGGTATTAGCACAAGATACCGATATCGTTTTGCTAGATGAACCGACTTCATGGTTAGACATTGGTCATCAAGTTGAATTGTTGCATATCGTTAAACGTCTTAATGAACAATATGGTAAAACGATCATTTGGGTGTTACATGACCTTAACCATGCACAAGAGTTTAGCCACCATGCGATTATGTTAGAGAAAGGTAAAGTAGTTGCATCAGGAGATATCGATTTAGTATTAACGGCAGAGCGTGTCTCTCAAGTTTATAATACGTCTGTCACGCGTGTTGAAGTGGAAGGGCAAACTTTATTGTGGCCAAGAACTAATGCGGTTAAATTGAATGCTGCTAAGTTCATTGCTAATACTGAGTCTTCTACCAATATCGATTCCACTACTAATACCAAATTAAATGCAAAAACTGAGTCAAATGCAAAGACTGAATCAAATGCAAAGAGGAAGGACTAATGCTACGTTGGTTTATACCTATTGCAATGGCCGGTGTTTTTGTACTACCTCATAGCGCTTTTAGTGAAGAAGTGAAGCAGACATTTGATCAATCAGTTAATGAACAATCAGATCAAATAACAAACATTAAAACGACAACTAAAGTTAAAAATTTTGAAACCATTGACGTTTCAGATGATGCTGTTTTACCTTTATCACTGCCCACTACACTGATTAATACGCCTCGAACGGTGGCCTTAAATTGGTCTGCTGCTGAAATGTTATTGTCTTTAGGTATTAAACCCGTTGCACTGACGTCAATTAATGGTTATCGAAAATGGCAATCTAATCATCCTGCTCTACCTGAAGGTGTTGCTGAAGTCGGTAATCGTGCTTTTCCTAGTCTACCTGCCGTTATAGAACAAAAGTCCGATCTTATTATTGGTTATCCATTCCGCCATGCCCGTTTATTAGATGAGTTAAATGCTATCGCTCCGACGTTATTACTTCAACAATTTTCACGTTTTGAACAAACTGATTATCGCTATATGGATCAAATGCGAATCAACTATTTACAGCTTGCAGAGTATGTTGGCAAAACGGCATTAGCGAAACAACAGTTGTTGGAAATGGATGCAGAGTTAGCTCGTTTACGTTTGATATTAGGCCGTGAAGGTTTGCAAGGTAAGAAAATAGCTTATGGAAAATTTGTGGGAATGGGTTATGGCTTACGTGTTTTTTCTAAACAAAGTTTAGCGGCATCTATTGCAACACAACTAGGGCTTGATTATCAATGGGATATTACGTTGCCAGGTAAGGATTTTACGCATTTACAACTAGAGCAAATTAAAATGTTACAAGATACGGCACTTATTCTGGTGCAAGAAACAGCGGGTAAAGGTGAAAGAATGATGACATCACCATTATGGGCACAACATCAGTTCGTTAAAAATGATGATATTTATACGGTGTCTCCACTGTGGAGTTTTGGTGGCCCTGTTTCTGTTGTAAGAATGGCGCGAGCATTTACTCACACCTTGTTGGAGAAAAGTCATGCTCGCTAAATACGCTGAATTAATGAAAGGACGAAGTGCTGCTTGGCCACTTATCTCATTATTTATTATCGTTGTTGCTATATTTAGCTGGCAACATTATCAGCAAACAGTATTGATTAACGATTATGAAATAACTTACTTTTATCAATTGTTACTACCTACTTTATTAATGGCACTATTATGCGGTGCTTTGCTTGCTCAATCAGGGGCAGTGGTCCAAACCGCTTTAGGTAATTCATTTGCTTCACCTTCAACCATTGGTATTAGTGCTGGTGCGTTATTAGGTGCGATGGTTATTAATCTTTTTATTGATGATCCGAGTATTTGGGAAGTGTGGATCGCCGCTTTTTCTTTTGCTTTAGTTATTTCAATGTTGATTTTGTTACTTTCGCAGGTTATCGGTGGCGGTAAATTACAGCTTATCTTAATCGGCATGGCGATGAGTCTTGCCGTGGGCGCTTTGTCATCTGCGATTATGATTTATGCAGAACAACGTATGGATGGTTTATTTCTGTGGGGCAGTGGCAATATTGGTCAAAGCGATGGTCAATTAGTCAGCCTAATTTTTATCCCTTCTTTATTGCTATTGGCATTACCTTTGTTATGCCACCGCCAATTAGATATGTTGAGTTTAGGTGATGATACAGCCAATGTTGTTGGCTTATCTGTTAGACGTTGGCGTGCCGTGTTGTTATTGATTGCGGTATTACAAGCATCATTAGTGACAGCGATGGTGGGTGTATTGGGCTTTGTTGGCTTAATGGCGCCTCATATTGCTCGTATGCTAGGGTTTAATAAATCACGTCAGCAGGTTATCTGTGCCAGTGTCTTTGGTGCTTTATTAGTGATTGTTGCTGAGCTCTTTTCACGTTCATTACCTGTTTCAGGTTTCCGCTTACCGACGGGGGTATTAACTGTATTAATCGGAATGCCATTTTTTTTGTACCTGCTGACGCGCAAAAAAGGTGCGATGGGCATGGCGATGCAAGAAAGTGGGTTTGGATTAGCGGCATTAATTAAGTTACCTAAATTCTTTGCCATTGCGATTCCTACTTTTTTGTTGGTACTAACAGCGATGTATTTTTGGCCTAGTGATATTGGTTTTGAATTTACAGCATGGCGTATGGGCGTTGCTGTGATGGCGGGTATTGGTTTAGGAATGGCGGGTTGTACTTTACAAGCGCTGTTTAGAAACCCAATGGCAAGTCCAGATATCTCCGGAGCAACGTCGGCATCAGTGTTATGTATTATATTAGCTTTACAGGTTTGGCCTGACGCTTCTCGTGTTGATCTCTTTCTGTGGGCGTTAGTTGGCGCCGCTATTGTAGTGTGTATTTTATTTATCGCAATGCGTTATCAATTACGTGTTTCTCAACTCGCGCTATTAGGGATTGCTATCTCTGCTTGGTGCGGAACCATTGCATCAATGGTACTCACGTTTGGTTCTGGCGCTGCTTCAGTGACAGTGCTTTGGCTAACCGGGACAACTTACGGCGCCGATGCACAGATAGGTTGGTTACTCTTGGCGGTGACATTACCTTGTTGTTTAGCGTTATTAGCGTTGGCTCGCCAATTAGATTTGTTCACTTTAGGTGAAAATTGGGGGTTACACCTTGGTCAACCGTTAATGAAACTGCGTTTATTAATCATTTTATTAGTGGTCTTGTTAACTGCAGCAGCAGTCGCTGCAGTAGGTGCGATTGCGTTTGTTGGATTACTTTCTCCACATATTTTACGCTTGATGGGGCAAACTCGTCATTGGGTATTATTGCTTGGCAGTGGTTTAGTCGGCGCTTGGTTATTATTACTGGCTGATGGACTGGGTAGAACCTTAATTGCACCTTTTGAGATTGCTAGTGGTATTTTGGTGTCGATTATTGGTGGTTTGTACTTTATTTGTTTAATTTTGTTAGGTTATAAAAGGAATTAAGAGTGTCAGCATTAGATCTTATTTATCAACGTAGTTCATGTCATGTACATGAGATGCAGCATCCTGCACCCGATAGTGAAAAACTAAAACGTATCTTTCAAGCGGTAATGAGCGCGCCTGATCATGGCAATATCAAACCATGGCATTTAGTGGTTGTTGATACAGAGTATGTTCCAAGCATGTGCGAGTCAATGTGTCATGCTTGGCTGGATAATGCTGGTCATATTGAACCTGCGCGCATTCGTCGGTTAACCAACTACTTAAAAGATGCACCAATGGTGGTACTGGTTTCAGCTGATATCGTCGAACCTCATGCAGTGTCTAGAAGAGATCAAGTGTTAGCTGCGGCAGCAGGATGTCAAAATATCTTGCTAGCAGCAGAACAAGAAGATATCGCAGCTATTTGGTATAGCACCGATGCTGCGGAACTAACGCAAGTTCATGAGTTATTTGGCCTGACTAAACAGCAAGAACCTGTTGCTTTTATTATGCTAGGGACTAAGAAAGAGCATCGTATTAAAAAACGTTCAGATGTTGCTCCACACTGTCATAAATGGATTGGTAATAATCAATTAACGCCGTTATTTGAATCAACGAATGAAAGTGTTCGTAAATAAGTGACGCTCACTTGTTGGTGATATTGTCATCAGAATAATAGTAAAATGTACTAGTAATTTAGACGTAAGTTATATTAGTTTAAATACAAAAGGCCGATAAAAGCTATTATTTTTATCGGCCTTTTTACTGCTTATTTTTAACTAAATTAGTTTTGATTAAAGCGGCGTAAAGTAGATAACACATCGATTAATAAAGTGATATTAAATTTATCATTGTGTTCATTTGCTTCAATATGTTCACCTTGCCAGTCAATACTATTAATATCTCCATTACCTGAAAACTGTGTGATTTTACGGTCTTCGTAGATAATATAATTATTAATGTCACCTGATAAAACATATTCTCTATCATTGTCTTTTAATAAATAATGACCACTACTGTATTGATTACTTTGATTTTCAATACCAAATATATCCTGCATAAGTGTTGGGATAATATCTACATGGCTGGTCATTCTATAGATAGTTCGAGGCGCTTTATTAGGCCAAATTAGCACCATAGGTACATTCGCACCGCTGATTAAAGCATCATTTGTATTCTGCTCTTTAAACGATTGACCATGTGTTCCAGTAATGACAATAACTGTATTTTCATATTGTTTTTGTTGCTTTAATTTATCAATTAAACGGGCTACTTGGTTATCAATAGTACTCACTTGTGATTGGTACAACGCTAAGCGCTCTGTTTGTTGTGGGATCGATTTTTTACTTGGTTGGTTAAATAAGTGCTCGTTTTGTTGTTCCAAATATATATAACCAAACCAAGGAGTGGTCTTGCTTTGAGAGGTTATCCATTCACCCCATTGTTGAATCACTTGATTATTGTTTTGTGCTTTTGAATAATAGACGTTGTTTTTGCCTTTTAAGTGACTAAAGCTACTTTGTAAAAATTTAGGATGTACAAAACCTATGCTTGAAAAAAGACCAATAGGACGATTTTCTTCGTTAATTTTAGTCATGAAAACAGGTGGTATATGGTTCTCAGTGACCCCGTACCAATAACTATTAGGCAGGCCATAAAACAGGCTGAATACACCTTGTTCGTTATTATTTGCACCACTGAAATGATTTTTAAAATTAATACCTTGATCAGCTAGTGCTTGGAGGTTTGGCATATTTTGAGGGTTCAGCATGTCCGCTCTTAAAGACTCGATATTAATAATTAATATATTCTTATCAGCGCTTGCAGTTGGACTCTTTGAGTAAACTAACTTCTCAAGTGGATAGTTGAGTTCTTGTTGGTTTGTACCAGCAGCCCCAAGCTCTCTTTTTTGTATAATATCCTCATTTAACCAACCTTGTTTTTTAAGGAAAGTACGTGCAGTCATAGGATAAGAGAGAGGGTATAAGGATTTTTGATGAGTAATTGGACGATATTGAGTTGCATCAGCCCAAATAAACACAAGGTGACTCAGTACAAAACTAGCAAACAAGAATAAAGCAATCGGTTTACCTATCTGCTTTGCTTGTATGTTGCGAACTTTTTTCCATAGAATTAATGAGAAAAAAACTTCTAGCGCGAAGGTAATAGGAATCGAAATATAATGTAGGTTAATTGAATAAATTTCTTCTACCTGTTCTGGTTTTTGTAAAAATTGCCAGATCAGAGGGTTCAGGTGAAACTCATAAAGTCGGAATATTTGTGTGTCAACAATTAAGAAAGTGATTGCCGTAGTGGCGATCAAAATGGAAATTAACCGATACAATAAATTATTCGATATAATAAATGCTAAAGGAAATATTAGGATGCCGAATACAACGGCGGAAAGAAAACTAAAATGCCCTAATAAACTGACGAATTGATAGACAATGCCTAACCCTGTGTCAGCTAATCCTGAATATGCAATATACCGTAAGCTAATTAAAGAAATAGCAACGATATTGAAAAACGTAAACCAATGCGCCCATGCGACTTTTTTGGCTACGTTATCGTGAAATTTATGACCCGTTTCAACCATCTGCTTTATTTATCTTTTAAATTGATAGAAGCACTTAATGCTTTTACAAATTTGTCACTAATGGCTTTACGTTGTGAGGTTGGTACCTGACTATTGATAACATGTGTAATGCTGTTACCAAGTATCATTAAGCTCAAATCTACTGACACATCATTTTCATGTAATACTTCCATTACTTGGTCAAGGATAGATTCTATTTTCTGGCTAGAGTACTTTGATTGAATTGGCATAATAAACTTCTAATGTAAGGAATAATAATTGCGTTATGATACCGCACTCGTATTATTATACCAATCACTTAACAACGCGAATTTTAAAAGTTGATCAGATAATTAACCTAATATTTCCTGTTTCAAGATCCTTTGCTGTGTGTATAATTTATCAATTAAGTTCTTTCGCTTCCAACAAGGTCATTTTTCTATGAACGTTTCCGCTACTAACATTATTTTACACTCTTTGAATTACAACAGTGAAGGCGTCTTAAAATGTAAAATGCGCGAAGGTGAGTTACCTATTTCACCTTCTATTGAACAACTTGTGATGGATTTACACCGCAGTTATCAAAGTAAATCGAATAAAGCATTCGCTTATTTTGCTAATGAAGGCGAAAAATCCCAACTATTCCAACGCGCATTAACCGAAGAATTAAATGGTGAGTTAGATTTCGTTGGTTTTTCTCAACAAGCAGCAGGGCGCTTTGTTGATGAATTAAAAGAGCATGATTTTGCAGAAGAAGGTGTATTACTAGTTAGTAAATATACTTGGACAACCAGCGACTATTTATTAATTGCATTATTACAAAATAATCAATCGATAAGTGTGAATGAAAATTTAGAGCTGCAAGTCAGTCAGCACATTGAAACAAGTAAGATTCAATTAGTGGCACGTATCGATTTAACGTTATTAAAGCGTGATCCTGAAGCCAATCGTTATATTTCATTTATCAAAGGACGTGTAGGTCGTAAAGTTTCAGATTTTTTCCTTGATTTCATGGGCGCTAAGGAAGGTTTTGATGCAAAAGTACAAAATGAAGGTTTATTAAAAGCCGTAGAAGAGTTTTGTGAAAAACAAGAGCTGCCAACAGAGCAAAAACAAGCAGTACGAGAAGTGACTTCTAATTACTGTAAAGAGCAATTAAAAGAGGGTGAAGATATTGATTTGTCGGCACTATCAGAAGAGTTTCAAAGTACTTCAGATTTAGAAGGTAGTTTTTATGATTTTGTGAGTGAAGATTATCAACTAGAAGAAAATTTTCCAGCCGATAGAACACTCATGCGTAAATTAACTAAATATGTTGGCACAGGGGGTGGCATGAATATCAGCTTTGACCAAAAACATTTAGGCTCTTCTATTAAATATGATGAAGCATCCGATACGCTGACCATTCAAGGTATACCGCCTAATTTACGTGAACAACTTAAACGTGATGCCTTAATTGACTCTGGTGAACTCGTTATTACAGAAACAATATTGGATGATGGCAAAGCGCCATTTTAATTAACCGATTTAATTCATTGTTGTTGTTAAGCTACTTAATTCGCCCAATAACAAAGGTTAAGTAAGAAGGGTTAAGCAGCTTAATTACAATAGATAAGAGATTAAAAATGAAATTATTTGTACGTGACTTAACGGTTATTGATTCAACTTACTTAGATGCAAAACGTGGTTTTGTAGGGGATAGTTACCAAGTTGATGTGGTATTAGATGGCCAGTTAAATGAGCAATCTATGATTTTAGATTTTGCATTGGTTAAAAAACAAATCAAAGCGATTATAGATTCAGAAGTCGATCATAAATTGTTGGTACCACAAGCCGCTCCTAACTGTACTGTGACATTTGAAGAAGATCGAACACAAGTGGATTATGTACTGAATGACAATAGTGTTATTCAATTAAAAAGTCCTCATGAAGCTTATTGTTTATTAGACAGTGAAGATATTACGACAAGCCTATTAGCCAGTTACCTAGAAAAAGTGATATTAAAAAAACTACCAGATAATGTGACGGGTTTAAGCATTGCATTACGTCCTGAACAGATTACAACGCCTTATTATCACTATACGCATGGACTAAAAAAGCATAATGGAAATTGCCAACGCATCGCACATGGTCATCGCTCTAAAATTGATATTTTTATAAACGGTGAATATAGTGAGTTATGGGTTGAAAAGTGGACTAAGCGTTGGACAGATATTTATTTAGCAAGTACAAGTGATGTGCTAGATCGTAGTGAACTATCTTTTATTACTGCTAAATCAAATGTACCAATGCATTGTTCTGCTTATCATGCGCCGCAAGGTTACTTTGAACTATTAATGCCTGCGAGTCGTTGTGAAGTACTTGATAATGATACAACAGTAGAGGAGTTAGCTCGCTTTATCTGTGAAACCATTAAACAGGAAGAGGGTGATAACAGCGTAACAGTGTATGCATACGAAGGTATTGGTAAAGGTGCGATTGTAGAACTTTAATCGTTTATGTTTTCATCACTTAAATATGGAATCGTGCTTGTGTTGCAGTGATTTGCTATGATGCTTTTATAAGACATTGCTTTACTTGCTAAAATTGAAATTAATACTGAGGTTTTAAAATGCCAGAAGAAACGATTTTTAGAAAAATAATTGATAAAGAGATCCCATCGGATATGCTTTATCAAGATCAATACGTTACTGCTTTTCGTGATATTTCACCACAAGCTCCAGTGCATATTTTAATTATTCCCAATAAACTGATTGCAACCGCGAATGATATTGAAGTTGAAGATGAGTTTTTAATCGGCAAAATGTATACAGTCGCTAAGCAATTGGCTAAGCAAGAAGGCATCGCAGAGTCTGGTTATCGTTTAATTATGAATTGTAATAGCGATGGGGGACAAGAGGTCTATCATATCCACTTGCATTTGTTAGGTGGAAAAACCCTAGGTAAATTAATTGCCTGAGCTAATGAGTTAAGTTTAATAATTTCAGAACTTTAGAGTAAGGTTAATGCCTTACTTTTGTTATTTTTCTTTTATAAGTGGAGTTTACGATGAAAATACAGTCTAGTTTTTGGCTTGCAGTCGCAGCGACTTTAATGTTGTCAGCTTGTTCTACATCAGTTGAACGTTTAGATGCGCAAGAGCAAATTGATTTGAGTGGAGCTTGGAACGATACCGATTCACAGCTTGTGGCTCGTGAAATGATTGAAGATTCTTTATCTCGAACTTGGATCTCAAAGTTTGTACAAAGTGAAGGTAAAGATCCGGTTGTGATAGTGGGACGCGTTAAAAACTTAAGCCATGAACATATTAATACTAATACGTTTGTTGCCAATATGGAGCGCGAGTTAATAAATTCAGGTGAAGTTCAATTTGTTGCAAGTTCTGCTAACCGTCAAGAAATTCGAGATGAACGTGCAGACCAAGATTTAAATGCAACAGAAGCAACGCGCAAAGAAGCAGGGCAAGAATACGGCGCAGATTATATTATGCAAGGTCAAATCAATACGATTGTTGATGTTGATGGCACAACACAAGTTCGTTATTACCAAGTTAACTTAGAGTTAATTAGCCTTAAAGATAATCGTAAAGTTTGGGTTGGTGAGAAGAAAATTAAAAAGCTGATTAAAAACAGTAAACTTCGTCTATAAGCATATAACTGATATGTAGTGTGTTTAAGCACACTATCAATAGGCTCGAATACGGGCCTATTTTATTTAAAGTGGAATTATTATGCACAAATTGCTTATTGTTCTTTTATTATTGCTAACGGGCTGTGTTGCCCAACAAAATAACAATAAACTAGCTAATGAGCTAAGACAAACAAGTCCTGAACATATCCTTTCTATCTTACAAGAGAATAAACCCGATACCAGTGATATTGCTCAGTATTATCTTAACCTAGGCTATCTACAATTGTTGTCTGGTGAGTTTACATCTGCCATAGAATCTTTATCTACCGCGAATAATGAAATGCAATTATTGTCTGCTATTTCTATCACAGAAAATGTCGCAGCGGGTACTGTCAATGAGACCTTAAGGCGCTACAGTGGTTATCCATTAGACCGAGTCATGGTCCATAATATGTTGGCTTTAAGTTATCTATTTAACCAGGATATCGAAGGTGCACGCATTGAAATGTTGCAAGCAGATGTTGAAATGAAAAAGTTGTCAGAAGGTGAAGACCTGAGCGGTCAATTAGCAAGTACACATTTATTATCCGCTATTATCTATGAGCTATTAGATGAACGGTCAGACGCATTTATTAGCTATCAATTAACAGAAAATATACTTAATAAGCGTCAAATAGGATTACCTGAAGGTCTAAAGTTAGGCTTGCTTCGTGCAAGTAAAAAGATGGGAAATGATCAAGAGTACGATCGTTACAGTAAACTATATCCTAGCCTTGCAAAAAAAACTAACTTAAATAAACAAGTCTTTATCTTATATTTTAATGGTGTGGTCTCTAATAAAGAACAACGTAGCATAGTCGTGCCCAGCTTTAATGGTAGACAGTTAATTAGAGTCTCTGTACCTGGTTATCCAAATACAAGAATATTGCAGCAACAAGCAAATATTAGTGATGGTATACATAGAGTAAATAGCGCCTTAATTGAAAATATTGATACTTTAGCAAGAGAAGATTTAGATAAAGAATATCCTTCTATTCTACTACTCACTACTACTCGTGCTGTTGCAAAATACAAATTAGTAGAAGAAGCACAGAAAAAAGATCCATTGTTAGGCGCTTTATTAAATCTTGCGACTCTTTTAAGTGAAGTAGCCGATCTTCGTAGTTGGAATATGCTGCCAGCAACCGTACAGTTTGGTTATTTAGAAACAAGTTTTGATAATATTGCTATTTCAACAAACAACCAAAGTGAGAATCCAGTCAATTTAAACCAAGGTAAACAACATGTTATTTTGGCAACTGGTTTATCTGATAAAATTTTCCATTACCAACAATAATATTTCGTGTTAATTAATGCTCATTAAGAAATCAAAAGTATTAACGAAGCTAAAAAATTAAAAAGCTAAGGAATCAGTATGAAAAAAATAACATTAGCATTACCTATTTTATTGTCGTTGTTTTTACTCAGTGCGTGTGCAGCACCAACAAATGAAGAAAAGGCTGAAACAGAGCGACCAGATTGGATTGATCATGCTCAGAATAAATATTCTGGCCAAGTTTATTTAACTGCAGTAGGTGATGCTTCAAATCGTACTCGCGCTTCAAAAAACGCGATCGCAAATTTAGCTGAGATCTTCTCTGTTAATGTAAAAGCGGAAACAAAAACATTAACAGAAGCAGTAAAGGAAGAAAGCGTCCTAGGGGTGACAATGGAAAGCTCAAGTACTTTGCATAGAAATATTGAAACGGAAAGTGAGCAGGCAATTCAGGGAGTAGAAATAAAAGAAAGTTGGTTAAGTCCTACTGGTGAATATTATGCACTTGCTGTTTTGCATCGCATTAGCGCAGCACAAAACTTAACGGAGTCAATTATAGATTTAGACGAACAAACGGCTGAGTTAATTGATTATAGTATTAACGTTGCACCTAACTCGATTGTAGCGGTTAATGCATTACGAACTGCTAGAGATATACAAATAACACGTAAAATGGCAGACTTACAACTTAATTATATTAGTGGTAGTGGTATTCCTGTTGATATTTTAAGTCAAAAAGTAGAACAATTAATTAGACAACAATTGGCATCATTAAAAGTCAGTGTAGAGGCTGATATTGAGTCACAACAGTCCTCACTTGAGGCTGGACTATCTCACTTAGGTGTTACAGTAGTAGATGCATCGCCATTACGAATATCAGCAAAGATGGATATGATTAAGCCTGCCTATATTGATGCTTGGCATTGGTTACGTGGTAGTTATGTGTTAACCATTACTGAGAATGACCAAGTGATTAGCCGTAAAAGATGGCCAGTTAAAGTATCTTCTAAACAAAAAGAATTATTAACACCTCGATTACAAGATAAATTAAATAGCCGTATGAATGAATATTTACAGCAGTTAATTAGCGATTCTCCAACACTTTAATTTGTTGGTATAAATCACTTAAAATAGGCGTTGCAATGTTATGTTGTTGCGCTTTTTTTATAAGGTAACCATTGATATATTCAATTTCAGTCTCCCTACCGTAAAAAATATCCCTATTCATTGATGAATAATTTCCAGCAGTTGCTTTAATAACATTTGAAACAGTTTGTTGTAACTCGGTCAATTCAAAATCAATCTGCTCAGCTTCTGCAATACTAAATACTTCTAATACTAAAGGTTGAATTAAAGCTTTGTATTGTGATGCTTGTAATTGACCATTGGTAATTTGATGGATCGCCGTAAGTGGATTAATAGCGGCATTAATGATTAACTTTAGCCAACATTTCTCAAGGATTTTCTCGGTCCAATATACATCTGCCATTACATTTTGCAAAGGCTCAAGGTGTTTTTTTAAATTATTATCAATAATAGTGAGTTTATAAGTTGATTGAAAAACACCAAAATAACTAGGTCCTATGCCAGTATGAGTGACATTCAATGGACTATTTAATAAGCTTGCATTTGCAGTTGTTGCACAAATGATAGAGTTCTCTGGAAAGTGATGTTTTACTTCTTCTGCACAACCATAACCATTATGCATTAAGATAATAACTTGATGAGGACTTATATGCTGCTGTTGATTGAGTAAAGCAGAAAGTACTTGAGGTGCTTTAACACAAACTAATATAGTGCTTTGTTGGACATCTACCTTCGATGTTAATAATTGCTGACTATGTGAAATAGCAAATTGATGCTGTTGCCCCTGTAAGTCAGTAAAATATAATTGTTGCTGAGGGGGTTTAGCACTGGGGCGAGAAACGAGATGACATGGATATCCAGATTGATGTAGTTTTGCTAACCATAAGCAACCAATCGCACCTGCACCAATAATCTGAATCATATAATCCTCTACATATTTGTTAACTGACTTATTTACTCACTTGTTCGCTTATTATTAGACCATTTAGTGGGTTGTTTATGTATCGCGATTAGCTAGTCTCTTCATTATGCTAATTTGTATTATAAGATACAAGCAACAAAGTAGAGTGTATGGATAGATGATTGAGTCGTTTTCTGGTAAATTCATCTGATATTATTTTAAACTGTTTATTAAGGAATAAAAATGCCTTCATTTGATATTGTCTCAGAAATTGATTTGATAGAAGTAAAAAATGCTGTTGATAACACTAGCCGTGAGCTTGGTACTCGTTATGACTTTCGTGGTGTAAAAGCATCTATCGCACTTAACAAAGAAGTGGTCAAAATAGAAGCAGAAGCGGATATGCAAATCAATGCATTACGTGACATGTTGCGCGCAAACTTAGCTAAACGTGGTGTTGATACGCGCGCTATGGATGCAGAAAAATGTGACCAATCGGGTAAGTTTTGGTCTCAAAATGTTAAGTTTAAAGTAGGTGTTGATCAGCCGACAGCTAAAAAATTGGTAAAACAAATCAAAGATAGCAAAATTAAAGTTCAAGTTTCTATTCAAGGTGATCAGTTACGTGTAACAGGTAAAAAACGTGACGATTTACAACAAGCGATGCGCTTAGTTAAAGAATGTGATCTTGGAATGGGCTTTCAATTTAATAACTTTAAAGACTAATATTCAAACGGATAAGTGAACTAGGGCTTTAATATAGCTAGTTCACTATATTGTACTTCCATTATTGGTCATTTTTTATAATGTGTAGTTTATGCTGCACATTTTATAATGATTACATTAGTCTAATGTTCAATAAAAGCTTTTGGAACTGTGTTAGCTCTCTGCGATATACATTTCTATGAGTTGTTCAAACTCTCTGTGCATCTCGTTATGATCAGCTAAATTAAGCTCAATGATACGTTTTAAATGGGTCATTGTTTCTAATTCAATAGTAGTAAATTGAATACCTAATAACAGCTCTTGTTGATGGCAAACTATACCATTTAATAACAGTTGCACATCAGATCCTTCAAGTATTAGATTTATCTGAACCTGCTCGTGAATAACATTAGGGGAAAGGGTTGTAACAGCAATTAATGCGCCATTGAGTGAAATATCAACTAGTGATGCATCAAAATCATGTGCTGGAATTTTTCCATCAAAAATAAGCGAGCAGTGACATTGAAATTTTATACGTGAAAACTTACGACGTTCAGACATAATTATTCCTTTAGTGAACATTTAGCGTGCATTAATGTTGCAAATATATTGTTTATATATGATAGGTAACTCTTGTTGAATTAGCGAATTACCTAACACTGGATGTTGCTTTAGCGTACTTGAAATAAGATTTAAATCTAATTGAGATAAAAATTTATCTGCTAACGGAAAATAACTGATGTGCCAAGGCTCTTGGGCAACACCACCTTGATCGTGTTGATAAGGACGATAGAAGCCAAACTGTTGAATATTATTACCTAACCATTCTGTTAACTCTGAAAAATAACCGCCATTTAAGTATTCATTTTTTTGTAGCTGTAAAGATTGATTCGAAGGCAGCAATGTCGGATCATAAACATCAATATCCGTTCCCCAATGATGGCGGCTCGCAGAGGGAAGGGCAGACCAATGCAATAATTTATAAAGTTTCTCTACTTCGCTTATATTTTGAATATCGACAGGTTTCTCATTTTTATCCAAAATAGCCGTAACGCCAGAATATTTATTATTCCAAATGTGCATTTGACGCTCAAAGCTGCGAAATGCACTTGCAATATGCAAAGTAAAGCCTTGTTGCTTAGCTGCCCGTTGAAGGGCAGTGAAGTCAGCAATAACTTGTTTATGTAGCAGTCTGTTGGGTGCAAACTCAACAAGATGAGTTTGCACTTGACCGGTTAATTGCATCGGCGTCATGGCAATCGAGGTCATGCAAGTAGATTCTTAAGGGTTAATTTAAAGATATCTACTAGTTCGTCTAATTGCGCGATATTAGTCGATTCATTCACTTTATGTATCGTGGCATTGATTGGGCCTAATTCAACGACCTGAGCACCTGTAGGCGCAATAAAGCGTGCATCAGAAGTCCCACCACTTGTTGATAGCTCTGTTGTGATACCATTAGTTGATAAAATCGCTTGTGCTACTGCATCGGTTAACGAACCTGGTTCGGTGATAAAAGGTTGCCCGTTATAAGTCCACTTAATATCGTATTCAAATTCTGCTTTATTAAGAATGCGTTCAACTTTTTCAGTTAAAATGTCAGCCGTTAATTCCGTAGAGTAACGAAAGTTACATTGTACGATAGCATCACCAGGAACAACGTTACTTGCACCAGTACCTGAATTAAAATTAGTAATTTGAAAGCTCGTTGCTGGGAAGTATTGATTCCCTTTATCCCATTCAGTTTGAAATAGTTCGGTCAATACTGGTGTCGCAAGATGAATAGGGTTGTTGACTA
This sequence comes from Psychromonas arctica, assembly GCF_038155225.1. Taxonomy (GTDB): domain Bacteria; phylum Pseudomonadota; class Gammaproteobacteria; order Enterobacterales; family Psychromonadaceae; genus Psychromonas; species Psychromonas arctica_B. The sequence goes on along the minus strand of NZ_JBAKBA010000033.1, from coordinate 8,008 downwards.
GATGAGGGTAAGCAACATGACCTTGTGTACCTTTAAAAACAATATCAGCAGTTAATGAGCCACGACGACCGTTTTTAATGATATCACCAACATGGCTAGTGCTTGATGGTTCACCCACAATACAGTAGTCAATTTTTTCATTTCTAGCTTCTAAAACATCAATAACACGTGTTGTACCATTAATAAATGGGCCTTCCTCATCACTTGTGATTAATAATGCAATAGAGCCTTTGTGATCTTTATGCTCTTCAATAAAGGCTTCCAAACCAATGATGAAAGCTGCAATACCACTTTTCATATCGGCAGCACCACGACCATATAACATACCGTCAATGATAGTCGGTTCAAAAGGAGGCGTATCCCATTTACTTTCTGGTCCTGTTGGCACAACATCTGTATGCCCTGCAAAACAGAATAAAGGAGCTTCAGTACCTTTTCTCGCCCATAGATTTAAGGTGTCTTCAAATTCCATGGTTTCACATACAAAACCTAGTTTTTCTAAACGAGCAATAAGCAAGTCTTGGCAACCGGCATCTTCGGGAGTTACCGAACGTCGGCTGATTAAGTCTTCTAATAATGTTACAACAGGCGAGTGAGTCATTGTACTTCCTTATACTGCAAAAAATTGTTGATAGTTTTTAATATTAAACCCGACGATAGCATTACCTTGATGAATAACAACAGGGCGTTTAATTAAAGTAGGGAATTCGATAAATAACGGACGAACAGTCGTTTCATCAAGTGTTTCTTTTTGTTGTTCAGTGAGGGCTCGGTAGCTTGTACTGCGTTTATTGAGCAGTTGTTCCCAACTTGATGTGACGTACAACTGTGCTAGTAACTCGTTATCTAAACCATCTTTACGGTAGTCATGGAAAGTAAATGGAATATTATTATCGTTAAGCCATTTTTGGGCTTTTTTTATCGTATCGCAATTAGGGATACCGTACATGATTGTTGTCATAATAAATGCTTACAAATTGAAATAGAAAGAATAATTAATTGTAGCAAAAAAAGGGACAAGAAGAAAAATTTAAGCGAGGTCTCTAAGCTTGGTCTTTATAAAGTAAAAGAGTCGCATAAGCGACTCTTCAATAACAATACAAGGTTATTATTATTTAACGATTTTAAGAACAATATCAGTAGCAACTTCAACAGTGCCAGACATTTTTTGTAGTTCTTTAATTTCATCCATGTTTGAAATAACAACAGGTGTTAAAATCGATTTTGCTTTTTCAGTTAAGAACGCAAGATCAAATTCAATGATGGTATCACCAGCTTTAACTTTTTGGCCTTCTTGAGCAATACGAGTGAAACCTTCACCTTTTAACTCAACAGTATCAATACCAAAATGTACAAATAATTCAATGCCAGTATCAGATTCTATTGAAAATGCATGGTTTGTTTCAAAAATTTTGCCAATTTCACCATCACAAGGAGCAACCATTTTGTTACCTGTTGGGCGAATGGCAATACCATCTCCAACAATTTTTTCTGCAAAAACTACATCTGGCACATCTTCAATTGCAACAATCTCACCAGAAATAGGTGCAATAATATCAATGGTATTTGCTGTTGGTGTACTGCCTGTAACTGCTTTTTTTAATGAATCAAAAAAACCCATATTAGTAAACTCCAAGTTTTTAATAGAATAAAATAAAAAGGTAATATTAGGTTGTTATATTACCTTTTTATCAATTAGTTAACTAATACCTTTAGCATGATTGAAGTCGTTAACTAGCGCTTCGATTTCTGCAGCTGTTGCCATAGAAAGTGCTTTGTCTGCTAATTCTTTCGCATCTGCAAAAGTGGTACTACGAATTATTTTCTTAACAGTTGGAATCGAGATTGCACTCATAGAGAACTCATCTAATCCCATACCTAATAATAGTAATGTAGCATGCTCATCACCTGCTAATTCGCCACACATACCTGTCCATTTGCCTGCTGCATGAGAAGCATCAATGACAGATTTAATGATCGTTAATACAGACGGTGTTAATGGGTTGTATAGATCTGAAATTAATTCATTACCACGGTCAACAGCAAGGGTATATTGTGTTAAATCATTAGTACCAATACTAAAGAAGTCTACTTCTTTAATTAAGTGGTGTGCAATTGCAGCCGCTGCTGGTGTTTCAATCATAACACCGATTTCAATCTCTTTGTCGAAAGCAACGTTTGCTTCAGTTAAATCTGCTTTCAATGTCTCTAAAATATCTTTCAGTTTGCGAATTTCTTCAACTGAAATGATCATTGGGAACATAATGCGAATTTTACCAAATGCAGAAGCGCGTAATAGTGCTCGCAATTGAGGATTCATTATTTCAGGACGGTCGAAACAAATACGGATCGCGCGCCATCCTAAAAATGGATTTAATTCTGTTGGTAAGTTTAAGTATGGTAGATCTTTATCGCCACCAATATCCATCGTACGGATAATACAAGATTTACCTTCCATCGCTTCAACTACATCTTTATAAGCAAGGAATTGCTCATCTTCTGTAGGTAATTGGTCTCTATCCATAAACAGAAACTCTGTGCGGTATAGACCAACACATTCAGCACCGTTACGTTTAGCACCATCAGTATCTTTAACTGAACCGACATTTGAACCTATTTCTACTTGATGACCATCTAGCGTTGTTGCAGGAAGGTCTTTTAACTTAGCAAGTTCAGCTTTTTCATTTAAGAAATCATCACGAACTGATTTTGCTTCAGCTAGCTGAATTTTGGTTGGGTTAATAATGATCTTGTTATTCATTGCATCAAGAATAACCATATCACCATTTTTAACACATTTAGTAATATCATTAGTACCAACGATAGCTGGAATTTCTAATGAACGTGCCATGATTGATGTGTGAGAAGTACGACCACCAATATCGGTAATAAAGCCTAGTACTTTATCAAGGTTAATTTGTGCTGTTTCAGAAGGTGTTAAGTCATTTGCAATTAAAATAACTTCTTCTGATATATCACTTAAATTAATAAGTTCGATGCCCAATACATTTTTTAATAAACGGTTACCGATATCGCGGAAATCAGCAGCACGTTCACGTAAATAAGGATCATCTAATTCTTGCAACATTTGTGCATTTTCTTCTACAACCGCATTGATAGCGAAGTCGGCAGTACACTTGTTGGCTTTCATATAGGTGATGATATCTTCTTCAAGCTCTTCATCTTCAAGCAGCATTATATGCCCTTCGAAGATCGCTTCTTTCTCTTCACCAAATGTCTCAAGAGCTTTTTGCTTGACTATTTCAAGTTGAGCTGAAGTTTTTGCTCTGCCATCAACAAATCGAGTTATTTCATGTTCAATATTGCTTACTTTCTCAGTATTGAGAGAAATTTCGTCTTCTTGTAATAACAACGCTTTTGCAAACGTAATACCAGGGGATGCCAGTATGCCAGATATCATAACCTATCCTTAAACTACTAAATTTAATCTAATAAAAGATACTTGAATTAAACTAATGTTGCCATTAACTCAACTAGCGTATCAACAGCTTTTTGCTCATCAGCGCCTTCGGCTTTGATGTTTACTGAAGTGCCTTGAGTTAAGCCTAAAGTTTGTAGTTTGAAAAGACTTTTAGCGCTTGCAGATTTAGTTCCAACTTCAACTGAGATGTCAGATGCAAATGATTTTGCTTCTTTCACAAATTGAGCAGCAGGACGAGTATGAAGGCCGTTTGGAGCTGTGATAGTTACTGTTTTTTGATACATGGTAACACCTTAAATAAAATTGAATTTTTAATGATAGCGATTTTAATTGATATAGATAAAAATTGCTATTGAGTGACATTGGAATTGTCAAAATGAACAATAATAAACACTAAAAATGAGAGGTAGAAATAACATCTAAATGATAATACTTCTTAACTAGAATATTGTGCTTCAACTCAAGTAAATCCGTGTTTAACGTGCCTTTTTTGAAAAGTCCAAAATCATATTTAATGATCCTAAATAAGGAGAGATAGGTCAACGACTTTCTCCTCTTTGAAGGCTAAAACTACGTATTATTGTTGTTTTTGTGCGTTTTTTGACCGCAGCTGAATTTCGACTTTCATTTCATATAAAAAAAGGTACTAAAAAGTACCTTTTTTAATCCATGTTTTAGATGTTATGCGAAGTTTTCACCTTCAAAAACACCAGCAAAAAGCGCGGTTGATAAATAACGCTCACCAGAACTTGGCAAGATTACAACAATATTTTTATCTTTGAATTCAGGTTCTGCTGCTAAACGTGCTGCTGCTACAACTGCTGCACCAGAAGAAATACCGGCTAAAATACCTTCTTCTTCCATTAAACGACGAGCCATATTAATTGAATCTTCGTTGCTAACTTGTTCAGCTCGATCAATTAATGACATATCTAAGTTTTTAGGAATGAAACCAGCACCGATACCTTGGATTTTATGTGGACCAGGTTTAATGTCTTCGCCTGCTAATGTTTGTGAAATAACAGGTGAATCTGTTGGTTCAACAGCAACACTGATGATTTTCTTACCTTGGATTTCTTTAATGTAACGACTTACACCAGAAATTGTACCACCAGTACCAACACCAGCTACAAAAACATCGATTTCACCGTCAGTATCATTCCAGATTTCAGGACCTGTTGTATCAACATGGATTTGCGGGTTTGCAGGGTTTTCGAATTGACGTAATACTAAGTATTTACCAGTTGTAGAAGCACCAAGTTCTTCTGCTTTATTGATTGCGCCTTTCATGCCTAATGCACCATCAGTTAGTACTAAGTTAGCACCTAATGCTTTCAATAATTTACGACGTTCAACACTCATTGTGTTTGGCATTGTTAGAGTGATTTTATAACCTCGAGCTGCGGCAACAAAAGCAAGTGCAATACCAGTATTACCACTGGTTGCTTCAACTAATTCAACATCTTTTGTTAATGTGCCATTTTTCTCAGCTGCATCAATCATGTTTGCACCGATACGGTCTTTAACACTGAAACTTGGATTACGACTTTCAACCTTTACAAATACATTACCAGTTGTCACATTATTTAAACGTACTAATGGCGTATAACCAATGGTTTGTGAATTATCGCTAAAAATCTTACTCATAATATTGTTCCTATCAGTTGGGTGTTTGAATTATTAATGGATAGTAGCATATCCAATGTGTGCAAATGGGGAAGTGAAATTTTGTTATACCATATAGATTTTTGAGCTATGTAGAGTTTGCAGTGTAGTGAGCCTTTAAAATTGAGATTCAAATCCAATTAATGCTTGGCTATTACCATAACCAGGTAAACTTTCATTAGAAAATAAAACTTTAACTTTACTAAATGGGGTTGTTTGAAAACTTATTCCTGCACCTAAAGCAAGTGTGCTGTTATAAATATCTAACACCTCAGAATTTTCGTTATATTGATAAAGAACATTATTTTTGGTCATTTCACTTCGAACGTTGTATTCAGAGTCAGATAGTTTACCGAATAATTCAAACTGAAAATAATGGCTGTTAGCTTCAATGAAAGGGATTGAAATAATTTCATATTGATTACTTTTTACAAAGGTACTGTCTTTGATTGAAGTATTGAATGAAACGCTTCGATAAAAGCGGCTAAAAGCAGAGTTAAGGTATTGATAGGTTGCGTCTGGTATTTGGTATACCGTCAAAAAAGGATAATCAAAGAAATCGTTACCATTTAAACTATTTTGGTAGTCCATTTGCAATTGATTTTTAGGTATGTCTTTAGCAAAACTTGAAACAATAGAAGAGCTTAATAGTATAAAAACAAATAGTCGTAATACAGGTAAGCCCCTCATTAAATATCCCATGTTCTGATAGTATGATTAATATAATCAAATTATAATAGAACATTTTTTGTGTTTTTTATGTATTACCTGTTAAAAATTCTAAGTAATGTCCCAGTTTTTGCAAAACTTCTATCTTTTCTGGGCTATGTTGATGCTCAATTGCTAGTATTTCTAAACGAGCGACATAATTATCGACATGTTCAATAAGATAAGCCTCCCTGTGTCTTGCCCATTTTTGTTGTTCTTCAAGTGATAAAATTTGTGGATAATTCCTTGCTTTGTATCGCCACCATAAATTATCGAAATTAGGATCATCAAAAGTAGCTTGGTAATCAGCTATCTGTTGTGGTGACAAAGTTGTGATCGCTTTTGCTTGATTTTTGTCATTGGCTGTCGGAAAACCTCCAGAATATAATTTTTGCTCTGGCTGCTGCTCTTTATTACTTTTAGATTCTATATCAAAAACCGCGATTAATTTTTCAACTAAGTGCTTATTCGCTGAAAAAGTATCCATAGATTGTCGGCATTGTTTTGCTTCCACACCTAATTCTTTTGCTCGTTCAGCACTTAATGTTTTTGCACTTGCGACAATAGGGCATTTATTAATATGGATTAATTTAATCGGTGGTCTGTTGATCCCTTCTGGTAAGTTATCTGTTGCGGTGTACAAATATGATTGGATCTCTTCAATACTTAACGATAACAATTGTGAAATATCTTTATTTAAATCGAGGACAATGACTGCGTTATTATTTGTTGGATGTTGTGCTATCGGTAAAATATAAGAACAACAACCTTGCATTGCAGTAAACATGCCTGAAATATGAACCAAAGGAGTAAAGGTGCCTAATTTCAATTCATTCAGTACTTTATTTTTTTGTCTCAAGCTATAGCAATAATCATATAATTTTGGGTGTGTGGTTTTGATTAATTTTGCCATCGCAATGGTTGCATAAACATCAGACATAGCATCATGAGCTTGCTGATGAATAATGTTGTTGGCTTTTGTTAATAATTCCAGTTTAAAACTTGGTGCATCGTTTTCATCAAATACCCATTCAATGCCATCAGGTCTAAGTGCATAGCAAGCACGAACCATGTCAATAATGTCCCAACGAGAACACCCATTTTGCCATTCTCTCTGGTAAGGATCGTGAAAATTACGATACAAAGTAAAACGTGTAACTTCATCATCAAATCGAATGTTGTTATAGCCAACGACACAAGTGTTTTTTTGTTGAAATTGTTGCAATATATTAAATATAAATTGGTTTTCAAATTCACCATGTTGCAATGCATATTGCGGTGTTATGCCTGTCACTAAACACGCTTCTGGGGCTGGCAAGTAATCATTAGGTGGTCTGCAATACCATTGATAAGGTTCAGAAATGACATTCAAATCAAGATCGGTACGAATTCCTGCAAATTGAGAGGGGCGGTCCGTTCCTGGATTTAATCCGAAAGTTTCATAATCGTGCCAGAGAAGGCTTGGAGATTCTTGATTCATATTCTTTTACCTATTGCTTGAGTCATTATATTGTGGCTAATTTGATCATAAAAAGCGAATCAATTGCAATAAATGTCTTTGAAATTAAGTAGATTCTGTCAAGTTAGCTTCTTAATATCTTTAAATATTGTTTAACTCTTCTTTTGACGTTGATTATTTGCTATTTGAAGCGGTAGTTACAAGATTGTGAAATTAAAGTTGTTATTTTTGATGGAGTGTAACAACTATTGTTTCATTTTTTAACTTAAAAAAGGGAAGGGCAATGTTGGGACTTTAAATTTAAATAGTTTACCTTTCAGTAGGTTTTAAGGCTTTTAAGTCATAAAAGACTGTTAAATTAAACCGCTTATTTTAAATGTTTTTCTATAAACAATAGTGAAATTATCTTTTTTTTGTTTTATTGGAAAATATTAATTCATTTTTTGAATAGACAATCACAACTTTATGTTTGTTTAGATTTCGTATGCGATTTATTTTGTTACAGGCACAAAAAAGCCTACGTATAGCAGGCTTCAAATATTCTATTTAATTAAACTTATTTAGAAATAAGAACTAGTAGGACTAGCACTTTATTTTGGGTGTTAACTTGGTTCGATTTCGTTGTTCTATCTGCCATGCCATTTCATACATTTAATTTAATGTATTTTATTACAGGCATAAAAAAGCCTGCGTATAGCAGGCTTCAAATATTCTATTTAATTAAACTTATTTAG